>CAYWYS010000001.1:0-209416 GCA_964462675.1 uncultured Thioalkalivibrio sp.
GGCAAGGAATATGTCGTCCAGGACGGCGACGTGGTGCATTTCCGCTTCAACGTCTAGTCCGCCGAGCCCCGGAGCGTCGTCGCGGGGTCATCCCGGTTAATTGAACACCCGCTTGAGGCGTTGCGCCCAGGTCCATCACCACGCATCGCGCCGAGGTCGCCAGCCGGCGTCCCCGCCCGGAAATCTCACCCCTGGAGAAAGGGCCGCGCCCGCTCGAGCAGCTCGTCCAGCCCGGGCTCATTCGGATCCCGCGGCTTGCCCGGGTGGATAACCGATACCTGGCAGCTTTCCGCGGCCTCCACCAGCTCGCGGTAGGTGCCTGCCGAGATGTCCTTGATGTAGGCCTGCTGGTTCTCGTTGTAGGCGAACATCTGGCTGTTGATCTGCGTGCACTCGTTGCAGGTGGAGCAGCGCAGGGTCTCGATCCAGGCCTCGTCCGGATTGCGGGCCGGCTCGTCCTCCGTCGCCGGAACTGGCTCCGCGGCCCCGTTCCCGGCCCTGCCCGGCGCCGCCGGAGGGGGTGCAGCCGAGTGGGGCGCGGCAGCCTGCGCGGCGGGCTGCGCGACGGCCTGCGCAGCCGACTGAGCATCCCGCTCCGCCTCCCAGGCGGCGCGCGCCCGCGCCAGCACGCGCTCGACGTGCGAGTTGCGCACGCCGCTGAGTTCCTGCAGGCGGTGCCAGTTCTGCAGGCAGCGCTGGGTCGCCTGGATGAGCCGGTCGTCCACGACCAGTTGCTGGAGGAAGTCGTCATGGTCGACCGCGGGGAGGCTCGGCACCCAGCCGTCCGCCGCGGCATGCGACCCCGCCAGCCAGTCCGCCACGGAAACCATGCGCTCGTTCCAGGCCTCGTGGGGCACGCGCGCGAAATGGTGCGCGTATCGGGTGTCGGTTAGCACGAAATCGGCGAGGGTGAAGGCCAGCGGCTTGCTGACCCGCTGCAGCGACTCGTCGGCGTACTCGAACGCCGTCACCGCCCAGTCGCTGTCCGGCCGCGGGTTGTAATCCAGCGAGAATCTCGAAGCCAGGTCGGCGCCCGCCGTCGGGTCGTAGATGAAGGCGGGAAAGGCGCGCGACTGAAGGGCTGCGGCACTCACCAGATAGCGTGGCAAGCCGCCGGCAGGGGTGCCCGTGGCTGTATAGACGGAGAACAGCGCCGGCGCCGGCACCTCCAGCCCGCGCCGGATGCCTGCCTGCATCTGCAGCAGGTTGGCGCTGGGAGTCTGCAGCACGAACACGTCGTTCAACCCGACCGCGAGGCTGGCGAGCTGCACGCTGCGCACGCCGAAAGCGAATCCCCCGCGCCCCGCGGATGATTCCTCCAGGATGTCGTCGACCTCCACGAGAATCTTGACCGGGATGCCCGACGACAGGAGCTGCATCAGGTGCGTGTCGGTCACGGTGTCCGTCGGCCGGCCGCGCAGGCAGACGAGGTAGTCGGGGAAGATCCGCATGTCCTCGGGCGACAGCGTGTCCGGCCCGAAGGCGGCGAAGAACGCGTCATGCTTTGCCTGTTCGTACTGGCCCTCGCATTCGAGCTCTGCGATGGACATGGCCTTCACGAGCTCGGCCATGGCAGGCAAACGCTCCTGGAAGGCCTGCTGCACGCCGCGGCAGGTGTCGAAGGCAAACTCGTAGGGTGGCTCGCCGGAGGGCAGCGTCGCCGGGAAGAAGCGCTGTGAACGCAGAACCTCCAGCACGCGCTCGATGCGCGTGCGCCGCAGCGCCGGCAGGCCGCCGCCCGGTGCGCTGCCCGCCAGCAGCCGCGCCATCGCGTCAAAATCGAACAGCGCCTGCTGCCGGGTGCCCACGGCGGCCTTCAGGCTCTCGGGGCGGCGGCCGGCTTCCGAACGCACGAAGTCCGCGCGCAGGATGTCGCTGAGCTTCATGATCAGCGCATCGATGTCGGCGCGGACACGCGCCTGCTTTTCGTTATGCACCGCCCGCCACGCATGCATGAACAGCGTGCGCGGCAAATGCGCGTCGCAATCCGCGACCGGGCCGTCGATAGCAATCTCCTCGCCGGCCCGGGCGAGGAACTCCCGCAGCGCTTCGTCATCCCCTGCGAGTCGTGCGGACGCTTCCATCCACAGCTCCGACAACGTGGCACCAGCGCGGGCGCCGGCAGCGCGGCGGATGTCCCGCTCGACCCGCAGGAGATGCTTGCGGAAGGCCTCGCCGGCAGCGCCCTGGGGCACCGTGTCGGCGACCAGTGAGTTGACGATGTCGCGCAGCGCGAGCATGAAGGATCCGCCCTCCGCGGGCCGCGTGAGGACCACCGGGAAGTCGTAGCGCAGCCGCCCGAGGTCCCGGTAGCGGGACAGCAGCGCCGGGCGCAGGCTGGTCGCCGCAATGGGCTCGAGCGGTGCGACGGGCGCGCGGCCGGTGAGGTGGAATACGGTCTGGTGCTGGCGTATCGCGTCCATGGCGTCGATGGGATCCTAGGCCGCCGGCTGCCGGCCCTCCGGCCAGACGGTGAACTTGTCGAACTCGGCCTCGAGGCCCACGCGCACGAGGTCGGGGGTGCGCCGCATGCCGGCGTGGCGGATCTCCTCGTAGCAGGGCACCGCGGGGTTGCGGTACAGGACGCCCACCGGGACGGGATCCTGGCTCGAGGCAATCTCGCGGGCCCGGTCGATGTCGGCCGGGTCGTGCCCAAGCTGGTTGCGGTACAGGCGGCCGATCGCGGCGCTGGGCCGGAGGCCGTCCTCGTGGGTCAGGATCAGGGTCCGCTGCGGGTCGTTCATCCAGGCTTCGAACTCCCCGGGCATGAACTCGGGACAGCGCTGGATGATGCGCACGAAAGAGAAGCCCTTGTGGTGATAGGCAGCCGAGATGATGTCGTAGAGCAACTCCGGGATCCAGTCGACCGCCTGCGCGACGAACGAGACGTTCTGCACGCCGAGGGTGACAGTCAGCGGGTTCAGCGCATCCAGGTAGGCGCCGCGCGGCGTGGTGTTGCTGCGGGTCCCGAGCGGCGAGGTCGGCGAAGCCTGCTTCTTGGTCAGGCCGTAGATATGGTTGTCGTGCAGCAGCATGGTCAGGTTCATGTTGTAGCGGATAGCGTGGATCCAGTGCGCCGCGCCGATGCTGCAGCAATCGCCGTCGCCGGTGTTGACGAAGACTTTCAGGTCGGGCCGCGCCATCTTCACGCCCTGGGCGATGGGCAGCGCGCGGCCGTGAATGCCGTGGAAGCCGTAAGTCTTCATGTAATGCGGCAAGCGGCTGGAGCAGCCGATGCCGGAGACGAACACGGTTTTCTCGGGCTTGAGGCCCTCGTCACGGCACAGCCGCTGCACCGCCGCCAGGATGGCGTTGTCGCCGCAGCCGTTGCACCAGCGTGGCACGCCGCCCTGGTAATCCTCGAGCGCGTGACGCTCCTCGTAGAGTTTCATCAGGCAGTGGGTTGCATTCCGCGTCATGACTATATGCTCCAGGCAGCGAGCCGTTCGCGCAGTGCCTTGCAGATCGCGCCCGGCTTGATGGGCCGGCCGCGCGACTCACTCCAGCAGTCCACGTCCACCAGGTAGCGGGCGCGCAGCATCATGGCCAGCGCCGAGTAGCGCCGGTTCTCCTCGTCGATGAGCCCGTCGCCGGGCCGGTCCGACCAGTTGTTCTCGATGGTCATCACGCGCTTGAAGCGGCGCATGATCTCGCCGATGCCGGAGGGCATCGGCTGGATGAAGAACAGGTGCAGCGAGGACACGCGGTGGCCCTCGGCGCGCAGCCGGATGACCGACTCCTCGATAGCGCCGCGCGTGCTGCCCCAGCCTACGAGCAGCAGGTCGCCCTCCGGCTCGCCGAACACCTTCGGCGGGGTGAGCGTTTTCTGCAGGGTGGCCAGCTTCATGCTGCGGTGACGCAGCCCTTCCTCGTTGTTGGCCGGATCATAGGCCACCTTGCTGGCCCGGTCGTGGGCCAGGCCGGTGACGGTGTGCATGCCGCCCGGCTGGCCGGGCACGAAGCGCCGGAACAGCCCGGTGGCGTCGTTCCAGTCATAGGGCTTGACGCCTTCGGGGACCGGGCTCTGGTCGATGGGCGGCGCCAGCCAGTCCTCGCTGAAGGTCGGCCGTGGGCACAGGGTCTGCGCGGTCGCCAGGCTGGCATCGGACAGGATCACCACGACCATGTTGAAGGTCTCGGCAATCTTGCGGGCGGTGATCACGGAATAGAAGCAATCCTCGATGCCGGACGGCGCCATCACCACCTTGGGCGCGTCGCCGTGGCTGCCGTAGCACACCGTCAGCAGGTCGCCCTGCTCGGCCTTGGTCGGCTGGCCGGTGCTCGGCCCGCCGCGCTGCACGTTGATGACCACCATCGGGATCTCGGCCATCACCGCCAGCCCGAGCGCTTCCTGCTTGAGCGAATAGCCCGGGCCGGAGGTCACCGTCACCGAGCAGCGGCCCGCATAGGAGGCGCCGAGCGCGAAAGTGACGGCCGCGATCTCGTCCTCGGCCTGGTGGACCAGGCCGCCGACCTTCTCGAACACGTCGCTCAGGTAGTGCGACACGGAGGTGGCGGGGGTGATCGGGTACATGGCGCAGATCTCCATGCCCGAGGCCAGCACGCCGAGCGCCAGCGCAGTGTTGCCGTTCACCACGATCTGCGGCTCGGTGGCCCGGGCGGCCGGGATCCGGAACTTGAGTTCCAGGTTTTCCTCGGCCCAGGCATAGCCGGCGTCCAGCAGCGCCTGGTTGGCAGAAATCACCTTGGCCGATTTCTTCTTGAGCGCGAACGCCACCTGCTCGCGGCCGAGCTCCGGGTCGAGGCTGTACAGGCTGCACAGCATGCCCAGCGCCCACATGTTCTTGCCCTTGCGGGCGTCGGAGACGAGCTTCAGGCACTCCCGCTCCATCGGGATCTCGATCACCCGGTAGCCCTCGGCCTTAAGTCGCTCGACGGTCTGGCTGTAAGCCATGCGGATGTTCACGTCGCGGTGCTCGCGCCACATGCTCTCCAGCAGGATGATGCAGCCCGGCTTGAGCTCGCCGTCGCGCACCCGGCCGAGCAGCACCTGCTCGTTGAACGCCACCACGAGATCCGCCTCGTCCCCGCCATTGGTGATCGGGCCCGAGCCCAGCCGGATGCGATTGCCGCTCGCGCCGGCCACGCTGCGCGCAGGCGGCTGGATCTCGGCCGGGATGATCTCGACCGTCCAGACGCCGTTGCCCATGCGGGCCGCGATCGAGCCCACCGACTGGCCGCAGCGCTGCGCGCCCTCGCCGGAGTCGCTGACGATCTCGATGATGTGCTCGGTGAGGGTGACGGCCTGTTTCGCCGCCGGCTTGTGGCGGCGCGGGAGCTCTGTGACGGTGGCGGTGGCGGTGTGCATGGCGTTCATGGTCCTGGTGGCCGTCGGGCCGTTGGCGTCAGGGTCTCGAGGTCGAAGCGGATGCGCTCTTCGGCACGCGCACCCGGGAGAAGTCGTGCTCCGCGGGGTCGAGTCCGAACAGCCGCTCCGCGGAGGTCACGCCGGAGGCTGCGCACCACTCCTCGGTGTCGCGCAGGCCGAGCCAGGCCTTCATGCTGCGCGCCGCGCGCCGGCCCGCGCCCATCGCCTGGATCACCGTGGCGGCGCCGGTGACGATGTCGCCGCCCGCGAACACGCCGGCGATCGAGGTCGCCATGTGCTCGTCGGTGGCGATGTAGCCCCGCTGGTCGAGCTTCAGCCCTGAGGTCTGGCCGATGATCGGGTTGGCGTTGGTGCCGATGGCGTAGATGACCAGGTCGGCCTCGAAATCGAACTCGCTGCCGGGCACCGGCACCGGGCGCCGCCGTCCCGAGGCGTCGGGCTCGCCGAGTTCCATGCGGATGCAGCGCAGGCCGCGGATGTTGTTCCGGCCGTCGTCGAGGATCGCCACCGGGTGGGTCAGCCAGTGGAACCGGATGCCTTCCTGCTCGGCGTGGTGGATCTCCTCGGCGCGCGCCGGCGCCTCGGCCCGGCTCCGCCGGTAGATGCAGTGCACGTTGTCCGCGCCCAGCCGCAGGCAGACGCGCATGGCGTCCATGGCGGTGTTGCCGGCGCCGATCACCGCGACGTTGCGGCTCGGGGGCAGCGGCGTGTCGTAGCGCGCCGGGTCGCGGGCATGCATCAGGTTGCAGCGCGTCAGCAGCTCGTTGGCCGACAGCACGCCGTTCAGCGACTCGCCGGGGATGTCCATGAAGCTCGGGTAGCCCGCGCCGGTGCCGATGAACACGGCGTGGAAGCCCATCTCCTCCAGCATCTCCTCGATGGTGAACAGCCGGCCGACCAGCGTGTTGCACTCGAAGCGGATGCCGAGCTGCACCAGTTTCCCGAGTTCGGCGTCCACGATGCTGTTCGGCAGGCGGAAATCCGGGATGCCGTACTTGAGCACGCCGCCGGCCTCGTGGAAGGCCTCGAACACCGTGACCTCGCAGCCGGCCTTGGCCATGTCCGCGGCGCAGGCCATGCCGGCCGGCCCGGAGCCGACGATGCCGACCCGGAAGCCGTTCGGCTCGATGTAGGGCACGTTGCTCCAGCCCTCGCGGATGGCCATGTCGCCGACGAAGCGCTCGAGGCGGCCGATGGCCACCGGCTCCAGCGTGTCGCCGACCGTGCACACGCCCTCGCACTGGTTCTCCTGCGGGCAGACGCGCCCGCAGACGGCCGGCAGCAGGTTGGTGCCGGTGATGACATCGTAGGCGCCGTGGTAGTTCTTCTCGCCGATCTTCTTTATGAAGCCCGGGATGTCGATGTTGACCGGGCAGCCGCGCACGCAGGGCTCGTCCGGGCAATGCAGGCAGCGCTCCGACTCGACCAGTGCCTCGGCCTCGGTATAGCCGCAACTGACTTCCTCGAAATTGCGGGCGCGCACCGCCGGGTCCAGCTCCTGCACCGGGGTGCGGTCCTGGGGGATGGTCCGGATGGTTCGCTTCTTGGCTGCCATGATCCGGGCCTCAGGTGTCGTGCGCGGCTTCGGCGGAGGCCGCCTCGAACTCCGCCCGCATGCGGCAGCTTTCCTCGAAGCGCGCAGTGGCCTGCTGCTCGGTCTCCCGGTAGCGCCCCAGCCGGGACATCAGGTCATCGAAGTCGACCTCGTGGCCGTCGAAGTCCGGGCCATCCACGCAGGCGAACTTGACGCGCCCGCCGACCTTGACGCGGCAGCCGCCGCACATGCCTGTACCGTCCACCATGATCGGGTTCAGGCTGACCATGGTCCTGATGCGGTGCGGCCGGGTGGCCTCCGCGCAGCCTTTCATCATGATCGGCGGGCCGATCGCCACGCACTCGTCGATGTCGGGGTGGCGCTCGATGGCCTGGCGGATGCCCTCGGTGACCCGGCCGTGGATGCCGGCCGAGCCGTCGTCGGTACAGACGAAAAGCTCGTCGCAGACTTCCCGGAACTTGTCCTCCCAGAACATCAGCTCGCGGCTGCGGAAGCCGACCACGCCGATCACCTTGGCGCCGCTGTCGCGGAAGCCGCGCGCCTGCGGGTAGATCGGCGCCACGCCGAGGCCGCCGCCCACGCACAGGACTTTCTTCGCGTGGCTGAGCTTGCTGGGGATGCCCATCGGGCCGACGAGGGCGTGCAGCGATGTGCCGGGCCGGCAGGTCTGCTGCATCTCCCGGGTGGTCTTGCCCACCGCCTGGATCACCAGGGTGACCGTGCCGGCGTCTGCGTCGTAGTCGGCGATGGTGAGCGGGATCCGCTCACCCTCCGGGTGCGACATGACGATGACGAACTGCCCGGGGCGCGCCGCCCGGGCCATGCGCGGGTGCAGCACCTCGAGCAGGTAGGTGACGTCGGAATAGTCTTCGCGACTGACGATTCGATAGCCGGAGTCTGGAGTGTCCCGGGACATGCCTGTGCTCCCGTGTACTTGTGCTGGCGAGAACGCCTTGCCAACGGGAATGGTACGCCATAATGGCGAACGGGAGTGTCCAAATACCGGGAAATACCGATACAGTCGCCGCTGAGACAGGCTCGTCGGCGCAGCCCCGGTGAGTCCGTCGCGCGGTCATCCCGATCGATGTAATAAACCACGCTGCGGCGGCGCCCGGCGTGGCGAGGGATCAGGACCTTTGGGTCCGGTGATTTTCCTATCCAGGTGGGTGAGGATCCTCATCGGCGCTCGTCGTGCAGATGGTGCGCTGATCGTGGATATCCGTCAGTTCGCGCCGGGAACGAGTGAGTCGGCTCGCTATGTCTTGGTCAGAGCCGCTATCGCTCGCGAGTTAAGCGCTAGCCTCCGTACAGGCTCTGTGACGGTGCTTGGACGGCAACACCATGAGCCCCGGATAGTTGTCCTCAGGCCGCGACGCGCTCGAGCGGGGCAATCCGAGCGGCAAGCCCGGCCGGATCCAGCAGGCGAATGGCGCGGCCATGAACCTCGATCAGGCCGTCTCGCTGCAACGCGCTGAAACTGCGGCTGACGGTCTCCAGCGTCATGCCGAGGAAGGAGGCGATGTCCTGGCGCTGCATCGGCAGCTGGATGTCGCGCGCGTCACTGCAGCTGCAGCCGCAGTTGCCGCCGCGCCGTCCATGGACCTGCAGCAGAAACCAAGCGAGCCGCTGGCCGGTCTGCATGTGGCCGAGCACGCGATGGACTTCGCGCGCCTTCGCGATCTGCTGGCCGGCGATGCCGAGGACGGCGCGCCACAGTTCCGGCCGACTCGAAAGTTGCGCGACCAGCCGGCTGATCGGGATGCGGCAGACGCTGCTCTGTTGCAGGGCGAGCGCGAAGCCGCGGTGGGCCGGGATCTCGAGCCGCTCGAGGCCGAGCACTTCGCCGGCGCCATGGAAGCCGACCACCTGCTCGTGTCCCTCGACATCGAGCTCGCAGGTCTTCAGCGCGCCGGTGGCAATCACCCACAGGGAGCAGCGCTTTTCGCCGGCCCGGTAGAGCGTCGCGCCGGGCGCCAGTGTGCGCTGCTCGGCGACGGATTCGAGCAGCACGCCGGGCAGCCCGCCGTCCGCGTCCGTCTCGCAGATCGCCGGCATCGGGCAATGACCGCAGCGCGGATCGGCCGGACGACCGCCGCCACGCGCATTCATGACGGAATCTTGAGCAACCGCCGGATGGGCTGTTCCTTGCGGACGAGATCGGCGATCGTCTGCTTGTCGAGCTCGGCGAGGAACGCCTGCAAGGCGCGGCTGACGGCCGGCGCGAGCGCGCACGAGGGCGTCAGCTTGCACGAATTCTCGGGCCGGAAGCACTCCACGAGGCCGAGATCGTCCTCGGTCTTGCGAACCACGTCGCCGAGTCTGATCTGGTCCGGCGGCAGGGCCAGCGTCAGGCCGCCGCTCGGGCCGCGCTGCGCCGTCACGAGGCCCTCGCGCGTCAGCAGGTTGACGACCTTCATCAGGTGCGCGCGCGAAATGTCGTAGGCGTCCGAGATCTCCCGGATCGTGCAACGCCGGCCTGGCGTGACAGCGAGGTACATCAGCACCCGGAACGCATAGTCGCTGAAATAGGTCAGGCGCATGGCAGTCCACCCCGGCGCCGGGGGGCGCCTCAAGATGTATCGATGGTACATGAATTATCCGCGATCGCAACCGCGGCTTTTGCCGGGGACGCAAGGCGCTCAGCCGACCAGCGGCAGCAGCGCCCCCAGCGGGTGGCGAGCCCGCGCCACGGAAAACAGCAACAGGAAGGTGGCGAGCGCCGCCGCGAATGCCATGGCCCGCGCCGGCCGGGTCCGGGCGCGGCGCAGCGCCAGGCTGCCGAGCACGATGTAGGCGACCAGCAGCAGCACCTTGGCGGTCAGCCAAGCATCCCGGAACGGGTATTGCTGGATGATGGTCGTCAGCCAGACCGCGCTGGCCAGCAAAACCGTGTCGATGACATGGGGCAGGGCGCGCAGCCACGGCTGGCGCGGCAGCTCGCGCCCGCTGAGCACCCAGGCGCCGCGCAGCAGGAACAGCGTGAACGACAGCAGCACGCTGCAGACATGGACCTGTTTCAGCCAATAGTAAGCCACGCCGCCGCGCTCAGCCCGGCGCGCCGTCGGCGCGCGGGCGGACGTAGGCCGGCAGGGTCAAGGCCGCCCACGCCAGCAGTGCAGCGGCCCACGCGAGCGCCGCGCCGAGGTTCAGCCATGCAGCGGCAGGTGGCAGAAACTCGGCCGCCACGCGCAGGGCGGCGGCGGCCTGGACGACCAGAAACAGCCGCCAGGTCAGCGGGTCGAGCACCAGCGGCCGGCCCGAGTGGCCAAGCGTGACACGGGTCACCATGGCCACCAGCATACCGCCGAGGAAGCCCATCCCGAGCGCGTGCAACGGCGCCCGGCCGAGCAGCCCGGGCGCGCCGAACGCGGCGGCCAGATCAGCGAGCGCCGCCAGCGTCAGGCCGAACGGCAGCCATGCGAACGCGATGTGCAGGACGTCCAGCAGCCGTGTCCCGGACCGCGTCCGCGGCCGCCAGCGCAGCGCGCAGGCGACGGCGATTGCGGCCATGGGCAGCGTGGCGAGCCACGCGAAGGCCGGGGCCGGCTCCAGCAGTGCCCGGGCCAGCGCCAGTGCCACGAACAGGTAGAGAATCCAGTCCGGGCGCCACGTCACGTAGCCGGCCACGACGCGCGAGCTGAAGAACGGGATCATCCGGTGGCAGACGCTGAAATAGACGACCAGCAGCAGGCCCCACAGGCCCAGACCGCGCGCCAGCGGCCAGGCGGCGAAATCGCCGCGCATCGTCATCATGGCAAACAGCAGCATCCCGGCGAACCCGGCGGCCAGGCCGAACAGCACTGTCACGGCGTGCGGGACCGCCTGCCTGGCCCGCAACAGGATGCGGAACAGGGTCGTGGCGATGATGGCGAGCGCGCCGCTCGCGAGCAGCCAGCCGGCAGCCGCCCAGGCAGCGGGTGCAACGAGGCTCGCCATGATCAACAGTTGGCCAGCGTTGGCCAGCGCGAAGGCCCAGATCATCGCGCCTCGGTGCGGCTGCGGCGCCGTCATCCACCGCGGGTAGACCGTCAACAGGAAGCCGTACATGAAGGGCAGGTAAGCCAGGAACAGGGCTGCTGCGCCGTGCATGAGCAAGGCCGGCCGACCGGGCTCGAGCCCGCCGAACCCGGCGGCGCGCGCCGCCAGCAGCATGGCCCACCACAAGAACCAGGCGAGCAACCAGCAGAACCCGGTCGCAAAGAACATCCGGTGTGGTGCGACGGTCAGGATTCGCCAGCGCTGTCGGAGGGTATCCATGGATGTAATTCCGCCCCCGGTGGGTCGGGGCATCGACGCCAATCCTGCGGCGGCGCCGGGCCCCGTACCTTGAGATATCGCAAATTCACCGGCGGTGCTCGCCTTGACAGTTCAGTGGGGCGCGGTGAGAATTTCCGGCCCTTCCGGGTATGCGCGCTGATGGGCGCAGCGGCGGCTACGTAGCTCAGTTGGTCAGAGCGCGGCACTCATAATGCTGAGGTCGGTGGTTCGAGCCCACCCGTAGCCACCATCACCCCCGGTTCTGTGCAGGGACCGCGCTTGCGTCGGGGAACACCAGGGAGTTCAGCGACAGTGGAAAGCGCCGGAGCTGCAGCCCGCGGGCCGCGGAGCCTCACTGTGCCGCGCCGCACGGCGCTCGGCATCTGCGCGCTGTATGCCTTGCTGGGCACCCTGTGGATCATCACCTCCGATCGCCTGCTGCCGGATCTCGGCGGTACGACCGAGCAGGTTGTCTGGCTCGGCACCGCGAAGGGCATCCTGTTTGTCCTGGTGACCAGCACCTTGCTGTATGCATTGCTGCGAGTCGTGCCGCGGGTGCCGGAACAAAGCCGCGGGCGCGCCCCGCGGGGCTGGCTGCTCGGCGCGATCTTCCTGCTGCTCGCGGCGGCAATCCTCGGCATCGGGCAGCAGGTCTACCAGCAGAACCTGCGCAACTTCGAGGAACGATCCTATGCACTGTTGCGCGCAGTCACCGATACCAAGGTATTGCGCGTTGCCGGCTGGTATGAGGCGCAGGCGCGCGCGGTCGGCGCGATCGGCAGGACCCATGCGGTTTCGAATTACGCCGCGGACGCGGTGGCCGGCGACGCCGCGGCGCTGGCGGCATTGCGCTTCGATCTCGCGCACATGGCGCACGCCTTCGGCATGACGTCGGTCGTCATTGCGGACCAGGACGGCGTTGCCTTGCACACGGTCAGCCAGCCCGCGCACCCGGGGCTCGTTGCGGCGGCGACCTCGGGCGCCACCGCCGGGAAGGTCGGCTTCGCCATGGCACAGCCAGGCGCCGCGGTGGCCACCGAGGTCGCCTTTGCCTATCGGCTGCCGTCGCGTGGCGGCCCCCGCGCGGCGGCGAGATTCCTGGTCGGCGTGGTCGACATCGAACCGGAGCTCACGTCGATCGTGCGGACCTGGCCGGTGCAGGGCAGCAACGGCGAGTCGACGCTGACGAAGCTCGGGCCCGGCGGCGAGTTGGTGCTGTTGCCGGGCTTCCAGGCGCCGCTCCTCGGCGGTGCGGAAATCTACTTCCCGATGTACGAGGCCAGCCCGGACGCGGGCTATGCCCCGCGCGGCGATCGCGGCGTATACGCCGGCTATTTCCCGGGCGGCAAGCCGGTGCTGTTTACCCTCGCCAGGGTGCAGGGCACCGACTGGGTCGTCGTCAGCGCCATCGAGCAGGATGAGATATATGCACGCGCGCCCGCGCTGCTGCGCAACACCGCGCTGGTCGTGCTGCTTGCATTGACTGCAGCGGGCCTGCTGATCCTGGCGCTGTTCCGCCAGCAGCAGACCCTGAATCATGCGATGCTCGCCAGCGTGTTGCGCGAGCGCGAGGCGCTCGACCAGCATTTTTCATACCTGACGCGCTTCGCCAACGACATTGTCCTGTTGCAGGATGCCGAGGGCGTGATCGTCAACTGCAACGACCGCGCGCTGAGCGCTTACGGCTACACGCGCGAGGAACTGCTGGGGCGCAACGTGCTCGAGCTGCGTCCCGACGGCCTGGTCTCTGCGGGGCGTCGCCAGCTGAGCGTCGCCAAGACCGAGGGCGGGCTGCTGTTCGAAACCTGGAACCGCCGCAAGGACGGCAGCGAGTTCCCGGTGGAGGTCAGCACGCGGCCGTTCGAGGTCGATGGCGAGACCTTCCTCCAGAGCATCATCCGGGACATCACCGAGCGCAAGCGCACCGAGGAAGAGCTGCGCCGCAGCGAGTTGCGCTTCCGCAATACCTTCGACCATACCGCCATCGGCATGGCGCATGTCGCGACCGACGGCCGAATCCTGATGGTCAACACGCGCTTTGCGGAGCTGTTCGGCCACGAGCCCGCCGAGTTCGAAGGTATGACCCTGGGGCAGCTGAGTGTGGCGGAAGAACTGCCGCGCGGGCTGGCGCAGTTCGACGCGCTGCTGGCCGGCCAGCAGCAGGAGTACAAGCTCGAGCAGCGCTGCCGGCGCAGCGACGGCAGCGTGTTTTGGGCGCAGCTGACCGCGTCGGCGGTGCGCGACGAGGGCGGCCGAATCCAGTACATCGTCTGCGCGATCGAGGATATCGGCAACCGCAAGCGGCTTGCAGGCCAGCTGCAGCGGCGCACCTTGCTCTACCGGACACTGTCGGAGACCAATCGCGCGATCGCCCGCTCGCACCGCTTCGACGAGCTGTTGGTCGAGGCGTGCTCGATTGCGGTGGCCCATGCAGCCTTCCCGCTGGCCGCTGCGACCCGCCACGATCCCGCGCCCGAAGGTCCATCGGTGCTCGCTGCAGCCGGCGAGGGGGCGCTGGAACTGGCGACGGAGCTCCTCGCGGCGGAGGGGCAAGGCGGCAGCTTCCCGGGTGCTGCCGCCGCCCGGGCTGCCGGCGGGCTGGTCGTGGTCAACGATGTCGAGCACGGCGCCGCCGGTGCCGGCACGCGCCTGGCCTGCCTGCGGCGGGGCGTGCGCGCCTACGCGAGCTTCCTGCTCGGCATCCCGCATGAGTCGCCGGCGTGGTTCACGGTGTATTCGCACGAGCCGGGGTTCTTCGAGGGCGACACCCTCGAGCTGTTGAAGGACATGGCGCGGGACCTCGCGACGGCCCTCGAGCGCTTCGCCGAGCGCGCTGCACGTGAGCGCGCCGAGGCACAGTTGCGCGCGGCGCGCGACGAGCTCGAGCAGCGCGTGCAGGAGCGCACCGCCGAGCTGGCGGCTGCCCGTGATCGCGCCGAAGAAGCAGACCGCATCAAGACGGCGTTCCTGGCCAACATGTCGCACGAGCTGCGCACGCCGCTGAACTCGATCATCGGCTTCAGCAGCCTGTTGTTGTCAGGCGCGCCCGGCGAGCTCAACGAGGAGCAGGGCAAGCAGCTGATGATCGTCCGGGGCGCTGGCGAGCGCCTGCTGGCGCTGATCGAGGACGTGCTCGAAATCGCCAGGCTGCAGGCTGCCGGCGCCCGCCTGCCGCGCGAAACCGTGGAATTGCGCGATCTCGTCGTCAGGGTCGTCGAGGCATTCCGGCCGCAGGCGACGGCCAAGCACCTTGCCCTGCAGGCTGAGGTCGGGCCGTGTGCCGCGCTGGCGGAGCCGCGCCGGCTGGAGCAGGTGTTGACCCACCTGGTCAGCAACGCGGTCAAGTACACCGCGCAGGGTGGCATCACGGTGCGCTGCCGGCGGCGGGCGGACGTTGCCGAGATCACCGTGGCCGATACCGGGCCCGGCATCGGGATCCAGGATCGGCCGCGACTGTTTACGCCATTCAGCCAGTTAGGGCGGCGCGATGATGGGCAGGACGGAATCGGTCTCGGCCTGGCGATTTCGCAGCGGCTGGTCGTGGCGATGGGCGGCAGCATCGGCGTGGAGACCGAGCCGGGCCATGGCGCCACGTTCACCATCCAGCTGGACGCCGCACCGCAAAGAGGAAAAAAATAATACTGATGCTGGACCCGACCACACACGCGCCTGACCGCTACCTGCTGACCAGCGCATTGCTTGCGCTTCACGAGGAGGCGCCCGGGCTCGATGAGCTTGGTGTCGGCCGGCGCGCGGTCGAGCTGGCGGAGCAGGTCACGCTCAGCGGCGCGGCCTATCTGCACGTGGTCGAAGCCGGCGGCGACATCCGGCTGGCCGCCTGGTCGTCCGGCGCATTGGCCGAGTGCACGATCCGCGCGGAAACGCACTACGCGCTCGACCGCGCGGGCATCTGGGCCGATTGCGTCCGTGAGGGCCGGCCGGTGGTGCACAACGAGCTCAGCGCGCACAACTATCGCCGCGGGCTGCCCGCGGGACATTCGCCGCTGAGCCGCCACCTGGCAGTGCCGGTGCTCGAGCGCGGCCGCCCGGTGCTGGTGCTTGGCGTCGGCAACAAGCTGCAACCCTATGACGAGGGTGACATCAGCCGGGTGCGGCTGCTCGCTGAGAGCGCGTGGGGATTGCTCCGGCGCAAGGCTCATCAGCAGCGCGAGGCACGACATCTCGAGTTCCTGGAGGCCAACATGCTGGCCACCATCGACGTGGTCAGCACGATCGTCGCGATGCGGGATCCGTACACGGCCGGGCATGAGACGCGCGTCTCGCGCCTGGCGCGTGCAATCGCCGCCGCGCTCGGGCTCGACGATGAAATGCAGGACCGCGCCGAGATGGCGGCGCGGGTGCACGACGTCGGCAAGCTGGCGATTCCGGCGGAAGTGCTCGCCAAGCCGGGGCGCCTGACGCCAATGGAAATGGAGATCGCCAGGACTCACAGCCGCCAGGGCTACGAGATCCTGCGCAAGAGCCGCTTCTCGTGGCCGCTGGCGGACATCGTCCTGCAGCACCACGAACGCTACGACGGCAGCGGCTACCCGGATGGACTCAAGGGCGACCGGATCCTGCTGGAGGCGCGCATCATCGGCGTCGCGGATGTCGTCGAAGCGATGTGCAGTCCGCGCCCCTACCGGCCGCCGCGGATGCTCGAAACCGCCTTGGCCGAGATCGAATCGGGCGCGGGCACGCGCTATGACCCGAAGATCGCGGCTGTGTGCCTCGCGCTGTTTCGGGAGAAGGGCTACAAGCTTGCCGGCCAGTGAGTCCGCCGGCTAGTTCAGCGAGCGCAGCTTGCGCTCGTAGACGGCCTGCACCTGGGCCACCGACGCATACTCCCGCGCGCGCTCGAGGCTTGCCCGGGAGGCTTCCAGCCGGCCGGCCTGTGCCAGGATCAGGGCGCGCAGGTAGTGAAAGCGGTGCTCGTCCTTGCGCAGGCGAATGGCGCGATCAATTGAGGCGAGCGCGGCGTCCGGCCGGCCCTCCTCGAAGGCACTCTCCGCCAGGGCAAGGTGGTAATACGGGTTGCGTTGCTGGTGCCGGCGAATTCTTTCGCGGTAGTCGGCCGCGAGCGATGCCAGGCCCTGCTGTTCATAGAGACGCGCCAGGTTGCTCATCGCGGGCTTGTGCTTCGGATCGGCCTGCAGCGCCCGGTGGAATGCGCCCTCGGCCTCGTCCGGCCGGTCGCTGCGCATGTAGAGCACGCCGAGGTTGGACCAGATCGGCGCCACCCCCGCCTCCGCCTCGAGCGCCTTGTGGAGGTAGATGAAGGCGGTGCGGGTGTCCTGCGCGCGCATCGCCGTGGTCGCGAGGTTGTTGTAGAACAGCGCGTCCACGCGACCGTCGCTGATGGGCCATTGCGGATAGCCGCCGCGGAAGCCGGGCAGGTTGAAGTCGACGACCTGCATGCGCGAAAAGACGGTGCCGCCGGTCGTATCGCGCACCAGCACGTTGACGTGCTGGTTCAGGATCGCCAGGTCGCCGTCACCGCTCCAGAAGGCGGGCACCTCGACGTGCTGGTAGCTGACGTCGAGGCGCGCCTCGCGCGCCAGCGCCACGAACAGGTTCGTGAAGGCAAGGCAGTTGCCGGTCCGTGCGTGAAATGTCTGCCGCGCGGTCAGCGTCAGCTCGCCGTCGTAGTCGAGCGAAAACAAGCCGCCGCCAAGCATGGCGCGCAGCAGTCCCAGCAGTCGCCCCTCGGCCGTCATCGTCCCGGCGATGGCGGTGGCGACGAACGCGCGCATTTCCTCATCGAGCCCGCGCAGGTCTTCATCGGGGAGTTCGGTTGCCTGCACGGGCGTGCCGAACAGCGCCTCGCCGGACAGCAGTTCCGCATCTGTGTAAGCGAGTGCCCCGGGGCGGGTGGGAAGCGCGCCCGCGCAGCCTGCGAGCGCCATGCAACCGGCGATCGCGCACAGCCGTGCCTGCGTGCGAATGGTCAAGACCTGAGCACCTCGAACTGCCTGGTCCCTGGGCCAACGATGATCCTTCCCGTTTGACAGATCAAGCATCGCCGGAGTTCAGGCAGGCAACGCGGTACGCTCCCTGGCCGACCCGCCTTCGCGCTGCATCGACAGCCGGTACAGCGCCGGAATGACCACCAGCGTCAGCAGGGTCGATGCGATCAGTCCGGAGATGATCGCCCAGGCCAGCGGTGGCCATAGCGTGGACCGTGTCAGCGTCAATGGCAGCAGGCCCGCGACCGTCGTGGCCGTGGTCATCAGGATCGGGCGCGTGCGGCGGCTGACGGCCGAGATGACCGCCGCGGCCAAGTTCATGCCGTCGCGCTCGAGCCTGCGGACCAGGTCGATCAGCACGATCGCATTGTTCACGACGATGCCGACCAGCGCGATCACGCCGAGAATTGCCGTGAAGCTGAACGGCTGGCCGGCCAGCAGCAGGCCGGGCGTGACGCCGACCACGGCCAGCGGCACGGTCACGAGCACGATCCCCAGCAGGCGGAAGGAGTTGAACTGGTACAACAGGAACACGAGCAGCAGCAGGGCGCCGATCGGCAATGTCTGGAACAGCGCCGTGTTCGCCTCGCCGGCCTCCGCGGCCGCCCCGCCGAACACGAGGCGGACGCCGGGTGGGAGCTGCAAATCCGCGAGCCGCAACCGAAGGTCGGACAGGACTTCGTCGTAGGTGTAACCATCGGCGGTTTCCGCCAACACCGCCGTCATGCGCTGCATGTCCCAATGGCGAATCACCGCGGGTTGCCACTCCACCCGCATGTCCACCACGTGCCCCAGTGGGACGGCCGTGCCATCGGGCAGCGCCAGCGGGAGCCCCTCGAGCGCCTCGACCGGGAACGCGCGGCCCTCGGGCGAGCGCAGCAGCATCGGCAACGGCTCGCGGCGCGCCCGCCACGTGGAAAACTCCTTGCCAAGGCTGACGGTGGCAAGCAGGGTTGCGACATCCGCACGGGCCAGGCCCAGCCGTGCCGCCGCGGCGTCGTCGATGTCCAGCGAGATGGTGGCCAGCCCGGTGCCGAGACTGTGGCGCACGTCCACCGCGCCCGGGGTGGCGCGCAACAGCCGCATCACTTCCTCCGCGGTCGCCACCAGGTCCGCCGGTTGCTCCGAGAAGATGCGGATCTCGACCGGCGCATCGATCGGCGGACCCTGGCCCAGGCGGCTGGCGACGACATGCGCATCGGGCAGCGTCTCGCCGGCGCGCGCGCGTACCCAGTGCATCAGCGCCGGCAGGTCGCTGTCGCTCTCGGTGACTACGACGATGCGCCCGAGGTGCGGCGAGCGCGGAATCTTGATCAGGTTGTAGTAGAAGCGCGCGCCGCTGAAGCCGGCGAACACGTGCACGTCGGTGACGCGCTCCCGCTGCGCGATTTCCAGCGCGAGAGCGTTGGTCTGCAGCGCGGTGTACTCCAGCTCGGTGCCTTCCGAGAACTGCAGGTCCACGATCAGCTGGTTGCGATCCGTGCTTGGAAAGAAATCCCGCGGTATGAGGCCGGAGAGCAGCGTGGCGGTCGCAACGAGCACCGCGGCCAAGGCGAGAATCGTCCACGGGCGGCGCACCGCCAGGCTGCCGAGGCGCTCGCCCAGCCGGGCCATCCGCCGGCCGGCGGCGCCGGTGCGCGGGCGCAGGACCAGCGAAGCCATCACGGGTGTCGCAAACACCGCATAGAAATAGCTGACCACGAGGCTCAGCATCACCAGAATCGGTATGCCGCGCGTGAAGTCCGCGGTATCGCCCTGGGCCAGCAACAGCGGCATGAATGCGGCCAGTGTGGTGCCCGTGGCGGCCGCCAGCGGCCCGGCGAGCTCGCGCACGGACAGGATCGCGGCTTCGCGGCGGGGGCGCCCCTGGTCGAGGTGCCACTGGATGTTCTCCACCATGACGATGGCGTTGTCCACCAGCATGCCGAGCGCGATGACGAGTCCGGCCACGGCCATCTGGTGCAACACGCCGCCGCCCATCGCATAGATGCCAAGCGAAGACAGCGTGACCAGCGGCAGCAGGCCCGCAACCGTCACGCCGAGTCGTGGTCCCATGAACGCGAGCAACACCAGCACGACGATCGCGACGCCGAGCAGCAGCGAGCGAGCCAGCTCCGCCAGCCGGTCCTGCACCCATTGCGGCTGGTAGAACATCTCGTGGATCTCGAGCGGCGCATAGGCTGGCCGCAGCTCGTCGACCAGCGCGCGCAGCTGCTTTCCGAAGCGCACGGCATTGAGCCTGTTCTCGGGTATCACGATCCCCAGGCCCACGGCCGGCCGGCCGTCGAACCACATGCGCTCGGTCGGTGGCTCAGCGGGAGCGAGCCGGAGGCTGGCGAATTCCCGCAACGGCAGCAGCGCTCCGGACGGCAGGCGGATCGGCGTGTCGCCGAGCTCCTCCAGGCTGCGGAACTCCGTTTGCGGCCGCAGCACGAGCGAGCGCCCGTCCCGGCTCATCGAACCGCCGGCCATCGTGACATTGCGTGCCGCGAGCTGCGCGCTGATGTCGTTGGCGTCGAGCAGCCAGTTGCCGGCGACGGAGGGATCGAGGCTGACCACGAGCTGCTCGAGCGGGTCGGCGATCAGCTCCACACGGGCGATGTCGCCCATGCGGAACAGGTCCCGGCGCAGTGCGCGCGCTGCTTCGTTGAGCTCGAGCAGGTCTTCCGAACCGGTGATCGCGAGGACGATGCCCTCGGTGTCCATCATCCGGTCTAACAGCTCCGGCTGGCCCGCGCCCGCCGGAAACTTGCGCTCCGCCCGCTCCATGGCGACGCGGACGCGCTGCCAGACGTTGTCGGTGTCGTAGACGTGCTGGTGCATGCCGACGATCAGCTGCGCAAAGCCGAGCCGCGCGGTGCCGCGGATTTCCTTGATCTCCTCGATCTGGCCGATTTCTTCCTCGAGCGGGTTCAGGATCAGTCGCTCGATCTGGGCGGCCTCGGCACCGGGCCATGCGACCAGCACCTGGCCGTAGCGGTACGGGAAGAACGGGTCCTCCTGGCGGTTCATTTCGAGCCACGCGAACAGGCCGAGCAGCGACAGGGTCGCGACTGCGGCGAGCACCAACCGGCGGCGCTCGAGGCTGGCGAGAATCGCGTTCAGGGCAGCACCCTCACCGCTTCGCCGTCGAGCAGCTGCTGGTGCCCCGCGACCACGACCTGGTCACCGGCCGCGAGCGCGCCGGTGACTTCCACGTGGGCGCCGACGAGCCGGCCGGCCGTCACCGGAACGAGTTGTGCACGATCGTTGGCGACGCGGAACAATCTCGTCTGGCCGGTGCCCGGGTCGACGATCGCCGCCAGCGGCACGGTGAGCGCGGCGACATCCGCATGCGACACGGCGACATGCACCGAGATGCCGGGCTCCCAGTCCTCCGGGTCCTGCAACGCGATGATCGCCGGCGCAGGTCGACCGTGACGGGCCAGGCCGATTTCGCGGATGCGGCCCTCGAGTCGCCGGCCGGAGCCGACGGCGCGAACCTCGACCAGCGCGCCCGGAGTCAACTTGCGAGCCACGCCCTCGGGCAGCTGGATCTCGACCTCGAGCCCCGCGTCTCCCGCGAGGACCATGACCGCCTGGCCGGGCTGCACGAAATCGCCCGGTTCCACCAGCAGGTCGCTGACGTTTGCGTCGAACGGCGCGCGCAGGATCGCATCGGCGAGCTGGTTGCGCGCCTCGGTCACGCCGGCGACCGCCTGGGCGCGCGCTTCTCGGGTCGCGTTGCGCTGGGCCAGGGTGCGATCGAGCATTTCGGCGGAAGCGAGGCCCTGTGCATGCAGCTCGCGGGCGCGCTGGTGGTCGGCCTCGAACTGCAGCAGCCGCTCGTCGAGTTCGCGCACCCGCGCCTCGGCGACGACCAGGCCTGGACCGAGCGCAGGGTTCTGCAAGCTGGCAAGGCGCTGTCCGGCGACGACGCGGTCGCCACGCACGACGAAGCGCTCGGCGAGATAGCCCGGATGCAGGAAGGCAGGCTCGGCGCGCTGCGCCGCGCGCACCACGCCCGGCAGGCGCAGCTCCCGCGTAGCTGACGCCACACCGACAGTCGCGACCTTGACGGGGTGTCGATGGTCCGGGGTGGCGTCCGCGGCCTGCGCCGCGGGCTCCGGCCCGCAGCCGGCCAGCAGCAGCGCGGTCAAGCCGATGACGGCGCCGAGCCACGCGCGGCGGGCGCCAGGGTGATACGGATTCAAGAGCAGGGGGTGCATAGGGTCGCCTGTCAGTCCCGGGGCAGCAGCCCTTCCATGAAGATCTTCAGGAAATCGTCGAGGTACTCAGCGTCGCTGCCGACGCCCGGCCACTGGGCGTGGTGAGCGCGCGCCTCGAACCACTGCGTGCAGGCATTGACGAACATCGTCACGACATGCGCCGGATTGACGTCGGCGCGCATCAGCCCGCGCTGCTGGGTCTGCCTGATGCGCTCGGCGCCCAGTGCGACCAGCTCGGCATCCAGCCGGCCGCAGCTCTGGTCCTCGTCGAGGTGCGTCCATGCAAACAGGCGCACGACTTCGGGGTGGTCCTTCAGGAAATGGAAATAGCGCGCGACCGCGTCCTTCAATAGCTCGGCGTCGGGCTCGTCCGCGCGCTCGAGATCCGCCGTCTGGCCCTCGGCATAGGCGGCGAAGGCCTGCTCCTTGACCAGCTCCCAGAGCGCCTCCTTGCTGCCGAAGTGATGGTGGATCAGGCTCTTCGTGACGCCCGATCGCGCGGCGATCTCCCGCATGCTGACGGCGGCAAAGCCCTTCTCGACGAACAGCGCCTGTGCTGCCGCGAGGATGCGTTCCCGGGTCAGGTCCGGGTCCCGGGTGTTGGCGATATCGTTCATGGCGCTGAAAATACAATTAACTGGCCGACCGGTCAATTCAATATCGGCAGCCTTGCAGGGGGCGCGGCAACGGCCATGACCCGCCTTCGCTATGCTAGCGGCCAGCGGGCCCGTACCGGTCCCGCCGCCGGCCGCAACGGGTGAAGCAGGCCACGATGAACGGACTGGTCGCGGGCGTGTTCGTCGCCGTCTATGCCGGGATGCTGTTCGGCCGGGTGCCGAGCCTGCAGCTCGACCGGACCGGCGTGGCGCTGCTCGGCGCAATCCTGCTGATCGCGGCGGAGGCCGTGCCGCTCGACGCTGCCGTCGCGTCCATCGACGGACCGACGATGGCGCTGCTGTTTGGCTTCATGGTGCTGTCCGCCCAGCTGCGGCAAAGCGGCTTCTTTGCGCGCGCGACCTGGTGGCTGGCCAGTCGCGACACCGGCCCGGTGATGCTGCTCGGCGCGCTCGTGTTCGGCGCCGGCGTCTTGTCGGCGATCTTCTCCAACGATATCGTTTGTCTCGCGGCGACCCCGGTGCTGGCCGAGGCCTGCCGCCGCCGCGGCCTTGACCCGGTGCCTTACCTCGTCGGGCTGGCGTGCGCGGCGAACGTCGGCTCCGCGGCGACGCTGGTCGGCAATCCCCAGAACATGCTGATCGGCGAGGCGCTGCGCATGGATTTCGGCCGCTATGCGCTGTTCGCCGTGCCGCCTGTCATCGGCGGCCTGGCGCTGACCTGGGGTGTCATCGCGCTGCTGAGCCGCGGTCGCTGGCAGACCGGTCCGGCTGGCGCCATGCTGCCGCCGCCGGCCCTGGACTCGTGGCAGACGGGCAAGGGCCTGGCCGTCGCTGGCGCGCTGCTGGTGCTGTTCCTGACCGCCTCCTGGCCGCGCGAGCTGCTCGCGCTCGCCGCGGCCGGCGTGCTGCTGACCAGCCGCCGGTTGCATTCTCGCCAGACCCTCGGGCTGGTCGACTGGCAGCTATTGGTGCTGTTCGCCGGCCTGTTCATCGTCAACCACGCCTTCCAGGCGACCGGGCTGGCCGGCGCCGCCTACGACTGGCTGGCGTCGCGCGGCGTGGATCTCGCGGCGCCCCTGCCGATGTTTCTCGTGACGCCGCTATTGTCGAACCTGGTGTCGAACGTGCCGGCCGTGATGTTGCTGCTGCCGGTCGCAGAAGGCGAGGCGGCGGGACTGATCCTTGCACTGTCCAGCAGCCTGGCCGGCAACCTGCTGATCATCGGCAGCATTGCCAACATCATCGTCGTCGGCCTCGCGGCGGCCGACGGCATCCGGATTTCGTGGTGTCGCCACGCGGCGCTCGGCGTGCCGGTTACATTGGCGACGCTGGGGCTGGCCGGCGCCTGGTTGGCGCTCGCCGGCCCGGCAGGCGCCTGAACCCTTACTGCTTTGGCGCTGCGAAGTCCTGCGCGAACGGGTTGCCACTCGCCGGCGCGATGTGGATATAGGCGTGGCCGGTGACCTTATGGCAGGCGTTGCAAGTCTTCAGCAGGTCACTGAAGGGCGCATCGGTCGCCGCCCAGTCGCGGGCCTCGAGCGGGTCTTCGAGCCGCTCGATCGCCGGCAGGAGCATGTCCCGGACGAGCTGCCCGATCGGATGCCCGCCATATTCCGAAACCGACTCGATCGTCGTCTCCGCGCTCGCTTCGATCTCGTGGATGTAGAAATCCGCCAGCGGCGCGTTGCGCGCCTCGAGCGACAGCTGCAGCTTGTGCGTGAAGGTCTGCATGCGGCTCATCAGGCCGAGCAGATCAGGGCTGCCGGCATGGGCGGGAGCCGCCGCGCAGCAGAGCGTCGCGAGCAGCAGGGCCGTGCGGGGGGCACTTCTGGATAGCATGGACGTGTTGCGGGTCACGATCGCTGTACTCCTTTCAAACCTAATAGAGAATCATTTGCGTTAAACACTTATCTACTTGTTTTCGGGCGCCGCCTATACTGGATTCGTCCAGAAAACGAGCCGGTTGCGGCGCTTCGCACCGGGCAGGATTTTATCCAGGGGACCGCCCGGTGAATCGTGTCGAACCCGTCAACCTCAGTGATCTCGCCGCCGGCGCCACGGGTATTGTCGCGCGCGTGACGGGCGGACGCGAACTTGCCGCGCGCCTCGCCGCAATGGGGCTGACGGCTGGCACCGAGATCATTGTGCTGCAGAATCGTGGCTTCGGGCCCGTGCTGGCCCGAGTGCGCGACACCCGCATTGCGCTCGGCCGGACCCAGGCTGGCCAGGTATCCGTGCATGCATGCCCACCCACTGATGCCGGCCTCGGCTCCGCCGCGCACCGCTGAATCGCGCCGCTTGGTCGTCGGCCTCGCCGGGCAGCCGAACGTCGGCAAGTCCACGGTGTTCAGTATTCTGACCGGGCTGACGGCCGAGGTCGGCAACTGGCCGGGCCGCACCGTTGAGCGCCGCGAGGGTTCGGCGCGGATTGCCGGGCGCGCGTTTCACATTGTCGACCTGCCGGGCACCTACAGCTTGACCTCGAATTCCGAGGAAGAGCGCATCGCGCGCGAGTTCATCCTCCGGGAGCGCCCGGACGTCATCGTCATGCTGGCGGATGCCGCAGCGCTGGAACGCAACCTGTACCTGCTCGCTGAGCTGCTGCTGCTGCCCATCCCGGTCGTGCTCGGCGTGAACATGGTCGACGTCGCGCGGCGCGAAGGCATCGAGTTCGATGCGCACGTGCTGCAGGCGGCGCTCGGCCTGCCGGTCGTGCCGATGGTCGCCAGCCGCAACGAGGGCGTCGCCGAGGTGCTGGCCGCGGCGGCGGCCGTGGCCGACGGCCGCGAGACTTTCGCGCCGGATCGCCCGGAGATCGCCGCGGGGCACGAGGATGTCTATCGGCAGGTCCGGGCGATCATCGACGGCGCAGTCCCCGCCGGCATACCGACCGACTGGGCGGCCTTGAAGCTGCTGGAAGGGGACCGGGAGATCACCGACGCGGCGCGGCAGTGGCTGACGGCGGGGCAATGGGCGGAAGTTCATGAATTGCTGCGCGCGCATGAGGACGCGGTGCTCGATGTGGCCGGCGCGCGCTACGAATGGATCGGCCGCATGGTGCGCGCCGCGGTACGCCGTCCGCGGCTCGGCCAGGTCAGTTTCACTGACCGCTTCGACCGTGTCGCCACGCATCCGGGCTGGGGCCTGGTCTTGTTGCTGGCGGTGTTCGGCGCGGTGTTCTGGCTGACTTTCTCGGTGGCCGGTCCGATCCAGGCGTGGCTCGAGGACAGCGTTGTCGCCTGGGCCACCGTGTCGCTGGCCGGCGCTTTGGCCGGCGCGCCGCCGTGGCTCTCCGGCATGCTGGTGGACGGCATGCTCGCCGGCGCCGGCATCGTGGTCACATTCGTGCCGATCCTGTTCGTGTTCTTCCTGGCGCTGGGATTTCTCGAGGACACTGGCTACCAGAGCCGCATGGCCTATGTCATGGATCGCTTCATGCATCGCCTCGGGCTGCACGGCAAGAGTTTCCTGCCGCTGTTTCTCGGCTTCGGCTGCAATGTGCCGGCGGTGATGGGCAGCCGCGTCATCGAGTCGCGTCCGGCCAGGCTGCTGACGATCATGCTGACGCCGTTTGTGCCCTGCAGCGCTCGCTTGCTGGTGCTGGCCTTCCTGGTGCCGCTGTTTTTTCCGAACTTCCCGGCGCTGGTCGCCTGGGGGCTCGTGGTCGGCAATCTCGTCGTGCTCGCGCTGGTCGGGTTGTTGCTCGACCGTCTTGCGTTCCGGCGCGAGCGGCTGGCGTTCATCATGGAAATGCCGTTGTACCATGTGCCGAATCCGCGCACGATCGTAGTGTTTGCGCTGAGCAACGTGTGGACCTTCGTGAAGCGCGCGGCGACGATCATCGTGGTGGCCTCGATGATCATCTGGCTGCTGGTCAGCTACCCGGGCGAGCATGTCAACGACAGTTATCTCGCGGCGTTCGGCAAGTCCCTCGAACCGCTCGGCGCGCTGATGGGCCTGGACTGGCGGCTGATCGTCGCGACGCTCTCGGCCTTCATCGCCAAGGAGAACTCGATTGCGGCGCTCGGCATCATTTTCGGGACCGACGGTGCGAGCCTGGGCGCGACCCTGTCGTCGCTGGTCACACCCGCATCGGGGCTGGCATTCCTGGTCGTGAACATGCTGTTCGTGCCCTGCATCGCAACGGTCGCCGCGATTCGCGCGGAGACGCGCAGCTGGGGCTGGACAGCGGCCAGCACTGGCCTGATGCTTGCCAGCGCGCTGCTGTTCGGCGCGCTGGTGTACCAGGCAGCATTACTGGCCGGACTCGGGGGTGCGGGTGCTTAAGCGCTTGTTGAGGGTCGTGGCGGACGGGCAGGTCGGCAGCACGGCCGAGCTTGCCGCGGCGATCGAGGCCTCGCCGGCGCTGGTCGAGGCCATGGTTGGCGAACTCGAGCGGCGCGGGCTATTGCAGCGCGCCGGTGAATGCGGCTCCAGCTGCGGCGGCTGCCCGAGCGAGGCCGCCTGCGACCCGAAACAGCAGGCCAGCGCCTGGTTGCTGACGGCTGCGGGACGCCGCTACAGCGAGCGCTGATGCGCGCCGCACATATTGCGCTGGCGTCCTGGCTGTTGCCCACGGTGGCGGTGCTGGTCACTTACCTCGTGTCCTCGTCGCTCGGGCAGGTGCCGACCTGTTTCCCGTTTTTTGAGGGTTGCACCTCGATCAGCGGCGCCGCGCGGCGCGACCCCTCGATCCACATATTCCGGTCGATGATGCTGCCGACCGCCACCATCATCGCGGCCTACTGGCTGCTGGTACGCGCCTGGCTGGGCCAGCTCGGTGACGCCGGCCGGGCGCGCGACTGGATCACCATGCTGGGGCTGGTCGGCA
The DNA here is from genome assembly GCA_964462675.1 of uncultured Thioalkalivibrio sp. Taxonomy (GTDB): domain Bacteria; phylum Pseudomonadota; class Gammaproteobacteria; order Steroidobacterales; family XN24; genus XN24. Next base: position 26,785 of record CAYWYS010000001.1, read on the forward strand.
TGTTGTTCATGATCCTGTACGTGGTGTTTCTCGGCACCGACGGTCGGGCATACGAACTGATGCGGCGATACGGCGTGACGGTGTACTTTGCATTCACGGCGCTGGCGCAACTCACGTTGGCCGCGCGGCTCAATCGATTGCCGCCACAGGCGCTGGCTCAGGTTGGCCGCGGCATCGTCCGCGCCAAGACGGCCTTCGGCGCGGCGATGCTGCTGCTGGGGCTGGCCAACATTCCCGCCGCCAATTTCTTTCCGGAGCTGCCGCTAGACAACGTCATAGCCTGGAACTTTGCGCTGCTGATGCACGGTTACTTCGGGCTCACGGCGCTTGCCTGGCATCGCATGCGCTATCGAGTCCTCGCCCGCTTCTAGGGTGCTGATCGCCGTTGGCGCAGGCTCGCCGCGAGCGCCATGGCATCAGGATCGTGGCGCGTGTCGACGGTGATGCGGAACGCGGCCTCGCGCGCGCCGATGTCGACGGCGCGCGCGAGCTGCGCATCGAGGACCGCGAGATCGGCATCCGACGGATCGTTGCGGCGCGCGGCGACGCGCTCGCGCAGGACTTCCGGCGGCGCCGCGCACTCGAGCACGACCGGGCGGCCGCCACATGCCAGCGCGAGCGCGACGAAATGCTCGCGCCGGTCGGCCTCGAGAAACGCGGCGTCGATGACCAGGCTGATGCCTGCCTGCAGCGCAGTGCGCGCGATCTCGGCAAGCCGCGCGTAAGTGCGCGCACTGCCCTCGGCGCCGTACAAGCCCGCGCCGAAGGCCGCAGGCGCCGCCGCCATGGGATCCAGTCCGTGCAGCCGCTTGCGCTCGAGATCGGAGCGCACCCAGGCAGCCGGCAGCAGCGGCGCAAGGCGCCGGGCGAGCCGGCTCTTGCCGGAGCCGGAAAAGCCGTGCATCAGCACCAGCAGCGGTGCCGGCGGGTGCGCATGGGCCGAAGCGAGCTCGATGTGCATCGCCAGGCGCGCGCGCAGTCGCTGCACCTCGACTGCATCAACGCCGGCCTGTGCCAGCCGAATGCCGTCGATCTTGGCGCGCACCAGGTGCCGGTAGACCAGGTACCAGCCGAGCACCTCGAGTCCGTCATAGTCGCCCAGCGCCGCCAGCCAGGCGTTGCAGAAGCGCCAGCCCAGTGCCGGGTGCCCGCGCGACTCGAGGTCCATCAGCAGGAACGCCACCTCGCTCTGCACGTCGATCCAGCGCAGCACCGGGTCGAACTCGATGCCGTCGAAGGCCGTGATACGGCCATCGAGCATCACGAGGTTCGCGAGATGCAGGTCGCCGTGGCCCTCGCGGACGAAGCCCATCGCGAGGCGCTGATCGAAACGCCTGGCCAGCCGCGCGGCGCGATGCCGCGTCCAGTCCTCAAGGTCGGCGAGCACGGTGGCTGTGGACGCATCGAGGCCGGCGCGCTGCAGCGCTGCGAAGTTTGCCAATGCGGGCCGCAGCGCGGCCTGCGCGTCGCCGTAGCCCTCGCCGGGCATGGCCGGAGGGAGCTCGCGCTGGAAGCGCGCCAGCGTTGCTGCGAACGCCTCCAGCTCCGCGCCGCCGAGCTGACCCGCCCCGAGGCGTCGGTCGAGGCGCGCGTCGTCCGGGAAGCGGCGCATGCGCACCGCCGGCTCGGCCTTGTCCGTCAAGGGCCCGACACGCCAGCCGGACGGTGTCGCGCGCGCACCGACGACATCCAGGTAGATTTCCGGGGCGAGGCGCCGGTTCAGGCGCAGCTCTTCACGGCAGAAATGCAGCCGCCTGGCGCGCTCGCGAAAGTCGAGGAAGCCGAGGTCGAGCGGCTTCTTGAACTTGCAGGCGTACTCGCCTGCCAGGAATACCCACGAGATGTGCGTTTCGACCAGCTCGACGCGTTCCGCCGGCCAAGGCCAGGCGGCCGGCTCCAGCAGTCGGGCAGCGAAGCCTGTCGGCGGTTTGTCGAGGGGCATTCCTGGTCTCCCCGGACGGCGGCTCAGTAGTGATAGCGTAACCGGAACCAGGCGTTGCTGTTGTCCTCGAGCTGCGCGAAGAAAGTATGCTCGCTGCGGCCGCCGAACACGTTGAGGCCGCCGGACAACAGCCAGTGATCGTCGCGACGCCAGGAAATCGATGGCCGCAGGTAGAAATCCTCGTCGCTCGGCGAGAGGAACACGAACAGCGAACTTGTCAGCTTGTCCTGCAGCGCGCGTTGCGTGACGCGCAGCGTCGCAACCGTGCGCCACTGGTCGCGCTCGTGCTCTGGATCGACCGAATTCGCGACCAGCCGGTCGTGGTGCTGGATGCGCTCTGCGTACAGCTGTGTGCCGGCGGTCAGGTTGCGCACCAGTTCCTGCTCGTAGCCCAGCAGGAGCCGGAGCTCCGAGTTCGGCGTTCGCGGATCGTCGCCGCTGCTGTCGTCGCGCGAGTCGTACCACGCGGTCTCCGCGTTGAAAATGCCCTTGTGCAGCGGCCTGCGCACGCTCGCGCCCAAAGTCTGCAGCCGCGGGAACCGTGGCAGGCCGTCCGCGCCGATGCCGACGGGCTGTTTCCAGCGGCCGCGATAGCCGTACAACGCGTACTCGGTGGCCGCGACGGTGCGAAACAGGCGGATCGCCAGCTCGGCGCTGTCAGGCTCGTCGGCTCGGCGCGGCCGGTCCGGCGCCCCGACTTCGCCGAGCGCCGGGTTCCAGGAGGCGAAGCGCTCGCCGTACAGGTATTCGTCGGGCGTGAATCGTGGCGTCAACGCGAGGTCGATGTTCACGGGGGCCGTGAACACGCTCAGCCGTGCCGTGTCGGATGGCGACTTGAGGTAGTCCTCGTCGCGTCCCGCGAAGAAGGAGATGAAGTCCTTTGGGAAGAGGTCGTTCAGGAACAGCAGGTCGCCCGTGCCCCAGGTCAGCACCTGCCGGCCCAGCTTGGCGTCGACCTGCGCTGCCGGCCTGAACGACAGCGCGAGTTCGCGGACTTCGGCGTCCAGGTCCTCAACGACTTCATCCCATGCCAGGTCGCCCTTGAATTCCAGCCGGAAGGCGCCCTGGTCGTAGCTCGTTTCAGCGCGCAGGCGCAGTTCGCCGAGCGTCATGCGGTCGAGGTTCTCCACGCTGACCCAGCGTGACCCCAGCGCCCCCTCGACGAAGCCGTGCCACGCGAGCCCGCCCGCGCGGGTCGCCCAGGGATCATCCCAGTCCTCCTCGTCGTCGAATGCCGCGAACGGATCCTCGCCTTCGGCAGCCCGTTGATCCGGCGGCGGCTGGGCGTGCGCCGCAAGCCCGCCGAGCAGCAGCAGGGAGGCAATCAGCAGCTGCGGCGCGATCCTGGCCATCGCCTCATTCGCCGCTGCGTCGCAGCCAGTCAACCGGTGGGGTACGCAGATAGCGCTCGGAGAAGATCTCGGCCGGCAGGCCGACGTCGTATTCCGTGTAGCGGAATTCCATCAGCGTATTGCCGCCCCCCAGCGGGTCGCTGATCCGGGAGCGGGTCACGGTCGGATGACCGCCGATGACTTCCATGCCGAGCACTTCCATGACGCGATAGACTCGACCGCGCGCATCAAAATATTCCGTCCTCATCGGCAGGAAAGTCGACCTGTCGATCTGGGTGACATAGCGCGCAAACTCGACGGACGCCGGGGACCTTGGCGTGCTCTCCAGCACATAGTGATCCGCGGTCGTCGCGACCAGGCGGTGCTCGTCATCGGCGGGATTGCGGCCCGAGACGTCCTCGTAGAAGAAGTTCGAGCCGACGAAACTGGTGCGCTTGTCGCCGGCGCTGATGCGCCGCACGAGGTCGAGCCCGGGCAGGTACAGCCAGCGGTCGTCGTCACGCTCGATGTGCTTGGCGACCAGGAACACGGTGCCGCGCACGTCGGACGGCCGCGAGAAGAACACCATGAAATCCTGGTCGCCACCGACGACGTGGTTCTTGCGCAACACGGTGAACTGGCGCAACTGGCGGCGGCCCTGCGCATCCTCGATCGACATGCGCGCCTCGCTGCGGCCGTCGTCGCCGGCATAGTAGGTGGCGAGATTGGCGCGCGCGACGATTTCGTCGACATCGGTCAGCGTCTCGGCGTGCACGGCCGGCGCCATCGCCAAGGCCGCTGCGGCAAGGGCTGTCAGCATGAGTCTTTGCATTTCCGGAACTCCTGTGTCAGGCGGCTGCAGGCGGCGAGCCGCGGCCGAGCAAGGGCTGCATGGTGGCCGGCAACAGCACCAGCGTCACGATGGCGGATACCGCCATGATGCTGGCCAGGAATATTCCGACCGTGATGTAGGGCACCAGCGGGGCCAGCAGCAGTGGCGTGAAGCCCACCGCAATGACAATCGCGTTGCGGCTGATCGCGCGCGCGGGCTCCTCGAACATCGCGGCCATCGCCGCGCGGAAGTCGCTGTTCTGCTGCGCCAGCATTTCGCGCCAGCGCTCGATGAAGTGAATGGCGAAGTCGATCGACAGTCCGAGCGTCAGTGCGGACAGCACGGCGATCGGCATGTCGTAGTCCTTGCCGGTCCAGCCGATCAGGCCGTAGATGAAGGTGATAGTAATGGTCAGCGGCAGCATGGCCAGCAGGCCGTACGGGACCGAGCGGAACAGCACGACCATCATGACCAGTACGGCGAGGAAGGCGCCGGCGAGGCTGCCGACCATGCCCTTGACCATCGCGTCCTGCCAGACGACGTTCAGATAGGTCTTGCCGGCCCAGCGGACCGACATGCCCGACGGCGGCGGATGCGCCGCGAGGAATGCATCCACGTGGGCCATCACGGCGCTCATGTCCTGGTTGTCGCCGCTGGTCAGCTGCACCCAGATGACCGCGCGGCGGAAGTCTGGCGTCACCATGTGCCAGAGGTCCTGCGGACGATGCGAGGACTGGAACTGCAGCAGCGCCTGGGCGACGCCGGGAATGGTGTCAGGAATGCGGAAATCCGCGGCAGCGCCGCCGGCCAGCTCGCGATTCACGGTCTTGACGAGGTCCGGCAAGGCATTGCTCTTGCCGACCAGTCCGCTGGCATCGAGGTCGGCTTGCAGCGCGGCCATCCAGCGCAGGATCTCCGGCTGCTGGAAGTAGCGCGCCTTGCTGGCAGCGGCCTCGACGTCGGCCAGCTGCGCCTCGAGCGCGGCAAGTTCCTCGCCCTCGGCCTCGAACAGCCGGTCCTCGAGCGCAGAGATCATTTCGTCGAACTGCTCGGCCGACATCGTTGCTGCGCTGCGGTCGAGCACCAGCCACGCGTCATAGGTGCCGGCAAAGTGATGGTTGAGGATCTCGTCGGCCACGCGGATGCGGTGATCCGACTTGAACCAGCGGGTCGGGTTGTCGTTGATCTGGATCTGGGTGATGCCGACCACGCTGAACGCGAACATGGCGGCGAATGCGAGCAGCAGCAAGCGCCCGCGCGCCAGTGAAAAGACGCCGACGCCGCGCAGCAGCCGCGTCAGTGGCGAGTCTCCATCGCGCCGGTGCAGCGCCGCCTGCATGCCGGCGAGGCTGTCGGGCTTCATGCGCGACACCCAGGCCGGGATGAACACGATTGTCAGCAGGAAAGCGAGCAGAATGCCGAACGCCACGAAGGCGCCGAACACCTGTACCGGCGGGATCGGCGTCAGCGCGAGCGAGGCGAAGCCGACGGTAGAGGTCACCGAGGTGAACAGCATCGGCCGGAACAGGTGGCCGACGACCTCGCGCAGGGTGTCTTTCTGGTCCCGTCCCGGGCGATGGCGATCGGCAAACTCCGACATGATGTGGACGGAGTCGACGACCGCGATCGGCATCAGGAAGATCGGGATCATCGAGCTCATGATGTGGACCGTGAAGCCCATCCCGATCAGCAGGCCCATCGTCGCGATGACCGTGACCATTGCGACGATCATTGGCGCGAGGACCAGCGGCACGCTGCGGAAGAACAGCCACAGCAACAGGAAAATTGCGAGGCCCGCCAGCGGCGCGGAGATGCCCATCTGGATGAACATCTCGTAACCGAAAGTGTCCTCCGCCACCGGCAGGCCGGTGATGTGCCACGTGCCGGTGGCGCCGAATTCGGCCGAGGCCGCGGCCGTGATCGCCGCGATCTCGCGCGACAGGCGGTGGCTCTGGTTCTTGTCGAAGATCGGCACATAAATGGCCGCAGCGCGCCCATCGCCGGCGGCGAGCGTGTCCTTCAGCAGCGGCAGGCGCTCGACATGGCTGCGGATTGCGAGGCTCGCCTCGCGAGTCGGCGGCGGCGCGGGCATCAGCCACTCGAAGCGCACCGTGCCGGGTCCCGCCTGGTCGATGTTGTCGGCAACCGAAAGCGCCATCAGGTCCCTGGCCACGACGCCGTCGAGCTCGAGGATGCGCTCGGTGGCGCGGTGCAGGGCGCCCAGCGATGCCGGGTTGTAGATGCCGTCCGGATGCGTCGCCTCAACGAGGCCGACGACGATGGCGTCGTACAGCGTCATCTCCGTCTTGACGTCGTTGTGGAACACGCGATCGGCCTGCTCGGCAGGCAGCATGTTCTCCGGGTCGGTGTCGACCTGGATGCGCAGGATTTGCAGGCCCAGCACGAGCGTTAGCGCCAGCGTGGCGGCATAGATCAGCCGCGGGCGGCGCAGCGCCAGTTCCAGCAATGCGTGCTTCATTGTCGGGCCTCCGTCCGTGCCCCGGTTGCGCATGGCGCGTGTCCTGGCTGCAGGTCGCGCGGTGATGGACGGGAACTATATATTAGCCAGACCTAATATGCAACCCGATCCCCTGTGCTGACCATGACCGGCGGGGCCGGTAACGGCCTTGACCTGAGTCAACCGATGACCGGTGACCGGATGGCAATCTGGAAGCACAGGTGGGTCCGCCGCAGTCGAGCATTGCGGTACGCTGCAGCCTGGAGCGGACTGGCAGGAGGTTGTCACTATGAACGAACGTGACCTGGAGGCGGCGGTGCTGCGGGCGCTGACTCATGCCGCCGGCGACGTCGGTGACCGACCGATCCAGCCGGAGGAGTCGCTGGCGTCACAGTTTGATCTCGATGCCGAGCAATTCTTCAGCGCGTTGGCGCGCGAGACCGGCATCGACATCCCGGTCGAGGATCGGCGCGAGCTCGAGACCCTGTCCGGCTGCCTGGAGTACCTGTCCGCCGGGTTTTCCGGCTAGCAGGTTCGCCGACACATGGCGAGTGCTGATCTGCCTCGGGAAGTTCTCGTTGCGCGCGCGCAGCGGCTTTCCGGCGTGCTCGACACCGCCTTGCGCATCCCTGGGACCCGTATCCGCTTCGGACTCGACCCGATTCTCGGGCTGTTTCCGGGCCTCGGCGACGCGATTGCCGCGCTGCTCGGCGGCTACATTGTCTGGGCGGCGGTGCGCGCGGGGGCGCCGCGGCTGGTCGTCGGGCGGATGCTCGCGAACGTCGCGCTCGATGCGATCGTCGGCGCCGTGCCGGCGGCCGGCACGATTTTCGACGTGGCCTTCAAGGCGCACCGCCGCAACGCCCGCATGCTCGTGGACTGGTCACAGAGTCCGGCCGTGGCGGAGGCCCGGCAGCGCAGGGTGCTGCTGTCGCTCGCGGCGACGGTGCTGGCGCTGGCGGTGATCGCAGCCGCGGCGCTCGGCTTCGGAATCTGGGCACTGCTGCGCCTGTTGGGCTAGATTCAGCTAAAGCGCAAGGGAGAGACGCGATGGCCACGCAACGGATCAGCCTCGATGTGGCGCACCCGATCTGGGAGCGGTTCTTCCTCGTGTCGCCGCTGGTCATCATCGGCACGCGCGAGGCCGATGGGAGCTACGACCTGGCACCCAAGCACATGGCCGGCCCGGTGAGCTGGGACAACTGGTTCGGTTTCGTCTGCACGCCGCGGCACCACACCTACACGAACGCAGTGCGCGAAGGCGTGTTCACGGCCTCCTGGCCGACGCCGGCGCAGCTGCTGGAGGCCAGCCTGGCGGCGGCGCCCCGCTACCCGACCGAGGGCAAGCCCGCGCTCGATGTGCTCGCGATGGTGCCGGCGACGGTGGTCACCGGGGTGCTGCTCGATGGCGCCTGGCTGCACTTGGAGTGCGTCACGGAGCGCGTCGTCGATGAGCTCGGCGACAACAGCCTGGTCATCGGCCGCATTGTCGCGGCCACGGTGGACGAGCGCAGCCTGCGGGCGCCGGATCGCGACGACCAGGACCTGATCGGCGCGAATCCGCTGCTGGCGTACCTGCATCCCGGCCGCTGCGCGGAGATCTCGGACTCGCGCGCATTCCCGTTCCCGGCGGGCATGCGGCGCTAGCTTCGTGGACCTCGGCTTCGATCCGCAGCGCGTGCTGGACGACCTGGTCGACCAGCGCGATCAGCTGGTCGAGCTGCTGCGGCGGCTGGCCCTTGCGGAGTCGCCGTCGCTGGCCCCCGCAACGCATGACACGGCCGCCCGTGTCCTGGCGGCAGAGTTCGAGGCCATCGGGTTTCGGGTGCACAGGCTGCACGGTCGCACCAGCAGCGGCCAGCTGTGGGCGAGGCCGGCGGCGCGCGCGCGCGGCCGGCCGCTGCAGCTGCTGCTCGGCCACCTGGACACCGTCTGGCCGGTCGGCACGCTGGCCGAGATGCCGTTCGAGGTCGACGGCGACACCGTGCGCGGCCCGGGCGTGTTCGATATGAAAGGCGGTCTCGCGATGATGCTGCTGGCACTCGACGCATTGCGCCGCCATGGCGTGGCCTTGCCGCTGACGCCGGTCGTGTTCATCAACAGCGACGAGGAAATCGGCAGCCACGAATCAGGCGGCCACATCCGCCGGATCGCCCGGCGGGTGCGCCGCACCTGGGTGCTGGAGCCGGCGCTCGGTCCGGGCGGCAGCCTCAAGACGGCCCGCAAAGGGGTCGGCCGCTTCACGGTCAGGGTGTTCGGCCGGGCCGCGCATGCCGGACTCGAGCCCGAGGCCGGCGCGAGCGCGATCCTCGAACTCTCCCACGTGATTCGCAGCCTGTTTGAACTCAATGATCCCGTGCGGGGCGTGACGGTCAATGTCGGCACCGTGGACGGTGGCCTTCGGCCCAACGTCGTCGCGCCCGAGAGCCGGGCCGTCGCCGACGTCAGGGTGCGTACCGATGCCGATGCGGCGCGCGTCGAGCAGGCGATCCGCGCGCTGAGCGCGGCGACGCCGGGCACGCGGCTGGAGGTCAGCGGCGGCTTCGGCCGTCCGCCGATGGAGCGCACGCCGCGCAACCGCGCGCTGTGGCGGCTTGCACAGCGCGCCGCCCAGAGCCTTGGCCTGCAGCTCGAGGAGGGTCTTGCCGGGGGCGGCTCGGACGGCAGCACCACCAGCCTGTACACGGCGACGCTCGACGGCCTCGGTCCCGTGGGCGCCGGCGCCCACGCGCCCGACGAGCGCCTGTTCATCGGCCCGACCCTGCAGCGCACGGCGCTGCTCGCATTGCTGCTCGCGGCGCCGGATGTCAGCCTCGACGCGGCCTTGCCGCGCGCCGAGGCACTGGAAGCCTGATGCAGGCGCCATTCTATTTTTTCACCTCCGTGAGCCGCTGCAGCGACTTGTGGCGCACGCCCTTCGAGGTCGGCGCCGTGGCGCGCAGCCGGTGGCGCGCGGGCGACTTCGTCGTCGCCGAGGTCATCGGCCCGCGCAATGAGCTTTATCGCTGCGAGCTGAAGTCCGGCAGGATCGCCGAACTGCTCCCCGGGGACCTGCTCGTCGGCGCGTTCGGCGAGCGGGCCGCGACGCTCGAGGGCGTCGGCAGCTGGACCGCAATTGCCGATGACGGCGCGATGGTGGCGCTGACGGGCGCGGGACTGCTCGGCAGGGCGACCTCGACCTCCCCGTTGCTGCCGTCGTTCATGCGCCTCCGATACCACGGCCATGCGCAGCGCGCCGGCGCGACGCTGAACATGTCGGATTTTGTCCTGCCAGCGCCCCACGCTGGCGCGCCGGTCCCGATCGTGCTGGTCATCGGCACCTCGATGTCCGCCGGCAAGACCTCGAGCGCGCGCGTAATCATCCGCGAACTGCGGGCGCTGGGACTCAAGGTCGCGGCGGCGAAAGTCACCGGCGCGGCCCGCTATCGCGACATCCTCAGCTTTCGCGATGCGGGCGCCTGCGAAGTGTTCGATTTCGTGGACGAGGGGCTGCCATCCACGATCTGCCCGGGCGAGCAGTTTGCGGCGGCCCTCGACAGGATGCTCGCACGAATCTCGGCCTGCGGGCCTGACGTGGTCGTGATCGAGTCCGGCGCGTCGCCACTGGAGCCTTACAATGGCGCCCTGGCCCTGGCGCGAATTCGGTCCGCGACCCGCATGACCCTGCTGTGCGCGTCCGATCCCTACGCCGTCGTCGGCGTGCAGTCGGCGTTCGGGCTCAGGCCCGACCTCGTGTCCGGACCCGCGGCGAACACCACGGCAGCCGTCGCCCTCGTCGAGCGACTCGCCGGCGTGCCGGCGCTGAACCTGATGACCAGCGACGCGCGCCCGCCGCTGCGCGCGATGCTGGTCGAGCGGCTCGGGATCAGGGAGGGATGAACCGGGCCGTCGGCATCGCCGGGCCGTCCGCGATCGCCGTTCGGGCCGGCGCCCAGGTTGCGGAGGCCGGTGGCAACGCCGTCGATGCCGCCATCGCGGCGACGCTGGTCGCGATGTGCACCGAGGTGGCGATCGTCGCGCCCGACGCAGCCGCCTACGTGACCTTGTGGCGTCCGGGCGAAGCGCCGGTCGTCATCGACGGTGGCATCGCGATGCCGGGCCTCGGCAGGCCTGCTGATCGCTTCGGTGCTGCGGCCCGGCCGGTGTCGCTGGACTATGGCGGCGGCATGCACACGCTGGTCGGCCATGGCGCGGTCGGCGTCGGCGGAGCCATCGCGGCCCTCGGCGAAGCCGCGTCGTGCTCCAGCAGCCTCGACTGGAGCGCGCTGGTAGCGCCCGCCCTGTCATTGGCGCGTGACGGCTTCCCCTTGTCCCGCGCATCGCACACCTGGCTGCAGTACAGCCACATGGATATTTTCGGCTGGCAGCCGGACAGCGCGGCCGTGATCCATGACCAGCGCGGCGCATTGCCGCCGCCCGGCAGCACCGTCCGGGTTCCGGGGCTGGCCGAAAGCCTTGCACAGCTGGGGCAGGACGGCCCGGACGCGTTCTATGGCGGCCGCCTGGGCCGGCAGATCGCGGCCTGCATCGATCGAGGCGGCGGGTTGCTCGGTTACCAGGACCGTTGCGACTACCGGGCGCTCACGCGGGTGCCGGTCGTCTGCGAGCTGGACGGCTGGTCGATCTCCCTGCCGCCGCCGCCGGCGATCGGCGGCGCCACGCTTGCTGCGATGCTGGCCCGCATGGGCCAGGCGCCGCGGCACGGCTGGACCGCGGCCGCGGTGGCAGCACTCGCCGAGGCACAGTGCGAAGTGCTGGAGTTCCTGCGCGCCTTGCCCGAGCACGAAGACACGGATGCGTTCCTCGCGATGCTGCTCGGCTGGGCGCGCGGCGGCGGCGACCCCCGCGGTCACGGCGCGCCATCGACGGTGCACGTCTCGGCGCTGGACGAGGACGGACTCGCGTGCGCGATCACGGCGTCGTCGGGCTATGGCTCGGGCGTGCTCGTGCCGGGCGCCGGCATCTGGCTGAACAATTGCCTCGGCGAGCTGGAGCTGAACCCGCGCGGCTTCCATGCGCTCCAGCCCGGCGAGCGCATGGCCTCGAACATGTCGCCGGCCGTGGCGCACCGCGCCGACGGGGCCATGCTGGCCATCGGCAGCCCCGGCGCCGAGCGCATCACGACCGCGCTGCTGCAGGTGATGCTCAATTTCATGCGCTGCGGCGCCTCGCTCGAGGAGGCGCTGGCGGGTCCGCGCCTGCACGTCGAGCGCGTTGCGGAGGGCTGGCAGGCCGCCGTCGAGCCGGGCCTGCCGCTCGACGAACTGAGCATGCCCTGCCGGCTGTTCGACGGCCTGTCGATGTTTTTCGGTGGCGCTGGCGCGGTGCTGCTGGAGGCCGATGGCAACATCGTCGCCGCCGCCGATCCGCGTCGCCAGGGTGCGGCAGTCGTCGTCAGGCCGCGATGAACAACACCAGCTACGAAACGATGACGCCGTTTCCGTGCGACCCCGGCGGATCCCGGAACGCCTCCGAGATCGCTTCCACCGCGGCAAACGCCTCGCCCGGGCGCTCCATCCGTGCGACGTGAAACAAGGCGTCGCCTTCGTTGACCAGCGGCAGGCTGTTGCGGCCAATGACGATCCCGCTGTGGGTCGCCGGGACGGGCACATCGAGGGCGCCGAAAGGATCCGAGACCTGGCCGAGCATCTGGCCCGCTGAAACGCGTTGCCCGAGCCTGATCGCCGTGCGCAGGATGCCGCCCTCGGGCGCACGCACCCAGTGGCTGCTGTCGGCGATCACGGGTTTCGCCGGCGCCGTGCGCCGCGGCTTGCCACGGATCATGCCAAGGTGGCGCATCACGGCGATGATGCCGGCCACGCCCATGCGGATCGACAGCTCGTCGAAACGCAAAGCTTCGCCCGCCTCGTAGATCAGCGTTGGAATCCCTTTTTCGGCGGCCGCCTCGCGCAGCGAGCCATCTCGCAACCGCGAGTCGAGCACGACCGGGGCGCCAAACGCCAGCGCCAGCTCGCGCGTCGCCGGGTCATCCAGCTGGGCGCGGATCTGCGGCAGGTTGCTGCGGTGAATCGCGCCTGTGTGCAGGTCGATGCCGTGCGTGCAGGGTGCAACGACCTCGCTCATGAACAGGTGCGCCAGTCGCGCTGCGAGCGAGCCGCGCTCGGAGCCGGGAAAGCTCCGGTTCAGGTCGCGCCGGTCCGGCAGATAGCGCGCATGGTGCAACAGGCCGAAGACGTTGACGACGGGCACCAGCAGCAAGGTGCCGCGCAGCCCGGTCAGCGGGCGTGCGCGAATCCGGCGGATGATCTCGATGCCGTTGAGTTCGTCGCCATGAATCGCGGCGCTGATGAACAGCCGCGGTCCCGCGCGGTGGCCATTGATGACCCACACCGGCATTTCGACCGGCACCTGCGTGTGCAGCACGCCGGCCGGCAGCGACAGGCCGCGACGTTCGCCCGGCGCGATGCTGATGCCGCCGATCGTGATCGCTTCGCCGGGCATCGGGGACACCGCTCAGCCCTTGCCGCGCGTCTGCGTGTGGTGGGGCCGCGCCTTCTTTTCGAGAAAACCGATGACCATCCCGGCGACGTCCTTGCCGGTGGTCGTCTCGATGCCCTCGAGGCCTGGCGAGGAGTTCACCTCCAGCACCAGTGGCCCGTCCTTGCCACGCACGATATCGACGCCGGCGACGTTCAGGCCGACGGTCTTGGCGGCGCGCACCGCCGTGGCGCGTTCCGCAGGGCTGAGCTTGACGACCGAGGCCGAGCCGCCGCGATGCAGGTTCGAGCGGAACTCGCCCTCCTTGGCCTGCCGCAGCATCGACGCGACCACGCGATCGCCGATGACGAAGGCGCGGATATCCGCGCCACCGGCCTCGCGGATGAACTGCTGGACCAGGAAGTTGGCGTCCAGCTCGCGGAAGGCGTCGATGACGCTCTCCGCGGCCTTGTTGGTCTCCGCCAGCACGATGCCCCGGCCTTGCGTGCCTTCCAGCAGCTTCAGCACCAGCGGCGCGCCGCCGACCAGCCGGACGAGCGTCTTCGTGTCATGCGGCGAGTGCGCGAAGGCCGTGACCGGCATGCCGATGCCGGCGCGGGCCAGCAGCTGCAGCGAGCGCAATTTGTCGCGACTGCGGCCGATGGCGACGGATTCGTTGGCCGGATACACGCCCATGACCTCGAACTGGCGCAGCACCGCGAGCGCGTAGAAAGTGATCGAGGCGCCGATGCGCGGGATCACCGCATCGAAACGCGGCAGGATCTCGCCGCGATGATAGACCGCGGGACGCCGCGAGGTGACGTCCATGACGCACTTCAGCGGGTCTACGATGCTGACCTCGTGGCCGCGCTGGCGCGCCGCTTCGATCAGGCGCCGCGTCGAGAACAGGTGTCGATTTCGCGACAGGATGGCGATATGCATTAGTTGCGCTCCCCCCGGCCGGTGCGCGCGATGCGGGCGCGGCCGAGGCAATAGGATCTGGCGGGGTCCACGACGAAACGGCTGCGCAAGGCGGTGCGGCCCAGCAGCATGCGAAAGCGCATCGGGTCACGATCCGTCAAAGTCATCTCGATGCGCAAGTCCAGCTTGCCCAGCGACACGGTGCTCTCGATGACCCAGCGCTGCTCCCGGTGTCCCCCGGAGTCGGAGACCATGCGCCGATCCAGCACCGGCGACTCGCAAACGGCAACTTCGCCCCGGTCGTACTGGTCCGGATGGACGCTGAAACGCACCCAGCGCACGCCGTCGCGCTCGAACGGCACCACTTCGAAGGCATGCAGCGCAGACGTGCGCGCGCCGGTGTCCACCTTGGCCTTGATGCGCGGGATGCCGAGCTCGGGTAGCCCGACCCACTCGCGCCAGCCGAGCACTGGACGGGGCGCTGCCGCTGCCATGGGCTAGAACCAGCCCCGGCGGCGGAACATCCACGCCATGCCGAAGCCGATCGCCGCAAACAGCAGCATGACCGCCGGGTAACCATAGCGCGCGCGCAGCTCCGGCATGTTCCACGGGCTGGCGTCGGGATCGAAGTTCATTCCGTAGATGCCGGCGATGAAAGTCAGCGGAATGAAGATTGTCGCGATGATGGTCAGCAGCTTCATGACGTCGTTCATGCGATGGCTGACGCTCATCAGGTGGAGCTCGTGGAGGCTGCGGGTGACCTCGGCAAGGTTGTCTATCATGTCGCTGATGCGCATGTGGTGGTCCAGCACGTCGCGCATGTAGCGCCGGGTCGCGGCGCTGAGCGGCGAATCGTCGCTGCGCAGCAGGTGACCGAGCGCCTCCTGTCCCGGCAGCACCAGCCGGCGCATCAACGCCAGCTTGCGCCGCAAGGCGTGGATGTCCGAGATCGCATCCGCATCCGGTCGATCGACCAGGCCCTGTTCCAGGGTCTCGATCTGGTCGCGCAGGCTCTCCAGCACCGGGAAGCAGGTATCCACGGCCGAATCCACGAGGCAGTAGAACAGGTAGTCGGCCCCGCGCTTGCGAATGCGCCCGTTGCCGCCCGCGTGGAGCCGGTTCCTGACCGGGTCCACGAGCGACGCATCGCCGCTCCAGAAAGTGATCAGCCAGTGCGGGCCGAGGAACAGGCTGAACTGCTCGAGCGCAAGTTCCCCGTGCTGGAGCACTGGCACCGTGATCGCCATGAAGCTGTGCTGCTCGTACAGGTCCAGCTTGGTGCGCTGCAGGCCGTTGTGCACGTCCTCCAGCGCCAGCAGGTCGAGCCCAAGTCGCTCGTGCAGCCAGCGCAAGGCCGCGGGATCGGGCGGCGACGCGAAATGCAGCCAATCGACCACCGCGGGATCAAGCCCGGCAAGTGCCTGCTCCAGCCCGATGGCCGGCTGCTCTTCCAGCAGGGTCTCGTTGTACCTTCGCCAGGCGACGCTGGCGCCGCTGACGTCGGCCGCGACCGACTCGATCGGATGCCCGGGCGAGCTGCCCGGCTGGCTGCGTCTGCGCTTGTTCCTGTCCCTGGTCACTCGTTGCTCGTGTCGGCCGCGGCCTGCCGATCATAACGCCTTGCGGCCACTCCCGCAGAGACGCGGAGGCGCAGAGGCGCAGAGGCGCAGAGACGCGGAGGCGCAGAGGCGCGGAGGCGCAGAGGCGCAGAGACGCGGGGGCGCAGTACAATCGGCAACCGACTCTGCCGGAGTGCGTGGATTCATGGCCTGCCTGTTCGTCGAACAACTCACGGTGCTGGATTTCTCGCGGCTCGATCGCGAGCGCGGTCTCGTGGGCGAGAGTTGGCTGGTGGACCTGGAGCTGGAGGGGAGCCTCGACGAGCAGTCCATGGTGCTGGATTTCGGCGTCGTCAAGCGGCTCGCGCGCGAGGCCGTCGAGGAGTTTGCGGACCACAAGCTGCTCGTGCCGGCGCGCTGCGGCTGGCTGGAGCTCGCCGCATCCGCCGCCAGCGGGGAGCTGAGAATCGAGGCGCCGGCGGCCGGGTTGCGGCTGCGTTCGCCAGGCGTGGCGGTATGCCAGCTGGACGCGGCCGAGGTGACCATGCCGGTACTGCGCGCCCAGCTCGAGCGGTGCGTGGCGCGCGTCATGCCCGGCAATGTACGGAACGTGCGCGTGGGCTTGCGCGAGGAGCTCACCCCGGGGGCGTACTACCATTACAGCCACGGCTTGAAGCGACACGCCGGCAACTGCCAGCGGATCGCGCACGGGCACCGCTCGCGGATCGAGATCTATGCCGCGGGCCGGCGCAATGACCACTGGGAACGGTTCTGGGCCGAGCGCTGGCGCGACATCTATCTCGGCTCCGCGGAGGATCTGGTCGCGGAGGTCCGGCTGGGGGACCGGGCGGCCTACCGCTTTGCATACCGCGCAGCGCAAGGCGAGTTCGAGCTGGAGATCTGGCGTGATCGTTGCGAGCTGGTGCCCGCCGACACGACGGTCGAGCGCCTGGCCGGCTACATCGTCGGCGAGCTCGCGCGGCTGGATCCGGGCACGGCGTTCCGCGTGCGAGCCTACGAGGGCGTCCAAAAGGGTGCCGTCGCCGAAATGACGATAGAGTGACGCCGGGTGGGGAACCCGCCGGACCGGCTGAAGGTCTTGGTAAAGGCGGGCCGCGACCCCAAATACGGTGGAGCACCGGGTTCCGGAGCGAAGGAGAGTAATCGATGAAGCGCGTGTTCCTGTTCCTGGCGACGAATATCGCCGTCTTGCTGGTCCTGTCGATCGTGCTCAGCCTGATCGGGTTCCAGGGCATCCTGGACGAGCAGGGCGTCGATCTCGATCTGCCGTCGTTGCTGGTGTTCGCCGCCATTTTTGGCTTCGGCGGCTCGCTGATCTCGCTGGCGATGTCGAAGTGGAGTGCCAAGCGCATGACCGGCGCCAAGGTCATCACGCAGCCGTCCAACCAGGTCGAGACCTGGCTGTTCGAGACAGTGCGCCGCCAGGCGCGCGAGGCGGGCATCGGTATGCCCGAGGTGGCCATCTACGACGCGCCCGAACCGAATGCTTTTGCCACCGGCGCGCGCCGCGACAGCGCGCTGGTCGCGGTCAGCACCGGCCTGCTGCGCGGCATGAAGCGGGAGGAGGTCGAGGCCGTGCTCGCGCACGAGGTCAGCCACGTGGCGAATGGCGACATGGTCACGCTGACGCTGATCCAGGGCGTCGTGAATACCTTCGTGATCTTTTTCTCGCGGGTCGTCGGTCACCTGGTGGACCGGCTGGTGTTCCGCACCGAGCGCGGGCACGGGCCGGGCTTCTGGATCGTCACGATCGTCGCGCAGCTGTTCCTGGGGATTCTCGCCAGCATGATCGTCATGTGGTTCTCGCGGCAGCGGGAATTCCGGGCGGATGCCGGCGGGGCGCGGCTGGCGGGTCGGGAGAACATGGTCGGTGCGCTCGAGCGACTGAAGCAGGGCCACAATGCCTCCCTGCCGGATCAGCTCGCAGCGTTCGGGATCTCCGGGCACCGGGCGCTCGGCTTCAAGCGGCTGTTCATGTCCCACCCGCCGCTGGACGAGCGCATCGCGGCGCTGCGCCGGATCACCTGAGCAGCGGGGCAGTTGCCGTCCTGATGGCCGACGGTTCGCCGACGGCGGTCCAGGCGAACAGCAGCCGGTCGCCGGCCAGGACCATCTGCGGGAAGCCGGAGCTGCGCGCCGCCACCGTGGTCGCCAGCTTGTAGGCCGGCCCGGCGGCGCCGTCTGCGGCGATACGCCGGAAGCGCAGCTCGGCGCGCAGGCGGGATTGCTCGAGCCAGCTCACGATGGCCGAATCGGCGTCCGGCATGACGACCGCGACGCGCCCGAGCACCGGGCCGTCGGCGACCTCGATCGGCGCGCCCCAGCTGCGCCCGCCGTCGGCTGAAAATGCCAGCCGGACCCTCGGCGTCCCACCGGCGGCGGTGAACCAGGCGGCCGCCACGCGGTCGCCGCGCGCCGCGACGGCCGGGCCATTGACCGGGCATGCCGGCATTTCCCAGCCATCGTCGCCGACCGTCACGGGCGCGGACCAGCCGTCCGGGCCCAGCGTGGTGGCGCGGATGTCGCGAATCTCCTCCGGGCTCCGGTCGCGGTAGACGACGACGATCCCGTCCGCCACCGCGGCCGCGGCTGTCGGGCAACAGTCGCAGGTCATTTCGTCGAAGGTGGCCTCCGGCAAGCGCGCGCCGGACCAGTCCAGTCCGCCGGCCCGCAGCGACATCGTGCCGTGGCCGTGGTCGTGGCCTCCGGCGCCGTGCTCGCCGCCGGTGTTGCGCCCGTCGAGCCACACCGCGCCCGCGCCGCCCGGCAGCGAAAACAGCGACACGAAACCGTGTTCCGTCGGCGAGTCGTCGGCGTGCGGCGAGACCGGTGCCGACCAGTGCGCGCCGCCATCGGTCGAGACCGCCATCTGGACATGGTAAGCATAGGGCCCGCCGTCCACCTTCCGCAGCCAGTGCGCTGCCATCCGGCCCTCGCCGAGGTGCACCACCGACGGGAAATCGGCCCAGTTGACGAACCAGTCCGCACCCTCCGCGGCGCTGCGCGCGCTGCCCCAGCGCCCGTCGGCGAAGGCCGCGAAGCGCAACACATGGCCGTTCCCGAACGGCTCGACCCAGCTCAGCCAGGCGACGCCTTCCGGGTCGGTGCTGAGCCTGGGCAGCGACGCCCCCGGGGCCGCCGGGGTCTCCAGCAGCGTCGGCGCCGCGCCGCGGCCGCAGGCGGCCAGCGACAGCACGAGGACGGCCAGCAGCAGCTTTGCTGCAGTCGGGTTGCGAGCGTGAACCATGGCGCAGAACGGCATTCAGGTACTTGTCACGGCTTCGACGGAGGAACTAGTCTAAGCGCCACAGAGTCCGAGAACGCAATGACGCCACTTCGCCGACATCGTCGCAGCCTCGCCAGCCTCGCCGCCAGCCTGTTCCTCACGGTCTGGGCAAGCATGGCGATTGCGCCGTGCCTGATGGCGGCCGAGGCGATAGTCGGGGGCGACTGCCCACATTGCCCGGAGCCGCCGCCCTGCCATGACCCGGGCGGCGTCGGCGTCTGCACCTACGTGGACGGCTACGATTTCGACGGCCGTACACCGGTCGCGCCGAAAGTCGATGTCGAACTCGTGCTTGCGCCTCCGGTCGCGCTTGCAGCCATGGCGCTGCCTTGCGGGCCGGGCGTCCCGGCCGGCGGCGAGGTGCGTGCGCCGCCCGATCCCGGCGGGCCTCGCCTGCACCTGAGGAACTGCGTCCTCCTCGATTAGCGCCTCCCCTTCGAGCCCTGTCGTTCGAAGTCATGGAGGTGCCTCATGTCGTTTTGCTCCGCGGCCGTCATTGGCCGCCATCCCGTCGTACTGAAACTCGCCGTCCTCGCGTGCCTGCTGGCCTGCGGCTGGGCCCCGGCGGCCGTCCAGGCCGCGCCCGGGTCCGCTGAGCTGGCCGAGGAGGCAGGTCTCGACGAGCTCGTCCGCTACGCCATGCGGCACAGCCCGGAACTCGAGGCCAGTTATCAGCGCTGGCGCGCCGCGCTCGCGCGCGTGCCGCAGGCCAGCGCTCTGCCTGAGCCGCAGCTGAGTCTCGGCTTCGTGCTCGACGAGGTCGATCGCAGCACCGACTACATGGGCGAGCGCTACGGCATTTCGCAGCTGTTTCCGTGGTTCGGCAAGCTGTCGCTGCGCGAGGACATCGCGCTCGAGGAAGCGCGCGCCGAGGCGCGGCGCTTCGAGGCGGCGCAACTTGCGCTCGCCGAGCGGGTCACCCAGGCCTGGTTCGAGTACGCCTGGATTCACCAGGCTGCGGCAACGGCACGCGAGAGTCGCGCGCTGATGATCCATTTCGAATCCGTGGCGCGCGCGCGTTACCGCGTCGGCGAGGTCAGCCAGGCCGACGTCAACCGCGCCCAGGTCGAGCTCGGCCGGCTCGACGAGCAGCTGCGTTCGCTGCTCGATCTGCTCGGCCCGGTCGGCGCCGAGCTGAACGCCGTGCTGGGCCGGCCCGCGCATGCACGTCTGCCGGGAGCGCCGGCCGCCCCCTCCAAGCTGCCGCTCGCGCCGCTGCCCGAGCACGATGACGAGCACTGGCTGGCGCTGGCGCGCGCGCAGAGCCCGGAGCTGGCCGCCGGCCGCCACGAGGCCGCGCGCGAGGCGCATGCGATCGAGCTTGCGAGGCGCGACTACTACCCGGATTTCATGCTCGGCGTGGAATACGACCGCGGCGGCAGCTCGCGCATGGCGCGCATGGACAGCGGCGGCAGCGACATGGTGGTCGGCATGGTGTCGTTCAGCATCCCGATCCGGCGCGCGCGCTACGACGCCGGGGTCCAGGAGGCTCGTGCCCGCCACACCGCGGCCAATCGCGCGGTGCAGAGCCGCGAGTTCGGCCTCGAGGCCGAGCTCAAGCGCGCGCTGTTCGCCTACCGCGACGGCCAGCGCAAGGCCGAGCTCTACGGCACCACCTTGCTGCCCAAGGGGCGTCAGTCGCTGGCCAGCACCGAGGCCGCGTATCGCGCGGGCGAGGCCGGCTTTTCCGACCTGGTCGATGCCCATCGCGTGCTGCTGGAGTTTGCGCTGGCGCGTGAACGCGCCGCGACGGATCGCGCGCAGGCGCTGGCACGCGTCCGCACCCTGGTGGGCGAAGCGCTGGTCGATGACCTGCCGCGCCGCGTTTCTCAGGCCGATGGAGAATTCCGCTGATGAACACCGTGAAACAATGGCTGCTCAGCCGGCGGACCGTTATTGCGCTGGTCGTTGCAGGACTGGCCGGTGGCTTCGCGCTGGGCGCCTTGCTGTCGGGCGGGGGCGAGCACGCTGCGCACAGGCCGCATGCCGAGGCCGCGCCAAGCGCGGCACCGGCAGGCCAGGCGCAGCTTTACACCTGCTCGATGCATCCGCAGGTACGCTCGCCCAACCCGCACGGCAAGTGCCCGATCTGCGGCATGGACCTGATCCCCGTGCCGGTCGATGGTGATGACGGTGACGACGGCGAGCTGCCGCGGCTCAGCGTGTCACCGCGCGCCGCGGCGCTGATGCAGCTCGAGGTCTGGCCGGTCGAGCGCCGGGCGGTCGAGGTGCCGGTGCGGCTGTTCGGCCGCATCGAGGCGGACGAGACCCGGCTGCGGACGGTGTCGGCCTGGGCGCCGGGGCGGCTGGAGCGCCTGCATGTCGATGCGACCGGCATCGCGGTGCGCGCCGGCGAGCCGATGGTCGAGCTCTACAGCCCGCAGCTGATCGCGGCGCAGGAGGAGCTGCTGCAGACGCTGCGGGCAGAGCGCGAGCTGGCGCAGGACGGCATCGGCATCGTACTCGAGACCACGCGCCTGACGGCCGAGGCGGCGCGCGAGCGCCTGCGCCTGCTCGGGCTGGGGCGCGAGCAGATCGCGCGCCTCGAGGCCGAGGGCCGCGCCAGCGACCGGATCACGATCAGCGCGCCGGTCGGCGGCATCGTCATCGAGCGCCTGGCCGCGATGGGCGACTACGTCGAGACCGGGCAGCCGCTTTACCGGCTCGCCGACCTGTCGCGCGTATGGCTGCAGCTCGAGGTCTACGAGGCCGACCTGGGCGCGCTGGCCGTCGGCGGCCGGGTGCGCTTCACGACCGAGAGCCTGCCGGGCACGGTGTTCGAGGGCGTCGTCGCCTTCATCGAGCCGCTGGTGGGCACGGCGCGCACCGCGCGCGTGCGCGTCGAGTTGCCAAACGCGGACGGCCGGCTCAAGCCGGGCATGTTTGCGCGTGGCGTGGCGGCGGCGAACACACAGCACGAGGCGCAGGCAGCGTTAGTCATCCCGGCCTCGGCGCCGCTCGTCACGGGGGCGAGGGCGGTGGTGTACGTGCAGCAGCGTGACCGGGAGCGGCCCACCTTCGAGGCGCGCGAGATCGAGCTTGGCGCGCGTGCCGGCGCGTGGCAGATCGTCACCGCGGGGCTTGCGGAGGGCGAGCTCGTGGTCAGCCACGGCGCGTTCAAGATCGACTCCGAGCTGCAGATCCGTGGCCGGCCGAGCATGATGCACCCGGCTGCAGCGACGGCGGTGCCGGCAGCTCGCGATGCGCCGGCCGAGTTCCGCGCACAGCTCGGTGCGCTGGTGGAAGCGCAGTTCGAAATGGTCCGGGCCCTCGCCGCCGATGATCCGGAAACGGCGCGCGCCGCGGCGCGCGTCGTGGACGCGGCATTGCACGGGGTGGATGGCGCGGTGCTGGAGGGCTCCGCCGCGAGGGCGCAATGGAACCTGCTCGCCCGCGCGATGCACGACGGGCTGGCGGCGGCCATTGCGGCCGCCAATCTCGACGGCCAGCGCGAACACTTCGAGCCTTTCAGCGATGCGCTAACCCAGGCCGTGCAGAGCTTCGGCATCGAAACGACGGGCCCGGTGTATCGCGCCATGTGCCCGATGGTGCATGGCCGGGACGGGTTCTGGTTGCAGGACGAGCAGCAGATCGCGAACCCGTACTACGGGGCGGCGATGCTCCGCTGCGGCGCCATCGTCGAGACCGTCGTGCCTGACGGGCATGCCGGGCACCGGCCATGAGCGCAGTCCGTTCGCCGCTCGACGGGATCGTGCGCTTCTGTCTCGAGCAGAAGCTCGTCGTCGCGTTACTGGTGCTGATGCTCGTCGGCACTGGCGTCGCGGTGGCGCCGTTCGACTGGAAGATCGACTGGTTGCCGCGCAACCCGGTGCCGGTGGACGCGATTCCAAACCTCGGGGAAAACCAGCAGATCGTGTTCACCGAGTGGCCCGGACGCTCGCCGCAGGACGTCGAGGACCAGGTGACCTATCCGCTGACGGTCGCGCTGCTCGGCGTGCCGGGCGTCAAGCAGGTGCGCAGCCTGTCGATGTTCGGCTTCTCCTCGGTGTTCCTGATCTTCGACGAGGAGGTCGAGTTCTACTGGTCGCGCGCCCGGATCCTGGAGAAGCTCAACAGCCTGCCGGCCGGCGTGCTGCCGGGCGGCGTGCAGCCGGCGCTCGGCCCCGACGCGACGGCGCTCGGCCAGGTGTTCTGGTATACCCTCGAGGGACGCGATCCGGACGGCCGACCCGCCGGCGGCTGGGACCTGCACGAGCTGCGCAGCGTGCAGGACTGGTACGTGCGCTACGGCCTGCTGGCGGCCGAGGGCATCAGCGAGGTCGCGTCGATCGGCGGCTTCGTGCGCGAGTACCAGGTGGACGTCGATCCGGATGCGCTGCGGGCGAATGGCGTCAGCCTGACCGAGGTCTATGCAGCCGTCGCCAACAGCAATCTCGATGTGGGCGCGCGGGTCACCGAGATCAACCGCGTCGAGTACCTGCTGCGCGGGGTCGGCTTTGTCAAGAGCGTGGCCGATCTCGAGGAGGCTGTGGTCGCGGTGCGCGAGGGCTTCGTGCCGGTGCGCGTGCGCGACGTGGCGCGTGTCGCGCTCGGCCCGGCCGAGCGGCGCGGCGTACTGACCCAGTCGGGCGCCGAGGCCGTCGGCGGAGTGGTCGTGGTGCGCGAAGGCTTCAACCCGCTCGCGGCCATCAACAACGTCAAGCAACGCATCGACGAGATCTCGTCCGGCCTGCCGGCGCGCGCCGTCGTGGACTGGAGCCGCATCGATACCGGCGAACTGCACAGTTTCGCCGCGGCGCGCGGCTTCGAGGCTTTTGCCACGGACGACGGCCCCGGCCTGGATCACGCCGCCTGGACGGGGTGGCTGCGCAGCCAGCCGCGCGAAGCCTGGCCGGACTGGTTGACGCTCAGTCAGCTTGAGATCGTGCCGTTCTATGATCGCGCCGGGCTGATCCAGGAAACCCTGGGCACGCTGAGCGATGCGCTCGTGCAGCAGGTTCTCGTGACCATCATCGTCGTGCTGGTCATGGTGTTGCACCTGCGCGGCGCGCTGGTCATCAGCGCCATGCTGCCGCTGGCCGTGTTGTCGACTTTCGTGTTCATGAAACTGTTCGGCATCGACAGCAACGTGGTGGCGCTCGCCGGCATCGCGATCGCGATCGGCACGATCGTCGACATCGGCATCATCATCACGGAGAACGTGCTCAGGCACCTGCGCGAGGCGCCGGACGACGAGCGGCGACTCGCGCTGGTCTACCGCGCCACTACCGAGGTCAGTTCCGCCATCCTGACCGCGATCGCGACCACCATCATCAGTTTTCTGCCGGTGTTCACGATGACCGGCGCCGAAGGCAAGATGTTCGCGCCGCTGGCCTACACCAAGACCTTTGCGCTATTCGGCGCATTGATCGTGGCGCTCGTGGTCGTGCCTGCGGCCCTCCACTTGCTGGTGGCGCGACGCCAACGACAGTGGCGACTGCCGGCGCGGCTCCAGCACGCGCGGCCCCTGGCCGGCTTTGCGGGCTGGGTCGTGAACCTGGTCGCCATCCTGGCGGTCGGCTGGGTTCTGACGGTGGTGTGGGAGCCGCTCGGCCCGGAACGCGGCATGCTTCGCAACGCGCTGTTCATCCTGCTGCTGCTCGGCGGCATTCTCGGCTTTTTCCTGCTGTTCCTGCGATTTTACGGCGCCATTCTTGCATGGTGCCTGGCCCACAAGGCGGCATTCCTGTCACTGCCGCTGGCGCTGGTGCTGCTTGGCGCCAATGCCTGGCTTGGCTTCGACAGGGTCTTTTCCTTCGTGCCTGCCGCGGCACAGCGCGTCGGGGTCGATCCGCAGACCATTCGCCAGAGCGGGCCGTGGATTTCGGCCTCCCATGCCTTCCCGGGTCTCGGCCGCGAGTTCATGCCGTCGCTCGACGAGGGCGCATTCCTGTGGATGCCGACCACGATGCCGCATGCCTCGATCGGCGAGGCGCTGGAAGTCGTCAGCTACCAGGACCAGGCCATCGCCTCAGTGCCCGAGGTCGCCAGCGTCACCGGCAAGATCGGCCGCGCCGAGAGCGCCCTCGACCCCGCGCCGCTGTCGATGCTCGAGACGCTGATTCATTACCACCCGGAGTACATCAGCGACGAGTCGGGGAGACGCGTGAATTTTCGTTTTGACCGGCAGCGCGGCGAATTTGTGCGCGATGCCGATGGCGAGCTGATCCCCGACCCGCGCGGCCGGCCCTACCGGCAGTGGCGTGACCACATCAGGAGCCCGCAGGACATCTGGGACGAAATCGTCGCGGCGGCGCGACTCCCGGGTACGACCAGCGCCCCCAGGCTGCAGCCGATCGAGACCCGCCTGGTGATGCTGCAGACGGGGATGCGCGCGGCCATGGGCATCAAGCTGCGCGCGCCGGACCTCGAGACGCTCGATCGCATGGCGGTCGAATTCGAGCGGCTGGTGCGCGAAGTGCCGGCGATTGCGCCCGGGACGGTCAACGCGGACCGGGTCATCGGCAAGCCGTACCTCGAGATCGTCATCGATCGCCCGGCGATCGCGCGCTATGGTCTCAGTATCGCCGACGTGCAACAGGTCATCGCGGTAGCGATCGGCGGCGAGACGATCACGACGACCGTCGAGGGGCGCGAGCGCTACCCGGTGCGGGTGCGCTACCCGCGCGAGCTGCGCGACGACGCCGACGCCATCGGCCGGGTGCTGGTGTCGACCGCGGACGGCGTGCAGGTGCCGCTGGCTGAGCTCGCGGAGATCCGCTACACGCGGGGTCCGCAGATGATCCGCAGCGAGGACACTTTCCTGACCGCCTATATCACCTTCGGGCAGCAACCCGGCCTCGCCGAGGTGGACGCCGTCGAGCAGGTGCGCGACTTCCTGCGGG
The DNA here is from genome assembly GCA_964462675.1 of uncultured Thioalkalivibrio sp. Taxonomy (GTDB): domain Bacteria; phylum Pseudomonadota; class Gammaproteobacteria; order Steroidobacterales; family XN24; genus XN24. The sequence goes on from CAYWYS010000001.1 coordinate 52,418, forward strand.
CCCGTGTCGATGCCGGCGAACTGGTCGTGCCGGCCGGCGTCAGCTGGCAATTCGCAGGCAACTATGAGCACCAGCTGCGGGCTGCGCGCACGCTGAGCATCGTGCTGCCGGTGTCGCTGGCGATCATTTTCCTGATCCTGTATTTCCAGTTCCGCTCGGTCGCAACCACCGCGATCGTGTTCGCGGGGATCGCGGTGGCCTGGGCCGGCGGCTTCCTGATGATCTGGTTCTACGGCCAGGACTGGTTCGCCGATTTTTCCGTGTTCGGCGTCAACATGCGCGAGCTGTTCCAGCTGCATGCCATCAATCTCAGCGTCGCGGTGTGGGTCGGCTTCCTCGCCCTGTTCGGCATCGCAGTCGACGATGGTGTCGTGATGGCGACCTACCTGAAGCAGAGCTTCCACGAGCGGCGTACCCTGGACGTGGCGGAACTGCGGGCGGCGACAGTCGCCGCCGGGCTGCGACGGGTCAGGCCCTGCCTGATGACCAGCGCGACGACGATCCTGGCCCTCCTGCCGGTGCTGACCTCCACCGGGCGGGGCGCCGACATCATGATCCCGATGGCCATTCCGAGCGTCGGCGGAATGTCGCTGGTGCTGCTGACCATGTTCACGGTGCCGGTGTTATATTGCGCCGTCGAGGAGTTCAGGCTGAAACGTGGCGGGCCCGGGCGGGTTCGGGGAACAACGGAGGCTCCAGGAGATGGCTACCAACCCGTCGGCGCATAGCGATCAGCGCCAGGCCGAGCGTGTCGTCCGACACTATTCGCGGCTCGCGCCGGCCTATGACACGCGCTGGGACCGCTACTCGCGTGGCTCCCTGGGCAAGCTGGTGGAGCTCCTGCCGCTGCACGGCGACGAGCGCCTGCTCGATATCGCCTGCGGCACCGGGCGGCTGGAAGGCTTGCTGCGGCAGGCCCAACCCCGCCTGGACGTCACGGGTGTCGACCTGTCGCCGCACATGATCGAGGTCGCGCGCGGGCGGCTGCCCGAAGACCCGCGTACCCGCTGGCACCAGGGTACGCTGGACACGGTCGAGCTGCCGCCGGCGTCGTTCGACGTCGTGACCTGCAATAACGCCTTTCACCTGTTCCCGGAACAGCAGGCTTCGCTGGTACAGATGGCGCGCCTCACGCGGCCGGGCGGCGTGGTCGCCATCGTCGACTGGTGCCGCGAGTATCCGCAGATCGGCGCACTGCAACTCGTGGTGCGGCTCGGCGTCGGGCAGCGGCGCAGGATCCTCACGCGCGCCGAGCTCGGCGGCATGCTGAGCAAGGCGGGACTGCAGGTGGAGACCGCGGAGCGCTTCAGCGCCACGCCGTTCTGGGGGATGATGTGCTTCATCGCGCGCAAGCCCGCCTGACTCCCTCCCGCGTCCCCCCCGGTTAGCGCAGCCGCGCCCTGATTCGCCACGATTGACCCGGTCGCCGCCAGATTGCGGCCCGGAGGCTGCCGCGCCGGGCAGCTGCAATGGATCCCGAGGCGGACATGCCGTCCGTCACCTTGATGGAGGATCGGGACCATGAAGAGAACTTTCATTGCTTGCGCCGCGCTGGCGGCGCTGGCGGCGGCGCCGGCGCAGGCTGAATCCGGGCATCCCGAGCAGGCAGCCCGCAAGAACGGCATCGGTGTTGTCGCCGGCGGCCTGGTCGGCGCCCTGTTCGGCGGCCCTCCCGGGGCTATCGCCGGGATGATGCTCGGCGGCTATGCCGTGGACCGCGAGCAGGCCGTGCATCGTGCCGCTACGCTGGAACAGCAGAACCTGGTCCTCGAGGGCGAGCGACGCAGCCTCACTTCCGAGCGCATCAGCTTGAAGGCCAGCATCGCAGAACTGCACGGCGAGCTCGCACACGAGCGGGAGCTTGCCGCCAGCGCGGCCGAAACCGGATTGCTCGCCGACGGCCTGGCGTTCGCAGTCGGATTCCGCACCAACAGCGCGACGCCGCCGGACGAGCTGAGCGAAGGGATCGAAGCGCTGGCGATGCTCATCGGCGCATTGCCGTCACTGGAGGTCCGCCTGGACGGCTATGCCGATCCCCGCGGCAGCGACGCGCTCAATGCCGAGCTTTCGCTGGCGCGGGCTGAAGCCATTCGAGAGCGACTGGTGCTGGCCGGCGTCGACCCGGAGCGTATTCACGTCACGGCGCATGGCGCGGTGGCGAGCGACGCAGACCCCGTCGCCGACCCGGATGGCTGGGCCCTGCAGCGTCGTGTCAGCATCCGCCTCGAAAGCCGCGAGGGACGCCTGGCTGCCAAGCCCTGAGCGTGTCCGGCGGCAGCACGGTCGGCGTAAGATAGCCAGCGCCGGGGCGGCGTTATCGCGCGGCCCCGGCGTTTACCGTCCCGTCCGGGATGCTGCCGAGACCTGGAATGCAGTTCACCGCAGGCGTGCTCAGCCCCGAACTCGCGCGCCTGTGCATTGGCCTCGCCACGATGTTGCTGTTAGCGGCGCTGCCGGGCCTGCGCGCGTTGCACGGCCATCCCGAGCGCCTGCACTTGCTGGCGGGCTCGGCTGTTGCGCTCGCGGTGCTGTGGAGCATGCATGCGCGCATCGATCCCGGCGTCGCCGTGCACGTGCTGGGGACGCCGGCGGTGGTGCTGGTGCTTGGCTGGCGGCCGGGCATGCTGGCGGCGGCGCTGGCGAGTATCGCGCTGCTGTCGTTCGGCACCGTGGCCCCCGCGCTGGCGCCGGCCGGCTGGCTGCTGTCCGCGGCCCTGCCGGGCGCGGTGGTCGTCGCGGTCGCGTGGGCGGCGCGCTTTCGGCTGCCGAGGAATCCGTTCATCTTCATTTTCGTCTGCGCGTTCTTCGGTTCGGCGCTGGCCGTGCTTGCCACGTGGATCGGCGGGTCACTGCTGCTGGCAGCCTCGGGGCAGCCCTCGCCGAGCGGCGCCGACGGCTCGTTGGGCGCCTTCCTGCCGCTGGTGCTGTTTCCCGAGGCCTTCATCAACGGTGCCATTGTCAGCACGCTGATCGTCTATCGGCCGGACTGGGTGCGTCTGTACGATGAGCGCTTCTATACGCGTGCCTGATTGACTAGAATCCCCGGCCATTCGCTGCGCCCCGCAGGCGCCTGGAACAGGGAGGTTTTCGATGCGAAAGTTTGTTGTGCTCGGCTGCATGGCGGCCATGTGTTCTGGCGGGCTGCCGCGGCCGGCGTCCGCGGATGCGCCGCTGCCGATCGAATATTTCACGCGCTACGACGAGTACGGCGAGGTCAAGATCTCGCCAGACGGAAAGTTCCTCGCGATGAGCATGGGCACCTTCGGACGCACGTTGGTGGCGTTCCTTGATCTCGAACAGAAGAAGCTGGTCAGCGGCGTGGCGGCGGGCGGCCTGCTCGAGATCCATGGCTTCGACTGGGTCTCTGATACGCGCCTCATCTACTACCCCGGCTACCGGTGGCCCGGCAACAGCTATGCGAGCCCGACGGGCGAGATCAGCGCGGTCGACCGGGACGGCAAGCGGCGGGCCTTGATCTACGGCTCGCAGGTCGTGAATACGCTCGAGACGAGCCACGTCAGGCAGCGGCAGGCCAGCATGGCAACGCCGACCGTCGTCAGCCCGCTGCGCAACGACGACAAGTTCGTCCTGATCACGGAACAGCCGTGGCGCGAAGGCGCGAGATTCTATTACGAGAACCGCGATGCTGCGCCCACGATCACCCGTCTCAACGTGTTCAACGGCGACAAGCGGCGCGTCGGCACCGCGCCACTGGCGTCGGCGCGAGTGCTCGTGGACCGCAATGACGAAGTCCGTTTTGCATTCGGCTTCGACCAGAAATCGCGCTATGCAGCGGTCTGGAAACCTCATCCCCGTGCAGCGTGGCAGGAGTTCCAGTTGCCCGGATTTCGTTCCGAACTGGTCGTGCCGCGCGCGCTCAGCGACGATGAGCAGGGCGTGCTGTTCACCGGTGTCACCGAGGGCGAATCGCTCGAGGCGATCTACCACTTGGACCTGCAGACGCACGAGGTCACTAAGCTCTTCGGGCACCCGGAGGTCGATATCGACGGGGTCATCCGTGACGAAGCTCGAGCGACGATCGTCGGCGTGCGCGTCCACGCGGATCGGCCGGAGTTCCATTGGCTGCTGCCGGATCATCCGGTCGCAACGGCTCACCGGGCGCTCCAGGCGGCATTTCCCGGCCAAGTGGCCGAGCTGACCAGTCTCAGCAGCGACGGGCGTCGCGGCATCGCCTTCGTATGGTCGGACGTGAACCCGGGCGACTATTACCTGATCGACACCGGGACGATGCGCGCCGAGTATCTCGCCAGTACGCGCCCGTGGGTCGACCCGGCGCAGATGCGGCCACGGACGCCGGTCCGGCTGTCGGCGCGGGATGGCCTGCCGCTGCAGGGCTACCTGACCCGACCGGCCGGCGAGGCGCCCCATCCGCTGGTCGTCTTGCCGCACGGTGGTCCGCATGGCGTCAGGGATCGCTGGACGTACGACGCGGAAGCGCAGCTGCTGGCGAGCCGCGGATACGCTGTACTGCAGGTCAACTTCCGCGGCAGCGCGGGATTCGGCTTCGACTTCGAAGCTGCCGGCTACCGGGAGTGGGGCGGCAAGGTCCAGGACGACATTACCGACGCAACGCGCTGGGCTATCGAAAGCGGGGTGACCGAGGAAGGGCGAATCTGTATTTACGGCGGCAGTTTTGGCGGCTACGCTGCGCTGATGGGCGCCGTCCGCGAGCCGGGCCTGTACCAGTGCGCTGTCGCTTTCGCAGGCGTCTACGACCTCGAGCTGATGTTCGCGTCCGGCGACATTCCGCGTTCCCGGCTCGGTCGCAACTATCTCGAGGAAGTTCTCGGCAACGACCGTGCACTTTTGCGCGAGCGCTCGCCGGTGCATCACGCGGCGCGCATCGAGGCTCCGGTGTTATTGATTCATGGGCGCGAGGACTGGCGTTCGGACGTATCCCAGTCGCGCGGCATGAAGGCCGCCCTCGACCGGGAGAACAAGCCGCATGAGTGGATCGAACTTCGCGGCGAGGGGCACGGCATCTACGATGCCGACGTGCGCAAGGAGACTTACGAGCGCATTCTCACATTCCTCGCACAGTACATCGGCACCTGAGCGCGCTGCTCAGGCCGGGCCAAGCACTTCCCTGAGCACGACGCCCATGTCGCGAATGGCCTGCGCGCCGTCGCCGCAGAACACCGAGCCGTGCATGACCGCGAGCGTCTTCGGCTCGAGCCTGGCGAGCCGCTCCAGGATGACCGGCGTCTTGTGCGTATAGGGCATGTACGCAGCGAACGGTCCGCGCTCGTAGCGCTCCAGCGTGTTGCGGAAGCGGCCGACGATGTCAGAGGTCGTCATCGCCTCGACCTTGCCATTCTGGTGGAGCAGGTCGGAGCAGAACAGCGTGCCCTGGGTCTCCTCGTACAGCAGGCCGGCGTCCCAGCAGTGCGGCACGTGCGGTGTGGCCAGGAAGCGGAAGCGATACTTGCCGGTGCTGAACACCTCGTCGTCGTCCAGCCCCCGTGCGGGCCGCGCCGCGACGACATCATCCACGCTGACGTTCTTAGCGAGGTGGCCGCAGGCCGCGGTCGCCTGCTGCGCCAGCGCCTGCCACTCCTGTAGCGAGCCGCACTCGTCAGACTCGAAATGGCTGAAACTGATCCACTTCAACGTGGCCGGGTCAATCAGTTGTGCGACCGCATCGCGGACGGCCGGAAACAGCCATCGCATGCCGGTGTGGTAGAGCAGGGGCTCGTCGTCGCGCACCAGGAACTGGTTGAAGTGCAGGTTGATGTCGGGGATGAAGGTGGAAACTCGGAACAGGTCCGGGGCGACTTCGTCGACTGAGGTCATGGCAGGCTCTCCGGCAGCTGAGTGGCAAGCCTGGAGTAAAGACCATCATGTGGGGCTTGTCACCCGGCATCAGGCGCCGAGCAGAAACCAAAGCCCGAAGCCCGCAATCACGGCCTCGACGATGAGCATGAACACGCGTGTCGGGATCCGGTCGAGAATCCGCTTTCCTGCGTAGGAGCCGAGCACCATGACTGGCGCGAGCAACAAACCGCCAAGCCAGATGCCCGGCGACATGACGCCGAGCCCCTGGTAAGTGGTCAGCTTCGCGAGGTGCATGACCGCCGTGCCGAGTGCCTCGGTGCCGAGGAACGCGCCCTTGGCCAGTCCGTAGGAGAGATAGAAGGGCGCGAGGAACGGCCCGGCGCTGCCGACGATCGCCGAGGCGACGGCGAACACGCCGCCGATCGGCGCGAACCAGGAGGTCCGGAACTTTTGCCGGAGGGCCGGGAAGGTGCGTCGCGCAATGAACGACAGTAGCAGGAAGCCGCCGAGAAGCTTGACGAGGCCGGGGTCTGGGATGCGCGTGAACAGCCACGAACCGAGTACGGTGAGCGGGACGGCGCCGGCAATGAACCAGCCGAAAACCTTGAAATCGAGCAGCTGCCAGTTGAAGCCGACCCGGCTGAGATTGCCGACCAGGTTGACCACGGCATACATCGGGACGGCTTCGCGCACGCCGAAGACACTGACCAAGACGGGCAACAGGATGATACCGCCGCCGGTGCCCGCGATGGCCGCCACGGTGGAGGCGGCGAGCGCGGCGGCAATCAGCAGGGGTCAGTGCTCGATCAACGGCCTCGCTCGCAGTGGCGCTTCACATGTCAGCGATGGTACGCGCCGGCACGCTCGGGCTGATACAGCACTTCCTCGATGCGGACGCGCAGCAGGCCGCCGCCCGGCTTCGGCCATTCGATCTCGTCGCCCTGCGAAAGTCCCAGCAGGGCGCTGCCCACCGGCGCCAGTACCGAGATCTTGGCGCTGCTGGAATCCATGTCTTTCGGATAGACGAGCGTCAGGGTGAATTCCTCGGCGGAAGACTCCACTCGGAAGCGGACCGTCGAGTTCATCGTGACAACCGTGGACGGAATATCCGTCGGCTCGACGATGCTGGCGCGGGCCAGCTCGGCTTCGAGGTCGGCCCGGCCGGGGAAGGTGCCCTTTGGCAAGGAGGCCAGCAGGGCATCGAGCCTTTCGGCGTCGAGCGAGGAGATTACGATGTTGGGTCTGGAATTCATGTCAGGTCACTCTTGCAACTGGGCCGCGACGTCGCGCAATGCTGCGACATCGTCCGAAACGATCGATTTCGGGTGCAGCGAAGCGGCCTCGGCAGGCCAGTTTCAACACGCCGCCGAAGCCGGGATCGCGCTTGATTTTGCGCCGAGGCGCTGCTGGACGGGAAATGCAGTGCCGTCCGCCGTCGGGCCCGGCAAGTATACCATTCTTGCGCCACAGTTCCTTGCGGAATTCTTGTGCAAGAGAAGGACGCTGCCAGCGCGGCACGTCGTGCCAGGCCTTCGACATCACGCGACGAAGAAAGTAAAGCCGACCCCTGCGTATATGCCATAGCCGGTGAAAAGTATTGCGCCTTCCAAGCGGCTCAGGCGACGTCCCGTATACAGGAACAACAGGAGCAACACGGCAGCTCCGAGCATGACCCACTGATCGAATTGCAGGATTCTTGCGTGTACTTGTAAAGGCTGCAGCAATGCCGACACGCCAAGAATTCCCAGCAGGTTGAAAATGTTGCTGCCAAGGACGTTGCCTACGGCCACGTCCGCGTGGCCGCGGATCGCTGCCATTACCGACACGGACAGTTCGGGAAGGGAGGTGCCGACCGCTACGAGCGTCAAGCCCACCACGGCCTCTGAAACCTGGAAGTGAGCGGCGATTCCCACGGCACCGGTCAGGAGAACTTGCGCGCCACCAATCAAGAGCAGCAATCCAATGAGGACGGCCGCAACGATCCGGGGCGTTGAACCTGGAATGGCGGAAAGCTCTTGCGCTTCCGCCTCATGGACTGCCGCTGACGGAGCCGCGTGGAAGCGCTCGGTCAAGTATGCCCACGCCAGGTACGCCATCAGGGCAAGCAGGAAGATGGCGGCGTCGGTGCGACCCAGCGCGCCTCCGCCAGCAAGGACCATGAAAAGGACACTTGCTGCGATGACGGTCACAGCGTCCCGACGCAATGCCAGGGCCTGACCGCCAGCGGCATGATAAGAGCGCAGATGCCCAGGATCAGCAGAATGTTGGCGATGTTGCTTCCGACAATGTTACCGATGGCGATATCCGCTCTTCCCTTCAAGGCAGCATCGACAGAGACCACCAGTTCTGGCGCAGAGGTGCCGAACCCCACGATGACCAGGCCGCTCAGCAATGGGGATACCTGAAGCTGTCTCGCGGCAGATAGCGAGCCACGGATAAGTGCTTCGCCACCGATTGCGAGCAGTGCGACGCCCGCCAGCAGGAGTGCCAGATTCAGCAGGGCCAGGTACTCCTCGGAGCAACGGTTGGCACTTGGTGATGGCGTATCGCCATTGCTTCACCGAACCGGCAAGAGGCCATTACCGCCAATGGGACGCGTCTCGTAGCGCTCGCCGAATCCCTGGATCGCATGCCACCGACCCCGCTGATCAGCAGCGTGGCCAAGGTGTCGCGCTTCCCTGGCACGACCTTGATCTTCCCAATCAATCCATAAATCGCAAGTCGCTCCGGAACTGTGGAAAAAGCCGGCCCTCAAGCGGCAGTGTCTCCGCGGCCCGGCTTGGCCTCGCCCAGAATATGCCATATCGACGCCGCAGGCTCGACCCGGCCCCCGCGCCGCAGGTGGCATAATTGCAAGCTTCGATTGAACTCGACGAAGGATTCCACGATGCCTGCCAGCGACTTTTACACCGACCGGTCTGCCGGTGCTTGCCCTATCCACGTCGTCGATGCGGAAGGCCTGGCCGCGCTGCTGGGCAAGCTGACCGACGCGCATCGCGGCTGGGTGCGCAGCACCGGCTGGCAGGCCAGGCCGGGCACGGTGCTGGTGCTGCCGGGCAGCGACGGCAGCGTCGCGGCAGCACTCGCCGGCGCTGGCGGAGCCGAGCCGTTCTGGGCGCTGGCCGCCATTCCTGGCCAGTTGCCGACGGGGGTCTATGTCTTTGCGGACGAGGCGGGCGGCAAGGAGCTCGCACGCCGCGCGCTGGCCTGGGGCATCGGCCAGTACGCCTTCAGCCGCCAGGCGAACTACAAGCGCGCGGAGCCGCGCAAGCTCGCGTGGCCGGCAGGCAGCGATACCGCGGCGACCTGCTCGGCGGTGGACGCGGATGCGCTGGTGCGCGACCTCGTCAACACGCCGGCCGGCGACATGGGACCCGCGGAATTGTCCCAGGCCGCCGCGGCTCTGGCCGCGACGTCAGGGGCCGAGTTCAGGGAGCTCGTCGGTGATGCGCTGCTGGCCGAGAACCTGCCGGCCATACACGCGGTCGGCCGCGCGAGCACGCGCGCGCCGCGATTGCTCGAGCTGCGCTGGGGCGAGGCGGGCCGGCCGCGCATCGCGCTGGTTGGCAAGGGCGTGTGCTTCGACACCGGCGGGCTGAACCTGAAGCAGCCGGCGGGCATGCGCAACATGAAGAAGGACATGGGCGGCGCGGCGCACGTGCTCGGGCTGGCGAAGATGATCATTGACGCCGGCCTGCCGGTCAGCCTGCGGGTGCTGATCCCGGCGGTCGAGAACAGCGTGGCGGGCAATGCCTATCGTCCGGGCGACGTCGTGCCGACGCGCGCGGGCCTGACCGTGGAGATCGGCAACACGGACGCGGAGGGACGCGTCGTGCTGGCCGATGCGCTGGCGCTGGCCGACGAGGAGGCGCCCGAGTTGTTGCTGGATTTCGCGACCTTGACCGGTGCTGCGCGCGTCGCGCTCGGGCCGGACCTGCCGGCGCTGTTCGCCACTGACGACGGGCTGGCGCGCGACTGGGCGGCAGCCGGCGTCGACCAGGGCGATCCGTTGTGGCCGATGCCGCTGTGGGCGCCGTACGCGGCGAATCTCTGCGGCGGCATCGCGGACCTGAACAACGTCACGACCGACGGCTTCGCCGGCGCGATCTATGGCGGGCTGTTCCTGCAACGTTTCGTGACGAGGGCGAAGGCCTGGGCGCACGTGGACACCTTCGCATGGAATCCGCGCAACCGCCCCGGCCGGCCGGAGGGCGGCGCGTCGCAGGGGGTGCGCGCGGCGTTCAGGCTGCTGGCCGGGCGCTACGCCGGCTGAGCCATCGTGCCGGGCCCGGTTCAGTACGGCCACCGGGGGTCAGGCGGGCCGCACCGACAACTGTCGCGCCCACACCAGCAGGCCCGCGTAGAGCGCGAGACCCAGCAACAGCAACACGGCCGCGATCGCCCCGAACAGGTCCGGCGCCTTCATCATCGTCGACATCAGCGAGTCCTGGTAGTAGAAAAACCACGGGTTCTCCGGCGGGAACACGAGGTCGTGCAGCCAGTAGAACACTCGCTTGGCCCCGATCAAGAGCACCAGCAGCACGCCGGCGGCCGTGGCGGCGAGGCTCGCGCCGAGCAGCCTGCCGAGCGGCGGCACGCGCCAGCCCAACAGCCGGATCAGCAACAGGTGGATGCCGACCCAGGCGACGGCCAGCCAGCCGACCGGCGCGATCCGGTCGACGAGGTTCGCGACATCCTGCAGGTGCACGACCTCGGGCTCGCGCAGCAGCTTGTCGATCGAGCGCCCGCCCTGGTCGCGGTACTCCAGCTCGGCTAGCCCGCGGCCGGACTCGTGGATCGCAGCCACGATTGCGCTGAACAACCGCAAGCGCTCCGCGTGCGTCGTCGTCTCGAAGCCCGACTTGTAGCGGTTCTGCGGGGCGAAGTGCTCGATGTGGCCGTGGATGTCGAGGGCTTCGTAAAACACGGGGAACAGGAAGTCCACGGCCGCTAGGCAGCGCCACGACAGCCACAGAGCCGCCAGCGCCGCCGTCGGCAGCAGCAGCCACAGGTGGCCGCGGCCGCGCGGCCGGGGCGCCTCAGCCGGCACTCGCAGCCGCCGACAGGCTCGGCCGGTAGGGCAGGATCTCGAGCACCTCGCCGGCCTCGTGGCGGCGCTTCATGTCGCGCCAGAACCCGGGCGTCAGCAGGTCGGCGTGGTGCTCGAGAAACACCTCCAGCTGGGTGGGCTCGAGGCCGAGAAAGCTGATGAACTGCTCCGGGAACACGTCATCTTCATCGACGAAGAACCACGCCTCGGACTGCATTTCTTCTTCGATCGTGCGCGCGCGCGGCAGCTTGCGGAAGTTGCACTCAGTCACGAGGCACAGTTCGTCGTAATCGTAGAAGATCACGCGCCCGTTGCGCGTCACGCCGAAGTTCTTCAGCAGCAGGTCGCCGGGAAAGATGTTGGTTGCGGCGAGGTCGCGAATGGCCTGGCCGTAATCGATCACCGCATGCCGCGCCGCCAGCGGCGAGGCCTCGGCGAGATAGAGATTCAGCGGCCGCAGGCGTCGCTCGACATAGCAATGCGTGATGACGACGTCATCGCCATCCACGCAAACGGTCTGCGCCGTCGACTCGAGCAGATGCTCCAGCAACCCCGGCTCAAAGCGCGTGCGCGGAAAGCGAAGCATCTTGAATTCCTGCGCGTCCACCAGCCGCCCGGCGCGGTCGTGACGGAACACCAGGTAGTACTTGTCGAGCACGTCCTTGCGCACCACGGTCTTCGGCGGCGCGAAGCGGTCGCGGATGACCTTGAAAACCACGTCGAAGGACGGCAGCGTGAACACTGCCATGACCATGCCGCGATCGCCCGGCGCCTCGATGAAGGGGTCGCCGGAGTTCTGCAGGTGTCGGAAGAAGGTGCGGTAGGTCTCGGTCTTGCCCTGGCGGGCGCGGCCCAGCACCGTGAACAGCTCGGCCAGCGGCTTGCGCGGCAGGATCGTGCGCAGGAATACGACGGCGTCGTGCACGGTCTCCAGGTCCGCGTGAAAGTAGCTGCGCGTGAAGCCGAACAGGATGCTGGTGTGCCGCACCGAGGTCAGCACCGCGTCCACCGAGACGCCGTGCTCTGTGTTTTTCAGCGCGATGACGACCGGTTGCGGCTGGATTGCGCCGAGCGCACGGCCGACTACATAGGCGCGGGTGTTCTGGTAGAAGATCGGGCGCATGAACTCGATGCGGGTGAGATGCGACACTCCGCCGAGCGGCTCCCAGGCCCGCTCGAGTTCAATCGCCACCAGGTCCACGCTCGACTTGAAGTCCTGCCAGGGCGACTGGAAGCTGTGGTCCTCCAGTATTTCCTCGACCAGGCTGGTCAAGGAGCCATGGTGCTCGTAGACGTTCAGGGCCTGGGGCGGCCGGATCTTCGACAGCGGGTCGAGATCAAGGGCGACAAATTCCACCTCCGGGTCCACGCCGACGGTGTCGAACAGGCGGCGCGTGATCGAGCTGAAAAACGTCTTCTCGAACTCGAGGTCGATGTAGTCGCAAATCTCGTCCTCGAAGCAGCGCCTGATGCGCACCCATAAATCGCGCTCGGTGCTGCGGCGGCCGAGGCGCGCGCGAAGCATGTCCGCGGTCTTCCTGACGTAGCGGTCGTACAGGTCGATGCGCTCGGTCGCGTCGCGCCGACCGGCAGCCCAGTCGCGGCTCTCGAAGCGCAGCCGGGCCCGGCGGGTGACCTGCCGGAAGTCAGCGTTGTAGTCGCCGAAGGCATCGAAAATGGCCCTGGCGCAGTCGCGCGCCAGGGCCGAGTCAGGCACCCGATCAGGCATCTTGTCCTTGCTTCAGCCGAGGTTGCCGATCAAGGCATCGGCGAACTCGCTGCACTTCACTTCCCTGGCGCCCGCCATCAGGCGCGCGAAGTCGTAAGTCACGGTGCGGCTCTCGATCGTGCGGTCCATCGCCGTGATGACCGCGTCCGCGGCCTCCAGCCAGCCGAGGTGCCGCAACATCATTTCGCCCGACAGGATCAGGCTGCCCGGGTTGACCTTGTCGAGGTTGGCGTACTTGGGCGCCGTGCCGTGGGTGGCCTCGAACACCGCATGGCCGGTCACCGAGTTGATGTTGCCGCCCGGCGCGATGCCGATGCCGCCGACCTGCGCGGCGAGCGCGTCCGACAGGTAATCGCCGTTCAGGTTAAGCGTGGCGATGACATCGAATTCCGACGGCCGCGTCAGCACCTGCTGCAGCGTGATATCCGCGATCGCGTCCTTGATCAGCACCTTGCCGTCGGCGAGCGCCTGCTTCTGCTCGGCGTTCGCGGCCGCCTCGCCGTGCTCGTCGCGCGTCTCCTCCCACTGGTCCCAAGTGTAGGTGCGGTCGCCGAACTCGCGCGCCGCGAGGGCGTAGCCCCACTTGCGGAACGCGCCCTCGGTGAACTTCATGATGTTGCCCTTGTGGACGAAGGTCACGCTCTTGCGCTTGTTGTCCAGCGCATACTGGATCGCCGCGCGCACCAGCCGCTCGGTGCCGTCGCGCGACACCGGCTTGATGCCGATGCCCGAAGTCTCCGGGAAGCGGATCTTGCGGAACTCCTCGGGGAAGTGCTCGCGGAACAGGTCGAGAAAGCGCTTGACCGAGGCCGAGCCCTGCTCGAACTCGATGCCCGCGTAGATGTCTTCGGTATTCTCGCGGAAGATGACCATGTCCACTTCCTCCGGCTTCTTGACCGGGGAGGGCACGCCCTTGAACCAGCGCACCGGGCGCAGGCACACGTACAGGTCGAGCAACTGCCTGAGCGCCACGTTCAGGCTGCGGATGCCGCCGCCGATCGGCGTCGTCAGCGGGCCCTTGATGGACACCAGGTACTCGCGGCAGGCCTGCACCGTCTCGTCCGGCAGCCAGGAGTTGAACATGTCGTTGGATTTCTGGCCGGCATAGATTTCCATCCAGTGGATGCGTTTCTTGCCGCCGTAGGCCTTGTTCACCGCGGCATCCAGCACGCGCACCGTGGCGCGCCAGATGTCGGGGCCGGTGCCGTCGCCCTCGATGAACGGGATGATCGGGTTGTCCGGCACCTTGAGGACGCCGTTGTCGATCGTGATCTTTGCGCCACCCTCGGGGACGACGATTTTCGCTACAGACATCAGGGAGACTCCTTCGCTGGGAGCGGCCTTCTGCGGGCCGCCTCGTTGAGCCACCGATGATACTCGTTGCGGCTATGCCTCCGCCATCCGCCGGCCGCGGGCCTCGTCGACACGCCGGCTGATGACCCAGGCCACCGCGAACAGCAGGATGCAGAACAGCACGGCCCTGTGCAGCCCGAAGGCGGCCTGCAGCAGCCCGATCGACAGCAGGCCGACGACGCCGGCCAGCTTCAGCGACAGGCCCCAGAAGCCGAAAAACTCCGCTGCGCGCGACAAGGGTGCGAACAGCCCCACCAGCGTGCGCGTTGCCGACTGGCAGGAGCCGAGGCTGAGGCCGGCGACGCTGCCGACGACGAGGAACACGTGCTGTGCCTCGACCGTCCGGCCGAGGAGCCCCGACAGGCCCGTCGCAAGCGCCGGCGTCAGGTAGATCAGCGCGATTGCGACCATCCACATGAGCAGCGTGACCTGGTAAGTACGCTTAGCGCCAAGGCGGTCCTGGATGAAGCCGAAACCCAGCGCGCCGGCGGCGGCGGTCAGCTGTACGATGACGAACATCAGTGTGCGCACGCTCTCGTCCCAGCCGATCACCTGCGCGCCGTAGATGAACGCGTAGGTGATGATGATGTAAATGCCGCTCATCGCGAAAAACATCGACAGCAGCAGGACCGCCAGGTCCTGGTGGCGCTCCAGGCTGTGCAGGGTGCCGCGCACGCGGCTGACCCCGATGGCGACATAGCCGCGGCCAGGCGGCAATTGCTGCGGCGTGCCGCGCTCGCGCACCCAGATGAAGGTCGGGATCGCGGCTACCAGGAAGAACGCCGCGGCCCACGGCCCGACCCAGCGAATCCGCTCGAAGTTCTCCGCGCTGACCTCGCCGAGCACCAGCAGGACGAACACTGCGGAGGCCATGCCACCGACGTAACCCAACGCCCAGCCGAAGCCCGAGATCTTCCCCAGGTCCTCCGGCGGTCCCAGGTCCGGCAGGAAGCTGGCGATGAACGCCTCGCCGATGGAGTACGCGAAGTTGGAGACGATCAGCAGCAGCACGCCGAGCAAGGCATAGCCGGGGGCGACGAAATAAAGCGCCGCCGTGGCGATGACGGTCAGCAGGTAGCTGGCGAACAGGAAGCGCTTCTTCGCGGCGGTGTAGTCCATGATCGCGCCGGCGATCGGCGAGCAGACCACCACCAGCAGGTAGCTGGTCGACAGCGCCAGGCTCCAGAGGAAATTGCCGAGGCGGTAGTCGCCGCCGTCGTGGCCGACGATGACGCGGGTGAACAGGTCGCCGAACACCACCGTGATGATCAGCAGCGTATAGGCCTGGTTGGCGAAGTCGAACATCGCCCAGCCGAAGATCTCGCGCTTCGGGGCGCGCGTGCGCGGGATCACGGGCATGTGGGCAGCGTCATGGGGAGATCATCCGTGGGCGCGGGCCTCTATTCTTCCCGAAGTCGGCGGCCCGCTCCAGCACGGCCGCTTTCATGGTTGGGCGCCCAGCCGGGGCACCGCCAGCAACGCCGCGCCGTACGCCGCGGCGGCGACCAGCATCACGGCCCCGAAGCCGGCTTCCAGCGCGATCAGCGTAGCCAGCGCCGTTGCCGCAACCGACAGGCAGCTGTCGATGGCGCAGGCCCAGGGGATGTGCTGCTCGCTGCCGTCCGCGAGCCTGCGCAGGCCCAGCGGAAACATCATGCCCATGAGGTACGCAGGCGGCGCGAGGAGCAGCGCTACGGCGACGAATTTCGCCGCCAGCGGCCAGGCCATCACGTGACCGAGCAAGGGCATCAGCGCGACGGCATACAGCAGCACCAGGCCGGTCACCAGGCCGCCAGTCCGCAGCAGCGTGCGCCGCGCCGCCGCCAGTCGTGCCGAGCCCAGGCTGCCGGCGCCCGAGCAGACCAGCAGCGTCGCAAGCACTGCGGCTGTCGCGTGCACCGGCTCGCCGAGCAGCAGCACGAGCTTCTGGATCAGCACGATCTCGAAGCACATGAAGCCGAGGCCGAGTCCGGCAAAATAGAGCAGGGTCCAGCGCCGGCGCGCGCCTCGCCAGCCGATCCGGAGCAGCGGCAGCACGATCAGCAGCAGCGCGATCAGCACGATCTGGACGAAAGTCACCGCGGCGAGCACGAAGCCCACCTCCAGGTACGGCAATTCGCGCTCGCCGTAGCTGCGGCGCAGCTCGGGGATGCCGCGCCAGTGCATGAAATGCGAGAAAAACGGCCGGTCGTCGAGCGCGGGCCGGACGTTGAACGGGTTGCGCGCGAACAGTGTGCCCGGATCGCCATGCAGCAGCGTGTCGAGGTCTGCGAACCAGCCGTGGTCGGCAGTGCGGTTGAACCGCTCGCGCTCGGCCGGCTCGAGATCCGCGAGCAGCAACGGGTCGAAGCCCTGCCGGCGGGAGAATTCGCGCACCCGGGCGCGCTCATCCGCGGTGAACGGCGACCGGCTCAACAGGAAGGTGGTCGTGCCCCAGCTGCGCACGGCCGCCACATGCGCGCCCCGATCGGTGACCTGCAGCTGGTCCAGCAGCTTCCGCCAGGTGGCCACGAGCTTCAGCGTGGCGCGCGGCGGCGCTTCCTGCCAGGCCGTCACGGCGATCATGCCGTCCTCATCGAGCCTCGCCCAGATGGCCTCGAAGGCCTCCAGCGTCAGGTGATATTGCTCCTGCAGCGCATGCACGCCGGCGGTGCCGCCGAACGCCCCCAGCACCGGCAGCACGACGAGGTCGTGACGCAGCCCGTCCGAACGGGCCAAATGGGCGCGCGCGCTGCTGCCATGCAGCGTGACGGCGGGATCGAGGTAGAGGCTCTCGATCCACTCGGGATGGCGCGCCCGCAACAGCTGGTTCAGCTGGCGATGCGGCTCCACCGCGACGACCTCGGGCACGCCATGGCTCAGCGCATGCGAGACGTCGGCCCCGGTCGCCGCATCGAGCACCAGGACCGTCGCCGGGCTGCGCACGGCATAGGGCAGGCCACGCGTGGTGTGGTCGAGCAGGTGCGGCCGGTCGCTTGCGGCGCGCCCGAGCAGCGTGCCGTAGTACTCGCCGTTGTTGAACAGCACGTCGCGCACCGGGGGCTCGTCCGGGTAGCGCAGGCTCAGCGACGGCGCAAAGCGCTGCGCATCGGCGCGCACGACCTCCAGCAGGCCGTAGGGACTCCAGTCCCGGTGCACAACGCGTGCGCCGGGCAGCTGCAGCGCGGCGTGGATGGCCTTGTACTCGGAGGGCGCGGGCGCCGCGGGGACGAGCATGCTGAACACCGGCACGACCAGCGCGGCCAGGCCGATGGCCCACGCGGCACGCCGTCCCAGCCGCGCCGGGCGAGTCAGCCAGGCGGCCAGCAGCAGCAGCAGCGCCAGCAGGCCGGCGAGACGCGTCGCAGGCAGCAACCACAGCAGGCCGATGATCAGCGCCGCGCCGACCCCCGAACCTGCCATGTTGGCGAAATACAGCGCGCCGATCCGGCCGACGCCGCGATAGAAGACCAGCGTGATCGCCAGCCCGCCGAAGAAGAACGGCAGCGAGTAGGCGAAGTAGGAGAACACCAGCAGCCCGAGCTGGCGGCGCTCGAAGAACAGCAGGAAGGCATCGAAATCGCCGGCCAGTCCGGCCAGGCGGCTGGTCGCCGCCAGGCTGAGGCCGGCCGCGAGATACAACAGCGGCAGGGCAGTGTCGTAGTGCCGCGTGAAGTACTCGCGGGCCAGCGTCAGCACCGTGCCGGCCGCGCCGAAGCCCAGCAGCGCCATGGAGATCACCAGGTAGCCGAAGTGGTGCCACTGCGCGATCGCGAGCAGCTGCATGACAACGAGCTGGAAGCCGATGATCGCCGCCGAGGCGAGGCCGATCGACAGCGCGGTGCCGGTGCTCACCGGCGCGTCATTGCGCGCCGCGGGTGAATGGCACGAAGCGTACTGGCAGCAGGTTCTCGGTGATGATGTCGTCGCCCTTGCGCGTCACCCGGATCAGGGTCTGGGTGCGAAACGGCGAGCCGACCGGGATCACCATGCGGCCGCCGTCTCGCAGCTGCGCCACCAGCGGCGCCGGAATATGGTCCGCGGCCGCGGTGACGATGATCGCGTCGAACGGCGCATGCTCCTCCCAGCCGTGGTAGCCGTCCGCCAGCTTCACCCGCACCTGCTCGTAGCCGGCGCGCCGCAGGTTGTCCTCGCCCCACTGGCCTAGCTCCCGGACGATCTCGATCGTGAACACCTCGTCGAGAATCTCGGCAAGCACGGCTGCCTGGTAGCCGGAGCCGGTGCCGATTTCGAGCACCCGCATGCCGGGCTTCGGCTCGATCAGCTCGGTCATGTAGGCGACGATGTAAGGCTGCGAAATGGTCTGGCCGTAACCAATCGGCAGCGGCGAGTCGGCATAGGCCTGGCGTTGCCTGTTGGCCGGCACGAACAGGTGGCGGGGCACGGCGCGCATCGCCGCGAGCGTGGCGCCGTCGCGAATGCCGCGCGACTCGATGTCGCGCGCGACCATGCGTTCGCGCTCGGCGAGGTAAGCGTCCTCGGCTCCCGGCAGGCCGCCGGGCTGCAACAACAGCGCCGCCAGCACCGCGGTCGCGGCGGCGCGGCGCTTGCCTCTGGCTGGCGTGTCCATGAGCAGGATTATAGGGAATCCGCCCGAATTCAGGGCTGCGGCGGCAGCAGCAGGTCCTCGAGGCGCCGGGTCAGCTGCTCGTGTTTCCAGGCCGGCAGCCGATACAGCCACGGTCCGAGACGCCGGTTGATCTCCTCGGCCTCGGCAGCTGCCGCACCATCCGGCGGGGTCTCGGCACGGGCCGCGAAAGCGACCCAGTGATCCGCGTCCCCGGCGAGGCCCAGCGAGCGCCAGCTGCGCACCTCGATGACGAGGCCGTCCTGCAACACGAACTCGGCCAGGATCGCCGGCGGCTCCTGGCCCAGGTCGTCGCCGCTGCGCACATCGTCGAGCTGGAGCGCCGAGAGTGCGCGCACCGTCGCCTCCGCGGCCGTCGGCCCGGAGGGCGCGCGTCCCTCGGGCAGGTTGGCGATCCGGAATATGCCGAGTTCGTCCCGGTCGATCCGGAGCACTTCGCCGTCCGGGTGCCGGATCTCCAGCGACGCGACCTGCTCGGGCGGCACGTCGAGCAGCTCGCGTTCCAGCCAGCCCAGCGAATCGCGGGCCACTTGCAGGTCCTGGTCGACGAACAATGCTACATCATCGTCGAGATATCTAACGTAAGTACCCGTATTACCACGTGTTTCACTTTGGCCGATCAACAAGGGCCTGGCGTCGCTCGCCCCCTCGATCCGTACCAGGACGCCGGACCCGGGCTGGCCGTCGACAGCCTCCACACCGAGGTGGGCATGCAATTCGGGATTCGCCGTCTTGGTCTCGATGATGCGCGCGTCGGCCAGCCGGACCACGAAGCGCCGCAGCTCGCCGGCGTGCACGCGATAGCCGCCCGCCGCCGGCGCGCGCCAGCCGTCGGCCGTGCGCTCGAGCCGGAATGGCTCCGTGCCGGCCGGTTCGAGCACCAGCGCGGAAATCCCGTTCAATTCGTCCGCGAAGCCCGGCAGCAGGCGCTGCCCCGCAGCGGCGGGCCCGGCGTCCCGCTGCAACATCCAGGCGAGCGCGAGCGCGACCAGTGTGGCCGCCGCGAGCCAAGCAAGCATCCGCGAGGTCATGCCGCAGCCGCAGCCGCTGCCGCGGCGCGCCGGCGCCGGCGCCACGCGCCCGCGCCGATCGCCGCCAGCGCCACGAGGCCCGGCACCAGCACGATGTTGACGAGCTTCAGTTGCGTGCCGAGTTGCTCGATGCTTGCGTCGAGTTCGCGCCGCACCTCCCTGAGCGCCCGGCGGATGCGCAGCTGCTCGTCCTGGAAGCGCGCCAGCTCCGCCTCCTGCGCCGGGGTGAACAACAGCATGTCGCCGTCCTGGCGGGCCAGTTCAAGGTCCAGCAGCTTGCGCTCGGTGTCCTCCAGCTCCGCCTGCAGGCGCTGCTCCTGCGAGCGCAGCCGCGACTCTGCCTCGCGGCGCAGCGCCTCGACCCGGTCGAACGGTCGGCTGAAGCTGCCGCGGCTGCGTACGCTGATCAGGTCGCGGCTGCCGGCCAGGTGATCGAGCGCATTCGTCAGCAGGGCGCCATTGTCGGCGAATGCCTGCGCCAGCCGCTGGCCGAGCAGGCTGCGCACTTGTACCCAGAGCCGGTCGCCGAGCAGGTCGGTGTCCGCGAACACCAGCATGCTGACCTCAGTCGCCGAGCGAGCAAGGTGCTCGCTGTCGGCCGCCGCACCGGACGGCGGCCCGCCCGCGAAGGCGCTCGGCAGCACGCCCTCGATCCGCGCCGCGATCGTGCGGCGTTCGCCGGTGGGGACGAAATCGTCCATCAGCACCGAGGGGTCGGGCAGGAAACCAACGCTGCTCGCCGAGACCAGCATCGACTGCTCGCTGCTCCAGAGCAGCGGGCTGAGCCGGATCGCCGCGCCATCGAGCGGTTCGACGTGCCCGGACGAGGACAGATTGACGCGGTCGAGCTGCGCCGTGACGACATCGTCAGCGGCCATGCCTTCCGGCCCGATGCCGAGCATCGCCAGGTGGCGTACTGGCGGCCCGCCACCGATGTTGACCATCAAGGCGTTGGCGAAGTCGAGCAGGACTGTCGAGGGGTCGACGCGAAAACCCCAGGGCTCGAACAGCCGGTTGAGATCGGAAGCGCGGCTTTCGAAGGCATCCTGCGCCTGGCCGAACAGGGGATCCTGGGCCTCCATCTCGGCATGCGGATCGACGAAGGCCAGCAGCTTGCCGCCGCGCATGACGAACTGGTCGATCGCGTACAGCGTCGGCTCGTCGAGCTCCTTTGGATGCACGACGAGCAGCAGCTCGACGTCGGCATCGACAGCCTCGATCCGGGTGCCGAGGTTGCGCAGCTCGAACAGCTGCTCGAGCTGGGAAATTGCCGCCCAGGCGTCGCGGACGCCGCCGGCCAGCGGGTCGAAGCCGCGCACCATCTGCAACGGCGTCAGCAGGCCGACGACCGGGCGCTGCGGATTGGCCAGCGCCCAGACGAGCCGCGCGAGGTCGTACTCCAGCAGGGATTCGCGCTCGGGCTGGAAGAACGGAATGACCTCGATGCCGTCGATCGCATTCGTGCCCGCCAGCCCGATGTAGACCGGATCGCCGACGCCGCCGAGGGATATCGGCTCGAGGCCGAAGCTCGCGGCGCGATCTTCCTCCTCGGAGAACGGCAGCGGGTCGATGACGTGCAGTCGCAGCATCGGTCCCGCATGCGCGTCGAATTCCTCGAGCATCTCGCGCACGCGCTGGCCGTAGCTGCGCAGGTAGGGGATGCCCTCGGTCGCGCGCCGCGAGAAGAAGAAATACAGGTTCACCGGCTCATCGAGACTCCCGAGGATGCTGCGCGTGCCGGCCGAGACCGTGTACAGCCGATGCTCGGTGAGGTCGAGACGGACGCCGCGGAGCAGCACGTCGGCCAGCATCACCAGCGCGATGAACAGCACGGCGAGCAGCGCCAGTGCCGTGCCACCAAGTGACCTGTTGCGGCGCACGCTCATCAATCGGCCTTCCGCATGTCGAGCACGATGGCGTTGGCCGTCAGCCACGCGCCGATGACGAGCAGGAAATAGACGACGTTCCTGAGCTCGATGACGCCCTTGGACAGCGCGTCGAAGTGCGTCAGGAAGCTAAGCGAGGCGATCGCATCGACAAGGAATGGCGGCGCCCAGGCCGAGAAAACGTCCAGCACCAGCGGGAAGCCAGCCAGCAGGAAGCCGAAGCAGACGACCACCGTCAGGATGAAGGCGATCACCTGGTTGCGGGTCGTCGCGGAGATGCAGGCGCCGATCGCGAGGAAGCCGCCCGCCATCAGCAGGCTGCCGAGGTAGCCTGTCAGGATTGCCCCGTTGTCCGGCGCGCCGAGGTAATTTACCGTCAGCCACAGCGGGAAGGTCAGCGCCAGCGCAATCCCGGTGAACAGCCAGGCA
This sequence comes from uncultured Thioalkalivibrio sp., assembly GCA_964462675.1. Taxonomy (GTDB): domain Bacteria; phylum Pseudomonadota; class Gammaproteobacteria; order Steroidobacterales; family XN24; genus XN24. The sequence continues at coordinate 74,280 of CAYWYS010000001.1, forward strand.
GCCAGGAACTTGCCGAGCACGGCCTCGCTGCGCTTGACCGGCAAGGTCATCAAGAGCTCGATGCTGCCGCTCTTGCGCTCTTCCGCCCACAGCCGCATGGACAGCGCCGGCACGAGGAACAGGTACAGCCACGGATGGAAGTTGAAGAACGGCATCAGGTCGGCCTGGCCGCGCTCGTAGAAGCCGCCGAGATAGAACGTGAACGCGCCGGCGAGCACGAGGAAAATGACGATGAAGACGTACGCGACCGGCGTCGCGAAGTAGCTGGCGAATTCGCGCCGCAGGATGATGCCGATATTTCTCATGGCGGCCCGCCTGCGCAGGTGATGTCGCGGAACACCTCGTCGAGGTCGTGACGCGGCGAGCGCGCGGCCAACGCCGCGGGTGTGTCGTCGGCGACGATGCGGCCGGCGGCGATGATGATGGCGCGCGTGCAGACCGCGTGGACCTCCTCGAGGATGTGCGTCGAAATGACGATGGTCTTGCCCGGCGCCATTGCGCGGATCAGCCCGCGCACTTCGTGTTTCTGGTTCGGATCCAGGCCGTCGGTCGGTTCGTCTAGCACCAGCACCGCGGGATCGTGCAGGATGGCCTGGGCGAGCCCGACGCGGCGCTTGTAGCCCTTGGACAAGGTTTCGATCGGCTGCTGTATCACGCTGGCCAGCTGCAGTCGATCGATGACCTCGTCGAGCCGGCGACGGCGGGCGTCGCCGGACAATCCCCGAATGTCGGCGATGAAACGCAGGAACGACGCGGGCGTCATCTCGCCGTAGCTTGGGGCCCCCTCCGGCAGGTAGCCGAGGCAGCGCCTGGCCGCAAGCGGCGCAGCCTCCACGTCGTGACCGCAGACCGAGGCGCTGCCGCTGGTCGGTGCAAGGAAGCCGGCGATCATCTTCATCGTCGTCGACTTGCCGGCGCCGTTGGGCCCGAGAAAGCCGAGCACCTCGCCGGGGCCGACGCTGAAACTGATCCGGTCTACGGCGACGAGGCCGCCGAAGGTCTTGTAGAGACTCTCTGTGATGATCATCGGCATGCAATCCGGAACGCTGCCCGCCGGATGCTCCGCGTGATGCGGGACGGCAGGGTCGCGGGCCAATGTTTTACCATGCGCGACGGAAAATTCAACGCGCGGGCAGGTGCTGCTTTGCTCCGCCGGGCGGGTTGCGGTACCGTCATGGCGTCGGTCTGCGGGAGGGCGCGTCATGTACACCATCCGGACGATCCTGAGGAACAAGAAGAACGCGGAGGTCTGGTCCGTGATCCCCGAAGACACGGTGCTCGAGGCGATCACGCGCATGGCCAGGCTCGGCATCGGGGCGCTGCTGGTCATGGACGGCGAGCGCCTCGCGGGGATCCTGTCCGAGCGCGACTATGCGCGCAAGATCATCCTCCAGGGCCGTCGCTCAGCCGAGACGCGCGTGGCCGAGATCATGACGGCCGAGGTCGCGACAGCCACGCCCGACATGACCGCCCAGCAATGCCTCGGCATGATGACCGAGGGATATTTTCGCCACCTGCCGGTCGTCGAGGACGGCCGCGTGATCGGCCTTGTCTCGATTGGCGACCTGGTCAAGGCGGTGATCGCCGATCAGCAGGCGGTCATCGAAGAGCTCGAACGCTACGTGACCGGCTGACGCGAGCGCCGGAGAGGAACGCACATGTTGGAGGTAGGCGGCCTGTTTGGCCTGATCATCCTGATCCTGAACGTCTACGCGATCGTCAAGATCGTGCAGAGCAATGCGACCACCGGCAGCAAGGTGCTGTGGATCGTCATCATCCTGCTGCTGCCGGTGCTCGGCCTGCTGCTGTGGCTGTTCCTCGGGCCAAAAGGGTAGCGCCAGCCCGCGCCGTCATCCGCGCAGCCGTGCACCAGGCGTCCGGCTACAGCCCGCGCCAGCCGAATTCGACGAACAGGCTGCGGTCCCGGCCCGGAAAATAGCGGTACTCGCCGAACGCGTAGTCGGCACGCTCCGCGTAGGCCGTGTCCGCGAGGTTATGGATACGCAGCGCAAGGTGCAAGGTGGCGGACAGCGGTTGCATCACGCGCAGGTGGAGCAAGTCGTGGCCGCCGTAGCGCGCCGTGTTGGCCGCGTCGAGCCAGTAGCGCCCCATCGAGATCCATTCGAGTTCGGCCAGCGTTTCCCGCGGCCCGCGCCAGCTGAGCCGCGTGCTGCCGAAACGGCGCGGCGCGGCGTCGGTGTCGTTGCCCGAGCTGATGACTTCGCCACGGCCGACATCCCGGTTGAAGCGCCAGGTGTGCCGGGCGAAAGACTGGTCGATTTCGAGCCGCAGGCGCTCGCTCAGTTGCCACTGCAGCGCGAGCTCGACGCCCACGTGCCGCGTGCGGCCGTCGGACACGTTGTAGCCGTCGCCGTCGCGGAAGATGTAGTTGCGCTTCTCCATGCGATAGGCGGCGAGTTCCCAGCCGAGCGGGCCCGCGAAGCCGCGCCAGCCCAGCTCGATGCTGTCGAGCTTCTCGCTGGACAGATCTGCAACGACCTGGCCGCTCTGCAGCCGGTACAGCTCGGTCGCCTGCGGCGCGCGGAAGCCACGCCGCGCCGCCAGCCAGGCGAGCTGACGCTCGGCCGGCTGCCAGCCGAGGCTCAGTTTCGGCGCGAGGTTGTCGAAGGTATCGCTGCGATCTGCAGGACGGGTGTACAGGCAGCCGCCGGGGCATTCGCTGCCGTCATCGCGCGTGTTGCCGGCCAGCATACGGTTGTCATAGTCGTAGCGCATGCGCTCAGCGCGCAGCCCTGCGCCCAGGCTCCAGTGCTCGCTCAGTGGCCGTTCCCAGTGAAGCCAGGGCGCGAGGCTCAAGGCCAGCACTTCGTAGTCGTAGTGAAAGCCGGGCGGGCGAGTCGCGGCCAGCGCCGGCGGCAAGCCGTCGGCTGCGCCGGCCTGGAACTGTTCCAGCGTGCCCTCCGCGGCCTCGAGGTCCAGCCCGTAGTGGAGCATTCCGCCGCCGGCCTCGCTGCGCGCGGTGATTTGCATGCCGCCGCTGACCTGGTCGTTGTCCTCGAGTGGCTGGCCCGGCAGGAAATGCTGCAGGAAGCGCATCGTGCTGGCTCGAAAGTAAGGGCGCAGTTCGATGCGCCGCGCGCCGTCGTCGCGCCGCCAGGCAAGCGCGGCACGGAAACTGTCGGCGTCGCGATAGGCCTCGGGATTCGGATTGCTACGCCGCAGGCGCCCGTCGCGGTAGGCCTCGAAGCCGGTGATATAGCCGGCGGTTTCCTGCCTGAGGGTGGTGGCTGCGAGCGTCGCCTGGCGCTCGCGGATGCCGTCGAGCGCGAGCCAGGCGGCGTTGATCTTGCCCTGCTCGACGCTGCTGTCCGCACGCCAGCCGCCGTCGTGCATCGCCTGGCCCGTGACGCGAAAACCGCGCTGGCCGTCCCACTGGCCGCCGCTGAAGCGACCGCGCAGGAAATCGGACGGTCCGGCGTCGAGCAGCGCGTAGTCCTGCCCCTCGGCCGGCGTCGGCATCAGCACATTGACGATGCCGTGCAGCGCATTCGAGCCGGACAGCGCGCTGCCGGGTCCACGCACGACCTCGATCGTCGCGGCCTGTTCGACGTTCAGCTCGAACAGCTGGTTGACGTTGCAGAAGCCGGCCGGTCGCGACGGCAAGCCGTCCTCGAGGAACAGGAACGCGCCGCAGGCGCCGGCCCCGGACAGCACCGGCGAGCGGATGCCCACGAGACTCTCCTGGCCGCTGTTCTGCGTCACCCAGGCGCCCGGCACGCGCCAGAAAATCTCCGAGGCATGCGTCGGCGCGACCGTCGCGATGGCCCCGCCGTCGATCAGGCCGACATTGCCCGGCGTGGCCACAATCGGGGTCGCCAAGCGCGTCGCGGTGACTGTCACGGGCTCCAGCACCAGGCCAGCGTCGCTGCCAGTCGCGACGCCCGCAGCGCCAATCAGCAGGGCGCCGAGGCTCAATCGCCGGATTCGAGCCGCGCGAGCCGCTCGCGGAGTTCTGTCTGCAGTGGTGCCTTGCACTTTCTCTCGTAGTCGTAGGAAACGATCCGGCCGCTGCCCTCTGCAGCCACCTTCCCCGCGCGCCGGCTGACGACGACATAGTGCATGACGAAGCCGTCGTCCTCGACCCTGGTGACGCGCGCGCCGACCGTGACGCTGTCGGGGTAGGCGAGCGGCAGGCGAAAGCGGCAGTCCGTAGCGGCGAGAATCGGGCCGACGCCTGTCGTGCGCATCAGTTCCATGTATTCGAGCGCCGCGAAATAAGCGATGCGCGCCGACTCGAAGTAGCGGAAGTAGACGACGTTGTTGACATGGCCGAACGCGTCCATTTCGCCCCACGCCACGGGGACCTCTATCCGCACCGGAAATCCAGCCAGCGGATCAGCCGCCATCGGCGGCCGCACGGTTGACGCGTTCGATGATGAAGCTGGGCCGGTCGCCCTTGCGGTAGTAGACAAACTGGCGGCGCAATTGCTCGAGCTTCGCGTCACGCGCGTCTTCTGCGGCAAACCATTGGTATTCATGCCAGTCTTCGCCGAGCAGCACGCGCATCGGGTCGTGCTCCGGCAGGCTCAGGCGGAGGCCCCAGGCCTTGGGGGTGCCCGGCAGGGGGCGGCTGCGATTGTGCGCGTGGCAGGCGTCGGTCATGAGGCGCTTCCGTGTTGCAGTGCTGCGAGCATTATTCGCGGGTCGGCGCGCGGTTGCCAGCGCTCAGCGATCGCCGGCGCCCTCCCGGTCCGCCCAGCCGAGTATTCGCCGCGTCACGAACAGGTAGACCTTTTTGCCGGTGGCCATCCACAGGCGTGAGGTCCATGCCCGCCGGCCGAGCATGGCGCGTTCGCGCGCCGACAGCCCGGCGGCGCAATACCAGCGCTTGTGCTTGAGGGCATGCCGCAGGTCCTCGCGGCCGAGCAGTCGGAACATCGGGCCGCGCCGGCGCGGCGCCCAGGCGAGCTGGAAATCGATCAGTCCAGGGCGACCGTCGGGCAGCACCAGCCAGTTGGGCTCCTTGGCGAGGTCGTTGTGAACGACGCCGGCGACATGCAGCTTGCGAACCAGCGCCAGCGCGGCGCGAAAGTACGCCGGGTCCTGCGGCCGGGCCTGGTGCATCGGGCGGCCCTCGAGCCACGACCGCACCAGGACGTGCCCGTCCCACACGCGCAGACGGGGCACGTCGGGCACGCCGGCGGCGGCCGCCAGGGCGCGGGCCTCGCGGCGCGCAAGCAGGCGCGCCAGCCCGCGCGTCCACCAGCGCGCCGTCCTCGTGTCGCGGTGCACCTCGGGGCCCTGTGGGCCGGTGACCCGCGTGACCGTGCCGAACAGGTCGCGCTTCAGGACCTCGGCTGTCCCGATCGCATCGGAATGGTTGGCGCGCTCCATGGCCGCGCAGTTTAGACCGTGTCCGGTCCGGGCAGTAATTTGGCGTCTTGCCCGTGGTCGCGGAGAATGGGGCCATGAGGCAATCCGGCCATCCATCCGACACCACGATGAAGGTTACGGCATTGCCGCGCCGGGCCGAACGCAAGGGTGAATCCTCCTTCGTTGCCGGCGGGCCCGTGGCGCCCGACCGCCCGTGCTACATCACGCGTGCGGCAGACGAGCAGCTGCACCAGCGGCTCCTCGCGGGTGACTATTGCCACGTCATCGCGCCGCGCTTCTCTGGCAAGACCAGCCTGGTCGTGCGCGCCGCCGGGCGCTTGCGTGCCGAGGGGCGCCTGGTGGCCGTCATCGATCTCTCCCAGCTCGGCAGCCGTGACGGTTCCACCGAGGTAGGCCGCTGGTATTACGGGCTCGCTTATCGCGTGCTGCGCGACCTGCGCCTGAAAATGGACCTGCAGGCCTGGTGGCAGGAGCGGATGCCGCTGCCGCCGGCGCAGCGGCTGGGCGAGTTTTTCTGGGAAGTCGTGCTCGGCGCGACGCGTGCGCCGGTGACGATCTTTCTCGATGAAATCGACAGCGTCGAGCAACTGGACTACGCCACGGAACTGTTCAATATCGTGCGCGCCTGCCACGACGCGCGCGCGGGCGAGCCCAACTACCAGCGGCTGACGTTCGCGATGCTCGGCACGGCCCTGCCGGCCGGCTCTGCCGCCGCCACGGTCCGCGCCGCAATCGAGATCAGCACGCGCATCGACCTGCCGGATTTCAGGTTCGAAGAGGCACGGCCGCTGGCGCGGGGCCTCGGGCTCGCAGAGGGTGACGCGGAGCGCGCACTGTACCGGGTCATGTACTGGACCGGCGGGCATCCGTACCTGACGCAGAAGCTCTGCCAGGCAGTGGCCCGCAACGCCGGGCGCGTCACCTCGGACGATGCCGTCGACCGGCTCGTCGCCGCGCGCTTCCTCGCCCGCAACGTCGTCACCACCGAAAGCAGCATGAGCCGCGTGCTCGATACCCTGGAACGTTCCGGCAAGCTCGCCCGGCCGGCCTTGCGTCTCTATCGGCGGATCCAGCGCGGACGGAAGCCGAGCTACGAGCCTGACAATCCCCAGCACGAACTGTTGCGGGTCTGTGGCCTGGTGACCGTGACCGCGCACCGTGCGCTGGTCGTGCGCAACCGGATCTATGCGCAGGTGTTCACCCATCGATGGGCCCGCGAGGCGCTGCCGGCGGATTGGGGCAAGATCGGTCGCGCCGCGGCGGTCCTCGCGCTCGTTGCGGGCGCCGTGTGGACCTATGCGGAGGTCTTGCCGCGGCCCTACGAGGAGACGCTGCGCGTCGCCTCGGTCGAAATTCACGAGGCGGTTGAAGCGTGGTCCCGGCTGCGGCGCATTCCCGGTTTCGGCGCCCGCGCCGACCGCCTGCTGGCGCGGGTGCTGATCCGGGCGAGTCGCCTGGCGCCGACCTGGCCGGAGGCCGAGCAGATCGACGCGCAGCTGCGCGCGCTGGCCGGCTTCCAGGCGCGCGCTGACGCGCTGCTGGTCGAGTACTGGGAGCGCCGCGCGGCCGCTGCGGAGGCAGCCGAGCAGCGCGACGAGGCACTGCTGTACAGGCTGCGTGCCTATGTGGCGGGACCGACCGCCGATTCGGGCCTGGCCGCTGCGCTCGCCGGCGGCGACTATCGCCGTCTCCAGACCGTGATCCGGCCTGCCGGCGTCGTCGACGCGCTGGCGCCGTCACCGGACGGGCGCGGCGTCGTCACGGTCAGCGCCGGCAATATCGTCGAGCGCTGGGATGCCGCGACCGGCTTCACCGAGCCCGGCGAACGCATGGTGCTGCTGGTCGAGGAATTCGTCCCGGTGCGCCGCCGGCTCAGCCTCGATACGGCGGGCAGGGCCTCCGCACTGCGCCTCGAGCTCATGCTGGAACATCCGCGGCCGTCTGATCTGCACGTCAGCCTGAGCGCGCCTTCGGGCCGCAGGGTCGAGCTTGCGACGGCGCAGGCGCGAGTCGAGGACGGCCTGCTGGTCTTCGACGAGGCCGCGGCGCCGCCGCTGCGGAGCCTGCGCGGTGAGCAGGTGCTTGGCAGCTGGCAGCTCGAGATCGAAGACCGCGAGACGGGCGCGGCGGGCTTTTTGGGCGGCTGGAGCCTGCGCGCATCGCCGCTCGGAACCCATCGCGCAGAGGACCGGCCCGAGAATCCGCTGCTGCTGCCAACCCCTACCAGCACTTCGGCGGTGCGCGTCGCGCTGTCGCCGCGGGGTTCGGCGGTTGCCGCGCTGCCGCGCAACCAGGAGGCGCGCGGCCGATTGCGCGCATGGCAGGTCGCCGGCGGGCGGAAGCTGCTGAGCTTGCCGGTCGGCGCGGGTGAGCGATGGCTCGGGTTCGCCGACGAGGCGACATTGCTGCTGGTGGTAGGGAGCGCCGCCGGGCAACGCATGAGCGTCGTGGATCTCGATGCCAGGGCAGAGCGTTTCGCGGTGCTGGCCGAGGGCGGGTTTGCGGCGGGTCCGGCGATCAGTCCCGATGGGCTCCATGTCGCGATGGCCGAGGCCGCCGGCAAGGTGGTGTGGATTCGCGAGTTGGCGTCGGGTCGCGAGATATTCCGGCTGCCGGCTGCCGGCGAGGTGGCTGCGGTGGCAGTGGCGAGTGGCGGCCTGATGCTCGCAGTCGTGGATCCGGGCGATGTGGTCCGCGTCTGGCATGCAACCGACGGGACGCTGCTCGGCGAGTTCACGCATGGCGCGGCCGTCGTGGCGCTGGGCTTCGATCGCTCGGGGCGCTGGCTGGCGACGGTCGACGGCGGACGGCAGGTGCGCGCCTGGGACCTGTCCGCGCCGGCTGCGGCGGCGGTCCTGTCGCGCCCGGGCGGCGATCCCCGCCACTTCGGCTTTGACGATTCGGGGCGCCGCTTCGCCACGCTCAACCATAACCGCGGTTACGAGGTCTGGGAGCTCCCCGGCGCAATACCTTACGGACCGATTCTCAGGCACAGCGGCATCCGCGCGTTGCTGTCGGGTCCGGCGGAGCGGCACGCGGGCGCCGCAACGATGTTCGCCGACCAGGGACGCCTGCTCGGTGGCCGTGGCACTCGCAGCGTCACGGTCTGGCAGGTCGAGCCAGAGGGCAGGCCAATCGAGTTGCCGCGGATCGCCCCGGTCGTGTCGCTGGCGCGCTCAGGGCTGCGCATGGGCGCTGGTCTCATGGACGGCCGCGTCGTGCTGCGAATGCACGACCCGGAATCGCTGCGCATGCGCCAGTCGCTGCTGGCGACGTCCGGCGATGTGCGCCATGGCGGCGCCGTCACGGCGCTGGCGTTCGCACCCGACGGCGCCCGGCTCGTCAGCGTCGGTGCCGATGGCAGCGTGCTGCTATGGGACGCCTTGACGGGGACCCATGTCGGCGAAATGTTCCAGCATGGCGGCGGGCGGGTCGAGGCTGTCGATATCGGCCCGGACGGACGACTGCTGGTCACGGCCAGCGAGCTGGGCGCGCGGACCTGGGATGCGGAGACCGGCGCGCCGGGTCCGGCGCTCGGGCCGGGCCGGCCGGTGACGGCAGTCGAGCTCGATCCAGCCGGCCGACGGGCTTTTACCGGGACGCCTGACGGGGAGGTGGAAAGCTGGGACGTCGTCACCGGCGAGCGGCTCTGGTCCGATGCGGTGGACGCGCCGGTGACGCGGATCGCGAGCAGCGCGGACGGGCGGAAGCTGGCAGTGGCCGGTCCCACGGGACTGGTACAGGCCTGGGGCATGGCCCCGGGGGGCAGGGCGCAGGCGACCGTGTTGCCGGCGCCCGTCGCCGGGCTGCAGTTCTCGCCGGATGGCATGACGATCCTCGCGCAGACGCCGGCGTGGCTGCACCGCCTGGGCGTGGTCGACGGGCGCCTGCAGGTGCTCGCAAGCCGCATGCTGCCCGCCGCAGTGCCGCCCGGCGCCTGGCGCAGCGCATCCCCGGACGGGCTCAGGGTCGTGCTTGTCGGCGGGCTGCACAGCGAAGCCATGACCGTGCTGGACTTCGGGCGGGCGCCGCTGCCGCCAGACGACTGGGTGCCGGACCTGGAGGGCTGGCAGCAGCGCCTGAAGCTGCGTTTTGCCGCGGATGGCGAGCTGTTTCCGACGCCGGCGCTGCCAGGACTGTGACGCGGCGCAGTTCGCAGGCGGCGCCACAGGGGCTAGAATCACGGACTTCGTCCGCCAGGGAATGTCGCCATGAGGTATGCAGTTGCAGCGCTGATCGCCGCGCTTTGCTTGTCCGGATGCATGGAGAAGCGGCCGAGAACCGTGGCGGAATTCATGGAAAACGAAGCGGCGCTGTACGGCACGCTGTTGCGTTGTGAGACCGAGCGCGCAGCCGCTGACGACGCCGAGTGCCGCAATGCGCGGCAGGCGGCCGAGCGGCTGGCGGTCATCGAGGAGCGCGCGATCAGCAAGGCGCGCGAGCAGGCTTTCGTGACCGCGCGCGAGGAATATCGCACCCGCCTCGATCGCGAGCGGGCACTGCGCGTCAAAGCCGAGGCGGAGGCCGAGGAAGCGCGGCTGCGGGCGCTGCTGAGCGCGCCGGAGGAAAAGGTCGACAGCGAGGAGCCGGTGCCGGCCGCGCAGCCGACGCCGCCGGAGGGCGAGGCCGACTGACGCGGCGGCGTCCCTGCAGCCGCGCGCATCGACGCCTCCCGGTCATCCGGGAGAACCAGTCGGATCAGCAGCGATCGACGCAGTTCAGGTCGGCAAAGGCTTCCTTGAGCCGTTCCACCATCGCCTTCTCCCCCTCGCGCAGCCAGACGCGCGGGTCATAGTGCTTCTTGTTCGGCTTGTCGTCGCCTTCCGGGTTGCCGATCTGGCCCTGCAGGTAGTCGCGCTTCGCGTCCATGTACTCCCTGACGCCCCGGGTCATGGCCCACTGGGTGTCGGTGTCGATGTTCATCTTGACGACACCGTAGGAGATGGCCTCGGCAATCTTGTCCTTCTCCGAGCCGGAGCCGCCGTGGAACACGAAGCTGACCGGCTTCGCGCCGGTGCCGTGCAGCGCGCGGACATGGTCCTGCGAGTTCTTCAGGATTTCGGGCGTCAGCAGCACGTTGCCGGGCTTGTAGACGCCATGCACGTTGCCGAATGACGCCGCGACGGTGAAGTTGGGGCTGACGGCCGACAGCGTTCGGTAGGCGTACTCGACATCATCGGGCTGGGTGTACAGCGCCGAGTTGTCGATGCCGGTGTTGTCGACGCCGTCTTCCTCGCCGCCGGTCACGCCAAGCTCGATCTCCAGCGTCATGCCGAGCGGCGCCATGCGCTCGAGATAAGCCGCGCAGGTGCCGATGTTCTCCTCGAGCGGTTCCTCGGAAAGGTCCAGCATGTGCGACGAATACAGCGGCGCGCCGGTCGCCTTGAAGTGCTCGCGGCTGGCCTGGATCAGGCCGTCGATCCACGGCAGCAGCTTGCGGGCGGCATGGTCGGTATGCAGGATTACCGGCACGCCGTAGTCTTTCGCGACCGCGTGCACATAACGCGCACCCGCGATGGCGCCGAGGATCGAGGACTGCTGCTTGTCGTTCGGCAGGCCCTTGCCCGCGAAGAACTGGCCGCCGCCGTTGGAGAACTGGATGATCACGGGCGAATTGACGCTGCGTGCCGCTTCCAGCACCGCGTTCACCGAGTTCGAGTTGACCACGTTGACGGCCGGCAGCGCGAAGCCCTCGGCCTGCGCAAACCGGAAGATTTCCATGACCGCGTCGCCGGTGACGACGCCGGGACCGGCAATCGCGGAAACCCGGGCGCCGGCTGACCTGGCTGTGGATTGTTGCGTCATCTCTCGCTCCTTCAGTGATGATGTTGGTGGCGCTGCTCGTGCTCCTGCTCGTGCTCCTGCTCGAGCTGCTGGACCGGTATTTCGTGTTCCCCGTGGCCGCGCATGTGCAGCAGCGGCGTGGCGGCCGTCCAGGCGCCGAACGCGACCAGCAGCCAGCCAAGGGCGCGACGCCGCCGGGCGGTCAGCCAGCTGCCGCCCCGGCCCGATGCCCATGCGAGGCCGATCATGGCCGGCGCCGTGCCGAGCCCGAACACGGCCATGAACATCGCGCCGTTCAGCGCGGTGCCGCTGGCGGCGGCCGCGGCCAGCATACCGTAGACCAGGCCGCAGGGCAGCCAGCCCCACAGGGCGCCGAGCGCCAGCGCCTGGCCCGCATGGCGCGGCGGCACGAGGCGGCGCGCCAGCGGCGCGAGTTTGCGCCAGAGACCCGCGCCGGCGGCCTCGAGCGGCGCCAGCAGCTTCAGGTTGATCGCGATCTGCAGCCCCAGCAGGATCAGCACGACGCCCATGACGAGGCGCAGCCACGGCCCGAGCCCGGCCGCGCCGGCGAGTCCCGCGCCAATGGCCCCGGCGATCGCCCCGGCCGCAGCGTAGCTCGCGATGCGTCCCGCACTGTAAGCCACCGCGAAGGACGCCCGGCCCCCCCCGGCCATGCCGAGCGCGCCGGCGATGCCGCCGCACATGCCGAAGCAGTGGACGCTGCCGATCAAGCCGCCGAGCAGCGCGGCCAGCAGGCCGGTCTCGACCGTCATCATGCTCGCGTGTCCTCGTCGGTATCGGGCGTGTCGGCGGACCGGCCGCGCGCCTCGGGCGGGTGCGTGTCATCGTCCAGCAGGATGCGCCAGGCGGGGCTGTCGAGGTCGTCGAACTGGCCACTGTCCACCGCCCAGAAGAAGGCCCACAGCGCCCCGGCGACGATCAGCACGCCCATCGGCACGAGGAAATACAGGATGCTCACGCGCCGGCTCGCTCGGCCAGCTCCGCCGCGTGCGCGCGCGCCTGGCGCCGCGAGGGCTGCGACAGGCGCAGGGCGTTCAGCACCACCAGCAGCGAGCTGGCCGACATGCCCAGCGCGCCGATCCACGGCGCGATGAAGCCGACCGCCGCCAGCGGCAACGCCAGCAGGTTGTAGCCGGCCGACCAGGCGAGGTTCTGGCGCACGATCCGCAGCGTGCGTCGCGCCGTCGCCACGCCTTCTGCAACCGGCGCCAGCGAGTCGCCGAGCAGCACCATGTCGGCGCTGGTCTGCGCCAGCGGCGTGCCGGCGGCCATCGCGATCGACACGTCGGCGCCGGCGAGCACCGGCGCGTCGTTGACGCCGTCGCCGATCATCGCCACGGTCGCGCCCGCCGCCTGGTGCGCGCGCAGGCGTTGCAGCTTGTCCTCGGGCGTCATGCCGCCGCGCCAATCCCCAATGCCGACGGCCGCCGCGACCGGGGCCACCGCCCGGGGGTCATCGCCGCTGGCGATCTCCAGCGCCAGCCCGAGGCCGGCCAGGGCCTGTACCTGGCGCGCCACGCCGTTGCGCAGCTCGTCCGCGAGCCGGATCAGCGCCACGATGCCCTGCGAGTCGGCCAGCGTCACGACGGTGTCGCTGCCTGCGACCGCCGGCGCGGCGAGGCCGGGCAGGGCGGCAGCCCAGTCGGGCCGACCGAGGCGCCAGCGCCGACCGAGCACGCTGCCCTCGATCCCGCGGCCCGGCGACACCACCACCTCGTCGGCTTCACCGGCCGGCTGCGCGACAGAAAATGCCCGGGCGATCGGGTGCTCCGACGCGGCTTCAAGCGCCGCGGCCACGCCGAGCGCCTCGTCGGCGCTCAGCGCGCCCACCGGCTCGACGCCGAGGATGCGCAGCTGGCCGAGCGTCAGCGTGCCGGTCTTGTCGAACATGAGCCGGTCGATGCGCGCCAGCCGCTCCACGGCGCCGGAGCGCACCACGAGCAGGCCGCGCCGCGCCAGGAATCCCGTCGCGGCGGTCAGCGCCGCGGGCGTGGCGATCGACAGCGCGCAGGGGCAGGTCACGACGAGCACGGCGAGGGTGACGGCGAAGGCGCGCGACGGGTCGATGATGTTCCACGCGAACCAGGTCGAGGCGGCGGCCAGCAGCACGCCGACGATGAACCAGCGGGCTACGCGGTCGGCGGCGGCGGCGATCGGCGGGCGCTCGGACTGGGCGCGGTCCAGCAGGCGGCCGATCGCCGACACCAGCGTGTCCCCGCCGGTGCGCTCGACACGCATGCGGAACGGGTCGCCGAGGTTGATGCTGCCGGCGAGCGCGAGTTCGCCGGCCCGCCGGACGCGCGGGCGCGATTCGCCGGTCAGCATCGCCTCGTCGAGGCGCGCGCTTGCATCGCTGAGCCGCCCGTCGGCCGGCAACGTTTCGCCGTGGCGGACCAGTACCGTGTCGCCCGGCTGCAGGTCCCGCAGCGCGACCGTCTGCCACTCGTCGTTCGCATCGAGTCGCTGCGCCGCTTCGGGCAGCAGCCGGGCCAGCGCCTCCTGCGTGTCGCCGGCGCGATGGCGCGCGCCCATCTCGAGATAGCGGCCCAGCGACAGGAAGAACACGAACATCGTGGCGGAGTCGAAGTAGACCTCGCCCTGGCCGATGATGGTGTGCCAGGCGCTGGCCGCATAGGCGAAGCCGATCGCCAGCGCGACGGGCACGTCCATGCCGGGACGGCCGGACCGCAGGTCGCGCCAGGCGCCGGTGAAGAACGGCCGGCCGGCATACAGCACCACCGGCGTCGCCACGACGAGGCTGACCCAGCGCAGCAGCTCCTCGATGCCTGGATCCATGTCCTCGAAGGCGCCCAGCCACAAGGACACGGCGTACATCATCACCTGCATCATGCCGATGCCGGCGACCCCGAGACGACGCAGCGCGCCGCGGCGCTCGCGCAGCGCCAGCTCGGCGCCGCCGGCGCCGCCGGGGTGCGGCCGGTAGCCGAGCCGCGACAGCACGCCCAGCGCGCCGCTCAGCGGCAGCCTGGCGGGTTCCCAGACCAGCCGGGCCCTGGCGTTGGCCGGGTTGACGCGAATCTCGCGCACGCCCGGCACCAGCTCGAGGCTGCGCTCGATCAGCCAGCCGCAGGCGGCGCAGCGGACGCCCTCGATCAGCATCGTGCAGCTGCGCAGCCCGTCGCCGGCCGGCGCGCTGACCGCGTCGAGCATCTCGGCCCGATCGAAAGGCTGCCACGAGACGTCCGGGTCGACGACGACCGCGCCATCGCGCGGCCGGGTCCCGGGCTCGGTGCGGTAGCGGTAGTAGTCCGCCAGGCCGCTGTCGCGGATCAGCTCGGCAACCGCCTTGCACCCCGGGCAGCAGACGCGCCGGCTCTCATCCTCGAGCTTGACGAACCAGGGCTCCGTGCCCGTCAGCGGTTCACCGCAGTGGAAGCAATCCTGGGCCATCACTCAATCGGAATCGTCGGGGGGCGGAGCGTGAGCTCGCGCTGATCCTCCAGTTCACCGGACAGCCGCCATGTGCGATCCCCCGGGTAGAGCTGCAGGTACCAGCGGCCCTCCAGCGGCCCGAGGCGGCCGCTCCAGCCGTCGGGCACGCGCATCAGCTCGATGATCTTGTCGCGCTCCTCGACCAGCGGGTGCGACAGGCGCAGCTGCAGCGACTCCGGCTGGACTGTCGCCGGCTGCAGGCGCACCTCGACGACATCGGCACCGGCGATCAGCCTGATCCGGGCCGTCACGCCGAGCGCGGCCGCAGCCTGGTCGCGCTCCAGCCGCAACTCGGTGGAGCGCGCGATGCGCGCATAGTCGTCGACCACCAGCGGGTTCGGCGAGCGGACGGCGATCCACAAAGTCACTGCGCTGGCCAGCACGACGGAGCCGGGCAGGGCGATCAGGAACCAGGGCCAGAACTGGCGGTACCAGGGCGGCGGGTGTCCCGAGTCGCCGGGCAGCGCACTCATCGCCCGCCACCCTCGAGTCCGGCCGGGCCGATGAAGCGCGCGCCGCGCTCGACGATCGCCGGGACCTCACCCCGCGCCTCGACGACCAGCGTCACCTCGACGCCGCCGGCGGGAATCTCGCCGGCCGGCGCGTGCAGGCGCAGCGGCAGCCGGCGCACCTCGCCGGGCGCGGCGGTGATCGGCAAAGTCACGTCCAGCCCGAGCTCGAGGCCCGGCAGGCCACGCGCCGAGATCTGGTAGCTGCGCTCTGCTTCAGTCTTGTTGACGAAGGTCACCGTGTAAACATTCTCGATGAGTCCGCCGGGCAGCTCGCGGTACAGCGTGTTGCGATCGCGGATCACGTCGACGATCAGGGTGCTGCGATTCGCGACTGCGACGCCGAAGCCGATCACCAGCGCCAGCAGCAGCACGCCGTAGACCGCGACGCGCGGCCGCAGCACGCGCACGGGCTGCTGCTCTTCCATCGCATGGTGGGTGGTGTAGCGGATCAGTCCGCGCGGGTAATCCATCTTGTCCATGACGGTATCGCAGACGTCCACGCAGGCCGCGCAGGCGATGCACTCGATCTGCAGGCCCTCGCGGATGTCGATGCCCGTCGGACAGACCTGCACGCACATGTTGCAGTCGATGCAGCTGCCAAGTCCCAGGGTCTTCGGGTCGGCCGAGCGCTTGCGGCCGCCGCGCGGCTCACCGCGCCGCTCATCGTAGGAAATGATCATCGTGTCCTGGTCGAACATCGCGCTCTGGAAGCGCGCGTACGGACACATGTACTTGCAGACCTGCTCGCGCAGCAGTCCCGCGTTCCCATAGGTTGCGAAGCCGTAGAACAGCACCCAGAAGGTTTCCCACGGCCCCGCCGAGAAACTCAGCAGGCTGGGCCCGAGTTCCTTGGCCGGCGTGAAGTAGGCGACGAAGGTGAATCCGGTCCAGAGCGCGAAGCTGATCCACAGGAACTGCTTCGCACCCTTGCGGAGCACCTTTTCCCGGGTCCAGGGACCCTTGTCGAGCTTGCGGCGCTGGGAATGGTTGCCCTCGGTGATGCGTTCCAGCCACAGGAAGGCCTCGGTCCACACGGTCTGCGGGCAGGCGTAGCCGCACCACAGCCGGCCGGCAATCGCCGTGACGAAAAACAGCGTCAGCGCCGCCATGATCAGCAGCCACGCCATGAAGAAGAAGTCCTGCGGCCAGAAGGTCAGGCCGAAGATATAGAACTTGCGCGCCGGCAGGTCGAACAGCACGGCCTGGCGGCCTTCCCAGCTGAACCAGGGCAACAGGTAGTAGATGCCCAGCAATACCCAGACCGCGAGGTTCCGGAGCGTCGCGAAGCGCCCCTTCACCTCGCGCGGATAGATTTTTTCGTGTGCGACGTAGAACGTCTCCGGGGCGGCGCCGCCGGCGCCGCCCTGGGACCCGGCGCTCATCGCCTTGCCTCTCGGTCCTGGCGCGCGGCCGAGCGGCCGCGCTGCCCGTTCTCGGTCCGCACCAGCCAGATGACGAACACGCTCGTCGCGGCGGTCAACAGCCAGAAGCCGAAAAAACCGATCGCATAGCCCGCCTCGCGGCTGATCTCCCAGCCCGGCGTCGTCGTGCCGGACAGGACAGCCGGGTCCACCATTGCAAAGAACACCGCTGCCGCCGCGCAGGCCATCAGGAACGATGCCCAGGCGACGTAGGCGATGTCGCGCTGCCCCTGCCGCCAGTGCCTTGATTGCTCTGCGGTGTCGTCCAGACGGGGTCCGCCGGGGCTGCGAGTCATGAACTACCTCTGGTCGCCGGCCTGGCCCGAGATCTTCAGCACATAGGCGGCCATCAGGCGCGCCTGCTGCTCGCCGAGAATCGGCAGCTGTGCCGGCATGTTGTTCTGGCGTCCCTTGGTGATCGTCTCCGCGATGACCCGCCGGTCGGCACTGTACAGCCAGCTGCCATCGGTCAGGTTCGGTGCGCCGAGCGCGGTCATGCCGGTGCCGTCCATGCCGTGGCAGGCGCCGCAGATCGCCCACATCGGCGCCGCCGCCGCGGCCATGTCCGCATCATGCTCGAGCCCCGAGAGGCTGCGGACGTACTCGACCATCTGCGCCACGCCGCGCTCGCCGCCGAGCGTGTCGCCCATCGGCGGCATCATGCCCATGCGGCCGTTCTTGATGCTGGCCAGGATGGTTTCCGCATCGTTGCCCCACAGGTAATTGTCGTGGGTCAGGTTCGGGAAACCGGGCGCGCCGCGGCCGTCCGAGCCGTGACACTGGGCGCAGCGGTTGCCGAAGATGTTGCCGGCCGCCGCCATCGCATCGGGATTGCGCGCCAGCTCCTCGAGTCCCAGGCCATCGAAGCGCGCGAAAAACTCCGCCTGGCGCGCCTCGATGCGCTCGACTTCGGCCCGGTACTGGCCGTCCTGCGACCAGCCGAGCACGCCCTGGAAGTTGCCGAGCCCCGGGAACAGCACCAGGTAGATGATCGAGAACACGACCGTCAGGTAGAACAGCCACAGCCACCAGCGCGGCAGCGGGTTGTTGTATTCCCGCAGGTCGCCGTCCCAGACGTGGCCGGTCGTGTCCGAGGCCTTCTCGCCCGGGCTCATTCTCGAGGTCATCCACAGCAGCCAGACCGCGCCGACGATGTTGGCCACGGTCAGCACGATGATCCATCCGCTCCAGAAACTGCTCATCGCGATTCCCCATTCTCAGGCGTGCTTTCCGGACCGCGCTGGTCCTCCTCGAGCGGGAGGTTCGCGGCCTCGTTGAAGTCCTTGTGCCGGCGGCTGCTCCAGGCCCAGTACACGACGCCGATGAACGCGACCATCAGCGCCAGGGTCCAGTAGAGGTGCAAGCTGCTCTGCGTCATTCCTAGCGACCCCGGCCCAGGTTTGTGCCGAGGCCCTGCAGGTAGGCGATCACGGCGTCCATCTCCGTTTTACCGCCGACCGCGCCGGCGATGCCGGCGATGTCCTCGTCTTCATAGGGATGGCCGAGTCGGCGCAGCGCCAGCATCCGCCGCTCGACGCTGCGCGGGTTGAGCTCGCGCTGCTCGAGCCACGGGTAGGCCGGCATGTTGGACTCCGGCACCAGCAGGCGCGGGTTGACCAGGTGCAACCGGTGCCACTCGTCGCTGTATAGCCCGCCGACCCGCGCGAGGTCGGGACCGGTGCGCTTCGAGCCGAACTGGAAGGGCCGGTCGTAGACGGACTCGCCGGCGAGCGAGTAGTGCCCGTAGCGCTCGGTCTCCGCGCGGAACGGCCGGATCATCTGCGAGTGGCAGCCGTAGCAGCCCTCGCGGATGTACACGTCGCGCCCTGCCAGCTGCAGCGCGGGATAGGGCTCGATTCCGGGCGCGGGGTCGCGCACCTGGGAGTCGAACACCAGCGGGACGATTTCCACCAGGCCGCCGACGCTGATCACCAGGATGACCAGCACCGCCATGAGCCCGACCTTTCTTTCGATGATTTCGTGCTTCATGCCAGCCTCTCCCTAGTGCGCCGGGGCCATGACGGGGACCTCCACGGCCTTCGCGCCGCGGATGGTGCGCCAGGTATTCCAGCACATGATCAGCATGCCGCCCAGGAACAGCAGGCCGCCGAGCAGGCGCACCCCGTAGAAGGGGTAGGACCGGGCGATGCTCTCGATGAAGGTGTAGGTCAGCGTGCCGTCCTCGTTCACGGCGCGCCACATCAGGCCCTGCATCACGCCGGCCATCCACATCGAGGCGATGTACAGCACCACGCCGATGGTGGACACCCAGAAGTGCACGTCGATGAGCTTGACGCTGTACATCTCCTTCCTGCCGAACAGGCGCGGCACCAGCATGTACACGCAGCCGATGGAGATCATCGCCACCCAGCCCAGCGCGCCGGAGTGGACGTGGCCGATGGTCCAGTCGGTGTAGTGGGACAGCGCGTTCACCGTCTTGATGGACATCATCGGTCCCTCGAAGGTCGACATGCCATAGAAGGACAGCGAGACGATCAGGAACTTCAGGATCGGGTCGGTGCGCAGCTTATGCCAGGCGCCGGACAGGGTCATGATGCCGTTGATCATGCCGCCCCAGGAGGGCGCCAGCAGCATCAGCGAGAACACCATGCCGAGGGTCTGGGCCCAGTCGGGCAGCGTGGTGTAGTGCAGGTGGTGCGGGCCCGCCCACATGTACAGCGAGATCAGCGCCCAGAAGTGCACGACCGACAGCCGGTAGGAGTAGATCGGCCGGCCCGCCTGCTTCGGCACGAAGTAGTACATCATGCCGAGGAAGCCCGCGGTCAGGAAGAAGCCCACCGCGTTGTGGCCGTACCACCACTGCACCATTGCGTCGACCACGCCCGAGTACACCGGGTAGGAATGCAGCGGGCTGGTCGGCAGCGCCAGGCTGTTCACGATGTGCAGCACAGCCACGGTGAGAATGAAGGCGCCGAAGAACCAGTTGGCCACGTAGATGTGCTTGACCTTGCGGATGGCCATCGTGCCGAAGAAGACGACCGCGTAGGCGACCCAGACCGCGGCGATGAGGATGTCGATCGGCCAGATCAGCTCCGCGTACTCCTTGCCCTGGGTGAGGCCCAGCGGCAGGGTGATCGCGGCGAGCACGATGACCGCCTGCCAGCCCCAGAAAGTGAAGGCGGCGAGCCCGCCGCCGAACAGCCGGACGTGGCAGGTCCGCTGGACCACGTAGTAAGAGCACGCGAACAGTGCGCTGCCGCCGAAGGCGAAGATCACCGCGTTGGTGTGCAGCGGCCGAAGCCGCCCGTAGCTCAGCCACGGCACGTCGAAATTGAGCGCGGGCCACATGAGCTGGGCCGCGATGATTACGCCCACCAGCATACCGACCACGCCCCAGACGATGGTCATGATGGTGAACTGGCGGACGACCTTGTCGTTATATGCGGCGCTTGCTGTCGTCATTGTCCTCTACCGGATGCCGAGGGGAATGGATGGGCGCCTAGAATACACGCCCGGAAAGCAATTTCGCGTGTCATCTGAACAGGACGCAAAAAGCCGCGCTCGGCGCGGCTCCTTGCGCTCCGCCCGGGGCGATGCGCCCCGGGCGGTTGCGGTTCCCACGGGGCCCGTGCCCCGCGCCATCGTCAGAAGCGATAGGCCAGGTGAAGACCGTACACCCAGGGCTCGACGTCCACGTCGGCCTTGGTGAAGTTCGCGCCGTCCACGAGCAGCGTGGCATCGGTGCTGATGTCGATCCAGCGCACGTTCGCATTCAGGTACCAGTTGTCCTTCAGCTTGACGTCGAAGCCCGCCTGCGCGGCGATGCCGAAGGAAGTGCTGTCCACATCGATGCCCGTGGTGACGCCGAGCAGATCGTCCGCCGCCCGCAGGCCGGCTTCCTTGCTCGAGTCCGTGAACCATGTGAAGTTCAGGCCGAGACCCACATAAGGCTGGAAGGTGCTGCGCGGCATGAAGTGGTAATTCAGGCTGAGCGTCGGCGGCAGGTGCGTGACGGTCGCGGCCGTGCCAGGCAGACCCTCCACCGAGATGTCGTGCTCGTAGGGCAACGCGGCAAGCAGCTCGATACCCCAGTTCTCGGTGTACATGTAGGTGATGTTGAAGGTGACGCCCCACTGGTCGTCCACGTCGATCCGCTGGCTGCCGAGGCCCACGGCGCTCAGGTCGAAGCTGCCATTGTTGCTCTTCGGGTCGACGTTGCTGCCGCCGATGCGGAAGATCCAGTCGCCGGCCTCGTGCGCGTAGGCCGGCGCGGCCAGCCCGAGGGCCGCCGCGAGTACAAGTGCTGAAGCCAAAGTACGCATGATTAAACTCCCATGCTTTGTCGTTGAATTTGCATGGAATTCTAAGCACGCGCCCAGCCTTGCAATTGACCTGCGTCAATTCTGGGCTGCGGTCTTCCGAAGGGTAAATAGGTGCTTTTACTAGCCTGCCGGACGCAAGTCTTTGTTTACAATGTAGACAGGGTCCAAAAGGGGGTTGGGGTGATTGCCGATCGTTCGTCCAACGTGATCAGCATCGCGCACCTGCGGCAGAGCTGCCGGAGTTGCTCGCTGCGCGACCTGTGCCTGCCGTTGGGCCTGGATGCGGAGGACATGCAGAAGCTCGAGGCGGTCGTGCACACGCGCGGGCCGATCCGCAGCGGCGAGCACCTCTTCCGGGAGGGCGACAACTTCCAGGCGCTGTACGCCGTCAAGAGCGGGGCGCTGAAGACCTATACGATCGACAGCCAGGGGCGTGAGCACGTGCTCGGCTTCCATATCGCCGGCGAACTCGCCGGCCTCGACGGCATCCACTCGGGCCGCAACCGCTGTAATGCCGTGGCCCTGCAGACCAGCTCGGTGTGCGCGCTGCCGTTCGCCCGGCTCGAGCAGCTGATTCACGACGTGCCAGGGCTGCAGACCCAGATCCTGCGCATCATGAGCCGCGAACTCTCGGCCAGCGCGCAGCTGGCGACCGAACACAGTGCCGAGGAGCGCCTCGCGGGCTTCCTCGTCAGCCTCTCGCGCCGCAACGCGCGGCGCGCCCTGTCGCCGACGCATTTGTCGCTGCCAATGCCGAGGCGCGACATCGCCAGTCACCTGCGGCTTGCGACCGAGACTGTCAGCCGCCTGTTTGCCCGGTTCCAGGAGGAGAACCTCGTCGCCGTGCGTCGTCGCGAGGTCGAGATCCTGGACATGGGTGCGCTCGAGGCCCTCGGCGCTCCCTTCGATATCGATGGTGACGGCGGCCGGCGTCGGAGTCCCCAGTCGAGGTAAGAGAAATGAGCCCTGCTGCCGTCTCCCCCGTGCTCGTGGTCATGGACCCGGCGGACGCGGAGGGTTACGCGCTGGCACGCGGCCGCCGCATCGCCGGGGCGCTCGGCGCACCCTTGGAACTGTTCGCCTGTGAGTTCGACCAGGCGATGGAAGGCAGCCATTTCCGCGTGACGGAACGGCTGGAGGCAGCGCGGGATGCGCGGGTGGCAGCACGGCATGCCTGGCTCGAATCGGAGGCCGTCCCGTTGCGCGCGCAGGGCCTGTCGGTGCACACGTCGGTGGTCTACGCCAACCCGCGCCATGAAGCGGTCGCGCGCCAGGCACTGGCGTCGAATGCCGGACTCGTCGTCATGCGCACGCACTACCACGAGTGGCTGGCGCGTGCGACGCTGAGCGCTGCCGACTGGCAACTGATCCGCATCTGTGCGGCGCCGCTCTTGCTCGTCAAGCGCGGTGAGTGGCCCGACGGGCCCAGGCTGCTGGCTGCCGTCGATCCGAGCCACCGCGACGACCGGCATGCGCGGCTCGACCACGCGATCCTGGATCTTGCGGAGCGACTGGGCGGCGCGCTGGGCGCCGAGACCTGGGTCGCGCACTGCATCTTCTCGATGGCCTCGCTGGAATCCGCTGCGGCGCTGGCGATGATGCCCGAGGCGCTCGGCGCCTCGCCGGAGGGCTACGCCGGCGAGCTGGTCCAGCAGCTGCGAGCGGCCGTGTTGCGCCTGCTCGATGGTCGCGGTATTCCGGCAGCAAACCTTCGTCTGGCAGAGGGACGCCCGGAGAAGGAACTCCCGCGGCTCGTCGACGAGCTCGGCATCCAGTTGCTGATCACGGGCGGCATCTCGCGGAGCAGGCTCGAACAGGTATTCATCGGCGGTACCGCCGAACGCTTGCTCGACCGCGTCGGCTGCGACCTGCTGGTCGTCAAGCCGCCCGGGTTCCGCTGCCCGATCGATTAGCCTCGGCGACGGCAACCGGCTGCCGGCGACTTCGTGGCCGCGGCAGCGTGTCGGCACAGCCTCCCTTCGCTCGGAAATCTTTATCTCGCTCAGCGAGGCTGTGCCAACCCGCTGCCGCTGCGCCGTTGCCCGGCCTGCAGCGAGGCGCCGACTCAACCGACGCGGCAGCGGGCGGGGGACGTCATGGGTCCGCTGCGCGAAGTTATTTTGAGCGAAGTGGACCCATGACGGCACGCGCCCGCGGTCATGGCAATCGTCGGGGCGGGGCGGGCCTTGGCGCCGGCCGCCGAAATTTTGCTGCGGCAGCGATCTTTGGCAGACTTGCGCGGGTCGCGCGCCATGGCGCGCCGGCGACCGTAGCCCAGTGCCTGAAACAGGGAGCCTCGTGCCGATGATCTCGAAAGTTAGCGTCGTCCTGCTGTGTGCCGTTGCCGCGTGTTCCCCTGTGCTGGCCCAGGAGGCTCGGCGGCCGATCACCCACGAGGACCTGTGGCTGATGCCGCGCGTCGGCGCGCCGGCCGTCAGCCCGGACGGCAGGCATGCCGTGTTCCCGGTCGTCCAGCCGGCCTACGACAGCGACCAGCAGGCGACGCACCTGTGGCTGGTGTCTACCGACAGCAAGCAGCCGCCGCGCCAGCTGACCTTCGCCCGCGGCAGCGAGTCCGGCCCGACCTGGAGCCCGGACGGGCAGCGGATCGCGTTCGCGGCGCGGCGCGACGGCGACCAGGCCGCGCAGATCTACGTGCTCGACCTCGCGACGGGCGGCGAGGCGCGCCCGGTGACTTCTATCAGCACCGGCGCGCGCCTGCCCCGGTTCTCTCCGGACGGTACCCGGATCGCCTTCACGAGCGACGTGCCGCCGGGCAGCGGCAACGATGCAGACAGCAAGCGCATCAGCGAAGAGGAGAAGGCGCGCAAGCATGAAGTGCTGACCTACACTGGCTTTCCGATCCGCAACTGGGATCGCTGGCTGCCGGAGCGCCAGCCGCGGCTGATGGTGCAGACCCTCGGCGAAGACGAGGCGGTTGACTTGCTGGCGGGCAGCGAGCTCGTCGCGCTGCCGGGCTTTGAGGGGCGCAGCACGCCCGGCGGCAGCGAGCTCGACGCGATCTGGGCGCCCGACGGCCAATCGTTGGTGTTCGTCGCGAGCCGCAATCGTGACCGGGCCGCATTCGCCTTCACGCACACCGATCTCTGGCAGGTGCCGGTCGCCGGTGGCGAGCCGCGGCGGCTGACCGGCGCCGACGGCCTCGAGGCCGGCGACAGCTGGAGCGTGCCGGCGTTCAGTCCCGACGGCCGCAGCCTGTACGCACTGCGCACCCCGCGCACCGGGCGCGTCTACAATTCGACGCAGCTGGCGCGCCTGAACTGGCCCGATGGGTCGTTCAACAGCCAGGTCACGCTGCCGGACGCGCGCGCGGTGCTCCAGTATTCGATTTCTCCGGACAGCCGCGAACTGTTCATGCTGTCCGACGACGCCGGCCACGTGAAGCTCTACCGTGCGAGCGCCCGTGGCGGCGAGGGGCGCCTGGCCTTCGACATGTCCGCGGGCATGTACAACAACATCTCCGGCGCGCAGCGCGGCGGCCAGCCCGTCCTCGTGGCGAATTTCGAGAGCTCGACCAGCCCGGCCGAAGTCGTGCGCATCGACCTGCGACGCGGCGGCCACGAGCCCCTGAGCAGCTTCGCCGTCGAGGCCGCGGCCGGCCTCGACCTGCAGCCGCCGGAGCATTTCTGGTTCGAGAGCAAGCGCGGCGCGCGCATTCACAGCATGCTGGTCAAGCCCGCCGGCTTCGACCCGCAACGGCGCTACCCGTTGTTCGTCGTGATCCACGGCGGGCCGCACCTGATGTACCGCGACTATTTCTTCCTGCGCTGGAACTATCACCTGCTCGCCGGCACCGACCATGTCGTGCTGCTGACCAACTACACCGGTTCGACCGGCTTCGGCGAGGCCTTCGCCCAGGCCATCCAGGGGGACCCCTTGCGCGGCCCGGCCGAGGAGATCAACCAGGCGGCCGACCAGGCGATCGCGCGCTACTCGTTTATCGATGGCGAGCGGCAGTGCGCCGGCGGCGCCAGCTATGGCGGGCACCTCGCCAACTGGTTGCAGGGGTCCACGGATCGTTACCGCTGTCTCATCAGTCACGCCGGGCTCGTGAACCTCGAAAGCCAGTGGGGTACCAGCGACATCGCGTTTTCCCGCGAGGCGAATCTCGGCGGCCCGCCGTGGGAACTCGCCGAGGTCTGGCAGGAGCAGAACCCGATCCGCTTCGCCGCGAACTGGCGCACGCCGACGCTGGTGACGATCGGCAAGCTCGATTACCGGGTGCCGTTGAACAATGCGCTCGAGTACTGGACCGCGCTGCAGCGCCAGCGGGTCGAGAGCCGGCTGCTCGTCTACCCGAACGAGAATCACTGGATCCAGAACGGCCACAACAGCCGGCATTTCTACGGCGAGATCGCCGCGTGGCTGGAACGGTGGCTGCTGGCACAGGGGGACACTGCTACCGGGGACACTGCTCCATAGAGCAGTGTCCCCTTCAATACCCCAGCGACACCCGCCGGTTGCGCGGCTTCGCCAATAGCATCTGCACGGTACCGATGTTGCGCTCCAGGAAGGCACCCTCGCAGTAGCAGAGGTAGAACTCCCACAGGCGGATGAAGCTGTCGGGGTAGCCCAGCGCGCGCACCGCCTCGATGTTCTCGAAAAAGCGCTCGCGCCACTTGCGCAGCGTCGTTGCGTAATGCAGGCCGATGTCCTGCAGGTGCAAAATCTGCAGGTCGGCGCTGCGCGCCAGGCTCGCGCTCATCGCGGCCACCGACGGCAGGAATCCTCCCGGGAACACGAAGCGCTGGATGAAGTCCACTGACCTGAGCGCCTGCTCGTACAGCTCGTCGCGGATCGTGATCCCCTGCAGCAGCATCAGGCCGTCAGGCTTCAGCAGCCGCGAGCACTGCCGGAAATAAGTGTCCATGAACTCGTGCCCGACGGCCTCGATCATCTCGATCGAGACCAGCTTGTCGTAGCGGCCCTCGAGGTCGCGGTAGTCCTTGAGGAGCAGCTCGATGCGCTCCTCGAGCCCGGCGGCGCGGATGCGCTCGGCTGCCAGCGCATGCTGCTCCCGGGAAATCGTCGTCGTCGTGACGCGGCAACCATAGTGGCGGGCGGCATGGACCGCCAGGCCGCCCCAGCCGGTACCGATCTCGACGAGGTGGTCGGTCGGCTGCAGGTCGAGCTTGCGGCAGATCGCGTCCATCTTCGCGATCGAGGCCTCCTCCATGCTCGCATGCTCGGACTCGAAGATGCCGCAGGAGTAGTTCATCGTCGGGTCCAGGAACAGTCCGAAGAACTCGTTGCCGAGGTCATAGTGCGCTGAGATGTTGCGCCGGCTGCCTTCGCGGCTGTTGCGGTTCAGCCAGTGGCCGAGCCGCCGGCCGAGCTCCGCGAATTGCTTCGTGCCACCGTCGATGTCCTCGAGCACATGGCGATTCGCGACCATGATGCGGACGAGCGCGGTCAAGTCGTCGCACTTCCACAGCCCGTGGATGTAAGCCTCGCCGGCGCCGACCGTGCCGCCGAACGCGGCGTCGGCCCAGAACTGCGGGTTCAGCACCTCGATGTGTGCGTGCAGGCCGGGCGCAGTCGCGGCGTTGCCAAAGCGCAGGGTGCCCTCGGCGTCGTGCACTTCGAGGGCGCCGTGCTCGAGGCGCGACATGCGCTGCAGCAGCAGCCGGCGCGCGAATCCTTGCATCCGGCTCGGGCGGACGGGCCGATCCGTTGCCGGCCGGGCCATGCCGGCCGGGATGATGTTTTCTGTCATCGTGGGTTCTCCATGCCGGGTTCCTGCTTCGCCGGGTGGGTGTAGAAGATTGCGCCCTTGAGCTTCAGTTTCAGGGCCTGCCAGTAGATCAGCAGGACGACTCGCAAGGTCATGAATGGAAAGCGCAGCAGCGCGCCCGCAAGCGTCGCGCCAGTGATCTCGCGCCGCTCGAGGTTGAGCGTTGCGTCGAAGGCATGTCGGCCGCGCTGCTCGTTGCGCAGATGCACCACGAGGCGCCGGCCGGGCTCGGTGAAACGCCACTGGTAGCGGGTTTCCATCGGCAGGAACGGCGAGACATGGAATTCCTTGTCCAGCGCGAACTCCTGCGTCGGCCCGCGTACCGTGGCCTCAGCGCGCGGCAGCACGTAGAGGTGCGTCTCGCCCCAGGGCGTGTTGCTGACTTCCGCGACGATGGTCTCGAGCTGCTCGCCGGCTTCGTCGTAACAGTAATAGAAGCTGACCGGATTGAAGCAGTGGCCGAAGTACCGAAGGTGCGTCAGCAGGCGGATCGGGCCTGTCGGACGTCGCCCGGTGCGCGTCTCGACCAGTTCGCGCACCACAGTCTCCAGCGACTGCGTCGGGTCGCCGAAATGGTCGGCACGCCGCAGCCACGCAGCAGCGCGCCGATGCGTCGACCAGAACCAGCGGCCACGGAACACGGTGTCAAGCTCGCCGAGGTCGAGCCACATCATGAACATGCGGTACTCGAACGCGTTCGACACCGGGTCCGTGGCGCTGCCGTGGCGCCGATGGCTAACCCGCCCGAAGTAGAGGCAGCTCTGCATCTTGGCTCCAGGCTTGTACCGCGGCCGCGGCAACGAGGCCGCTCTTCACGCCGTCTTCATGGAAGCCGTAGCTCCACCAGGCGCCGCAGTAGAAGCTGCGGTGGCGCCCCATGAGCTCCGACCGCCGCCGCTGTGCCGCGACGCCTTCCGGAGTATAGACGGGGTGTTGATAGACGATTTTCCGGATGATCTTTTCCGGGGCGATGTCCATCGTCGGGTTCAGCGTGACGAGGAATTGCGCCTGCGCGTCCAGGCCCTGCAGGATGTTCATGTTGTAGGTCACGGATACCGTCGCCTGCGGCGCGGCCGGAATGTGATAGTTCCACGCGGCCCACGCCTTGCGCCGCCGCGGCAGCACACGCTCGTCGGTGTGCAGCACGGCGAGGTTCGGCTGATATGGAATTGCACCGAGCACTTCGCGCTCCGCATCGGTCGGCCTGGCGAGCATCGCCAGCGCCTGGTCGCTGTGGCAGGCGAACACCACGGCGTCGAAACGGGCGCGATGGCCGTCGCGCAGCGCCAGCTCGACGCCGAAGTCGTCGCGCAGCACGCGGGCGACCGGCGCGTTGAGCCGGATGCGATCGGCGAACGGCGCGGTCAGCGGCCGGATATAGCTGCGGCTGCCGCCCGCGATGACTCGCCATTGCGGCCTGTCATTGACCGACAACAGGCCATGGTTGGCGAAGAACTCGACGAAATAGCGCGCCGGGAAGCTCAGCATCATTGCCGGGTCGGTCGACCAGATGGCCGCGCCCATCGGCACGATGTAGTGCTCGATGAAGCGCGCCGAGTAGCGCTCGCGCGCCAGGTAGGCGCCCAGCTCGAGCGTGTCCTCGCGGCCCTCGAGAAGTCGCGGCGCCTCGCGGTTGAAGCGCAGGATGTCGCGGATCATGCCCCAGAACGCCGGGCTGACGAGGTTGCGGCGCTGCGCGAACAGCTGGTCCAGCGAGCTGCCGGAGTACTCCAGGCCGGAACGCTCGCAGCGCACGCCGAAGCCCATGTCGCTCGGTTGCGAAGCGACGCCGATCTCGTTCATCAGCGCGATGAAGTTGGGGTAGGTCCAGTCGTTGAACACGATGAAGCCGGTGTCCACCGCCCAGCGGCGGCCCTCGAGCTCGACGTCGATGGTGTTCGTGTGGCCGCCAATATAGTCGTTGGCCTCGAACACGGTGACCTCGTGGTCGGCGCAGAGCCGGCGCGCGGCCGTCAGGCCGGAGATGCCGCTGCCGATGATGGCGATTCTCATCTGGATTCCTCGTCCTTGTGTCCGCTGTGTCAGACGCGCGCGCGAATCGCGCGCACGATGCCGCCGAGCACGGGCAGGCGCTCATACAGCAGCGCGCCGGCATCGAAATAATCGCGGTGGTAGTGGACCCGCGTGCCGTGGCGAATGTGGCTGGCGCCGGGCAGCGCCAGCTCCTGGCCCGCCCGCAGGCGGCGGTGCGTCATGCGCATCGTCCAGGTCAGCATCGCCTGGCCGGGCGCTTCCAGCACCTCGCCGAACTCGAAGCCGATCGACTCGACGCCTTGGTACATGCGCGCGAAGTAGTCATGCAGCGCCGGCAGTCCGACGATGCGGTGCAACGGGTCCTCGAACACGACATCGTCGGCGTAGACCTCTTCGAGGAGCGCGAGCCGGTCGTGGCGCAGCTGCTGGAAAACCTCCTGGAAGCGCGCCACGAGCGGCGCCGCGACGGGGCTGTCGGCCGGCGCCGGCCCGAGGGTGTCCGCGGCGGCCTGCCGGCCGCCGTTGTGTCGCTTGCGGTGATTCATCGCCGGGCCGGCTCGATCCGCAGGAACTCGATGACGCGACGCCGGGCATCGTCGAGATCAGGGCTGAGCGGCAGGAAGCCGTCGCGGCCGGATTCGAGGAACATCGGCACGGCGAGATCGTCGGGCCTGAACTCGGCCCAGTCCCCGCCGGGGCCGCTCAGCACCACCGCGGCGCAGCCGGTGCGCGTGGCGGCCTCGCGCAGTTCGCCGTTGCAGGGCCCCGCCAGCAGCGCGGGACGCAAGCCGGAGCCGACCAGGCCCAGGGCGAACACCAGCGCCCAGGTCTGCTGTCCCGCTTTCCCCGGACTGCAGATCAGCACGCGCCGCTCGCCGGCCTGGGCCATGCGCTGGTAGATCCGGAACGCCAGCAGGCCGCCGAGCCAGGCGTCGAGAAACTGCCGCTCGAGCCCCGGCAACATCGGCGCGACCGCGGGCAACTGGTCGAGCAGCGTCGCGGCGTCCCCTGCGGACCGGCGCGTCAGTGAGGCCTCGAGAGTCGCGCTCATGCCGTCGTCATCCAGCGCATGGAGCTGGTCCAGGAAGCGCTCCAGCAGGCGGTCGTGGCGCGAGTCCCTGGCGCGAGCCGGCTCTTCCAGCAGCCGCGTCGCGCGACTGATCGAGACGCCCTGGTCGACGAGCCGCGACGCCGCACGCAGAAGTTCCACGTCGGCGCGGCTGTACAGGCGATGGCCGCCGGGTGTGCGCTCCGGCAGCACCAGCCGGTAGCGCCGCTCCCAGGCGCGGATCGTGACCGGATTGATTCCGGTGAGCCGCGCCACCACGCGGATCGGGAACAGCGCCGCTACGCCACCGCCATTCGAGTCCTCGGCAGGCTCGCGGACGAAAGCGGCGTTGCCATTGAACACCCCATGCTGGTCAGTTCGCATCGTCGGCCTCCAGTTTCTGGAAGAACAAGGTCACTTCGCCGACCCGGAAGCCGAACTTGCGGATTTCCGAGCGGTTCACGAGCACGTCGTCCTGGATCAGCCACATCCAGTCATCCAGCACGACATTGACGGTGCCGTCGTTCCACGGCAGCGCCAGCGTGTAGCGCCAGCGCAACGCGTTGCCAAACGCCTCGCCGCGCGCTTCGCCGACGATGTCTCCGGCGGTGCCGGTATAGGTGTGCTCGTCGATCTTGCGGAAGGTCCACACGCGGCGCTCGACTGCGCCGTCGCTCCAGCTGAAGTCTTCCTCCAGCACGCCGGTATCGCCGTCCCAGTGGGCGACCATGTCGACGCGGAAGCTGCGTGTCGCCTCGCCGGAGCGGTTCTGCACGATGCCCCAGGCGACCAGCGGGCCGTCGAAGTATTCCTTCAGGTCCAGGCGCGGCTCGCGGCCCGCGTAGTCCTGCACCGAGGTCGTGCAGGCGGCCAGCAGCGTGACAGCGAGCAGCGCGGCAAACAGGCGGCTGATCATCGCGGCGCTCCGATCAGCTCGGCGCGCAGGTCTGCGGCGCGAGTGCCAGGATGCAGCCAGATCCCGAGGAAGGCGGGTCCGAAAGCGGGGTCTTCGATGACGCCGAGCGGACCGTCGTTGCCGTAGAACACCGTGCGTCCGGCCGGCTCCACGAAAGCGATGATGCGGTCGCCGGGCGCCACGTCGGGCCAGATCTCGCCGACGTCCGCCAGCCACCGCGTGACCTGGTCGGGCGCGCCGAGACCCAGCTCCCGGCGCAGCCGCTGCCACTCGCGCCCCGTGGTGCGCACCAGGCTGGCCCGGGAGATATTGCGCCGATAAACGATCTCCAGGGCGACCGGACCGTCGCCGAGGTTCCCATCGAAGCGTCCGTCGCTGCTGAGCAGGCGGGCTTCGTAGACTTCCATGCCGAACCAGCGCAATTCACCGCTGCCGACCTCGACGAGGCTGGCCAGCGCCGGGGTGGCGCTCGCGCCCGACAGGCCGGAGCCGAGCAGCAGCGTGCTCGCGGCGATCAGCGTATGAAGGGCCTTTGCGAATCTCATCCCGACGATCTCCCGCGAGTTTTCATTACCTGTACATCGTTGCCGGCGGCTGTCCGGATTCAGCGCGCCGCGCTGTCCGACGCCTTGCCGCACAAGGGCTGCCGCCGCTGCCACCAGAACCGGGCGCGCTGCTCAGTCATGTACAAGGGTTCTACATCGACAGCGCCGCGCTGCACGGGAGTTCGTCCGCGCCCGGGGCGGCGGATTCAGCGGCGGCAGTCGGGGGCGCGGGGTGGCTTAGCGGCCAGTGGGCCCGCAGAAGATCTCGTGCAGCGTATGGATGATCCGGCCGGCTGGGCCGTCCACCACGCTGTAGTAGATTGTCTGGGCGGAGCGCCGGGTGCTGACGAGGCCGTCGCGGCGCAGGACCGCGAGGTGCTGGGAGAGCGCCGACTGCGATAATGGCACCCGCTCATTGATCTGGCCCACGGTCAGCTCTCCCTGGGCGAGGCTGCAGAGGATCATCAGGCGCGAACTGTTCGACAGGGCCTTCAGAAGTCGGGTCGCGTCGCCGGCGTGCTCGCGCATCGCCTCGGGGTCGACCGACAGTTGCGGGGGACAGGTCCGGGCGGGCGCTTGGGGGTCTGCATCGGGTGTCATGCACCTATCCTATGAGAACGCGCGGGAAAAGAGAAATCTGCTAAATTAGCAACCACGTAAATAGGCGGCAGCGACACCATGGCAAAAGCACCCGAGGTCAGAGGCCTCTACCACGAGCCGACATCGACGTTCTCGTATGTCGTCTGGGATCCGGACAGCCGGGCCGCGGCGATCATCGACCCGGTGCTCGACTACGAGGGCGCCGCGGCGCGCACCGGCACCGCCAGCGCCGCGGCGCTGCTCGCAATCATCGCGCGCGAGCAGCTCGAGCTGCGGTGGATCCTGGAAACACATGCCCACGCGGACCATATCTCCGCGGCCGCCTACATCCAGCAGTGCAGTAGCGCGCCGCTCGGCATCGGCGCGGGCATCGCCGCCGTGCAGGCGACCTTCAGTGAAATCTACAATTTCGGCCCCGACTTTCCGACCGACGGACGCCAGTTCGATCGCCTGTTTGCGGACGGCGAGTCCTTTGCGCTCGGTGCTGCGCAGGTCAAGGTGCTGTCGACGCCGGGGCATACCAGCGACAGCGTGACCTACCTGGTCGGCGACGCGGCATTCATCGGCGACACGCTGTTCGCGCCGGACTACGGCACGGCACGCTGCGATTTCCCGGGTGGCGACGAGGCCACGCTGTTTCGTTCGGTCCAACGCCTGTACGGCTTGCCGGCGGAGACGCGGCTGTTCCTGTGCCACGACTACCCGCCGGAGGGCCGCGCGCCACGCTGCGAGTGGAGCGTCGCGGAGCAGCGCGCCGCGAACGTCCACATCCAGGCCGATACGCGAGAGCAGGACTTCGTGGCGATGCGCAGCGAGCGCGACAAGACGCTGCCCATGCCGGCGCTGATCATTCCGTCGGTGCAGGTCAACATCCGGGCCGGACGACTGCCCGAGCCCGACGACAACGGCACGCGCTACCTGCGCGTGCCCCTCGATACCTTCTGAGGAGCCCTGCTGATGAAACGGACAACTCTCCTGGTGGGCGTGGCGACGGCCACCTGGCTCGCGGCGCCCGCGGTTTTGGCGGCTGCGCCCGATCGTGCGGCGGAGGGCCGCGCGATCGCGGCCAGCTTCGGCACCGAACTGCGCGCCGCGCTGCAGGCGGCCATGGTCGAGGGCGGGCCGCTGGCTGCAATCCAGGTTTGCAATGAGCGGGCGCCGCGGATGGCTGCCGCCGCGACCGAGGCCTCCGGGGCGACGGTGCGACGGACGTCAATGCGCCTGCGCAATCCCGCCAACCGCCCGGACGCGCATGAAAGCGCGGCGCTCGCGGAGCTCGCCATTGCGCTGGCCGCCGCCGGGCCGGACAGTCCGCCGCCGGAGCGACTCGACACGCTCGAGGATGGGCGCGTGCGTTACATGAGCGCAATCGTCATGCAGCCACCGTGCCTTGCGTGCCACGGCGAGACGCTGGCGGCGCCGGTGGCCGCGGCCATCGACGCGCGTTATCCGGACGACGAGGCGCGTGGCTTCCGGCTCGGGGAGCTGCGCGGCGCGTTCAGCATCACCTGGCCGGCGGACTGATCAGCTCAGTCGGTCTCGAGCCGGGGCTCGGGTTCGGGCTCGGGCCCCGGCGCGGGCGTCGGCAGGCGCAGCAGGTAGATCGAGACGGCCGTGGCCATCAGCACCATGCCGACCTGGCCCCAGACGACCGGCACGAAGAACACGATCGTCACGCCGAACGACAGCCACATGACCAGCAGTGTCGTGGCCTTGGCGGGCCGCGTCATGCCGCGGCCCTCTTCGAAGTTGCTGACATAGCTGCCGAACCAGCGATGGTTCAGCAGCCAGCTGTGGAAGTGCTCGGAGCTGCGCGCGAAGCAATAGGCCGCCAGCAACAGGAACGGCGTCGTCGGCAGCCCCGGCAGGATGATGCCAAGTGCGCCGAGCCCGACACAGATCAGGCCCGCGCTGATCAGCATCCAGCGCGCGGCATGATCCAGGTAGGTCTGCGGCTCGTGCAGGCGGTGTTTCTTCAGCCGTTTACGGGGCATGGCTCAGGCGCCCGGTCGGTTATCCAGCCGGTAGTAGCGACGCAGGCGGCGGCTGCGGAACACCAGCGCCGCCAGCAGCGTCAGCGCAGCGACCGCGCCGAGGATCGCCACCATGCGGGCATACGGCACACCGGCCGCGACGCGCATGCCGGCCAGCGCCCAGGTCAACCACAGCCACCGCAGCGCGGCGAGCACGAGCGCCAGCTGGGCGAGCCGCGCCGCCCAGGGCCGGGGCATCGCCAGCTGCAGGATCAGCAGGCCGCAGGCCGCCACCATCAGCTGTTCGCCGGCGCGCAGGAAGCTTGCGCCAAGCAACAGGAACGCCAGTACGGGTGCGATCAGTCGCCACATCGGCATTCTCCTCAGCGTGTCGGCCCGGGCGTCGATGTGCGCAGGCAGCTGGCCAGCAGGTCCTCCAGCTGCGCTGCGTCCATGTGTTCGGCAGCGCCGATGAAATCGAGTCGTGAACGATCGCCCGTTCGCCACGGTCGCATGGTGACGAGATCGGCGCGCCGGCCGACGATCTGCAGCATGCCGCGCCGGTCGCGGCCGTCCCGGCCCGCGAGCCGCACGAAACCCTTGGCGCGGTAGATCCAGGCAGGCAGGCGCCGCGCCAGCTCGTGTAGCGCATCGGCGCAGAAGGCCGTCCCGGTTTCGAACGACCACGCGGCGAAGCGTTCGGCCGCGGTGCCGGGCAACGGTTCCGGAGCGCGCCGGCCTGCGGTCTCGGCAGACGGCGCAGGAAGCGAAAACAAGACCTCTGCGGGGAGGTCACAGCGCACCGTTTCGACGATTCGCGCGCCGGCAAACTCGCCGCGGATCAACGCCGCAAGCGCCGCCGTGCGCTGCGTCCCGGCGAGGTCCGTCTTGTTCAGCACGATCAAGTCGGCGTAGCCCGCCTGGCGCCACTGCAGCGCCTCGAGCTCCGGCACCGCGAAAGCCTGCTCGGCGTCGACGACGCAGACGACGCCATCGAGCCGAAGCCGGTGGCGGAATGCCGGCGCCATGAAGGTGCTCGCGATCGGGCCGGGATCAGCGATACCGCTGGCCTCCAGCAGTACCCGGCGCGGTGCGTCCGGGCGCGCAAGCAAGCGCATGACCGAAGCGACGAGGTCCTCTCTCAGCGAACAACAGATGCAGCCGTTCTCAAGCCTGAGCACGCCTTCCGATTCGCCTGCGACCAATTCGCGGTCGATGTCGACCGCGCCAAAATCGTTGACCAGCACGCCGACCGGGACGCCCGCGTCCCCCTGCAGTACGCGATTGACGAGGGTGGTTTTGCCGGCGCCTAGAAAGCCTGTCAGCAACGTCAACGGCACAGCCGAGTCCGCCGTGCCAACGACGTCGGGGTCATCAACGTGGCGCGAAGCCGCGGTCCCGGTCACTCGACGTCGAAGTGATAGGTGATCGACTGATGCGGAGGTGCATCGGGCTCGAACGGGCGGCGGTACTCGAACACCAGGTGCGCATGCCCCGGCTCCCGGCCGATGAAGCGCCAGACCTCGATGCCCGGCGTGCTCTCCGGGGCGCCTTCCTCGGTCTCGTATTCCGGCACGCCGTCGGTGCCCATGACCGGCAACAGGTTGCGGGCCGGGATCCACGTGTAGCCTGCAACGCGGTCGGCCGTCAGCCGGACCTCCACGACCTGCCCGATCTTCAGCGCCACTGCACGGTCGGCATCGGCCTCGGTCAGCGTCAGTGTCGCTGCGGCGCGCGGTCTCTCCGGCGGCGTCTCGACCTCGGGGGCTGCGGCAGCCGGAGGTGATGCGGCAGGCGCTGGCGCTGCCGGCTGTTGTTGCTCCTGCTTCTGTCCGCAGCCGACCAGCAATGCGGCCGCCGCCGTCACGGCGACCAGTCCAGATCCGAAAAAATTGCGTTCCGACACCTTGGAGCTCCTCGTGAGTCAAGTCCATGGCCGACCGTTGCGGCGGCGCTTCGCCGGTATTCTCCGGGAAAAGTGTCGGCAACGAAAATCCGCGCCGCCCCGCAGGGCCGGATACGGCATGGCTCAGGCCGGGGCCTCGAGGACACGCGACCACCGCGCGAGCTTCTGGCGGTAGTCGAGCGCGGCATGCGCGGGACTGGTCGAGGGCAGCACCGCGAGCGGCAGGTCGGCAGCGGGCGGCGCAAGACCGGGCAGCACGAGACGGCGGTACAGGGCCTCGGCCGCGCGGCCGTTGAACCAGACTGCGCGGATCGCGGGATGCTGTTGGAAGAACGGCCCGAAGTCATTGGCCCGCGCGCTGGCCGGGCGAATCGCGCTGTCGAGGCTGCCGCGGCGTTCACAGCTGGCAAGCACGTCCCAGAGCGCCACGCCCGCGGCGCTGAGCGTCCGGCAGCGTTGTATATAAGGCGCAGCCGGGTCAACGCCGAAAAGTTCCGCGGCGATGCGCCAGAACGCATTGCGCGGTTGCGCGTAGTACTCCGCTGCCGCCAGTGAGGCGCGGCCCGGCATGCTGCCGAGAATCAGCAGGCGCGCGTGGGGCGCCGCGACTGGCGCGAATCCCCGCGCCAGGGTCACTGGCTGAGTTCGGCGAGCCAGGCGTCGTCCGAGGTTTCGTCGATGCCCTCGAACAGGAAAGTGCTGAGGTAGCGCTCGCCGGTATCGGGCAGCATCGCGAGCAGCACCGCGCCAGGCTCGGCGCGCTCGGCGACCTTCAGCGCGGCCGCCAGCGTGCCGCCCGCCGACAGGCCGACGAAAATGCCTTCCCTGGTAGCCAGCGCGCGGGCGCAATCGCGCGATTCCTCGTCCGTGACGGTCACCAGCTCATCGTAGATGTTGCGGTTCAGCACGGCCGGGATGAAATCCGGCGTCCAGCCCTGGATCTTGTGCGGCTTCCATTCCTTGCCGCCGAGCAGCGAGGCGCCTTCCGGCTCGGTGGCCACGATCTTGACGTCCGGACGCGCCAGCTTGAGCACTTCGCCGGCGCCGGTCAGCGTGCCGCCGGTACCCCAGCCGGTCACCCAGAAATCCAGCCGCCGCCCGGCGAAATCGCGCAGGATCTCCGGCCCGGTGGTGTTGCGGTGATAGGCGGGATTCGCCTCGTTCTCGAACTGGCGCGCGAGGAACCAGCCGTGCTCCTTCGCCAGTGCCTCGGCGCGGCGGACCATGCCGGTGCCCCGCTCCGCCGCGGGTGTCAGGATGACCTTGGCGCCGAGCGCCTTCATGACGCGCCGCCGCTCGATCGAGAAGGTCTCGACCATCGTTGCGACGAAGGGATAACCGCGCGCGGCGCAGACCATCGCCAGCGCGATGCCGGTGTTGCCGGAGGTGGCCTCGACCACCGTCTGGCCCGGCTTGAGCAGTCCGCGCTTCTCCGCATCGTCGATGATCGCGAAGGCCAGGCGGTCCTTGACCGAGGCCATCGGGTTGAAGGACTCGATCTTCACGTAGATCGTCGTATGTTCTGGACCGATGCGGTTCAGCCGCACAACGGGCGTGGAGCCGATGGTGCCGAGGATGTCGTCGTAGATCATGGTGTGTCCATTCCGTGCGAGCAGGGTTGATTCTGGAAAGGCAGCGCGACCTCAGCCCGCCAGGGCGACGTCGTTCCAGCGCAGCCCAAGCATAGCCGACCGCTCGGGTTGCAGTGCGGCATCGGCGGTCGCCAGCGCGGCCGTCTCGCCGACGACGATCAGCGCCGGCGCCTGGATGTCATGACGGCGCATCAGCTCGGGGAGCTCCGCGAGCGTCCCGACGGCGAGCCGCTGTGCACCGGTGGTGCCGTCCTGGATCAGCGCGACCGGCGTTGCCGGGGCGCGACCGTGGGCCAGCAGGCGGTTGCGGATATCCGCCGCGCGTGCAGCGCCCATGTAGATGGCGACCGTGTGGCTGGCGGCGCCAAGGCCGGGCCAGTCGAGCGTGTCGAAGTCGTCGCCGACCTGGGCGGTGATCAGCGTCACGGCGCGTGCCGTGTGCCGCAGCGTCAGCGGCAGCCCGGTCGCCGCCGCGCAGCCGAGCGCGGCCGTGATGCCCGGCACGACCTCGCAGGGAATGCCGACGGCGCGCGCAGCAGCCAGCTCCTCGCCGCCGCGCCCGAAGATGAACGGATCGCCGCCCTTCAGCCGCACGACGCGCCGGCCGGCTGCGGCGTGATGGAGCATCAATGCGTTGATGTCTTCCTGGCTGCAGCCGCCGCCGGCATGCTTGCCGACCGGCACCAGCTCTGCGTCGCGCCGCGCGAGCTCGAGAATTTCCGCGGACACCAGTCGGTCGTGCAACACGACGTCGGCTTCGCCAAGGCGCTGCAGGGCCTTGAGCGTCAGCAAGGCCGGATCGCCCGGCCCGGCGCCGACGAGGCTGATCTGTCCCTGCGGCACCGGCGCTGTGGCCGCATGCTCGAGCGCGAGGTGAAAGGCCCGGCGCGCGTCGCGCTCGCGCCCGGCCAGTGCGAGGCTCGCGAAGCGCCCGGCGAACTGCGCTTCCCAGAAGCCGCGCCGCGCCGTCGGGCCCAGCCGGCCCTTGACCTTGTGGCGCAATTCCCCGGCGAGGCGCGCCAGCGCGCCGAGGCGACGCGGCAGGGCGGTCTCGAGCCACTGGCGTAACCGTCGCGCCAGCACCGGCGCGGCGCCCCCCGAGGAGACCGCGATGACCAGCGGCGAGCGGTCGACGATTGCCGGCACGATGAAGCTGCTCGAGGCGGGATCATCGACGCTGTTGACGAGCAGGCCGCGACGCGCGCCCTCGGACCAGACCTCGCGATTGACGGCGCGCTCGTCGGTCGCGGCGATGGCCAGCCAGCGGCCGGCCAGCAGCCCCGGCTCGAAGCGGCCCGGCGCGTGGGCGATGCGGCCGTCCCGACACCATGCGGCCAGCGTCGGATGCAGCTCGGGAGCGTTGACCGTCACCGCGGCGCCCGCGGACAACAGCAGGCGCACCTTGCGCAGCGCCACTTCGCCGCCGCCGACCACGAGACAGGCGCGGCCACGCAGGTCGGCGAACAGCGGAAAATAGTCCATCGGCAAGGTCCCCCGGCAGAGGCCCGAGAGCATATAAGCCGCGGCCCGGTGCGCGGAAATACCGATTGCTTGGGGCCGTATGCGCTTTCGTTATATCGTTCTGCCATGAAACTCCAGCAGCTGCGCTATCTCCTGGCCGTGGCCGACAACGGCCTGAACATGACGCTCGCCGCCGAGCGGCTGGCGACCTCGCAGCCGGGCGTCAGCAAGCAGCTGAAGCTGCTCGAGCAGGAGCTCGGCCTCAGCCTGTTCGTCCGCAAGGGCAAGAGCCTGGTCGAGCTGACCCCGGAAGGCCACGAGGTTGTGCGCCGCGCGACGCGTATCCTGCGCGAGGTCGAGGCCATCCGTGGCATCTCGCCGCACATCTACGGCGAGGCGACCGGCCGGCTGGCGATCGGCACGACGCACACGCAGGCGCGCTACGTGCTGCCGGACGTCATCGCGCGATTTCGCGACCGCTACCCGGACGTCACGCTCGACCTGCACCAGGGCACGTCCGAACAGCTCGCAGAGATGGTCGAGAAGCGGCTGGTCGATTTCGTCATCGCCTCGGAGTCGCGCCAGCGATTCCCGGACCTCGTGCTGCTGCCGTGTTTCCACTGGGACCGCATCATCCTCGTGCCCGAGGGCCACGCGCTCGCCGGCCTGAAGCACCGTGTGACGCTCGAGGAGCTCGCCGAGTACCCGCTGGTGACCTATGTGTTCAATTTCGACGGCGGCTCGAGCCTGAAGCGCGCCTTTGCGGCGCGCGGCCTCGAGCCGAAGGTCGTGTTCACGGCGCGCGATGCCGACGTCATCAAGACTTATGTGCGCCTCGGGCTCGGCATCGGCATCGTCGCCAGCATGGCGCAGGGTGCCGCCGTGCAGGGCGGCCTGGTCGCGCTGGATGCCACGGGGCTTTTCCCGCGCTGCACGACCTGGATCGGCTTCCGGCGCGATGTCGTGCTGCGCAAGTACATGTTCGACTTCCTCGAGCTGTTCGCCTCGCACCTCGACGAGCGCGCCGTGCGGGCCGCGCTCGAACTCGGCACGCAGGAGGAAGTCGATGCGCTGATGGCCGACGCGCGGCTGCCGCTGAAGGGCCGCTTTGCCGACGTGATCGCCGGCGCCTGAGACCTCAGGCCGCCGCCGTGCCGGCCAGCTCGTCGATCAGCGCCGGGTCGTGCAGCCCGCATTCGCGCTTCAGGCCGTGGAAGCGCGTGTGCTCCGGGTCGTCGCCGTCGCTCAGTGGCCGGGTCGTGTGCCGGTCGCCGATCGAGACGTAACCCTGGTGCCACAGCGGGTGGTACGGGAGATCGTGCTTCCGCAGGTAGATGTAGACATCGCGATCCGACCAGTCGGCGATCGGGTGGACCTTCCAGAAGTCGCCGCTGCGCTGTACCAGCGGCGCATCCCGGCGCGTGCTCGCCTGCTCGCGGCGCAGGCCGGCGAACCAGGTGCCCGCGCCCAGCTCGCGCAAGGCGCGCTGCATCGGCTCGATCTTGTTGTCGCGGTGATAGGCGTCCAGCCCGGCCACGCCGTGCTGCCAGCGTTCGCCGTAGCGCGCTTCCTGCCATGCGGCGCTCAGCTCGCTGCGATAGACCTTGAGGTTCAGGCCCAGACGCCCGCTCAGCTCGTCGACGAAGCGGTAGGTCTCCGGGAACAGGTAGCCGGTGTCGATCAGGATCACCGGGATCCCCGGCACCTCGCGCGTGATCATGTGCAGGCTGACTGCCGCCTGCGCGCCGAAGCTGGAACTCAGCACCGCGTGGCCCGGCAGATTGGCGAGCGCCCAGCGCACCCGCTGCACGGCATCCAGCATGGCGAGCTTGCGGTTTGCGGTCGCGACCGCGAGCGTCTCGGACTGGGACTCGTCCAGTGTGCGCGTCAGGCTCACGACGGCCGGCGCTCCGGCACGGTCGCAGCGTCCAGCCGGCCGCTGCGATGCAGGAAATCGCCGAAGTGCTCGCCGGGGTGGCGGTCGCGGGCATACGCCGCCAGCTGCGGCTCCAGCGCTGCCAGGATCGTGGCCTCGTCGACGTTCTCCAGCACCAGGCGGCTGAGGCGCTCGCCGCCGAAGCCGCCGCCGAGGAACAGGTTGTAGCGCCCCGGCCCCTTGCCCACCAGGCCGATCTCGGCCACGTAGGGTCGCGCGCAGCCGTTCGGGCAGCCCGTGACCCTGAGCGTGATTGGCTCGTCGAGCAGGCCGAGCGGCGCGAGCCGCACTTCCAGCTTGTCCGCCAGTTCCGGCAGGTAGCGCTCGGCTTCGGCCATGGCCAGCCCGCAGGTCGGCAGCGCCACGCAGGACAGCGCCTCGCGGCGCAGCGCCGAGGGCAGCTGGTCGTGCATCAGGCCGTGGCGGCGCGCGGCCGACTCGATGCGTTGCCTGTCCGCCGCCCTGACGCCCGCCACGATGACGTTCTGGTTGGGCGTCAGGCGGAAGCGGCCGCCGTGCATCAGGGCGATGTCGCGCATGCCGCTCAAGAGCGTGCGCCCGGGCGTGTCCGCGAGCCGGCCGGACGGCACGTGCAGCGTCAGGTGCCAGCGCCCGTCCAGGCCCTTGCTCCAGCCGTAGCGGTCGCCGACGCCGAGGAAGCGGAACTCGCGTGCCGGCGCCAGCGGCTGGCCCAGCCGGCCGGCGAGCTCGGCGCTGAACCAGGCCAGGCCGCGGTCGGCGATGGTGTACTTGAAGCGTGCATGCTTGCGGTTGCTGCGGTCACCGAAGTCGCGCTGGATCGCGACCGTGTGCCAGGCGACGCTCACCACTTGTTCTGGCGTGCAGAAGCCGATCACGTCGCCGAGGCGCGGGTAGGTCTCGGGCTCGCCGTGCGTGGCGCCCATGCCGCCGCCGACCACGACGTTGAATCCTGCCAGCCGGCCCTGCTCGCTGATGGCGATGAAACCGAGGTCCTGCGTGAACACGTCGACGTCGTTCCACGGCGGCACCGCGATGCCGATCTTGAACTTGCGCGGCAGGTAGGTCGGCCCGTACAGGGGCTCCTCCTCGGTGCCCGAGGATGGCAGTTTCTCGCCGTCCAGCCAGATCTCGTGATAGGCGCGGGTGCGCGGCGTGAGCCGGTCGCTGACCCGGCAGGCGAGCTGCCAGGTGTCCTGGTGCAGCGCCGAGAGCTCCGGGTTGGGGCTCGACATGACGTTGCGGTTCACGTCGCCGCAGGCTGCGATGGTGTCGAGCAGCGCTGCGTCGATGGCCTGGATGGTCGGCTTGAGGTGCCGCTTGATGACGCCGTGGAACTGGAAAGCCTGGCG
Source organism: uncultured Thioalkalivibrio sp. (assembly GCA_964462675.1). Classification (GTDB taxonomy): domain Bacteria; phylum Pseudomonadota; class Gammaproteobacteria; order Steroidobacterales; family XN24; genus XN24. The sequence goes on from CAYWYS010000001.1 coordinate 116,167, forward strand.
CGTCGTCAGGCGCAAGCTGCCGTTGGCGTGCTCGCGTGCCAGCCGGTCCATGGCCAGCCACTGCTGCGCAGAGCACACTCCGCCGGGGACGCGCACCCGGACCATGAAGCTGTGCGCCGGCTCGAGGCGCTGCTGCTGGCGCTCGCTGCGCAGGTCGCGGTCGTCCTGCTGATAGATGCCGTGGTACTTGGTCAGCTGGGTGTCGGCGTCGGCGAGGGCGCCGGTGACCTCGTCCACGAGGCCGGGCGCGATCGTGCCCCGCAGCCGATGACTGGCGGTCTTGATGCCCTCGACTTCGTTCAGCGGTGCCGGTCGCTCGTCGCTCATCCGCGCAGCACCTCAGTACACATCGCGCCGGTATCGCCCCGCGCGGCGCAGCTCGGCGAAGTATTCTTCGACGCCGTCCGCGTCACGCCCGCCCTCGCTCGCAACGACCTGGCGCAGTGCCTGGTCCACGTCCGGCGCCATGGCATTGGCATCGCCGCAGACATAGATGTGCGCCCCGTCCTGCAGCCAGGCATACAGCTCGCGCGCCGCCTCGAGCAGCCGGTGTTGCACATAGCGTTTCTCGGCCTGGTCGCGCGAGAACGCGACGTCCAGCCGCGTCAGCAGTCCCTGCTTGCGGTAGCGCAGCCATTCAGCCTGGTAGAGGAAGTCCGTCGCGAAGTTGCGGTCGCCGAACAGCAGCCAGTTGCGGCCGTGCGCGCCGCGCGCCTCGCGCGCCTGCACGAAGGCACGGAAGGGCGCAATGCCGGTGCCGGGGCCGATCATGATGATCGGGACCTCGTCGGCCGGCAGGCGAAAACGCTCGTTGGGCTCGACGTAGACGCCGACCGTGTCGCCCTCGGTGCGGTCCAGCGCGAGCCAGCTCGATCCCGCGCCCCAGTGAGCCACGCCGAAGGCCTCGTACTGCAGCAGCGCGACCGTCAGGTGCACTTCCTCGTCGGCGAATTCCGGCGCCGAGGCGATCGAGTAGAGCCGCGGCGGCAGCGGCCGGAGCATGCCGAGCAGCTGGCTCGGCTCGACGGCAGCCGGGAACTGGCGCACGACGTCGACGACCTGGCGCGCCTGCAGCCAGCCGCCGAGGCCGCCGCCGCGCAATGAGGCCAACTCCGCCGCGAGCTTGCCGGATGGCTCCGCGGCGGCCCAGGCGTCGAGAAACGGGCGGTTCAGCGCCGTGATCTCGCGCGCGTCGGTCAATTCGTCGCGCAAGCTGCGTCCCGCGGCGCTGCCGGGCGCGTCACCGTCCAGCGCCACGGCATCGAGCAGCGCCGCGACGATGCGGTCCGGATTGCGGATCACGACGCCGAGCGCGTCGCCGGCTTCCCAGCGCAGGCCGGAGCCCTCGAGATCGAGCTCCAGGTGGCGCACGTCCTTGCTCGAGCCGCGCCCGGTGATGCGCTGGTTCAACAGTACCGCGGCCTCGAACGGCGCGGCCTTGCCGTAGCGCGGCGCCGGCGGGACGACGCGCAGCACCGGCGCGGCCGTGCCCGCGTGTCGGCCGAGCAGCTCGGCTGCCTGGTCGAGCACCGTCGCGCCCCAGGCCGAGGCGGGCGCGTCGAAGTCGAGGTCGCATTCGACCAGTGGCGCCAGCCGCTTCGCGCCGGCGGCCTCGAGCTGCGCGTCGAAATCACGGCCCGTCTGGCAGAAATTCTCATAGCTGCTGTCGCCCAGTGCCAACACCGAGTAGCTCAGCGTATCGAGCGAGGGCCGCCTGCGGCCCGCAAGGAAGCGATGCAACTCCATCGCATCGTCGGGCGGATCGCCCTCGCCATGCGTGCTGACGACGATCGCCAGCAAGCGCTCGCGCTTCAGTCGCGCGGACGGGAAGTCCGCCATGTTGACGAGCTCCGCCGCGATGCCGCGCGCCGCGGCCGCGGCTTCGAGCTGCGCCGCCAGCTTGCGGCCGTTGCCGGTCTGCGAGCCGTACAGGATCGTCAGGCGGGGCGCCGCATCCGCCGCCGGCGCGATCGCCGACGCGGGTCCCGGCAGTCGGCCGCCGGCCGCCGCCAGTCCGGCGAGGTACCCGCTGGCCCACAGCAGCTGGTCGGCGGAAAAATCCGCCGTGACGGCGCCGAGCGCCTGGAGCGCGTCATTGCCGAGCACGGGGACGGGGATGCGCTGCAGCGCGTCTTTCATGCGGTCACTGGCTCCGGAACGGAATTCTGCAAGGATTCCGAAGGCTAGGCGGACGGGCAGCGCGGTGGAACGATTTTCTGGTTTGGCGGACCAAACCGGGAGGCATAAGCCGACCGGCTGTTAAAATGCCGGGGAAATCAATCGACCAAGGGGATTGTGAACAGTGAGCAAGGTGTTAGTGAAAGCCTGGGTGCTGGTAATGGCGGGCGCGCTGCTGGCGGCGCAGCCCGCGCAGGGGGCGGACGTCGTCGCCGCCGAGATTCGCACGCAGTACGAGCCCATCCGGGTGGTCCGCGTCGCTGCCGGGCTCGAGCATCCGTGGGCCGTCGCGTTCCTGCCGGACGGCCGCTTCCTGGTCAGCGAGCGGCCCGGCCGCTTGAACATCGTCAGCAGCGACGGCGAGATCACGCGGGTCGAGGGCCTGCCCGAGATCTCGGCGATCCGCCAGGGCGGCCTGCTCGACGTCGCCTTGCACCCGGGCTTCGCCGAAAACGGCTGGGTTTATCTCACTTATTCGAAGGGCGATGCCAACGGCACGACCACCGCGCTCGGCCGTGGCCGGCTCGAGGGCGCGCGCCTCGCCGGCTTCAAGGAACTGTTCGTGCAGGACCGTCTTTCCGAGGCCGGTCGCCACTACGGCTCACGGATCGCGTGGCTGTCCGATGGCACGCTGTTGATGTCGGTCGGTGACCGCGGCGCCGAGCCGCCGCGCGCACAGGACCTGAAGGATCACGCCGGCAAAGTGCTGCGGCTGAATGCCGACGGCAGCGTGCCGGCCGACAATCCCTTCGTCGGCCGCGACGACGCGCACCCTGAAATTTTCTCGCTCGGCCATCGCAACATCCAGGGCCTGCTCGTCGCACCCGGCAGCGACGAGATCTGGTCGACCGAGCACGGCGAGCGCGGCGGTGACGAGCTGAACCTCGTGCGTGCCGGCGGCAACTACGGCTGGCCGCTGTACAGCAAGGCGCGGGAATACCGTTCCGAGGCGCAGTACGGCAAGGGTCGCAGCGCCACGGGTTTCGTCGACCCGGTGTATGAATTCCTGCCGACGCTGGCGCCGTCAGGCCTCGCGCTCGTGACCCAGGATCGCTTCCCGAACTGGCAGGGCAACCTGCTGGCAGGCGGTCTCGGCGCGGAACGGATCCGCCGCGTGGTGCTGGAAAATGGCGTCGTCGTGCACGAGGAGGAGCTGCTGCTCGGGCTCGTGGGCCGGATTCGCGATGTGCGCGAGGGGCCCGACGGACACATTTACGTGCTCAGCGACAAGGCCGATGGCGGGCTGTACCGGATCGAGTCGCTGCGCTAGTCCTCGCGCATGGCCGCGAGCGGCGGCATCGGGACACCGAGCGCCGCCGCGGCCGCGCGCAGCACCTGCAACTCGTTCGGCCGGATGATCCCGTCATGGGCGGCGACTTCCGCCAGCGACGCCAACAGCAACTGCCGGTAACGTTCCTGCATTCCCGCGAGCCTGGCGGCATGCGCCGCGGCCGAGGCGCCGGCGGTCGAACCGATGCCGGCGAAGTCGGGTAGCGGCGAGGGCAACCGGAAGCCGCCGGCCGCGAGTTTCGCGGTGCCGCCCGACCAGGCGGCCTCGGCCTCGGCCTCATTTTCGTGGCCGGCCCGCGCGAGCAGCGCCAGCATCGCGAGCGCGCCCTCGGCATCCGGCCTGTCGCCGCTCTCCGGCGACAGCCGCGATTCCAGTGCAGCGGCCAGCGTCGCCTCCGCCGGGCTGACGACACCGTCGATCTCGATCAGGCGTTGTGCCAGGTGCAACAGGTCCTCGCGACGCGCCTCCGGCAACTGCCGCAACGCCGGTGAGGCCATGTCCAGCAGCGCCAGGCGCAGCGACAGCGTGACGTCCGCGATGCGACCGGCTGCCTGGGCGACCTGGTCGGAGAAGTCGCTGCCGAGGCGGGCCTCGAGCACCGCGAGCTGCTGCGCGCGCAGCCTTTCCTTGTCCTCGAGCAGCAGTGCCAGCGAAATCATCGCGGCACCTTCCGGCTCGAGCATCGCCTGGCGGATCGGCTCAGGCACCGCCGCCAGCACCCGCTCGGCCATCGCGAGGTCGACGACGCCGACCATGGCTGCGGCGGCGATCGGGTCGAGCCCCGGCAGCCCCGGAATGCGGGGCAGCGGGCCATCGCGCCCGCCGTCGTCGACTGGCTGTGATCGGGCCGGTTCGACGGCTGGCGGCAATGGCGGCGGCGCGTCGCCGGGTTTCCAGTTCGGGTCGAGCGCGCGGATGCGTTCCGCGATCGGCGGGTGGGTCGCCATCAGGCCCGCGAGGCTGCGCCGGCCGGAAGCGAACAGCATGTGGCCGATCTCCTCGCGGCGCACCGCGCGCACCGTGGAGGACAGCGGTGACGCCGCGATCCGCTTCAGCGCATTCGCCAGGCCGGTCGGATTGCGCGTGAACTGCACGGCCGCGGCGTCGGCCAGCACTTCGCGCTGGCGTGACACTGCTGCCTGCAGGATGCGGCCCGCAAGCACGCCGATCGAACCGAGCACGACGATCGCGAGACCCGCCGCCAGCAGCGCCGCTGCACCCCCGCCGCCACCGCCGCGGCTGCCGCCGCGGGCCCGGCCGCCGCCCCAGGCGCCGCCGCGCAGCATCATGCGCCCGAGCATGCTGACGGCGACGAGTCCGAAGGTGTAGCCCATCAGGCGCGCATTGAGCCGCATGTCGCCGTTCAGCACATGGCTGAACTCATGCGCCACGACCCCCTGCAGTTCCTCGCGCGACAGCCGCTCGAGCGCGCCGCGCGTCACGGCGACGGCGGCGTCGGCCGGTTGCAGGCCGGCGGCGAAGGCGTTGATGCCCGTCTCATTCTCCAGCACATAGACCTGCGGCACCGGCAGGCCTGCCGCGATTGCCATCTCCTCGACGACATTGTGCAGGCGGCGCTTGAGCGGGTTGCGCTCGAGTCCCGTGACGCGCTCCCCGCCGAGCGCAACCGCGACCGCGCCGCCGCCGCTGCGCAGGCCATTCAGGCGCCACAGCGACGCGAGGCCGATGAACGCCGCGGTCAGCATCGCGGTGGCGACGAATACTGCAGGGTCGATGCCCGGCGCCGGAACCTGGCCCTCCGGTGTGCCGGCGACGCTGACCAGCAGCGACAGCACCAGCGCCACCGCCAGCGCGACGATGCCGGCGGCGACGGCGAACGCGACGAGCAGCCAGCGGGAGCGGCTGCGCGCGGCGGCCTGGCGTCCGAAGAAGTCCATGGCGCCGTACTCTCCGCTCCGGCCTCAGTGGCGGATCAGAAGCTGACCTGCGGCACCTGGCGCTTTTCTTCCGATTCGATCTGCAGGAACGCCGCGGGGTCGAACTTGAACGAGTTCGCGATGAAATTGTTCGGAAAATTCTCGCGGGTGTTGTTGTACGTCATGACCGCGTCGTTGAAGGCCTGGCGCGAGAACGCCACGCGGTTCTCGGTGCTGGTCAGTTCTTCCTGGAGCTGCATCATGTTGCGATCGGCCTTCAACTCCGGATACGACTCCGACAGCGCGAACAGCCGCCCGAGTGCCGATGACAGCGCCGAATCGGCGCCGGACAATTCGTTGATCGCCGCGGCGCTCTCGGGGTGGGCGTTGGCGGCTTTCAGCCCGGCGACTGCGCGCGTGCGCGCCTGGATCACGGCCTCGAGCGTCCCGCGCTCGTGTTGCATATAGCCCTTGACGGCTTCGACCAGGTTCGGGATCAGGTCGTAGCGGCGCGTCAGTTGCACGTCGATCTGCGCGAAGGCGTTCTTGACGCCGTTGCGGAGGTTGACGAGCTTGTTGTAGATGCCGACGGCCCACAGCGCGAAGGCGGCGATGATTGCGATCAGGATCCACAGGCCCATGTCTATTCCTCCACGAAGCGTGCAGTCGAGGATACGCGACCCCCGTGCCGGCTCCAACAGCCCGGAAGTGACGCGCAGTGTCACTTCCGGCGCGATCTCCGGCAGGGCCGCCGCCGCGCTGCGGCAGAGCGCCCGGCCAGGGGCCTTCCACAGGCCAGGTATTGGTACGAATTATAAGTAAAATCCGAAAGTTAGAATTATTCCACTCGAATACATGATTTAGCTTCAATAGCTTGCGCCCGGGGCCGACCTCGACTGGTTGCTTGACAGCCCGGGGCCTCTCTGGCAACCGTGGCGCCGCTGACAAGGGCAAACCCGTCGAAAGGCGGGGACGCAAAGCCACCGGTCTAAGGGGTCTTTCGGGACTCACGACAGCGGGGTTGCCAGCCGGGGAACAGGATCGCGGGAACGCCCGCGCGACCGATCGACGTCCTGTCCCAAGCTGTCCGACCTTGCCGCGCTCGCGGGTGACATCACCCGGGGCGCCGGCGGTTTGCGTTCCTCCCGGCCGATGAACGCGAACAGAGAGGTCTCGACATGGCTCGGGCAAACGGACGAATTCTGAAGTTTTCGGTGTTGGCTGCTGTGCTGGCCGCGCTCGGCGGTTGCGGCGGCGGCGAGGAGAAGAGTTCCTCGGCAGTATTGGTCGAGGGCGATTTCCCGATCGTTTTCGTCAAGCGGGCGGTGTCCGCGCTGGGCAACCCCACGGATGCGGCGAACTTCGCTCCGGGCGGCGACCTGATGATGAAAGACCTGTCGTCGCCCAGCGCGCCGCTGGTCAACCTGACGGCCGACTACACGCAGGGCGCCGGCGACGTCTCGGACCCGGAGGTCTCGTACGACGGCGAGCGCGTGCTGTTCTCGATGCGCGGCCCGGGCAATCCAAGCTGGAACGTCTTCGAGCTGGACCTGCCGTCGCGCACCCTGCGGCGGCTGATCGCCGATGACGCGGTCGCCAATGCGGGCGACGACGTCGACCCGGCCTACCTGCCGGACGGCCGCATCGTGTTCAGCTCCAACCGCCAGGAGAAATCGCGCCAGATGCTGGCCGATGCCGGCGTCGAGCCGTACGCCTATCGCGACGAGTACGAGCGCGAGCGCGTCATCGTGCTGCACGTCATGAATGCCGACGGCAGCGACATCCGGCAGATTTCGTTCAACCAGAGCCACGACCGCAACCCGACCGTGCTGTCCACCGGCGAAATCCTGTTCGCCCGCTGGGACCACGTCGGCAACCGCAATCACTTCCCGCTGTTCATCACGAACCCGGACGGCACGAACATCTTCGTGCAGTACGGCGCGTTCAGCCCGGGCAACAGTTTCCTGCACCCGCGCGAGATGCCCGACGGCCGCGTGCTGAGCTCCGTGATGCCCTTGTCCGGTACGCGCGAGGGCGGCGCCGTGGTCGCTGTCGACATCCGTAACTTCTCGGAAGCCGGTGAACCCGTGCCCGGCGCGCCGGCCGGCGCGGTCGGCCAGCAGCAGGTCACGCCGTTCCCGATCGAATTCAATCGCGGCGTCTCGGAGTTCGGTCGCTACACGACGCCGTACCCGCTGTGGGACGGCACGAACCGTGCCCTGGTCAGCTGGTCGCCGCTGCGCCCGGAGATGGAGTTCAACCCGATGAGCGGGCAGCAGGAGGAGGTCGAGGGACCGCCGCTGTACGGCGTCTACATGCTCAACCTCGACACGCAGACCCTGCGTCCGATTGCCTTGCCCCAGGAGGGCTGGGCATACACCGACCCGATCGCGGTCCAGCCCCGGCCGGCGCCGAACACCGTCACCGACAAGCCGCTCGACGAGGCGCTGGCCGCCGAGGGCATGGGCATCCTGAACGTCAAGAGCGTGTACGACACCGATGGCCAGGGGCTGATGGGCCTTGGGATGCTGGTCGACGGCGAATCACTGCCGATGACTTCGCCGCCGCCGGACGACACGCGCAACTCCGTGGCCGACCTGCTGCGGCTGAAGGACCCGGCGCTGACGACCGCGGCCGAGCGGCCGGGCCGCTTCCTGCGTGTCGTGCAGGCCGTGCCGACGCCGCCGGGACTGTCGCGCGAGGCGATTGGCGAGACCGATATGGAGATGCAGCAGATCGTCGGCTACACGGAGCTCGAGCCGGATGGCTCGTTCCGCATCAAGGTGCCGGCCGACACGCCGCTCGGCGTCTCGGTGGTGGACGCCGAGGGTCGCGCCATCCAGGTGCACACGAACTGGATGCAGGTACGCCCGGGCGAGACCCGGACCTGCAACGGTTGCCACTCGCCGCGCCGGGGCAGCGCGTTGAACTCGGCGCCGATCGCCGGCTTCCATCCGAACGCCACGATGTCAGGCGAACTCGGCGAGTCGATGGCCGAGACGCGCACCAGGCTGAATCCGGACGCCATGCTGCTGAAGGCCGACCTGGCTTTCGAGGACGTCTGGACCAACCCGGCGCAGGCGGGCCGGCCCGCGGATCCGTCGCTGCTTATAAGCTACGCTGACCTGCCGGCCACTGTGCCGGCGCCGGTCGACGGCATCGTCAATTACCCGGAGCACATCCAGCCGCTGTGGGAAGCCGACCGCGGCGCCATCACTTGCGTGAGCTGCCATGCCAGCGACGATCCGGCGGATCCGACGTCCGCGGGACTGGACCTGCGCGGCACGCCGTCAGGCTCCGGACGCCTCAAGTCGTACGAGGAGCTGATGATCGGCGATCCGGTGCTCGATCCGGATACCGGCCTGCCACAGCTCAGGACACTGCAGAACGGCGAAATCGAGATCGTGCGCGAGGCGCCGCTGGTCAGCAGCGGCGGGTCGCGCGACGGCGCGCGCGCCAGTCGGCTGGTGGCGAAGCTCTACGAGCAGCCGCTGCGCTCCGGCGCGACGCTGGTGGACCCGCCGACCGTCGATCATCGCGGCCTGCTGAACGCCAGCGAGCTGCGCCTGCTGGCGGAGTGGGTCGATCTTGGCGGCCAGTACTACAACGATCCCTTCGACGACGCCGACGGCGACGGCTTCAGGGCGCTGTCGGAGGTCCGCGGCGGCCTGCAGGGCCTGTCGAGCGCGCTGTTCCAGGCGACGGTCCACCCGGTGCTGATGAACCGCTGTGCCGGCTGCCACCAGCCGTTCGGCAACACCGGCTCGCCGTCGACGCCGAACGATCCGGTCAACACCGGCTTCCGCTCCACCCGCTACGTGCTGACCGGCAACGTCGAAGGCGACTTCAACATTTCCGTGTCGATGGTCGCCAATGTCTGCGAGCCGGAGTCCAACTACCTGCTGCTGCGGCCGAGCTCGACGGAGCTCGACAATCCGCCGCATCCGCGGCTGGGCGTCGACCCGGCGGTTCCGGACTCCGGCTACCCGGTGCTGGAGCACGGCGGGGCCGAGTGGCTGGCGATCCGTGACTGGATCGCTGCGGGCAACTGCGGAACCTGAGCACAAGCATGCGCAGCACAGGGTGTCGTCCGCTGGTATTCGTCGCCATGGCCCTGCTGGGCGCCTGTGGCGGCGATGTCGAGAACACGCCGGTGTCCTCGACGGGCGGCACCCTGTGCATCGCGGATTTCACCGACTGCGTGAACCCGATTTTCGATGCCGTGATCAACGGCCGGACCGGGCAGACGACCTGCGCTGCGAGCGGCTGCCACGACGTCGGCGCCGGCTCCGGCGGCGCCTTCAAGATCTTTCCCCAGGCGACGCCGGGGTCTGTCGAGATGATGGCGAACTTCTTTTCCGCGCGGGCGTTTTCGAATCTCGACAATCCCGGCCAGAGCAAGCTGCTGCTGGAGCCGCTGCAGGGCGTGTTCTCGATCACCGGGACACACACTGGCGGCGATATCTTCCCGGACGTCAATGACCCCTGCTTCGTGGCGATCCGCAACTGGATCTCGACCAGGGTCGAAGACGAGGAAGCCGCCAGCTGCGGATTCTGTTCGCCGCCGCCGCTGCCCGAATGCGGGTATTGAGCGATGAAGGCAGGGAGCCGGGCAGCGCGGTTTTGGCAGAGTCAGGGCTGGCCCTGGCTCTGGCTGTTGCTGCTGCTGGGCACGCTGCTGGTCGGCCTGCTCGGCGCCGTGGCGCCCGCCGCCGCGGCCGGCAAGGAGCCGCTGCAGCTGACGGTCACGCAGCCCTACGCCGAGATGCGCACCGGCCCGGGGCGCGGCTACCCGGTATTCCATATCGTCGAGCGCGGTGAGTCGTTCGCACTGCTGCGGCGACGCACCGACTGGGTCATGGTGGAGACGGAATCCGGCAAGCGCGGCTGGATGAGCGTCAGCACCGTCGAGGCGGCCGCCGGACCGGGCGGCGAGGCGGTGCTGTTCGGCCGCACCGGCGCGGACCAGTGGCGCGACCGGCGCTTTGAAGTCGGCTTCGGCTTCGGCGACTTCGACGGCGACGCGGCATTCAGCTTCCGCGCCGGCTACCGCCTCGGCCCGCACTTCATCCTCGAGGGCCAGCTGCTGCAGGCGGCCGGCAATTTCTCCAGTACCACGGTCTACCACGCCAATCTGCAGGTCGTGCCGTTTCTCGACAGCAGGATCGCGCCGTTCTTCGGCATCGGCGTGGGCCGCATCAGGAACGAGCCGCGCAGCACGCTCGTCGACGCCGCCAACGTCGAGGAATGGGCCGGCAACGCCGGCATCGGCGCGCGTGCCTGGTTGACCCAGCGCTTCCTGGTGCGCGGCGACCTGCGCCAGTACGTGCTGACGCGCGACGAAAACAACAACGACGACTTCACCGAGATCTCGCTTGGGTTCTCGGTTTTCTTTTGAGGAAGACACATGAACGCGGTACTGCGAATCACGATAGTGGCGATGGCGCTCGCGGCCGGGGGCTGCAGCATGCTGCGCGGCAAGCCGCCTGCCGACCAGCCGATCGAGGGGCCTGCGCCGGCGGTCATCGACCCGGCGCTGGAGCGCCGCGACATCGTGCGCCCGGCGATCGACACCGAGGACTGGGAGGTCGGCCTGTTCGGCGGCATGCTGTCGATCGAGGACTTCGGCAGCGAGCCGATATACGGCGCGCGCCTCGCCTACCACCCGACCGAGTACCTGTTCCTCGAGGGCCGCTACGCCCGTTCCACGATCGAGGATTCCAGCTTCCGCCGCATCGGTGCGCCGATCTTCGACTCGAAGAGCGAGGACGTCACGGCCTACGACCTGTCGGTCGGGCTGATGATCCTGCCGGGTGAGGTCTTCCTTGGCACGCGCTGGGCCCGCACCAGCGGCGTGTACCTGAGCTTCGGCGCCGGCCAGGTCGAATTCGCCGACCGCGACAGCATCAGCTACGCATTCGGCTTCGGCATGAAGGTCCTGCCGACGGACTGGCTGAGCCTGCGGCTCGAGGCGCGCGACAACATCTTCGAATCGGACCTCCTGGGAGAGAACGAGTGGAAGCACAACTTCGAAATCAATTTCGGCTTCGGCATCTTTTTCTGATCGCCGTGCTGGCGGCCGGACTGCCGATGGTTGCCGCCGGCAACCAGTCGCCGGTGAACGTCGGCGCGGACGCGCCGGACTTCGCGCTGCGCAGTGCTGCGGGCTCGAACCTGCGACTCTCGGAGCACCGCGGGCAGGTGGTCATGATCAATTTCTGGGCGACCTGGTGCGGGCCATGCCGCCAGGAGATGCCGAAGCTCGACGAGATCTTCAGCCGCTACGAGCGCGCCGGCTTCACGCTGCTCGGCGTCAACATCGACGAGGACACGGCCCGGGCCCAGCGGCTCGCGGATGAGCTCGGCGTCAGCTTCCCGCTGTTGTTCGACAGCGAGCAGAACGTCAGTCGCCTGTACGACGTGCAGGCGATGCCGATGACCGTGATGGTCGACCGTACCGGCAAAGTCCGCAGCGTCCACTACGGCTACAAGGCCGGCATGGAGCAGCGCTACCTCGACGAAGTCCGGGCGCTGTTGCGGGAGGAGTGATCATGAAACGCCGCGTATCGCTGCTGCTCCTGTTGCTCGGCCTCGCCCTCGGCGGCTGCGCTGCACCGCAGCCGTGGGTGGCGCCGTACGAGCGCGAGGTGCTGGCCGATCCGCTGATGTCGTTCTCGCGCAATCCGCTGATGGACAAGCACCGCCAGCATGTGTTCGACGTGCGCGAGGGCGCGCGCGGCGCGACCGATGGCGAGGGGGGCGGGTGTGGCTGTAACTAGCCCACATGCTGCCGGCGGCCCCGGCCCCGGCCCCGGCCCAGGGGCCGGGCGCTGCGGCCGCCTGGTCGCCGCGTTGTGCCTGCTGGGCGTCGCTGCGGTCGCGCCCCGCGCGGCCGTGCTGCCGGAGGACCTGGCCGAGGCGATGTATCACAGCTATGACGGCGGCGGTGTCGAGGTCACCGGCCCCGCGTTTCGCGTCCGCAAGGGTTTTGCGAACGATTTCTCAGCCACGGCGAACTACTACGTCGACAGCATCAGTTCGGCGTCGATCGATGTCGTCACCAGCGCGAGCCCGTATTCCGAGACGCGCAATGAGCTCAGCCTAGGGCTCGACTGGCTGAAGGGCAATACGCTGATGAGCATCGGCTACATCCGCAGCGAGGAGGATGACTACGAGTCGGACACCTACACGATCAACGTGGCGCAGGACTTCTTCGGCGGCATGAGCACGGTGACTCTCGGCTACTTGCGCGGCGATGACGTCGTGATGCGGGTGGACACGGATTTCGAGGACACCGTGGACCGTAACAGCTACCAGCTCAGCTGGTCGCAGGTGCTGACGCCGAAGATCGTCGCCAGCCTGAACTACGAGGCCGTGCTCGAGACCGGCTTCCTGGCCAATCCCTATCGCTCCGCGCGCATTCTCGGCGCGATGATTCCGGAGATCTATCCGCGCGCCCGCAACAGCCATGCCGTCGCGCTGCGCGGCATCGGCATGGTGGCGGACGCGACCTCGCTGGAGCTGGGCTACCGCTGGTACCGGGACAACTGGCAGGTGACCGCACACACCATCGAGTCGGCACTCGCACGGCGCATCAAGCCCGACCTGACGGCGGAATTGACCTACCGCTATTACACCCAGGATGCGGCGTCCTTCTACGCCGACGATTTCGACCGGCCCTACGAGTTCATGGCGCGCGACAAGGAGCTGTCGACTTTCGACAACCACGCCATCGGCGGGCGGCTCAGCTGGGATCTCGGCGGCCGGCTCGGGCCGCTGAGCCGCAGCTCGGTCAGCATCGGCTACGAGTACATCAGGTTCAGTTTCGACGATTTCACGGACATCCGTAACGGTGAGCTCTATGAATTCAACAGCCATGTCTTCCAGGTCTGGTTTTCGGGCTGGTGGTAGCGCCGGCATGAAAGGCGGCCTGCTCAATACCCTCGCGCTGCTGGCCATGCTGGCGGCGTCGACCCATGCGCATGCCGCGGAGCCGGCGCCGGATGAGGAACTGCGCGCGCTCAAGCAGGAGCTGGTAGCGCTCAACCGCGACCTCTTCATGCTCGAGGAGGAGCTGCTGTTTCCGGCGAGCACGCAAGTGGCGGTGTACCTGTCGATGGACGTCGGCAAGTACTTCGCGCTCGATGCCGTCGAGCTGTCGATCGGCAAGCAGCGTGTCGCCAAGTACCTGTACACGGAGCGCGAGGTCGACGCCCTGCACCGGGGCGGCGTGCATCGCCTGTATCTCGGCAACCTGAAGACTGGCCAGCACGAGCTGGTGGCGGTGCTGACGGGCCGCGGGCCGCAGGGCCGCGAGTACCGCCGGGCCACCAGCCTGGAGTTCGAGAAGGGCCTCGGCCCGCAGCAACTGGAACTGGTGCTGCGCGACAGCGAGGCGCTGCAGCAGCCGGTGTTCCAGGTGCGGACCTGGGAATAGCGGACGGAGTGATGCTGAACCTCAAGCTCACAGTGCTGGTGATGCTGGGCGCGGCGGTTTTCGCCGGGCCGGCGTCGGCGCAGGCGCCCAAGGCCCCGCCGACGGTGCGCGACCTGGCCTGGGGCGAAGTGCTTTTCCATCACTTCCAGGAAGACCGCATGCAGGCGCTGGTGCGGCTTGCCGTCGCCGAGCAGCGCGGCGAGCTGGCGCATCACGCGGGCGAGGCGCAGCTGCTCAGGGGCGGCCTGTACCTGGCTTGGGGCCTGCGCATCGAGGCGGCGCAGATTTTCGAGGAACTTCTGGCCAGCAGCGCGGCGCCCGCGCAGCGGGACCAGGCCTGGTACTGGCTCGGCCGGATTCACTACGAGCGTGGCGAGCACGAGCGCGCGGCTGCCGCGCTGGCGCGGATCGGCAATCGCCTGCCGCCCTCGATGGCGTCGGACCGCGTGGATCTCGAGGGCCGGGTGCTGATTTCACTCGGTCGCTACGAGGATGCCGCGCGACTGCTGGCCGGCGCCAGGCAGCCGGGCACGTGGCGGCCGTTCGCCGACTTCAACATGGCCGTCGCGCTGGTGCGCGCCGGCCGTCCCGCCGAGGGGCTGCCGGTGCTCGACAAGCTCGGCGGCGCGCGCACGCGCGATCCGGAGCTGCAGATCCTCAGGGACCGCGCCAACCTTGCGCTCGGCCTGGCGCGGCTCGACGACGGCGATGTCGCCGGCGCACGTGTGGCGCTCGACCGGGTCCGGCTCGACAGTTCCTACGCATCGCGCGCGCTGCTGGCCGCCGGCTGGGCGGAGGCCGACCGGGGACGCTTCCGCGAGGCGCTCGGACCCTGGAGCCGGCTGGCCGAACACCGCGATACCGATGGTGCTGCGCTCGAGGCGATGCTGGCCGTGCCCTGGGCCTGGCACCAGCTCGATGAATCTGGCGCGAGCGTGCTCGGATACGAGCGCGCGGCCGCGGCCTGCGAGGCCGAACTCGGCCGGCTGGCGGCGGCACAGGAACTCGCACGCGGCGACGTGTTGCTGCGCTTCGCCGTCGCGGATGTGTCCGAGCCGGCCGAGATCGGTCCGCTCGCGGCCTACCTGCACACGCTGTCGGTGGATCACCCGTTCCGCGCCGTGGCGGCCGACCTGCGCGACCTGCACCTGCTGCGCGAGAACCTGCTCGAGTGGCGCCGCAGCCTGGGCGCGCTGCGCGACATGGTGGACACCGGTCGCGCACGCTTTTTGCTGGTCGCCCCGCGCGTCGAGCTGCGCCTCGAAGACGACGACCTCGCCGCGCTCGAGACGCGTTTCGCGGCGGCCGCGGAGGGCTTCGCCGGCTTGCGTGCCGGCGCCGATCCGAGTGCGCTGGCGACCCCCGGGGAGCGGCGCCTGCTGAGCCGGATTGGCGCGCTCGAGCAACGCATCGCGGCGCTGCCGGCCGGTACGGAGCGTGCTGCGCTCGAAGAGCGGCTGCGGCGCGTCGACGGCGCGCTCGGCTGGCAGCTGAATCACGAGTGGCCGGGCAGGTTGCACGAGGCCGAGCGCACGCAGCGCGCGGCCACCCGGGAGCTCGAAGCGGCGCGCGCCGGCCGGCAGAGCCTGGCGGACAACCTGGCGGCTGGACTTGAGCGTTTCACGGGATTCGATACCCGCATCGACGCCGCTGCCTTGCGCGTCGATGCGCTGCTGGCGCGCGTCGAAGCGGACCACGCCCAAAGGTCGGACGAGTTGCGCGCGCTGGCGCTGCAGGAGCTGAACGGGCGCGAGCTGCGCGTGTCGGCTTACCTCGGGCAGGCGCGCTTCGCGCTGGCGACCGCCTACGACCAGGCGATCCAGTCACAGGCCGCGCGCGGCGACACGCCGGGCGGCGCGCCGGGGACGACGCCGTGAGCGTCGCCGCATTGGTCGTCATGGCGGGCCTGTGGCCCTTCGGCCGCGGTCCGGACGCGGGCGTGCCGACCGTGGCGGACGCCGGCGCCGTGGCCGAGGCGCCGGCGGCTGCACCGCCGCCGGCCGACCCCTCGATCGCGGCCGCAGCCTACGCGGCGTTTCTTGCCTCGCCGGCCGCGGCCGATCCGGCCATGCGCCTCACGGCATTGCGCCGGCTCGCCGACCTGCGCCTCGAGGCCGCCGAGATCGCACTGATGGATGGCGTCCCGCCGGACGCTTACCTCGCCGAGGCGATCGAATTGTACCGCGCGCTGCTCCAGGATCCGGCCACGCTTGACGCGGGATCCGAGTGGCGCGACCACTGGAGCTACCAGCTGGCCCGGGCCGAGTCGATGGCCGGGCGCGACGAGGACGCGGAGTCGGTGCTGGCGTCCCTGGTCGCGAGCCGGCCGGATTCGGCGCTCGCGCCCGAGGCCTGGTTCCGGCTCGGCGAGGCACGCTTCCTGGCGCGCGACTGGCATGCCGCGGAGCAGGCGTATCTGGCCACGCTCGAGCTCGAGGCAGTCGGACCATTCTCTGAACAGGCGTATTACAAGCTCGGCTGGACGTTGTTCAAGCAGTCGGAGCACCAGCGCAGCTTCGCGCCCTTCTCGATGGTCATCGCCGAGCGACTTGCGGCGACGCCGCTGGAGGAACTCGACCGGGCCGGACGCGAGCTGGTGGACGACAGCTTCAGGGCGATGGCGATCGGGTTCTCCGCGCTGGAGGGCGCCGAGTCGATCGACACGTGGCTCGACGGGCGCGGCGCGCCGGAGCCGGACTGGGCCTGGCTGGCCTACGAGCGGCTCGGCGAGCTGTACATCGAGCAACAGCGCTGGACGGATGCGGCCGCTGCATTCAGCGCCTGGTCGCAGCGCTCGCCGCTCGACGAGCGCGCGCCCGGGATGCAGGGACGCGCGGTGGATGCGCTGGGCGAAGGCGGCTTCGCCGGCGAGGCGCTCGAAGCGATGGCGGCCTTCGTCGAGCGCTTCTCACAACAGGGTGATTGGTGGCGGGGCCGCGATGCCGGCGAGCACGTCGCGGTGCGCGACCGGCTCAAGAGCAGTCTCGACACGCTGGCCGCGCACCACCACGCCGAGTTCCAGGCGGGCGCGGGCAGCGCCGCCGTCGCGGCCGGCTGGTATCGCCGCTGGCTCGAGGAATTTCCTGCCGAGCCGGAGGCTGCCGAGCGGCATTTCCTGCTCGCGGAACTGTATTACGGCGACGGCGCCTTGCCCGAGGCAGCAGATGCCTATTGGTCGGCGGCCTATGCCTATGGTGATCACCCGCAGGCGGCCGAAGCCGGCTTTGCGGCGGTGGTGACGCGCCGTGACCTCGCGGCGCTGGCCGCGGGCGATGAGCAGACCGAGACGGCCTTGATCGACGCGGCGCTCGCGTTCTCCGATGCATTCCCCGCGGACGCCCGCAGCCCCGAGGTCGAGCTGGAGGCCGCCGAGCGACTGATGCGGCTCGGCCGGCTCGAGGCGGCCCGCGTGGCCGCGGCGCGCTTGCTGCAACGGGACGACGCGCCCGCCGCACCGCGCGCGGCGGCGCTGCTGGTCAGCGCCCACGCGGCCTTCGATCTCGGCGAATACGCGGCGGCCGAGTCCGACTACATGGCCTGGCAGGCGCATGTCACGGCCAGCGCCGGGGTGGATGGCAGCGCGTTGGCGCCGCAGGTGCGCGAACGCATTGCGGCGAGCATTTATCGGCAGGCGCAAGCGGCCGCCGAGCTGGGCCAGGTGTACGAAGCGGTCGCGCACTTCGAGCGCATCGGCGCGGCCGTGCCCGAGAGCCCGGTGGCAGCAACCGGCCAGCATGATGCCGCGGCGCTGCTGTTCAATGCCGGCGAATGGTCGGCGGCCGCGGCTGCCTATGATTCGTTCCTGGGGCGCTGGCCGCAGCACGAGCTGGCCCCCGGCGCCTCGGTCAGCCTCGCCGCGGCGCTGGTCGAGCTCGGCGATCACGCCCGTGCCGCGCCGGCCCTCGCGGCGGTGTCCGCACTGCCCGGCCAGGACGAGGACGTCAGGCGCGCGGCCCTGTGGCAGGCCGCGGAACTCTACGAGGCAGCCGGTGACACAGCAGCCGCCGAAACGACCCTGCGCGGCTACCTCGAGCGCTTCCCGTACCCCGCCGATGCTGCGCTCGAGGCGCGCCATCGGCTCGCGGGCTTCGCCGGCCGGCGCGACGACGTCGCCGAGCGCCATCGCTGGCTCGAATCGATCATCAAGGCCCATGCCGCGGCGGGCGAGGCCGCCACGCCGCGCAGCCGCACGCTCGCCGCCTCCGCCTCGCTCGAACTGGCGATGCCGGCGGTCGATCGCTTCGCGGCGCTGGCGTTGATGCCGCCGCTGGAACGCAGCGTGCCGGAGAAGGCCAGGCGGATGCGCACGGCGCTCGATGGGCTCAGCGTCGCCGCCGGCTTCGGCGTCGCGGAAGTCACGACCGAGGCCACCTTCCGCATGGGCGAGCTGTATCGCGGCATGGCCGTGGCGCTGCTCGAGTCTGCGCGCCCACCAGGCCTCGACGAGGACACGCTCGAGCAATACGAGATGTTGCTCGAGGAGCAGGCCTTCCCGTTCGAGGAAGACGCCATCGCAATCTACGAGGCCAACGCCGCGCGGGCGCGGGACGGCCTCTACGACCGCTGGGTCGTCGCCAGTTTCGAGGCGCTCGCTGAATTGGTGCCCGCGCGCTGGAACCGCCAGGAGACCGGAGAACATGTTGTCGAACTACTTCGCTGACCAGCGCCGGGTGCGCGCGCTGCCGGCCTGCATGGCCGCCTTGCTGCTCGCCGGCTGCGCCAGTCCGGCGCACGGGCCCGACTCTGCCGCGGCGCCGCCTGACGATCGGCGCTTCGACCGCGCCGCCGCCGCGCTGCAGTCCGGCGCCGAGGGCGAGGCGCTCGAGCTGCTGACCCGGATCGCCGACGACTACCCGGCGCTGCCGGGGCCGATGATCAATCTCGGCATCCTGCATGCGGCCGCGGGCCGCGACGCCGAGGCCGAGGCCGCTTTTCTCGCCGCCACCGAGGCGGCCCCCGGCAACGCCGTGGCGTGGGCCGAGCTCGGCATCGTGTTGCGCCGGCAGGGGCGCTTCGCAGCAGCCGACGAGGCCTATCGCAAGGCGCTGAAGCTGGACCCGGGGTACGCGCTCGCGTGGCGCAACCGCGGCGTGTTGCTGGACCTGTACCTGGGGCGCGCCGCCGAGGCGCTCGAGTGCTACCAGCGCTACCTCGAGCTCGTCGGCGGCGGCGACGGCGACGAGCAGGTGGCGCGCTGGGTTGCCGAGTTGCAGCTGCGCAGCGGCGCGCGGGTGGCCGGGACATGAGCGCCCGATTCCGCGGCATCGGGGTCGCGCTCGTGCTGCTGGCGCTGCCGGCCGGCGCGGACGAGCCGGCGCGCCTCGAGCTGGATACCAGCAAGGTGACCGGCAACCGGGAGCTGCCGCGCGTCATGGCGATCGTGCCGTGGAAAAAGGCGCCGCCGGGCGAGCTCCCCGGGCGGCCCTTGCAGAGCCTGCTGGACGAGGCGCTGACGCCGGCCGACCGGCTGGTGATGCGCCGCCAGGCCGACCAGTGGGCGGCCGTCGAGGCGGCCCGGCAGACAGAGTTTTCAGTTCCGTCCGGCGCGCGCCGGGCGGCGTTTTACGAGGAGGAGTGAGCGATGGACGTTTACAGCGCAATTGTCAGTTTCTTTCAGCAGGGCGGGGTCTTCATGTACCCCATCGTCGTGGTGCTGGTGATCGGCGGGGCGATCGCGATCGAGCGCTACATCTACCTGTCGGCCGCGGGCGTCAACAACCGCAAGCTGTGGCAGCAGCTGATGCCGATGGTCAAGTCGGGCAACTACGCCGAGGCCATGAACCTGGCCAGCCGTTCCAAGGTGGCGATCGGCAACATTCTTGCCTACGGCCTGTCGCGGCTCGGCTCGGCGCGCCGGCGGGACGACATCGAGAAGGCCATGGAAGAAAGCCTGCTCGAGACTCTGCCGCGGCTCGAGAAGCGCACGCACTACCTGGCGACCTTCGCCAACATCGCGACGCTGCTCGGCCTGCTCGGCACGATCATCGGCCTGATCCGGGCGTTCACGGCGGTGGCCGCGGCGAACCCCGCGGAGAAAGCCGACATGCTGTCGGCCAGCATCTCGGTGGCGATGAACACCACGGCCTTCGGCCTGATGGTCGCGATCCCGCTGCTGCTCGCGCACACGGTCCTGCAGAGCAAGACCACCGAGATCGTGGACAGCCTGGAGATGGCTGCGGTCAAGTTCCTGAACGCCGTGACCGACCCTGCCTCGGTGGCCAAGCCGAAGGCCGCGGGAGCCTGAAATGCGACTGCTCAAGCGCCGCCGGAAACACCACGACTCGGGTGAGCTGGACATCACCGCCTTCATGAACCTGATGGTGGTGCTGGTACCGTTCCTGCTGATCACCGCGGTGTTCTCGCGGATCGCCGTGCACGAGCTGACGCTGCCGGGCCCGTCGGCCCAGACGACCGAGACCGACGAGGCCAAGCTGAACCTCGAGGTCGTGGTGCGCGAGAACGCGCTCGAGGTCGGCGATCGCCGCAGCGGGCTGCTGAAGCGCTTCGAGGCCGACGACGACGGGCGTTTCGACTACGCGGCGCTGTCGGACTTCCTCGCGCAGGTCAAGGTGCGGCATCCGGACACGCGCGAAGCGATGATCCTGCTGGAGCCCGAGATCGACTACCAGCGCCTGGTCGATGTCATGGACACGCTGCGAGTGGCGCGCGTCGAGCAGGGGACGGCTGAGCTCTTTCCCGACATATCGATCGGCGATGCGCCCGTGCGCGCCGGAGGCCGGAAATGAACGAATCACGTCGCGCGCGCCGCATGGCGGCGCACCACAAGCGCAGGCGCGCCGCGCCGCTCAGTCTTGTGTCGCTGATGGACATCTTCACGATCCTGGTGTTCTTCCTGCTCGTCAACTCCTCCGACGTGCAGCAGCTCACCACGCCGAAATCGCTGCAGATGCCCGAATCGATAGCCCAGCAACCGCCCCGCGAGACCGTGGTCGTGACGGTGGCCGCGGACACGATCCTGGTACAGGGCGAGGTCGTGGCGATGACGGCGGACGTGCTCAGCGGCGACGAGGACTTCATCCCCGCGCTGGCCGCGGCACTCGAGCAGCTCAGCGCGCGCCGGCTGCGGGCCGATCAAGGGCTGCCGCCAGAGGTGACGATCCTGGGCGATCGCGATCTTCCCTATCGCTTGTTGCGCAAGGTGATGGTGACCTGCACGCGCGCGGACTACGGGCGCGTGTCGCTGGCGGTCGTGCAGCGCGGCCTGGAAAGCGTGTGAGGAACCCGGTATGACGACCCTCGTCCTCTTCAGCCTCGAATTGCCCTGGAGCAGGGATCCGGCGGTCGAGCAGCGCTTCCGGCGGATTCTCGGCCGCACTGCGCTCGCCGCGCTGCTGCTCGGGCTGGTCCTGCCGTGGCTGCCGCTCCCGGAGCGGGACAGCTCGCTGCCGCCGGAAGTGCCCGAGCGCTATGCACGGCTGATGATCGAGCGCACCCCGCCGCCGCCGCCACCGGTGGTTGCGGTCGAGCCGGAGCCGGAGCCGGTGGTCGAGCAGACCGCCGCGGCGCCCGAGCCGGTCGTGACGCCGACCCCGAAGCCAGCCGAGCCGCCAGTGCCGCTGCCGAGCGCGCGCGAACGCGCCGCGACGGCCGGCGTCATGGCCTTTGCCGACGCACTGGCCGACCTGCGCGCCAACGACGCCGTTGCCGCGGCCACGAACGCCGACGGCCTGGCTGCCGGCGCGGGCGAGACGAGCTTCAACGAGCGCAACGTGATCACGGCCCAGGGCGGGCGCGCCAGCGGCGGCATCAACACCGCCGGCTTGTCGCGCAACACGGGCGGCACCGGGCTCGGCGGCCGCGCGGTCACCCAGGTGTCCTCACCGACCGGCGGCGGCGGTGGCGGCGGCGCCTCGGGTCGCGGCGGCGCAGGGGGCGACGGCCTTGGTGCGCGCAGTCGCGAGGAGATCGAGCTGGTGTTCGATCGCAACAAGGCGGCGATTTACGCGCTCTACAACCGCGCGCTGCGCAACGATCCGAGCCTGCGCGGCCGCCTCGTGCTAGAGCTGACGATCGCGCCGAACGGCGAGGTCACGCATGCCAAGGTGGTTTCCTCCGAGCTGTCCGATCCGGAGTTCGAGCGACGCCTGGTGGCGCGAGTCATGCTGTTCCGTTTCGAGGAAAAGGACGTCGCGACCGTCACGACCACCAAGCCGATCGAATTCTTCCCGGCATGACGAGCGCCGCGCCGCACGGCCGGCGCAGACTTGCCGGGATCGGCTTGATGCTGGCGCTCGGCATCGCGTGTCCGGCCGCGGCGCAGGCGCCGCTGCGGCTTGCGGCGACGCTGGTCACTGCGGACGACGCGGCCGCCTTGCTCGAGGCCGGCGCGGCACAGGCCTGGCTGCGCCCCGGGCAAACGATTGCAGGATGCCGAGTCGAGCGGGTCGCGGCGGCATCGGTGCAGCTCGATTGCGCCGGGGAGGGCAGGACACTGCGGCTGCAGCCCGGCGCGCGGGCCGAAGCACCGCCGCGCGGCACTGCGGCGATGGACAGCGTCAGCCTGCCGCCAGGGACGCTGCAGTCGCTTGCCGCGCGGCCGCAGGCCATCGCGCTCGGACTCGATGTGGCGCCCGTCGTCGAAGACGGCGTACTGCGCGGCTGGCAGGTGGCACGGCTCGATGAGCACGGTGCGCTGGCGGGATTCGGGCTCATGGAAGCGGACCTCGTCGTGGCGATCGACGGCGCATTTGCCGCGGAGCCGGCGGCGTTCGCGGCCGCGCTGCGCGCCTTGCCGGAGGCCGGCGCGTTCACGCTCGACCTGCTGCGGCACGGACAGCCGCTGACCTTGCACGTTTCCGCGCCGCCGGCACGCACGCGCTAATCGATTCTTCCTGTCGGTGTTCGCCGCGCATGCGTCGCGGCGAGCGCCTGCGGCGCGTGTTTTTTGCGCCATGCGCCATGCGACGGCAGAATAACGCGCAACATGCGGACGCGCGCCGCCAAGCAACGGAGAGTGAATGATGGAAGAAATTACTGCCCTGGTGAGCCCCGAGCAGGTGGGCGCGATGGTCGAAGGGGCCTCGCTGTTCGGCATGCAGATCATTGCCGCAATCCTCGTGTTCGTGGTCGGCCGCTGGCTGGCGCGCCGCATCAGCAACCTGCTCGAGCGCGGCCTGCAGCGCGCCAACACGGACCCGACGCTGATCAGCTTTTTCCGCAACATCGCTTATTTCGGCCTGCTGACGATGGTCGTCATCGCGGCCGTCGGCCAACTCGGCGTGCAGACGACCTCGTTCATCGCGGTGCTCGGTGCCGCTGGCCTTGCGGTCGGCCTGGCGCTGCAGGGTTCGCTGGCGAACTTCGCGGCCGGCGTGCTGATGATCATTTTCCGACCCTTCAAGGCCGGGGATTTCGTCGAGGCTGCCGGCGCCTCCGGGGTCGTCGAGGAGATCCAGCTGTTCACCACGACGATGCGCACACCCGACAACAAGACGGTCATCATCCCGAACGCGCAGATCACCTCCGGCACGATCACGAATTACTCGGCACGCGACACGCGGCGCCTGGACCTGCAGTTCGGCGTGAGTTACGGGGACGATCTCGACAAGGTCAAGCGGATCATCAACGAGGTGCTGGCGGATGAGCCCCGTCTGCTCAAGGATCCGGAGCCGGTCGTCGGCCTGCTGAGCCTTGGCGACAGCAGCGTGAATTTCGCGGTTCGTCCGTGGGTCAGGAGCAGCGACTACTGGCCGGTGTTCTTCGATCTGCAGGAAGCGATGAAAAAGCGCTTCGACGCGAAGGGCATCAGCATCCCGTTTCCGCAGCGGGATGTGCACCTGTACCAGCAGGCTTCCTGAGGCGGCTCAAGGGCGGGACAGGCCCGGAGGGCCAAGTGGTCGGGGTGGGGAGATTCGAACTCCCGACCTTCTGCTCCCGAAGCAGACGCGCTACCAGGCTGCGCTACACCCCGTGCACGGTCCGGTGACCGTAGATCCTAGGCCGTTCGCTCGACGGCGATGCGCGCGAGGGACGCAAGTGCATCCCGGAAGGCCGAATCGGGCAGCGCCGCCAGTGACTCCACGGCGGCGTCGGCCTGCTCGCGCGCAAGCCGCGCAGTGTAGTGGAGCGCCCCGGTCGATTCAATAGCGTCGCGGATGGCGTCCAGCTCCTCCAGCCCGCCGTGCTCGATGGCGTGCCGGAGGGTCGCCCGCTGGGCCGCGCTGCCTTCGCGCATCGCATGGATGAGCGGCAGCGTCGGCTTGCCCTCGGCGAGGTCGTCGCCGATGTTCTTGCCCATCTGTTCGGCCGAGCCGCTGTAGTCGAGCGCGTCGTCGACCAGCTGGAATGCCGTGCCCAGCCGCATCCCGTAGTCGGCGAGCCCGGCCTCGAGGTCGCTGTCCACGTCGCCGAGGATCGCCGCCACGCGCGCGCCGGCCTCGAACAGCTTGGCGGTCTTGCAGCGGATCACCTCGAAGTAGCGGGCTTCGTCGGTGTCGGGATCGTTGCAGTTCATCAGCTGCAGGACTTCGCCCTCGGCGATCAGGTTGGTCGCGTCCGCCATGACTTCCATGATGCGCAGGTCGCCGAGCCGGACCATCATCTGGAAGGCCCGCGAATAGAGGAAATCGCCCACCAGCACGCTGGCCTCGCTGCCGAAGACGGAATTGGCCGTGCCCCGGCCGCGGCGCAGGTCCGAACCGTCGACGACGTCGTCGTGCAGCAGCGTGGCGGTATGCACGAATTCGACGATCGCGGCGGCCTCGACGTGGGATTGGCCGCGATAGCCGCAGGCGCGTGCCGCGAGCAGCACCAGCAGGGGCCGCAGGCGCTTGCCGCCGCTGGTCACGATATAGCGTGCCACCTGGTTGACCAGCGCGACCTCGCTGCCGAGGCTGGTCACGATGCCCCGGTCCAGCGCGAGCAGGTCCTCGGCGACCAGCGCCTGGATCTCCGGGAGGGACAGCAGGCCCTTGTCTCCGGCGGGTTTCTCTGCGGTCTGGGGTGTCGGCATCGTCGCTCGCGGCAGTGCTGGGCGGCGCGCGCCCGGGACCCGCATTATCTAGGAATCCGCAAGGGGCCGCAGCCCCGGCAGGGACCGTTCGCCGCCGTTTGACCCCGGGGCATGAAGTCCATAGAATACTCGGCTTTCTCCGGGCCAGTCCGGCCCGGGCGCGTGTTTCCGGAGAGCAGCCATGTACGCGGTGATCGCCACAGGCGGTAAGCAGTATCGGGTCAACGAAGGTGCGGTCCTGCGGGTCGAGAAGCTCGATGCCGAGGAAGGCGCCACTGTGCACTTCGATCGGGTCCTGCTGGTCGGCGACGGCGACAAGATCAGCGTCGGCAAGCCCTTCCTCGAGGGCGGCAGGGTCCAGGCGATCATCATGTCGCAGGGCAAGGGCCGCAAGGTCGAGATCGTCAAGTTCCGCCGGCGCAAGAATTACCGGCGCACCAAGGGTCATCGGCAGCACTTCACCCAGGTCAAGATTACGGGGATCGTCGCCGGCTGAAGGGCCTGCGATACCGCGGAGATAACGGGAAATGGCACATAAAAAGGCAGGCGGCAGCACGCGCAACGGCCGCGATTCCGAGTCCAAGCGACTGGGCGTCAAGAAGTATGGCGGCGAGCAGGTGCTGGCCGGCAATATCCTGATTCGCCAGCGGGGCACCAAGTTCCACCCGGGCGTCAACGTCGGCTGCGGCCGCGACCACACGCTGTTCGCGAAGTCGGACGGCCGGGTCCTGTTCGAGACCAAGGGGCCCCACAACCGGAAGTTCGTGAGCATCGTCACGGATTGATCCCGCCGGCTCTGGTTACCCTGCAAGACCCCGGCACGGTCCGGGGTCTTCGCGTTTACGGGTCCTGCGAGCGGCCGGCGACGCGGGGCAATGCGCGATGCTCGGGGGAGCTGTGGCATGAAATTCGTTGACGAGGCGGCGATCACGGTCCAGGCGGGGGCGGGCGGCAACGGCTGCATCAGCTTCCGGCGCGAGAAGTTCATTCCTTTCGGGGGGCCGGATGGCGGTGACGGCGGCAACGGCGGCAGCGTCTGGCTGGTCGCCGACCCCGGGTTGAATACCCTCGCTGACTTCCGCCGGCAGCGTCGTTTCCGCGCCGGCAATGGCGCGCCCGGCGCGGGCAGCAATTGCTCGGGGCGGGCGGGTCCCGCCGTCGAGATCCCCGTGCCGGTCGGCACCGTGGTCCACGAGGACACCACCGGCGAAGTGCTCGGTGACCTGGTCGAGCCCGAGCAGAAGCTGCTGGTGGCGCAGGGCGGCATCGGCGGCAAGGGCAATACCCATTTCAAGAGCAGCGTCAACCGCGCGCCCCGCAAGGCGACGCCGGGTACCGCGGGCGAATTGCGGCACCTGCGGCTGGAGCTGCGGCTGCTGGCCGACGTCGGCCTGCTCGGGCTGCCCAATGCGGGCAAATCGACGCTGCTGAAGGCGGTCACGGCAGCGAACCCCAAGATCGGCGATTACCCGTTCACGACGCTGCACCCGAACCTGGGCGTCGTCGAGCTGCCCGAGGACAAGACCTTCGTCATGGCCGACATCCCGGGGCTCATCGAAGGCGCCGCAGAGGGACATGGCCTTGGCACGCGCTTCCTGCGCCACCTGCAGCGCACGAGGTTGTTGCTGCACATCGTGGATGCCGCGCCGCATGACGGCGAATCGGCCCCGGAACAGGGTGCGCGCGACATCATCCACGAGCTGCGCGCCTACAGTGACGAGCTCGCCGAGTGGCCGCGCTGGCTGGTCATCAACAAGATCGACAAGCTGCCGCAGGGCCGGGGCCCCGAGGTCGCCAAGCGGGTTGCCATGGCGATCGATCACAAGGCCCCGGTGTTCGCCGTCTCGGCGATGACCGGCGAGGGCACGGACGAGCTGGTGCGGGCCGTCGGCGTGTTTCTCGAGACCCAGGCCAAGGGCCGGCAGGAGGCCATGGAGCGGCTGAAGGCTGGCCGGGCACAGGTGACGCCGGCGGCCGAATAGCGCAGCGCCCAACAAAAAGCCGGCGCATGCGCCGGCTTTTTCGTTCAGGCGGCCAGCGCCGGACTCAGGCCTGCAGGCCCTTGATCGCCGCGTTCAGGCGGCTCTTGTGGCGCGCGGCCTTGTTCTTGTGAACGATGCCCTTGGTGACCATCGAGTCCAGCACCGGCACGGCCGCCTTGTAACTGGCCTCGGCAGCTGCGCGATCGCCGGATTCGATTGCGGTCACGACCTTCTTCAGGTGGGTGCGCATCTTCGAGCGCATCGCCATGTTGTTGGCCCGGTGCTTGACGCTCTGACGAGCGCGCTTCTGGGCCGACTTGATGTTCGCCAAGGTACCGACTCCCGTTGAATCGCCAGCTGCCGCAGGGGCGACCTGCCCGCTGCGCGAAGCCGCATATCGTCGTCGAGCGGCCTTTCAATGTCAACCCGGTCGGCGCAGTTCAGCCGGCGTCGAGGCGCGCCAGCCACTGCTCGAGTGCTTCGACGTGCTCGGCTTCTTCCTCGGCAAATTCCTGGGCCAGTTCCTGCACGGCCCCGGAGCGCGTCTGGCCGGCGACGGCGGCATAGAAATCGCAGGCCTGGCGCTCCGTCTCGAGCGCCATCTCCAGCGCGCTGCGCACCGTCAGGCGGCCGATGTCGGCGGGCGAGGGCGTCTCCGGGCTGCGCCCGTCGGGCCAGCGGTACTCCCCGGCCGCGAGTTCCAGCACGCCGCCGGTCTCGCGCAGGGCGCGCTCGCGGGCCTCGCCGAGGTGCTGCTGCGAATAACCGGCGAACTTGCGAAACAGCGCTGCGACCTTGACGTTGGCGCGCTCCTCCATCTGGGCCGCCAGGCGCTCGTAGGTCTCCGCGGCGTCGGCTTCCAGCCGGACCGCATGGGCGAGGAACAATGCGACGTCGTCGATCATCCCTCAGTCCCCTGCGCTCATGCCCGGCAGCAGCCTGGGCATGATCTCCAGCGCCACCAGCAGCAGCCCGAGAAACACCACGAAGAACGCCACGGTCCGCCAGTAGCCGAGCTGCACGCCGGCCATTGCTTCGGCCTTCGTGACCAGGAAATGCGACACGAGATAAATGACGACGACGACCAGGCCGAGCAACAGGATCTGCAGCATCAATATTTCTCCGGCGAGCGGGTTCCTCAGGCGGCCTGGGGCCGGGCCATCGGGAGGCTCCGCCGCAGTGTACCGCTGACGGCCACGAGATAGATGACGCCGCCGCTGATCGCGATCAGTCCGCCCAGGCCCATGACCGACATGCCGAGGATCTGCGCGAGGCTCTCGAGTCCTTGCTCGGCGCCGGCCGTCTTGCGCTGCACCCCGTGGCCGCCAGAGAACGCCAGGCCGGCGACGTGCAGCAACTGCCCGACGCCGTAGACCCGCGGCATCAGCAGCACCAGTTTCGGGCTCGGCGTCGCGAAGCCGAGCTGCGGCAGCAGGTACAGGCTCAGGGACATGAAGACGAGCGTCACCGCGACGATGCAACCGTGGTAATGCGCCGGCACCATCGTGTTGCTGGCGTCGATCAGGAAGCCGAGGCCGCCGCCGATGCCGAACAGCAGGATCGAGAACCACAGCGAGGAGCGCAGCCCGCGATCCAGCGTCGAGGCGGCGCGCGGGCTGTGGCGCCAGCCGTGCAGCAGCGCCAGCGCGATCGGCCCTGCGGCGACACCGCCGCCGGCCGCCATCAGCCAGATGAAGAAAGTGCGGTGGTGCGGGCCGGCGACGTCGTGCACCAGGTAGGCCCAGATGGCGAGGAACGCGGGCAGGATGCCGAGCAGCAGCAGCAGCGTGACGAGCCGCGGCGTCAACGGCATGCGCAGGCCGCTGGCCGCGGCGAGCCACAGCCAGCTGACCAGCAGCAGCTGCACCCAGGCGAACTGCAGCACGTGGCCGCTGCCCCAGAACAGCGACTCGAAGAACTGCGGCCCGCTCAGGTAGGACGGCATGCTCAACAGCGACCAGACGAGCGCGCCCGCCGCCAGCAGCACGGCGATCGCCGAGGTGTGGCTGCCGAAGCGCAACACGCCGCCGGGCACGAGCCGGGCGCCTGCTGGCAGCGGGAAGGCGAGGACGCGGGCGGCCATCAGCACGACGCCGAGCGCGAACAGCGCCAGCCCGCCAAGGAACGGCGCATTGTCGAGCACCGGCACGTAGTTGCTCATGATCGCTTCGCCGCCCTGGAACGGTGCGGCCGCCATCAGCGTCGCGCCCGCGACTGCGATCGCCAGCGCGGCCCAGCCGAGCGCGGGCACGCGCGCGTCGGTCGCGAGGGTCCAGATCATCGCGCCGCAGGCGGCGAACCAGACCAGCACCGAGAAGTCGACGTGCGCGACGATGGCGAGGTGGAAGAAGCCCTGCAATGGAAAAAATGCCTCCAGCCCCGGCGTGCGCGAGAACACGATCAGCACGACGAACAGGCCGGAGACCAGCAGTCCGCCGATGCCGAGCAGCAGCCAGCCGGCCGCGAGGCGGCGGCGGAAATCGCCGGGTACATCGAGCCGGTAGCCTGTCTTGTTCATGATTTTTCCTCCTGCACGGCGGCGGATCGGTCGCGGCCGGGAATCAGCCGGGCCTCGCCGTCGCCCATGTTCAGCAGCACCGATTCGCCGGCCGCGAGGCTCAGCTTGAAGCGTTGCACCTTGTCGAAACCTTGTTCGCGCGGGGTATCGCGGAGCCGCAGTTCCAGCTCGTACTCGCCTGCGGGCAGGCCCCAGTGCCGCTGCAGGTAGCTGCGACCGCCGCGCGCCAGGCCGACCGGGCGGACCGTCGCGCGAAACAGCGGCGCGTCGTCGAGCAGCAGTTCCACGACGGCAGGCGCCCGCGCGCGCGGACACCGCTCCGGCGCGCGCATGTTCGGCGGCAGCGCTGCGAGTTCCTCGGGACTCAACTGCACGCAGGGCTCGAGGCGCTCGGTCAGGTGGGCCATGCTGAGCTTCAACTCGCCGTGGCCGGCGGCCAGCGGCGAATACCTCGGCCACTGCGCGAAGCTTCCCGCGAGCGCCGCGAACAGCAACCAGGCCGCCGCCTGGCCCGCCAGCTGTGCCGGTCGCGGCAGTTTCATGGCTGCTGTTCCCCGTTACCCGCCGGCAAGGACGCGAGGCGCGCCCGGAAGGCCCTGATCGCCGTCGCCAGGCCGCGCGCGTCGATCGGTTTGTGCCAGCTCAGCAGCAGGCGCTCGCGCGGCACCCGGCCGCGCAGCTTCGGCATGCGCTCCCGGTCGACGCGCTCGCGCACCCACCGATCGCCGTGGCGGAAATTACAATCTCCGGCATCGCAGCCCGTCAGGACGACGCCGTCCGCGCCCCCTGTGCGCAGCAGGTAGTCGATCGCCGCCGGCGGCATCATCCCGGCGCAGGGCAGGCTCAGCGCCGCCACGCCGTCCTGCTCGACCGCGGCGACCGGCACGCTGTAGTCGCAACCTACCAGCACGACGCGCGGCCCGGGCCCCGTGGCGCGGCCGGCCGCCTCCTCGAGGCGGCGCTTCAGTTCGTCCATCGTGAAGTACGGCAGTTCGATGCCGCTCAGCAACGGCTGCTGCTTGCGGAATGGTGACGAGGAAGGGCAGGACCCGGTGCAGATGCCGCAGCTGACACACAGCGCTGGGTCGACCTTCGCCTCGAGCGTGAAATTGCGACCGTCGGTGCGCGGCACCATTTCGATCGCGCCGTAGGGACAGTCTTCCGCGCAGAACTCGCAGCCGCTGCAGTCTGGCAGGTGCACGACCGCGGCCGGGGGATGCTTCAGCGGTGGCAGCCAGGGCAGCGCGCACAGCAGCAGCGAGATCCCCCACAGGCCGACCCACAGCGCGCCCTCCGAGCTCAGGTCGAGCAGCGGAAAGATCGCGAGGTAGAACCAGTCGAGCCGCAGGTCCGTGGGTACGATGCCGAGGTCAGCCGGCGGATGACTGACGGCCGGCACGGCCAGCGACAGCGCCAGCAGCGCAAGCAGGCTGCCGGCCATCAGCGTGCGCGGCGGATTGATGCGCGGCAAGCGCACCCTGAGCAAGTGAAACCAGAGCCCGAGGAACAGCCCGATCGGCAGGCCGATGAGGTGGATGAAGGCCATCAGCGTGAAGAAGCGCTCGTTGACGCTGTCGTTGGTCAGGAAATTGCGCACCATCGGGTCGGTGAAGATCGGCAGCCAGTCGAGCAACCGGGCCGTCGCGACGGCCACGTATTGCCCGAGTTCGTCCCACACCATCCAGTAGCCGGTGATGCCGAAGATGAACAACAGCCACAGCAGCGGCACGCCGGTGAACCAGGAGTACCAGCGCACGCCCCGGTAGCGGCCGCGGACGAATTCGCGGCTCATGTGCAGGAACATCGTGATGACGGCGGCGTCCGACGCGTAGCGGTGCAGGCTGCGCATGACGCCGCCGGCATACCACTGCTGGTGCGTGATCCGCTCCAGCGACAGCCACGCGCCGCTTACGCTGGTGTCGTAGAACACGAACAGGTAGATGCCGCTGACCAGGATGATCCAGAGAAAATAGATCGTCAGCGCGCCGAGATGGTGGAAGGGGTTGTTGTCGCCGTCGAACCACGTCGAGAACGGCCGCTCCAGGCGGGCGAGCAGGCGCAGCATCACGTTGGACCCGTGGTAGCGTCGCGGCGTCATGCCAGGTGGCTCCGCCGGGACTTGCGCACCTCCAGCAGCAGCCAGAGCAACGCGGAGCCGAGAAACAGCACGCCGATCAGGATGCCGACGAACAGCGAATAATCGAAGATGTAGCGGTCGCCCTGGGCGTCGTAGACGGTGCAGAACAGCCGCACCCGGTCACTGAGCTGTCCCATCAGCCCCGCATCGGAAGCGGGCCGGTTGAACACCAGGTCCTTCAGCGGCTCGACCAGCTGCGGGGTCGGGAAGACCTCGCCGTAGACCTGCCGGTAGATTCGGCCGTCCCGATCGGCGATGGTCACCTGCACCGTGTGGTCGAAGCCGCGCGGCGAGGGCGTGGAAACGAAGCCGGCTTGCGCCATCAGGGCGTCGATCGTGGCCTGGTCAGGGCTGCTCAGGAAATGCCAGTTCGGGTCGGTGATGCCGTAGCGTCGCGCATAGCTCGCCATCTGCTCCGGCGTGTCGACCGGCTGGTCGAAGCCCACCGTCAGCACGGTGAAACTGTCCTCGCCGAGCGCGGCGCGGGCGATGCGCACCAGCCGGTCCAGCTGGCGCGTGGAGACCTGGCAGGAATGCACGCAGGCCGTGAAGATCAGGCTCAGCAGCACCGGTCGGCCGCGGAACTCATCGAGATTGCGGCGATCCCCGTGCTGGTCCAGGAAGACCAGCGGACCGAGCTCGTTGCCGAGCGCCGCCTGGCTGAGCTCGATGGCGCGGCGTTCGATGTCGGTCGCGCCCGGCGAGACCGTCGCGTGCGGTCGCGCATGCGCGTGCCCTGCGGCGGCGAGCGACAGCAGGGCGCCGAGCAGCAGCGTCGGCAGGGTGCACCGCCAGCGCGCACTCGTTGGGCTGGCGGTGCACCGGTTCATACCAGGCCGTAAGCGATGAACAGGCCTGCGAACAGGAGCCCGAGCTGGATCAGCGAGGCGAAAAATGCGGTCATCGCCACCTGCGGGATCGGGTTCCTGACGAGTCGGCGGTGCGTGTGACACAGCCAGCCGCCGCCCAGCAGCGCGCCGGCCCAGACGAACGCGTCGCCGAGCATCGCCGCCAGCACGAGCGCGCTGCCGGCAAGCAACACCGCGTTGATCAGCGCCCAGCGGCTGGCCACTGCAACACCGCGCACCACCGGCAGCATCGGCACGCCCGCGCGCCGATAATCCTCGACGAGCGCGATGGCGAGGCTCCAGAAGTGCGAGGGCGTCCACAGGAACAGCACCACTGCCAGCGCGAGCGCCGGCGGCGTGAGCGTGCCATTGAAGGCGGCGGCGCCGGCCAGTACCGCCCAGCTGCCGGACAGGCCGCCGATGACGATGTTCCAGTGCGTGCGGCGCTTCAACCACAGGGTATAGACTACCGAGTAGGTGAGCGCGCCGGCGAGCACGAACAGCCCGCTCGCCCAGCCGAAACGCCAGGCGGCCAGGCCCGAGCCGAGCAGCATCATCGCCACGAACAGCGCGGGCCAGAGCACGGACACGTCCAGACGGCCCGACACGAAGGGCCGCGAGCGCGTGCGCCGCATCTGCGCATCGAGGTCGCGCTCGAAGTAGTGGTTGCAGCCCGCTGCGCCGGATGACGCCAGCAGCACGGCAAAGCCGAGCAGCAGCGTGTCGCCGCCGGCCGGCCAGCTGCCCTGCGCCAGGATCGCGCCGGCCAGCGCCGAGAGCACGATCGCAAAGCCGATGCGCAGCTTGAACAGGCTGGCACAGAGCCGCAGCAGCCCCGGCTGGGCCGGGGCGCCGGCCAGCGCGACGGCGCCCTGCCCCCCGTGGTGGGGCAGGGGTTCCCGCCGGGCGCTCAACTGAGCCTCCAGACCGTCGCCAGGTAGCCGTAGTTGATGAAGTAGTAGACGACGAACATCACCATCAGCAGCATGGCGAGGATGAAGGTGCCGGGCGCCGCAAATCCCCGGATGCCGATCGAGCCGTGGCTGCCGATGGCGTCGGCGACCGCGCGCGGCAGCGGACTCGGCCGCCTGGTGCCGTACTCGGAAACGCCGGCCTTCTTCTTGCCGAACAGGATCGTGCCCACGATGATCACGCCGAACAGCGCCCCGCCGAGGACGGCGATGACGGCGCTGATGCCGTTCAGTCCCATCAGGGTGTACGCCGCGCCCGGGTAGGCCCACTCGAAAGCCGCGCCGGTGAACGACATGTCCCAGTGGCGACGCGATACGCCCAGCGTGCCGGCACCCATCATGAAGAAGGCCTGCAGCGCGGTGCCGATGCCAAACAGGTAGGGCTGCCACTTGGCCAGCTTCGGCAGGAACAGCTCGCGGCGGAACAGCACCGGCACGAGCCAGAAGGACAGCGCCATGAACGCGAGCGTCGTGCCGAGCGCCACCGTGCCGTGGAAGTGGCCAGGCACGTAGATGGTGTTGTGGATCAGGAAGTTGATCTGTTCCGCGCCCATCACCACGCCGGAAATGCCGCCGATGAAGCCGAAGCCGACCAGCGACAGGAACATTCCGGAGAACACCGGGTTGCCCCACGGCGCCTTGCGAAGCCACTCGAACAAGCCCTTGTTCAGGCCCTTCTGGCGCTGCGCGACCTCGATCGCGCCAGGCACCGTCAGGCCGTGCACCAGGCTGGCCAGTACGGCGAGATACATCGCGTAGCTGGTGTTGAAGATCTTCCACTCGGTGCCGACGCCGGGATCGACCAGCAGGTGATGGGCCGAGGCGATCGAGATGAACAGGATGTACAGGAAGAACGCGCCGCGGCTGACCTTCTCCGACATCGGCTTGGCGCCGAACACGATTGCGGCGATGGCGTACCAGACCGAGACATGGGCGGCGACGTTGATCTGCTGCGAGGAGTGGCCCATGCCCCACCAGACCAGCCGGTACATCAAGGGATCGATGTGGCTGATGTAGCCGACCGACCACAGGAAGGTCGGGATCAGGATGATCGCGCCGCAGGCGATCGTGAACACCGCGATGATCGCGGCCGTCAGTGCGCCGAAGGTCACCAGCGGGATCGAGCCCTCGTAGGTGCGCTCTGCGCGCGCGATGACCAGCGTGCCGAAGAAGATGAAACAGCCGATCAGGGCACCCACGGCGAACAATATGAGTCCCAGGTAGAAATGCGGCGCGGCCGGCATCGGCACGTACGAGGTCATCATGACGCTCGAGCCGCCCTGCAGGATCGACACGGCGGTCGTGGCGGCGCCGATCACCATCAGGCCGAAGGCCAGCCAGCCGATGCGCGGCGTCGCCAGTCGCGAGCGCAGCAGCACGGCCGCGCAGAAGTACAGCAGGGCGATCTCGAAAAAGATGACCCACACCAGCAGCGTGACGATGCCGTGGCCCGTCAGCACCTGGTAGAACATCTGCGTATCGAGGATCTGCACGGCCGGCCAGCGCGTCAGGGCGACGAACAGCCCCAGCAGTCCGCCGACCATCAGGAACACGACGGCCGCGACGGCGTTCGCCTTGATGAGGTTTTCCGCGGATTTATGGAACACCAGACCCGATTCCGGGCAGGTACGGTAGAGTGCGTTCATTATTCTCTCCTCCCCGATTCAGGTCAGTCGACGACGTACAGCTTGCCGAGCATCATGTGATGCAAGGCGCCGCAATACTCATTGCACACGAGTGCGTATTCCCCGGATTCCGTCGGCGTGATGGTCATCACCATGTCGTAGCCGGGCAGCACCTGGACATTGATGTTGATCGGCTGGATCGACAGCCCGTGCTGCCAGTCGGCCGAGGAAATGTGCAGCCGGTAGGTCTCGCCCTTTTTCAGTTCGAGGGCCGGGTACCACTCCCACAGGCGTGCGAGCAGATAGACGTCGCTGCCGGCCGGCGGCGCGACGACCGGGATCTGCCGGTCGGTCTCGTGGCGCACGGTGTAGGCATCGACCATCTCGCCGACGCGTTCGACGTATTTCTGCGGCAGCACCCGGTAGGCTTCGCCGGAGTAGTTCTGCTGACCGAAGACATGCCAGTACGGCATCATGAAGAACATGATCAGGCACCAGACCAGCGCGATGACTATCCAGGTGCCTTCGAGACGGTCCAGCGGCTGCTTCCACCAGATGCGTTCGGCGGGCGGTTCTATTGCACTCATGTTCAGGGCCTCCGCTCAGGGTGCGATCGGGATGGTGACGATCTCCATCACCCCCCAGATGATGTAGAACACGGTCGGCACCGTGATGCCCAGGAACAGCAGCAGGAACGGGTTGTCGAGCACCCGCTGCATCACCGGCACCTGTTCCCTTTGTTCAAGCTCGCCCTCATCGGGTGAGCGCGGATTATTTTGTTCGCTCATGACCTCCCTCCTGCTCGCGCCGCACAAATAGTGGTATATAATGTACATCAATCGAATGAGCGCACGCTATCATTCTCGAAATAACTATTTATTGATCCATGTCAATTTCCCGCTCGCTGGAACCACAACAGGCGGAGGCCACATGATGGACTGCACGGTCAGGAACTTGGGGAGGGCTGGCGGGGGCGCGCTGGCGCTGGGCATGCTCGCGCTGCTGCTGGCCGGTTGCGGCCGGCAGGCGCCGCAGGGGGCCGCCTGGGATTTCGCCAGGGTCGATGCGAGTGGCGCTGAGCTGGCCGCCGGGGCCGGGGCCGGCCATGACTGCGTGCTCGACCGGCGCACCGGCCTGTTGTGGGAGGTGAAGAAGGCTGAGGTCGGCCTGCACCATCGCGATGACCTGTACAGCTGGCACAGCACGGATGCCGGCGAGCATGGCGGCGAACCGGGCCTCGCCGGCGGCGGGACCTGCGCGCTCGCGAGCTGCGATACCGAGGCCTTCGTCGAGGCCGTCAACGAGGCCGGCCTGTGCGGGCGTAACGACTGGCGCATGCCCAGCCGCGACGAGGCCTTGACGCTGCTGGATCCGGCCCGGATCGGCCACGGCCCGGTGCTCGACCCGGCATATTTTCCGGGCGCCGTGGAGGCGGAGTACTGGACGGGCACGACCTTCAAGATGTACCCGCGCGGCGCGTGGGCCATTGATACAATCTACGCGCAGGATCGCGTGGACTGGAAAACCAACACCAAGCGTGTGCGGCTGGTCAATGGCTCCAAGACCGCCGTCAAGCCGAAAGGAAGAGGGAGATGAACGCTAGCCCAACTGCTTCCGAGCGACAGATCGCGACCTGGCTGCTGGTCTGCTGCGCGATACTCTTTGCCCTGGTCGTGCTCGGCGGCGTGACGCGCCTGACCGGCTCGGGCTTGTCGATCACCGACTGGCGTCCGGTCACGGGCGCGCTGCCGCCGCTCTCGGAACAGGCCTGGCAGCAGGAGTTCGACCTGTACCGCGCCAGCCCCGAATACCAGAAGGTGAACCGGGGCATGTCGCTGGACGAGTTCAAGGTCATCTATGGCTACGAGTGGGCGCACCGCTTGCTGGCACGCCTGCTCGGGCTGGCTTTCGCCCTCCCGCTGGCGTGGTTCTGGATGCGCGGCCGGATCCCGCCCCGGCTTCGCTGGCAGCTGCTCGGCATCCTCGGGCTGGGGATGCTGCAGGGTTACATGGGCTGGTTCATGGTCAAGAGCGGGCTGGTCGACATCCCGCGCGTCAGCCCCTACCGGCTCGGTGCGCATCTGGCGCTGGCGCTGTTGATCTACGCCGCGATGTTCTGGCTCGCCCTCGGCCTGCTGCGGCCAACGCGGTCGCGCGCGCCGGTGCCCGTGGCCGGCGGGCTGCGGGCGCTGCTGATACTGGTGGCGATCACGATCATGTCCGGCGCGTTTGTCGCCGGCCTCCGGGCGGGCTACGTCTACAACACCTTCCCGCTGATGGCGGGACAATGGGTGCCCGACGGGCTGTTGCACCTCGAGCCGGCCTGGCGGAACTGGTTCGAGAACCCGGCCACGGTGCAGTTCACGCACCGCCTGCTGGGCCTGGGAACGCTCGCCGTCGTGCTGTTGTTGTGGCTGCGGGCCTGGCGACTGCCCTTGGCGGCGACGCAACGGCTGGCATTCCACGGACTCGCAGCGGCCGCGATCGTGCAGGCCACGCTCGGCATCAAGACGCTGCTGTTGTATGTGCCCGTCAGCCTGGGCGCCGCGCACCAGGGCGGTGCGGTGGTGCTGCTGAGCATGGCGCTGTTCGCATTGCACGAGCTGGGGCAGCGGCGGGCTGCCCTGCCGGCCGCCGCGCCTGCGGGCGTCAAGGTCGTCTAGGACCTGTTAACGCTTGGCGGGTCGCCAAGTGTTAACAGGCCCTAAAGCGACAGGTGGCGCCGCACGGCGCGGAACAGCGCGAGCATCCGCTCGGGATGCTGGGGCGGCGGGAAGGCGCCGATGACGCGGCCCTGCGGGTCGATGATCATGATCGAGCTGGTATGGTCGATCGAGCGCCGCCCGTGCTCGTCGACGTATTCGAAGTACTTGATCGCGAGCGGCCCGGCCAGCTCCGCCAGCGCGTCCGCCGGGCCGCTGAGGCCGATGAACTCGGGGTCGAAGTAGCCGAGGTAGTCGGCGATCTGCGCCGGCTCGTCGTAGGCGGGATCCACCGAGACGAACACGACCTGGTGGGCGAGCCGCGGCTCGGCGGCGCTGAGCGCCTTGCGGTAGTCGCGCAGGATGTGCATTGCCATCGGGCACACGTCCGGGCACTGCAGGTAGCCGAAGAACATGAAAGTCCAGCGTCCCTGCAGGCGTTCCGGGCCGAAGGCCTGCAGGCGCTGGTCCTGCAGCTCGAACGGGCCGACCGGCTGCGGTTCCGGCCACAGCACCGCGCGCAGCTCCGGCGGAGCGTTCGCCCAGTTGCCCTGCGTGCCCGGCACCTGCCGCGCGACGATGACCGCCGCCAGGATCACCAGGCCGAGGGCCGCGAGCAGCAGCGGGCCGGCGGGGAGCCGCCGGCCCGACTGCAGGAGATTCGCGCCGTCCTCAGTCGTCGAGGGTGCGGATGAAGGCGATGACATTCTCGAGGTCCTCGCCCTTCAGCGCATGCCCCCAGGGCGTCATCATCGGTGACTTGCCGACGGCGGCGCCGCCCTCGGTGATGACCTTCCTGAGGTAATCGTCATCCACCGAAGCCTGCCACTCGGCGTTGTTCAGCGCGCGCGGCTGCGGCCGCAGGGCCGCGGAGGCGGGGCCATCCGCGCCGCCCTTGGCGCCATGGCAGGTCGCGCAGAACTGCTGGAACTTGACCTTGCCAGCTTCCGCATCGCCGGCTTGCGCCTGCGCGGTGAACATGCAAAGGGCGGCCAGGGTGGCCAGGAAACTCAATTTACGCATGCCGGGACTCCTGCATCGTGTGACGGTCAATAGAATCATAGCACATATATCAATACCGATTGTCAACGACGGGAGCCTCCGAGCCCCCGCCAGTCAGCTTTCGCTCAGCCGCCATTGCCAGATGTCTTGTATTAGCGTATTAATACGCTAACTCAAACAATCGCAGGCAAGCGCCTGCCCCGATTATGAAGAATCGCAGCACGCCGTCAAAGCTCGAGGAGCAACGCGCCGAGCAAGCCCTGTTCCAGGCTGTCACTGCGCTGCAGTCCGAGGGCGAGACGGGGCGCTTCCTGCGCGACCTGTGCACCCCGGCGGAGCTGCAGGCGCTCGTGGATCGCTGGCGTGTCGTCGGCCTGCTTCGCCAGGGGCTGACCTATCGGCAGATCAACGAGCAGACGGGCATCAGTGTCACGACGATCGGGCGCGTAGCCCGGTTCCTGGCCGACGGGCACGGGGGCTACCTCGCCGTCGCCGAGCGACTAGACGGAGACGACTCATGACAGTTCAGGCGGAGCAGCGCATCAAGGTCGCTGTCCAGAAATCCGGACGGCTGACCGACAACTCGCTGCACCTGATGGAGACCTGCGGGCTGATCTACAGTCGCGGGCGCGACCAGCTGATCTGCTTTGGCGAGAACATGCCCGTCGATGTGCTGCTGGTCCGCGACGACGACATCCCGGAGCTCGTCGCCGACGGCATCTGCGATCTCGGCATCGTCGGGATGAACGTGTTTCGCGAGAAAGTCGCCGACGGCATGGACGTGCGGCCCGAGCTGGAGCTGGACTTCGGCCGCTGCCGGCTGTCCATCGCGGTGCCGCGGGGTTTCGCCTATACGTCTGCGCAAAGCCTGGCGGGCCTGCGCATCGCGACCAGTTATCCGCGGATCCTCGCCGGCTGGCTGCGCGAGCAGGGTGTCGCCGCCGAGATCGTGACGCTGTCCGGCGCCGTGGAGATTGCGCCGCGCCTCGGCCGCGCCGAGCTCATTTGCGACCTGGTCTCGACCGGCTCCACGCTGCTGGCGAACGACCTGCAGGAAGTCGAGGTCGTGTTCGAGAGCAAGGCGGCGGTGATCTCGCGCAACGGTGGCCCGGCCGAGGGCTGGCCGAGCCGGCTGCTCAGCCGCATGCGCGGCGTGCTGAGCGTGCGCGAGAGCAAGTACATCATGTTGCATGCGCCGCGCTCGGCGCTGGCGGAAATCCGTCGCCTGTTGCCGGGCAGTGAATCGCCGACT
Source organism: uncultured Thioalkalivibrio sp. (assembly GCA_964462675.1). GTDB lineage: Bacteria > Pseudomonadota > Gammaproteobacteria > Steroidobacterales > XN24 > XN24. The sequence continues at coordinate 155,959 of CAYWYS010000001.1, forward strand.
GTCATGCCGCTCGAAGGCCGTGACGACAAGGTCGCGGTGCATGCGGTGTGCCGCGAGAACGTGTTCTGGGAAACCCTCGAGGGGCTGAAGGCCGCCGGCGCGAGCTCGATGCTGGTCCTGCCCGTGGAGAAGATGCTTGCGTGACTTTGCCCCGCTGCTGAGCCGCTTCGATTGGTCCGGCCTCGACGAGGCCGGCAGGCGCACGGTGCTGGCGCGACCCGAGGCCGCGCGCCGCGACACGCTGGCCGCGGAGGTCGCCGCGATCGTCGCCGAGGTGCGGCGCGACGGCGACGCGGCGCTGTTGCGTTTTGCGCAGCGTTTCGACGGCGTCGAGCTCGCCGCCTTGCGCGTTCCCGCAGCCGAGTTCGATGCCGCAGAGGCCTCGCTCAGCGAGGCGCAACGCGCGGCGTTGCGGACCGCGATCGCCAATGTCCGTGCCTTCCATGCCGCGCAGCGGGCCGCGCCGATCGAGGTCGAGACGATGCCCGGCGTGTTGTGCCGCCGCGTGACGCGCCCGATCCGGGCCGTCGGGCTGTACGTGCCCGCGGGCAGTGCGCCGCTGCCGTCGACAGTCATCATGCTGGCCGTGCCCGCGGCCTTGGCCGGCTGCCCGCGCCGGGTGCTGTGCACGCCGCCGCAGCAGAGCGGCCGCGCTGACCCGGCGGTGCTGACGGCGGCGCGCTACTGCGGCATCGACGAGGTCTACCTCGCGGGCGGTGCGCAGGCGGTCGCGGCGCTGGCCTATGGCACCGGGTCGATCCCGGCGGTCGACAAGATCTTCGGCCCCGGCAACGCCTGGGTCACCGAGGCGAAGCTGCAGGTATCGCGCGACCCCGACGGCGCGGCGCTCGACCTGCCGGCCGGCCCGTCCGAAGTCCTGGTCATCGCCGACGAGCGCGCCGACCCGGAGTTCGTCGCGGCGGACCTGTTGTCGCAAGCCGAGCACGGCCCGGATTCCCAGGTGCTGCTCGTGACGACCTCGCCGCTGCTCGCCGACGCGGTCGACGCGGCCATCGCCGCGCAACTGATGATCCTGCCGCGCAACGCCGTGGCGCGCGAGGCGCTGGCGCACGGCCGTACGCTGATCGCGCGAGATCTCGACGAGGCCTTCGAGATCAGCAATCGCTACGCGCCGGAGCACCTGATCGTCCAGGTGCCGGACGCCGAGCGCTGGCTCGAGCGGATCGAGACTGCTGGCTCCGTGTTTCTCGGCGACTGGACGCCTGAGTCGCTCGGCGACTACTGCAGCGGCACCAACCACGTGTTGCCGACCTATGGCTATGCGCGGGCGTGGAGCGGGCTGTCGCTGAGCGACTTCCAGCTCGCGATCTCGGTGCAACAAGCCAGTCCCGCCGGCTTCCGCCTGATCGGCCCGATCGCGCGCACGCTCGCCGAGCTGGAGGGGCTGGGCGCGCACGCGCTCGCGGTCAAGCTCCGGCTGGAGGCGCTCGAGGAGCCCGGCGCGGACCGCGGCGCCGCAGGACAGGCGCGCGGATGAGCGGCGTCGCGCACCTGCTGCGGCCGGAGCTCAGGGATTTCACGGCCTATCACGCGGCCTCGCCGCTGCGCGGCGTGCTGCGCCTGCATGCCAACGAGTCCTCGTGGCGCTCGGCGTGGGACGACACCGAGGACGGGCTGAATCGTTACCCGGATCCACGCCCGGCTGCGCTGGTCGGCGCGCTGGCGGCGCTGTACCGCGTCGCGCCGGCCGCCGTGCTCGCGACGCGCGGCAGCGACGACGCCATCGACCTGCTGGTGCGCGCATTCTGCCGCGCGGGGCAGGACGCGGTGATCGTGTGCCCGCCGACTTTCGGTATGTACGCAGTCGCCGCGCGCTTGCAAGGCGCCGGTGTCGTCGAAGTCCCGCTGACGCGCAACTTCGGCGTCGATTGGCGCGCGATCGCGGCCACCGTCAGGCCCGGCGTCAAGCTGGTGTTCCTGTGCTCGCCGAACAACCCGACCGGCACCACGGTGTCGCCGCGGGCCGTGGATGCGCTGTGCGAGGCGCTGCACGGCCATTGCGTCGTGGTCGTCGACGAGGCCTACCTCGAGTTTGCGCGCGGCGAAGGCTTTGCCGGCCGGCTTGAGGCGCATCCGAACCTGGTGCTGCTGCGCACGCTCTCGAAGGCGTGGGGACTCGCCGGCGCGCGCGTCGGCACGGTGCTGGCGGATCCGGAGCTGATCGCGATCCTCAGGGCGCTTGCGCCGCCCTATCCCTTGCCGTCGCTGGCCACGGAGGCGGCACTGCGCCGCTTGCAGCCGGCCGAGATCGCGGCGGCGAGGCGTCGCACCGCGGGCGTCTTGCGTCGGCGCGAACAGCTGGCCGAGGCGCTGCGCGCGCTGCCCGCAGTGCGCCGCGTATGGCCCAGCGAGGGCAACTTCCTGCTGGTGCGTTTCGCCGATGCGGCCGCGGCGCTCGCCGCCTGCGAGCAGGCCGGCGTGCTGGTGCGCGACTTCAGCCGCCAGCCGCGGCTGGCCGGCTGCCTGCGCATCACGGTCGGCACCGCCGCCGAGAACCGCCGCCTGCTGGCGGCACTGGCCGGCGATGTCGCGCAGCCACGGGAGAGAACGCGTGGATAGGTCGCTGTTGCTGTTCATCGATCGCGACGGGACGCTCGTGGCGGAGCCGCCCGACGAGCAGGTCGACGCGATCGACAAGGTGCGCTTGCTGCCCGACGTGATCCCGGCCCTGCACCGCCTCGTCGAGGCCGGCTACCGGCTGGTCATGGTCAGCAACCAGGACGGCCGCGGTACAAGTTCGTTCCCCGAGGCCGACTTCCAGCGCGCTCACGATTTCATCGTCGGCCTGTTCGCGAGCCAGGGCATCCGCTTCGAGGCGGAGTTCATCTGCCCCCATTTCGCGGCCGACGGTTGCGCGTGCCGCAAACCCGCCACCGGCCTGGTGACACGCTACATCGCAAAGTACCCGCCGGATCTCGATCGCAGCTTCGTGATCGGCGATCGCGACACCGACCTGGCGTTCGCGGAGAACCTCGGCTTGGTCGGACTCAAGGTCGGCGACGGCACGGGGGACAGCCTCAGCTGGCCGCAGATCGCGCGCCACATCCTCGGCGGCTTGCGGCGCGCGACGGTGACCCGCGGCACCGCCGAGACCCGCATCCGGGTCGAGGTCGACCTCGATGATCCGCACGGCCCGGTGCGTGCCGCAACCGGCATCGGCTACTACGATCACATGCTCGAGCAGGTCGCAAAACATGGTGGTTTCTCGATGGAGCTCGAGTGCAGCGGCGATCTGCACGTCGACGAACACCACACCGTCGAGGACGTGTCGCTGGCGCTCGGTGAGGCGCTGCGCACGGCGCTCGGCGCGCGTCGCGGCATCCGGCGCTACGGCTTCGTGCTGCCGATGGACGAAGCGCGCGCCGAGCTGTCGATCGATCTCGGCGGCCGACCCTACCTGGTGTTCGAGGGCGAGTTCCGCCGCGAGCGCGTCGGCGAGCTGCCGACCGAGCTGGTGCAGCATTTCTTCCGCTCGCTGGCCGACAGCCTGCGCGCCTCGATCCACGTGAAGATCTCCGGCGAGAACGATCATCACCAGGTCGAGGCCGCGTTCAAGGCGCTCGGGCGCGCGCTGCGTGATGCATTCAGGGTGGATGGCGGCGGCATCCCGTCGACGAAGGGCATGCTGGGATGAGCAACGGCGGGCCGGTCATCGTCGATTCGGGTGGTGCGAACATCAGTTCGCTGCGCTTTGCGCTGGCGCGGCTCGGTTGTGCAGCGCCGTTGAGCGCCGATCCGGCCTTGATTCGCGGCGCGAGCCACGTGTTCCTGCCGGGTGTCGGGGCGGCGAACGAGGCGATGACGCGGCTGGAACGCAGCGGCCTCGCGGAGCTCGTGCGTAGCCTCAGCCAGCCGGTGCTCGGCATCTGCCTTGGCATGCAACTGTTGTTCGAGGCCTCCGACGAAGACGGCGGCAGGGCGTGTCTCGGCGTCATCCCCGGCCGGGTCGAGCGCATCCGGGGCGGTCCGGATCGCCCCGTCCCGCACATGGGCTGGAACCTTACCAGCCTGGCACCGGACTGCCCGCTGTTCGCGGGCCTGCCGCAGGCTGCGCATTTCTATTTCGTGCACAGCTACGCAGCGCCGCCGGGCCCCGATACCGTCGCGGTCGCCGACTATGGCGGCGAGTTCACCGCGGTCGTCGCACACGGCAATTTCCGCGGCACGCAGTTCCACCCGGAACGCTCCGGCGCAGCGGGCGCACGCGTGCTGACCAACTTCCTCGCGCTGCGCGACTGAGCCAGGCAGAAGCGCATGGCCCTGCAACCCATCCCGGCGATCGACCTCAAGGACGGCCGCTGCGTGCGGCTCTACCAGGGACGCTTCGATCGCGTCCAGCAGTACGAGGCGGCTCCCGACGAGCTCGTCGGCCATTACCTGTCGCTCGGGGTCGACTGGGTACATGTCGTCGATCTCGATGGCGCGCGCGACGGCACCGGCGGCAACCGCGAGATCGTCGCGCGCATGGCGGCCCTGGCGGGCGGCCGCATCCAGGTCGGCGGCGGGATCCGCGCGCGCGGCGATGTCGAGGCGATGCTGGCGCTCGGCGTCGGCCGTGTCGTCGTCGGCAGCGCCGCCGCCGAGCGACCCGACGAGGTGCGCAGCTGGTTCGGAGATTTCGGCGCCGAGCGGCTGGTGCTGGCCTGCGACGTGCAGCTCGATGCCGACGGCACGCCGTGGCTGCGGACCCGCGGCTGGACCGAGGATGCGGGGCTGGCGCTGTGGGACGCGATAGCGGCCTATGAGGATGCCGGCTTGCGGCACCTGTTGTGCACGGACGTCGCGCGCGACGGGGCGATGACGGGGCCGAGTCTCGCGCTGTACGCGCAGTGCGTGCAGCGCTTCCCGGGCATCGAGCTGCAAGCTTCCGGCGGGGTGCGCGATCTCGCGGATCTCGAGGCGCTTGGCTCGGTCGGCGCGCACGCCGCGATCATCGGCAAGGCGCTGCTGGATGGCCGCATCACGGACGAGGAGATCCGCTCATTCTCGCGAAACGCATAATTCCCTGCCTCGACGTGCGCGAAGGCCGGGTCGTCAAGGGCGTCAGGTTCCGGGAGCACCGCGACATGGGCGACATCCTCGCGCTGGCGGGCCGCTACCGCGACGAGGGCGCCGATGAGCTGGTGTTCTACGACATCACGGCCAGCCCGGCCGGGCGCACCGTGGACCGTGGCTGGGTGACGCGTGTCGCTGAGTTGCTCGATATTCCGTTTTGCGTCGCCGGCGGCATCCGTGACGTCGCGGCGGCCGAGGCCGTGCTTGCCGACGGCGCCGACAAGATCAGCGTCAACACGCCGGCGCTCGAGGACCCCGGCCTGATCGAGCAGCTGGCGCGGCGCTTCGGCAGCCAGTGCGTCGTCATCGGCATCGACAGCCGCCGCGAGGAAGGAGAGTGGCGCGTCGCCAGCCACACCGGCGACCCGGATCGAACCCGTTACGGCCGCCGCGCGACGCTGGACTGGGTCAGGGAAGTGCAGCAGCGCGGCGCCGGCGAGATCGTGCTGAACTGCATGGAATCCGACGGCGTGCGCGATGGCTACGATCTCGAGCAGCTCGCCGCGGTGCGCGAGGTATGCGGCGTGCCGCTGATCGCGTCGGGCGGCGCCGGCGAGCCGCGCCATTTCCTCGAGGTGTTCCACCATGCGCGCGTCGACGGGGCGCTTGCGGCGACGGTGTTCCACTCCGGCCAGATCGCGATCCCCGACCTGAAAGACATGCTCGCCGCCAACGGCGTGGAGGTGCGGCGATGAAGGCCCCGGAAACGGATCAACTCGACTGGGCCAAGGACGACGGCCTGTTGCCGGCGATCGTGCAGCACGAGCAGACCGGGGCCGTGCTGATGCTCGCTTACATGAGCCGCGATTCCTATGCCGAGACGCTGGCTTGCGGGGAGGCGGTGTTCTTCAGCCGCAGCCGCGGCCAGCTGTGGCGCAAGGGCGAGACCTCCGGCAACGTGCTGAGGGTCGTGGAGATCCACACGGACTGCGATGCCGACACTTTGCTGGTTCGTGCGGCGCCGGTCGGGCCCACCTGTCACCTCGGCACGCGCAGCTGCTTCGGCGAGCAGGCTCCCGCGACGCTGCTCGACGAGCTCGAGGGCGTCATCGCGGCACGCCTCGCCGAGCAGCCTGAGGACAGCTACGTGGCGCGGCTCGGCGCGGCAGGGGTGGCGCGCGCAGCGCAGAAGGTCGGCGAGGAGGGCGTGGAGACTGCGCTCGCCGCTGTCACGCGTGACGACGAAGGCCTTGCCGAGGAGGCTGCCGACCTGCTGTTCCACCTGCTGGTGCTGCTCCAGCTCAAGGGCCTTCGCCTCGAGGACGTGCTGCGGCACCTCGCCGGCCGGCGGCGCTGAAACTTCCCTGGTCCAGCCTCCGGGCTGCGCCGCATCCCGCCAAAGAAAACGGCCGGGAGATTGCTCTCCCGGCCGCTGGTTTTCTGGTGTTGTGGGATGGGCCCGATGGCCCACCCCGTTCACCTGGTTAGCGGAGCTTAGTTCACCGCGTCGATGATCGTCTGGCGGCCCTCAGGAAATTCCTGCGGGGTCCAGCCGAACTGGTACGCATGACCGTCCAAAGCACCCTTGGTGAAGCCGTCACTCGAGGAGTGGCAGCTCATGCAGGCCGCTGCCGATGCGCCCTTGAGCACGTCGTCGGTCTGGTCACCGAAGTTCTCGGCGCTACCCGCATCGATGGTCAGCGCCATCGCCTTGGCCTGGTTGGGCAGCACGTCGAAGTCCGGCGTGTGGCACGCACCGCAAGCGTTGAGCGCGCGCGGATAGGTCGGTGCATGGAAGTTGTGGTTCCGAGTCACGTCCGTGCCGAAGATGGTCTGGCTGCCAGTGCCCGGCCAGTTGGTGAGCAGGGACTCGTCGCCAGCCCAGGCGTAGATGCCATTGCCACGATAGAGCACGTACGGAGCTCCAGTCACGCCAGCCGAGTGGATGGCATGCAGCATGGTCTTCATCTCGTAGGTCTCGCCGACCTTGCCGTCGTATGCCGTGGCCGGGTCGATACCGAGGCCGACGCGGACGTCCTGCTCGTTCGATGCCGGGTTGTGGCAGATGATGCACATGTCGACGTTGTCGACGCGGTTGCCGCCGTGCTGGTAGAGCGAGCCCACGTGGCACTTGACGCACTCGGCGGTGTTGACCACCGGACGACGTGCCTGCAGCGGCAGGGCGCCACTGCCGACGACCCACTCGCGGGTCGGCGTGAAGGCGCGCACCTGCATCGGGGCGGTGACGGCCGGGTCGGCGTGCACTACGCGCGGCTTGCCCTGCAGGGCCACGATGCCACGCTCATAGTCGACCGGGTCCACCGGGATGGTGGTGGTCGCGACATTGCCCTGGCAGGTCGTGTTGGTCGCCGTCACGTTGACGGCGGCGGCCTGGCCCGGCTTGCTGGCGTTCTGGCCGAGGATGAAGTCATCGCCCTGGGCGTAGCTGCGCAGCATGCTCAGGTTGGCATTGGGCGGACCTGCGCCGAGGTGGAACAGCGGGGCACCCGGGCCGACAGTTTCGTTACACGGGTTGACCGGCAATCCGTCATAGCTGGCCGTCCAGGAGATCGCCAGGTTGACGCCGTCATCGACGATGCCGGTGATCTGCATGTTGATCTTGTCACCCTCGACCACGGAGGTGTCGACGCCGTCCCAGATCACGCCGCCGCGCCCAGTGGTGAGCCCGTTGTGGAACTGCGCGACAGTGTAGCGTGCGACGCCGCCAAGGGAATGGCACTGCTGGCAGTCAGCATCTTCCGGATTGGGAATCTGCAAATGGAACGCGGTGGCCGTGAAGTCAAAGCCTTCCATCGAACCATGGCAAGTGAAGCAGCCTTCACCCGTGACCGGCATGGCGTTAACCGCGGCGAGCGCAGGTGCGCTGTCATGGCAGACACTGCAATTCGTCATGTAGGTCGGATAAGTGACGTCGTACTCGTTGGCGCGGGGCGCCGGCGTGACGTACTGGCCGTCCGGGAAGTTATGCGAATTGTGAATGCCATGCGCGAACTTCCAGGTGTCCTCATACGAGGTGCTGGAGTCGTGGCAGACCACGCATTGCTGTACGCCGACCGGATCGGCGTAGTGGCTCGCAAAGCGGCCGACCTCACCGTTGGCGCCGTGGCAGTTGATGCATGCCTGGTCGCTGACCACATTGTGGTTGGCCAGCGGGGCGGGATAATCGCCCCAGACGAAGGCGCGACCGCCCTGGCCATTTGTAATCGCAAACAGGTAACGGAGGTTGCCCGCGAGCGCACCTCCCGCAACCGTGATGGTGTATTCGCCACCACCCAGGTCTGCGAGCGTCGTCAAGGCGGGAATGCCCGCGCGCGTGCCCCTGATCGGGTTTTGATTGGCGTCGAGAGTCGGGACGCCATCGAAGGTATACGCAACCGGGGTATTGTTGCGGCCGGACGTGTAGATCTGGTTGAAGCCCGGCGCATTTGCGCCGTCGACCGTGAGATTGAAGCTCAACACCAGGTCGTCACCGGACGGGGCAATCACCAGGTTATTGATCGCGACCTCGCCGTCAATGGCATGTCCCGCCGCCGCATCGGCAAACGAGCCATCGCCGTGGCAAACGACGCAGGTCTCGATAGGCATTGTGACGACGGAATCACCCGGAGGTCCCGGTGGCCCTTCAGGCCCCGGTGTACCCGGCGCACCCGGTGCTCCCGGTGCCCCGTCCTTGCCGTCGTCGCCCGAACAGCCGGACAGGCCGAGAAAGACAGCGAGCATCACGGCCCCTGCCAAAGTCCATTTAGATTTCATTGTTCCCTCCACGGGATTCAGAGCGCTTCCCCATAAGAACGCATTCCGCATCTGCTCCAGCTGGAGTCCCCGGATGGGAATGCTCGGCGCAGATGGTCGTTTGGAACAGCGACAGGGACAATCAGCATTTCTACGCAGGGGATTTCCACGCCGGCGACTGGCAGCGCCCGGCTTCGTTGCTACGCGTTTTTACGTAGGTGCTCGTACGTAGCTGCGAGCCCCGCCGCGTCCCGCCAAAGAAAACGGCCGGGAGATTGCTCTCCCGGCCGCTGGTTTTCTGGTGTTGTGGGATGGGCCCGATGGCCCACCCCGTTCACCTGGTTAGCGGAGCTTAGTTCACCGTATCGATGATCGTCTGGCGACCCTCAGGGAACTCCTGCGGGGTCCAGCCGAACTGGTACGCGTGGCCCTTCAGCGCGCCATTCACCGCGCCATCGACAGACTGGTGGCACCGCATGCAGGCCGCTGCCGACGCGCCCTCGAGCACGTCGTCGGTCTGGTTGATCCACTCGGTGCTCCCTGCGTCGAGCGTGGTCGCCATCGCCTTGGACTGGTCGGGTATCACGTCAAAGCCCGGGACGTGGCACGCCTCGCAGGCGTTGAGCGCGCGCGGGTAGGTTGGCTTGTGGAAGGTGTGGTTGGCCGTGACGTTGGCCGACCCGAAGACCACTTGCGAACCCGTGCCCGGCCAGTTCCGCAGCAGCGATTCATCGGCAGCCCAGGCGAAGATGCCCTGGCCCTGGCGATAAAGCACGTACGGTGCGCCCCGGTCGCCCGGGCCGCCGGCCGAGTGGACGGCATGCAGCATGGACTTCATCTCGTAGGTCTCGCCGACCTTGCCGTCGTATGTCGTCGACGCGTCCACACCAAAGAAGCCGACGCGGACGTCCTGCTCGTTCGATGCCGGGTTGTGGCAGATGATGCACATGTCGACGTTGTCGACGCGGTTGCCGCCGTGCTGGTAGAGCGAACCCACATGGCACTTGACGCACTCGCCGCTGTCGACGATCGAACGCCGCGCCTGCAGCGGCAGGGCGCCACTGCCGACGACCCACTCGCGGGTCGGCGTGAAAGCGCGCACCTGCATCGGCGCCGTGACGGCCGGGTTGGCGTGCACCACGCGCGGCTTGCCCTGCAAGGCCACGATGCCACGCTCGTACTCGACCGGATCCGCCGGGATGGTGGTGGTCGCGACATTGCCCTGGCAGGCCGTGTTGGTCGCCGTCACGTTGACGGCAGCGGCCTGGCCCGGCTTGCTGGCGTTCTGGCCGAGGATGAAGTCATCCCCCTGGGCGTAGCTGCGCAGCATGCTCAGGTTGGCATTGGGCGGACCTGCGCCGAGGTGGAACAGCGGGGCACCCGGGCCGACAGTTTCGTTACACGGGTTGACCGGCAATCCGTCATAGCTGGCCGTCCAGGAGATCGCCAGGTTCACGCCGTCATCGATGATGCCGGTGATCTGCATGTCGATCTTGTCGCCCTCGACCACGGAGGTGTCGGCGCCGTCCCAGATCACGCCGCCGCGCGCAGTGGTGAGCCCGTTGTGGAACTGCGCGACCGTGTAGCGTGCGACGCCGCCCAGAACATGGCACTGCTGGCAATCGGCGCCCGGCGCAAGGTTGTTGTGGAAGGGCACGCCGGCCGCGACGAAGTCCCAGCTCGCGAGCGAGCCGTGGCAGCTCAGGCAGCCTTCATCCGTGACCGGCATGGCGTTCGCCGCCGCAAGCGCAGGCGCGCTGTCGTGACAGACGCTGCAATTTTCCGTGTAGGTCGGATAGGTGACATCAAAAACCACGCCTTCAACTTCGAATTCGCCGTCCGGCATGTTGTGCGAGTTGTGGATGCCGTGCACGAGGTAGACCGTGCTGAGGTCCGACGGGGGATTCACCGCGCTGTGGCAGGCGACGCAGTTGGAAGCCTCGAACGGGTTGTAGTGGTGGCTGGTCAGTCCGCCCGCGAAGCTGCCGTGGCAGTTCTGGCAGGACTGGTCGCTGACCAGGTCGAGACGTACGTACGCGGCGTCATCGGCTGAGATGCTGGCCCGACGAGAGGGCGTGACACCCGCCGGGGTGTTCAGCCGGAAGTAGACCCTGGCATCCGTTCCGACAAAGGCTGGTGCGGGTGTCAGGCCATCAGCGAGGAGTGCGCCGTTCGGGATGCGGAATGTATACACGCCGTTGACGACGCTCGCGAGGAACGCATTGACGTTGTTCGGAAACTGGTAACGCGTGTATGTCCCTAGGCCATCGCCCTGGAAGATCACGACGCGTTGCACGTTGGTGAACTCGTTGTAGGGTGCGCCGTTGACGGTGATTCTGAAGGCAACGACTGAGTCGGTTCCGTCTACGGTTGGCGGAGTGACGACGGTATATGCAACCTCACGGTCGATCTCATGTGCGACCGCCGCATCGGCAAAAGAGCCCTCACCGTGGCAGACGACGCAGGTTTCAATGGGTGTCGAGACGGTCTGTCCCGGAGGTCCCGGTGGCCCTTCCGGTCCCGGTGTCCCCGGCGCACCCGGTGCGCCCGGTGCCCCGTCCTTGCCGTCGTCACCCGAACAGCCGGACAGGCCAAGTATGGCGGCGACCACTAGTGTCGCTGCCAGTTTCCAATTCGTGTTCATTGTTCCCTCCAGATCATCGCGAAGCGCTTCCCCATTTACACACATTCCGCATGCTCCAGCGGGAGCTCCATCGACGGAACGCTTGAAACGAAGCATGGTCTCTCTGCAGGGCTTTCCTATCCGGACATTTACGCAGTTGATACGGAACAAGAGGCATTCGCGTTCGTGATCCGTATCGCCCGCGCGGGTCCATTGCCGGCTGGTCCCTCACTATAAGGGGCCAGCACTCGCGCTTCCCCAGCGCCCCCGTCTATGATGCGCCCCAATCGCAAGTGGCTGATCCGAAAATGAGTCTTGCCCGTTCCACCTCCGTCGTCGGCGGCAACACCCTGGCATCACGCGTGCTCGGCTTCGCCCGCGACGTGGTGTTTGCGCGGCTGTTCGGCGCCGGTGCCGGCATGGACGTGTTCGTCGTCGCCTTCCAGATCCCGAATTTCCTGCGCCGCCTGTTCGCGGAAGGCGCCTTCTCGCAGGCCTTTGTGCCAGTGCTGTCCGAATACCAGGCGCGCGGCTCGCATGCCGAGGTCAAGGCGCTGGCGGATCGTGTCGCGGGCACGCTCGGCGTCGCGCTGTTCCTCGTGACGCTCGTCGGCATCGTCGCAGCGCCGCTCTTTATATTGTTGTTCGCACCCGGCTTCGCCGGCGAGACTGCGAAGCTGGCGCTCGCCAGCGAGATGCTGCGGCTGACCTTTCCATACCTGTTCTTCATTTCGCTGACCGCGTTCGCCGGCGGCATCCTGAACACCTATGGCCGCTTTGGCGTGCCGGCCTTCACGCCGGTGTTCCTGAACCTGGTGCTGATCGGTGCGGCGATCTGGCTGTCGCCGCGGTTCGAGGAGCCGATACTCGGGCTCGCCATCGGGGTGTTCATCGCCGGTGTCGTGCAGCTGGCCTTTCAGCTGCCGTTCCTGCGCGCCATCGGGCTGCTGCCGCGCCCCCGCTGGGGCTGGAGTCACCCGGGCGTGCGCAAGATCGGCAGGCTGATGCTGCCGGCGATCCTCGGCTCCTCGGTCGCGCAGATCAACCTGATCGTCGACCGCGTCATCGCCTCGTTCCTCGTGACCGGCAGTATCAGCTGGCTCTATTACTCCGACCGGCTGCTCGAGTTCCCGCTGGGCATCTTCGCGATCGCGCTTGCCACGGTGATCCTGCCGGGGCTGTCGCGGCGGCACGCCGAGCAATCGATGGCGGCGTTCTCGGCCACACTGGACTGGGCACTGAAGCTGGTCGCGGTCATCGCATTGCCGGCGGCGGTCGGCATGTTCCTGCTCGCCGGGCCAATGCTGGCGACGCTGTTCCAGTACGGCGAGTTCACCGCGGCCGACACGCGCATGGCGAGCTTCAGCCTGATGGCCTACTCGGTGGCGCTGGTCGGCTTCACCCTCGTCAAGGTGCTGTCGCCCGGGTATTTCAGCCGCCAGGACATCCGCACCCCGGTGCGGGTCAGCATCCGCGCGATGCTGGTCAATATCGCATTGAACGTGGCGATCGTCGTGCCGATGGTGCAGCTGGGAATTCCCGGGGCACACGCCGGGCTCGCGACGGCCACCGGCATCGCGGCCGTGTACAACGCGAGCGCCCTTTACCGCGGGCTGCGCAGCACCGGCATCTACGTGCCGGGGGATGGCTGGCGGCCGCTCGCGCTGCGCGTGCTGCTCGCCAACCTCGCGATGGCGGCGGCCTTGTTCCTGGTCGCCGGGCCGCTGGACGGATGGCTGGCCGCGGCGTGGCACGAGCGAACGCTGCGCCTCGCGGCGTGTGTCGGGCTCGGCATCGTCGTCTACATTGCCAGCCTGCTCGCGCTCGGCCTGCGGCCCGGGCACCTGCGCAGCCGCCCGGGCGCGCCGCCGCCCCGCCATTCCGTATAATCCGGGCTCTTTTGGCGCTCTGTCCGTGGCGACACCAGGAACCCGGCCTTGGAACTGATTCGGGGAAAGCACAACCTGCGCCCCGGCCACCGGGAATGCGCGGTGACGATCGGCAACTTCGACGGCCTGCACCTCGGCCATCGGGCGGTGCTGGCGCGCCTGCGCGGTCGGGCGCGCGCGCTGGGGATCCCCGCCGTCGTCATGAGCTTCGAGCCGACGCCGCGGGAGTACTTCATGGGTGCCGCGGCGCCGCCGCGCCTCGCGGGCTTCCGCGAGAAATTCGAGGGACTGGTCGGCCAGGGTGTGGATCGGCTGTTCTGCGCGCGCTTCGACGGGGCGATGGCGGCGTTGTCGCCGGCGGCGTTCATCCGCGATTATCTGCTCAACGGCCTCGGCACGCGCTACCTTGTCATCGGCGACGACTTCCGCTTCGGCCACAACCGGGCCGGCGACTTCGGCACGCTGCAGGCCGCGGGAATCGAGCACGGTTTCGAGGTTACGGACACGCCGACCTGTATCCTCGACGGGATGCGGGTCAGCAGCACCGCGGTGCGTGCGGCGCTGGCGGCGGGGGACCTGGGCCTCGCGACGCGCCTGCTCGGGCGGCATTATGGGATGAGCGGCCGGGTCGTCGAGGGCCGGCGGCTCGGGCGCACGCTCGGCTTCCCGACGGCCAACCTGCGACCCGGGCGGCGGGTATTGCCGGTGACCGGGGTGTTCGCGGTCGTCGTCAAGGGGGTTGGGGAGCGGCCCTGGCCGGCAGTGGCCAACCTCGGCACGCGACCGACGGTGGACGGCGTGGAGCCACTGCTCGAGGCGCACCTGTTCGATTTTTCCGGCGAACTCTACGGGCGCCGGATCACGGTGGAGTTCGTCGCGCGCTTGCGCGACGAGCTGCGCTTCGATGACATACCGAGCCTCACGGCGCAGATGCATCGTGATGCGGAATGCGCGCGGCGGATCCTCGCCGACGCGGGCTATTGAAGGGGAACGAGACGGTGGCTGAATACAAGGACACGCTGAACCTGCCGCAGACGGATTTTCCGATGCGCGCGGCGCTGGCGCAGCGCGAGCCAGGCATGCTGGCGGACTGGGAGGCCCGGGACCTGTACGGCAAGCTGCGCGCCGCGGCGCGCGGCCGGCCGGCGTTCCTGCTGCCGGACGGCCCGCCGTATGCCAACGGCGACATTCATCTCGGCCACTGCGTCAACAAGGTCCTGAAGGACATCGTGATCCGCGCGCGCACGCTGGACGGCTACGACGCGCCCTACATCCCCGGCTGGGATTGCCACGGACTGCCGATCGAGCTGGTCGTCGAGCGCGAGCACGGCCGGGTCGGCGAGAAGCTCGATGCCAAGGCGTTCCGGGCCGCGTGCCGGCAGTTCGCGCGCGCCCAGGTCGACGGCCAGCGCCGCGACTTCCGTCGCCTCGGCGTGCTCGGCGACTGGGAGCGGCCCTACCTGACGATGGATCCCGCCTACGAGGCCGAGCAGCTCAGGGCCTTTGCCCGCATCCTTGCGAACGGCCATGTCTACAAGGGCTTCAAGCCGGTCCACTGGTGCCTCGACTGCGGTTCGGCACTGGCCGAGGCCGAGGTCGAGTACGCCGATCGCAAGTCGCCGGCCATCGACGTTCGCTACCGGGTCATCGACGGCGAGGCGCTGCTCGACGCGTTCGGCGGCGCGGCGCGCAGCAACGTCGCCGGGCCGGTGTCGATCCCGATCTGGACGACGACGCCGTGGACGCTGCCGGCCAGCCAGGCCGTCACGCTGCACCCCGAGCTCGAATACGCGTTGATCGGCTTCGACGGCCCGGCGGGGCGCGAGCGCCTCGTCGTCGCCCGCGACCTGCTGACGGCCACGACGCGACGCTGGGGCATCGAGCATTTCGAGGAGCTGGCCGTGTGTCGCGGCGCCGCGCTCGAGGGGCTCGCGCTGGCGCACCCCTTCCAGCCGCGCGAGCTGCCGGTGATCCTCGGCGAGCACGTCACGACCGAGGCCGGCACCGGCGCGGTCCACACGGCGCCGGGCCACGGCCATGACGACTTCATCGTCGGCCAGCGCTACGGCCTCGAGGTCGTCAACCCGGTCCTCGACGACGGCCGCTTCCGCCCCGGCACTGCGCTGGTCGAGGGCCTCGGCGTGTTCGACGCCAACCCGGTCATCGTCAAGCTCCTCGAGGAACGCGGCGTGCTGCTGCATCACGAAGCGTGGCTGCACAGCTACCCGCATTGCTGGCGGCACAAGACACCGCTGATCTTCCGCGCCACGCCGCAGTGGTTCATCAGCATGGACCGCGAGGGGCTGCGCGAGCGTGCCCTGCAGGCGATCGGCGCAGTGCAGTGGATGCCGGCCTGGGGCGAGAACCGCATCCGCTCGATGGTCGAGGGCCGGCCGGACTGGTGCATCTCGCGCCAGCGCAGCTGGGGCGTGCCGATCGCGCTGTTCGTGGATCGCGAGAGCGGCGAGGCGCACCCGGACTCGGTGCGGCTGCTCGAAGCGGTCGCCAAGCGCGTGGCGCGGCTGGGCATCGACGCCTGGTGGGACCTCGACCCGGCGGAGCTGCTCGGCGATGACGCGGACCGCTACGAGAAAGTCACCGACATCATGGACGTGTGGGTCGACTCGGGCCTGATGCACCACTGCCTGAGCGCGACGCGCGAGGAGGCCGGGTTCCCCGCCGAGCTGTATCTCGAGGGGTCCGACCAGCACCGCGGCTGGTTCCAGAGCTCGCTCTTGACCTCGGTCGCGATGCACGGCGAGGCGCCGTACCGGGCGGTGCTGACGCACGGCTTCACGGTGGACGAGAAGGGCCGCAAGATGTCCAAGAGCCTCGGCAACGTGGTCGCACCGCAGACGGTGCTGGACACGTTGGGCGCGGACATCCTGCGGTTGTGGGTCGCGGCCACCGACTACCGCGGCGAGATGAACGTCTCCGACGAGATCCTGAAGCGGATGTCGGATTCATACCGCCGGATGCGCAACACGGCGCGCTTCCTGCTGGGCAATCTCGCCGGCTTCGATCCGGCGCGCGACGCGGTCGCGCCGGAGGACATGATTGCGCTCGACCGCTGGGCCGTGGCGCGCACCGCCGCGCTGCAGGAAGAGGTCATCCGCGCCTACCGCGACTACGAGTTCCACCTGATCTACCAGAAGGTGCACAACTTCTGCGTGCTGGACATGGGCGGCTTTTATCTCGACGTGCTCAAGGACCGGCTCTACACGACCCCGGCCGGCGGCCACCCGCGGCGCTCGGCGCAGACCGCGATGTTGCACGTCGCCGAGGCCATGGTGCGCTGGCTCGCGCCGGTGCTCGCCTTCACCGCGGAAGAGATCTGGGCGAGCCTGCCGGGGGAGCGCGCCGAGTCGGTGCTGCTGTCCACATGGCACGCGCTGCCCGAGGTGCCGTTGCGCGCGGAGGACCCGGACTGGGACCTGGTCCATGCCGTGCGTGACGACGTCGCGCGCGAGCTGGAGGCGCTCCGGAACGCCGGCCGGATCGGCTCGTCGCTGGATGCCGAGCTGGTCCTGTACGCGGCGCCCGACCTGGCTGCCAAGCTGCGCGGCCCGGGCGACGAGCTGCGTTTCCTGATGTTGACCTCGACGACCCGCGTCGAGCCGCTCGAGGCCCGGCCCGCGGACGCGCTCGCGCTCGAGGGATTCGCCGAGCGCCTGTATGCGGAGGTCGTACCGACCGGGCAGCAGAAATGCGTGCGCTGCTGGCATCGCCGGCCGGATATCGGCGTGCACCCGGAGCACCCCGAGATCTGCGGCCGCTGCGCGGAAAACGTCGCGGGCGCGGGCGAACAGAGGCGCTGGGCGTGATGGCCGAGGCGGGGCCGGCGGGCGACCGCCACGGGGCGCTTCGATGGCTGTGGCTGTCCGCGTTCATCGTCGTGGCCGACCAGCTCACCAAGGCGCTGATCATCGCGCGTTTCGAGCTGTACGAGCGCGTCGAGGTGCTGCCGGTGTTCGGCATCACGCGGCTGCACAACCCCGGCGCCGCATTCAGCTTCCTGGCCTCGGCCGGCGGCTGGCAGCGCTGGTTCTTCATCACGATCGCCGTCGCCGTGACGGCGCTGGTCTGCGTCTGGCTGAAGCGCATGCCGCACAAGGGCCAGGGCTGGCTGGCTGCTGCGCTGGCCTTGATCGTCGGCGGCGCCGTCGGCAACGTCGTCGACCGCACGATCCACGGGTATGTCGTGGATTTCCTGAGCTTTCACTGGGATCGCTGGTACTTCCCGGCGTTCAATGTCGCGGATGCGGCGATCACGGTCGGCGCTGCGATCCTGCTGATCGACAGCTTCTACGAGGGCCGGCGCAAGCGAAAGATCATCTGAGCGCCCCGGCGGGGCGGGGCGCACGCAACTTTGGTTACAATTGCGGACTTTGCCAATGCTGCGGAGAGCCCGGCATGCGTCCAGCCCTGATCATTGCCTTGTTAGTTGCCGTCGTCGCGCCGTTGGCCGACGCCGCCGAAACGCGCCTGCTGCGCTTCCCCGACATCCACGGCGAGCAGCTCGTCTTCGTTCATGCGGGCGACATCTACACGGCGTCGGCCGAGGGGGGTGTCGCGCAGCGGCTCACCTCGCATGAAGGCCTCGAGCTGTACCCGAAGTTCTCCCCGGACGGCCGCTGGATCGCGTTTTCCGCGGAGTATTCCGGCACGCGCCAGGTGTGGGTCATGCCGGCTGCGGGCGGCACGCCGCGGCAACTGACCTTCTACAACGATGTCGGGCCGATGCCGCCGCGCGGCGGCACGGACTATCGCGTGCTGGACTGGACGCCGGACGGTGAATACGTCCTCGTGCGGGCGAATCGCACCCCCTACGGCGAGCGCGACGGCCTGCCGCTGCTGGTGCCGTTTGCCGGCGGCATGGAGAAGCCGCTCGGCCCGCCGGAAACCGGCGGCGGCATGCTGTCGGCCGATGGCAAGCTGTACGTCTACACGCCGATCGACCGCGAGTTCCGCACCTGGAAGCGGCACCGCGGCGGACGCGCGCAGAACGTCTGGACCTACGACCTGGCCAACGCCACTTCGCGGCAGCTGACCGATTTTGCCGGCACCGACCAGCAGCCGCTGTGGGTCGACGGGCGCATCTACTTCGCCTCGGACCGCGACTTCACGCTGAACCTGTTCGTCATGGACCTGGACGGCAACAACGTCCAGAAAGTCACCAGCTTCGACGACTTCGACGTCTTGTGGCCGAGCTCCGATCGTAAGCGGATCGTGTTCGAGCAGGGCGGCTATATCTGGCTGCATGACCCGACGGTCTCAACGACCCGGCGAATCCCGATCGAGGTTGTCGGCGATCGGCCGCATGCCTTGCCCTCGTTCAGAAACGTGACCGAGCAGATCGAGAGCTTCGACATCGCGCCGCAGGGCGAACGCGCCGTGTTCGGCGCGCGCGGCGAGATCTTCACGGCGCCGGCGCAGCACGGCGAGATTCGCAACATCTCGCGCACGCCCGAGGCGCGTGAGATCAGCGTCGCCTGGTCGCCCGACGGCAAGTGGATTTCCTATCTCTCCGACGCCACCGGCGAGTACGAGATCTACGTGCGCGCGCAGGACGGCAGCGGCGAGCCGCGTCGTATCACCACTGACGGCGACAGCTGGCGCTTTCCGCCGGCCTGGTCGCCCGACTCCAAGCAGTTGGCCTATGCCGACAGCGCGAATCGGCTCAGCATCGTCGAGATCGAATCCGGCCGGATTCGGCGGGTCGATACGACGCGCCACACCAACAACGCATTCCGCGACCTGACGCAGTACGCCTGGTCGCCCGACAGCGAGTGGCTGGCCTACACGAAGGTCAACGAGAGCTACAACAGCTCGATCTGGATGTACTCGCTGCGCGAGGGCCGTGCGCGCCAGCTGACGCCCGACGCCACCAACGAGCAGAGTCCCGTCTTCGACCCGCAGGGCCGCTATCTCTATTTCACGTCGACGCGTGACTGGAACCTCGCGTTCTCCGCCTATGAGTTCAACTACCTCTATAACAACGCCACGCGCCTGTTCGCTGCGACGCTTGCTGCCGACGGACCGGCGCTGAACCGGCCGCGCAGCGACGAGGCCGGCGCTGCGGCCGCGCCGAATGCCGACAAGAAGGACGAAGACAAGAAGGACGCTGCCATTGCGCGGCTGCGTTTCGATGTCGAGGGCTTCAATGATCGCGTGACCGTGCTGGGCGTCCCGGCCGGCAACTATGTGGGCCTGTCCGCCACGAAGGCGGGCCTGTTCTTCGTCTCGGCGGGTGCCAATGGCGGCGAGTTGCGCTACTACGACCTCGACAAGGCCGCGGCCGAGACCGTGCTGGCCGACGTCACCGGCTACAGCCTGGCGGCGGGCGGCAAGAAGCTGCTGTGGCGCCAGGGCGACAAGTTCGGCATCGCCGACGCCAAGCCCGGCGTCGACGCGGGCAAGACCGCGCTGAAGCTCGAGCGTCTCGAGATGCAGGTGGATCCGCGCGTCGAGTGGCGCCAGATGTACGTGGACGGCTGGCGGATCCTGCGCGACTGGTTCTGGGATCCCGGCCACCACGGGCAGGACTGGGCCGCAATCCGTGATCGCTACGCGCCGCTGGTCGAGCACGTCGCGCATCGGACAGACCTCGATTACATCTTTGGCGAGCTGGCCGGCGAGCTGAATGCCGGCCATATCTATGTCAACAGCAGCAAGGACATGCCGACGGTGAAGCGCCGCCCCGGCGGCATGCTGGGCGCACGCATCGAGTTGGACGAGTCCGGCTATTTCAGGATCGCGCACATCTATCCCGGCGAGAACTGGCACGATTACTATCGCTCGCCGCTGACCGAGGCCGGCGTCACCGCCCGGGTCGGCGACCTGGTGCTCGCGGTCGACGGTGTCAGCACGCGCGGCGTCGACAACTTCTACCGCCTGCTCGAGAACAAGGGCGATCGCGTCGTGCAGCTGACGCTGAACGATCGCCCGGCCGAGCGCGGCGCGCGGGTCGAGCAGGTCAAGACGGTGAGCAGCGAGGTCAATCTGCGCTACCTCGACTGGGTGACCAACAACCGCCAGCGCGTGCACGAGCTGTCCGGCGGCCGCGTCGGCTACATCCATGTGCCCAACACGGCCATCGAGGGCAACCGCGAGCTGTTCAAGGGCATGCTGGCCGAGGCGCGCCGCGATGCGCTGATCATCGACGACCGCTACAACGGCGGCGGCTTCATTCCCGACCGGATGATCGAGCTGCTCGCCCGCACGCCGCTGAACTACTGGGTCTGGCGCGGCTTCGAGCCGCAGCCACGCCCGCTGCTGCACCATGACGGTCCCAAGGCGATGCTGATCAACGGGCTGGCCAGCTCGGGCGGCGATGCGCTGCCTTACTATTTCCGCAAGCTCGGCCTCGGGCCGCTGATCGGCACCCGCACCTGGGGCGGCCTGATCGGCATCAGCGGCAACCCGAACCTGGCCGACGGCGGCAGCTTGATACCGGCGACATTCCGGTTCCTCGATACCGACGGCAACTGGGCCGTGGAGAACGAGGGCGTCGCGCCGGACATCGAGGTCATCGATCGCCCGGAGGCCATCGCTGCCGGCCGCGACCCGAGCCTCGAGAAGGCCGTCGAACTCATGCTGGAGGAGCTCAGGAAGAATCCGCCGCGCGCCGTCACGATCCCGCCGGCGCCGACGGACTTCCGCTAGAATCGGGGCCATGAAAATCCTGCTTGCCAATCCCCGTGGTTTTTGCGCCGGCGTGGATCGTGCCATCGACATCGTCGAGCGCGCGTTGAAGCTGTTCGGCGCGCCGATCTATGTGCGCCACGAAGTGGTCCACAACCGCCATGTGGTCGACCGCCTGCGCAAGCTCGGCGCTGTGTTCGTCGAGGAACTCGACGAAGTGCCGGACGGCGCCACGGTCATTTTCAGCGCGCACGGCGTCTCCAAGGCCGTCCAGGCGGAAGCCGAGCGGCGCGGTCTCGGCGTGTTCGACGCCACCTGCCCGCTGGTCACGAAGGTGCACATGGAAGTCGCGCGCTACGGCCGCGAGGGCCGCGAGGTGATCCTGATCGGCCATGCGGGGCATCCCGAGGTCGAGGGCACGATGGGCCAGTACGATCGCAGCCACGGCGGCGAGATCTTCCTCGTGGAGAATCCGGAGGACGTGGCAAAGCTCGTTGTGCGGGAACCCGAGCGGCTTGCATTCGTGACCCAGACGACGCTGTCGGTCGACGATACCGCGCGCATCATCGATGCCCTGAAACTTCGCTTTCCGTCGCTGACCAGCCCGCGCAAGGAAGACATCTGCTACGCGACGCAGAATCGCCAGGACGCCGTCAAGGGCCTGGTCGAGCACTGCGACGCCATCATCGTGGTCGGCTCGCAGACCAGCTCGAACTCGAGCCGCCTGAAGGAGATCGCGCTGAAGGCCGGCATCCCCGGCTACATGGTCGATGGCGCCGATGACCTGCGCCGCGAGTGGTTCGACGGCTGCGCGACCGTCGGCGTCACGGCCGGCGCCTCGGCGCCGGAGGTGCTCGTGCGGCAGGTCGTGGAGCGCCTCAAGGAGTGGGGCGGCGAGGTGCCGGAGGAGATCAGCGGGCGCGAGGAGCACGTCGTGTTCACGCTGCCGAAGGTGCTGCGCTCCGCCTGAGGCCGGCGCGATCAGCGCCAGCATCGCTCGGGCGCCGCGGGCACCGAGCCGCGTCGCCCCGTTTCGTCGATCGTCAACAGCCGGCACTCGTCGTCGCCGCGCTGGGGCGAGCCCGGCGAGGGTCGCGCGCTCGCCAGGAAGCTGGATTCGTCGGCGCGCTCGATACGCAGCTCATACCAGCCGCGCTCGCTGGCGCCGAGCCCCAGCCCGACCGGCGGCGCCGGCGCAGCGAGGCTCGCATAGCGGCCATGCACGAGCCGGTAGCGTTCCTGTGCCATGGCCAGCGCATACAGCGCAGCGGTGGCATCGGTGCGGTTGCTGCGCAGCACGACGCCGCGCCACGAAGGCAGCGCAATCGCGGCCAGCACGGCCGCGATGACGATGCAGATCAGCAGCTCGATCAACGTGAACCCGCGTCTCAAGGCTCCGGCTCCACCTGGCGCCACCAGCTGCGCTGCGGCTCACCTGGCAATGCGCCCTGCACGCGAAAGCCCTGGGCGAGCGTGACGCGCGCGGGACCGTCGCGCCCGGTGCTCTCGATTTCGAAATGCCAATCCACCGGGCCGCCGAGCGGGTCGACGCGCGCGGCTGCGAGCCGGACCTCGACACGCCATGCGCCGCCATCGGTGAGCTCGCCCGAGGCCGTCCACGGCGCGCCCGCCGACCAGGCGCGGGCGCGCAGTGCCGCGGCGAGCCCGGCTTCCGCGGCCTCGAACGCGCGCAGCCGCGCGGCGCTGCGCTCCGCCATTGCGAGTTCCAGCGTGCCGGACGTAGCGACGGCCGCGGACAGCGCCATGCCCGCCGCGGTCAGCACCAGCACCACAACCAGCACAGCGCCGCCGGCTCGCCGCCTCATGTCGCGGGCCCGTTGCGCAGCGCGATGGTGCGCGTCGCGGACATGCGCGCCGTGTCGTCGGCCCGCAGCGTGATCCGGATGGCGACGACTTCGCCGCCGGCGCTGCCTGGCGGCACGAAGCGGTTCGCCTGGCCGTGCCCGGGCGTGCCCGGCGGATCCGTGTCGATGCCGAACTCGATGTCGAGCTCGACAATGCCCGGCACGATTTCCTCGTCGACGATGCGGGGCCCGCGCTGCAGCGTCTTGCGTCGCAGCGAAGGACGCTGCGCGTCGCCGGTCGAGCGGGGACTGACGTAGTAGGCCCGGGCGACGAGATCGCGCACCTCGGCGCCCGGGTCGGCCGGCTCGCCGGCCACCGTCAGCCGGCCGCTCCACGGGTCCGACTGCACCTGCAATAGCCCGGCTTCAGGGCTTGCCAGTCGCGTGTCCGTGCGTCGCAGCACGAGTGCGGCACCGACGGGCGGCAGGCCGCCGAACGGGCTGCAGCCGGGCGGCCAGCCGGCCGGCCAGGCCTCGATGGCGCGATCGAGGTCGATCGTCCAGCCGGGCGCGCAGTCCCCGGCGACCGTCACGGCCAGCGGCGCCGCGTCGCCCCGGCGGCCGGCAATCAGCGCGGCCTGCGGGACGAGGCCCCAGAAACCCGCGTGCATGACGTCGTACTCGAGCACCGCAAACGCGATCCTGAGCGTGTCCTGCGCATCGGCGGCGCGCGTCGTGTCCATCGACATCAGCAGGACCCGCGCATGGAGCGTGGCGACGGCCAGCACGAGGCCGAGGCCGAGGCTCATCGACACCAGCACCTCGGCCAGGCTAAGGCCGGTGCAGCGGCGCTGTCTCATCGGCCGATCCCTACGTGCAGCTCGCGCTGCGGCTGCCCGGCTTCGGCCCAGCCGAGCGTCACGACCAGTTCGCCGACGCCGGCAACTTCGAGCGTGCCTGTGCCGGCGGGCAGCGCGACCGCCACCGACGCGCGCCAGGCCGCGAGCTCGAGCGCGGCGAGCTGTTCCGGCGTGCAGGCCGTGCCGCAGGCGTGCGCGGCCGGCAGGCCGGTCCAGTCGACGCCGGACAGCGCGCGCATGCGCCCCGCGAGGTCCGCGGCCAGGCCGGCCGCGATCTCGGCGCGCCGGGCCTCGGCCGTGGCGGCGAAGCCGCCGAAGGCGAGTGCGAGCACAGCCGTCACGGCGAGTGCGAGCAGCAGCAGCGCGACGAGCACCTCGGTCATGACGAAGCCGCGCATCCTCAGCTCCCCGGGCAGTCGAGCGCGCCCGCGCCGCGCTCCAGCCGCGGCCGACCGGTCGGGGCGATGACCACGGCGCGCGCTGCCGTGGCGCCGCGATCATCGCACCAGGCCAGCGTGCCGTTGGTGCTGCGGCGCTCGTGCGGCTCGAAGCTGAAAGCGCTGCGGTTGGCCAGCAGGCGCGCCCGCGGGTCGGTCAGGCCGGGGCCGCGCCGCAAGGCCGCCGTCGGCGCGTCGGCCGCGGCGACCAGCCAGCCGCTGGTCCATGCGCCGGGGTCCGGCGTACAGCCGGCGCCGTCCGTCGAGGCGCACAGGATGACCGGGCGGCCGCGCTGCAGCGCCTCGGTCCGCGCGAACCAGGCGGCGCGCAGCAGCGATTCCATCGCCGCGGCGCGTCGCGCGTTCAGCATGACGCGATCCAGCGCGGGCACCGCAATGCTCGCCAGCACGGCGACGATCGCGATCGCCGTCAGCAGTTCCAGCAGTGTCAGTCCGGCGTGCCTGTCCATGGCGTCCTCCCGGGATACAGCCTGCCGACTTGGGCGCCGTGGCGGGAGTCACGGAAACTGCGGGTTTCGCGCAGTTATGCTTCGCGTTAAGGTCTGGGCCCACAGGGGAGGTGGCTCGTGGCGGATAGCAGGGACATCATCGTCATCGGCGGCGGCGCGCTCGGCATGGTCAGCGCCCGCCGGCTGGCCGAGGCGGGACGCAGCGTCGTGCTCATCGAGCGCGATCGCGTCGGCCGCGGCACATCGCGCGCCGGCGGCGGGATCATGTCGCCGCTGGCGCCGTGGGCCGTGGCCGAACCGGTGGCCCGCCTGGCGGCGTGTTCCTTGCCGATGCTGCCCGGGCTTGCGGCGGCGCTGGCGGCCGATACCGGTATCAACCCGGAATACCGCACCACCGGCCTGATCCACCTCGACTGCGACGAGCTCGACGCCGCGCTGGCCTATGCGCGGCTAAGCGGCATGCGCGCGGAGGTGCTCGACGAGGCCGCGCTGGCCCGCGTGGCACCGGCTGCGGTCCGGACCCCGGGCCCATCACTGCTGTTTCCTGACCTGGCGCAGATCCGCAACCCGCGCTTTCTCGATGCGCTGGCCGCCGACCTCGCGCGGCGGGGCGTCGTGGTGCTCGAGGATGCCGGCGATGTCACGCTGGCGCGGACCGGCGAGCTGGTGCGGGTCGATGCCGGCAAGCACGGGCGGCTGCACGCCGCCGACATCGTCGTCGCAGCGGGGGCATGGAGTGCGGCGCTCTTGTCGACGCTCGGTGTGCAGCTGCCGGTCACGCCGGTCAAGGGGCAGATTCTCTGGTACATGCTGCCGCGGCCGGTGCTGCAGCACATGCTGATCCAGCGGGGCCGCTACGTCATCCCGCGGCAGGAAGGGGTCGTGCTGGTCGGCAGCACCCTCGAGGAGGTCGGCTTCGATACCGCAACGACGGCGGAGGCCGCCGACGAGCTGCGCGCCGCCGCGGCCGCGATGGTGCCCCTGCTCGGGTCACTGCCGGTGCAGGGGCAGTGGGCGGGCTTGCGGCCCGGGTCGCCGGACGGCATTCCGCTGATCGGTCCGGTGCCGGGCGTGGCCGGACTGTGGGTCAATACCGGCCATTTCCGCAACGGCGTCAACCTCGCGCCGGCCTCGGCGGAGCTGCTGGCGGCGCTGATGAACGGGGATCCCCCGCCGGTGGACCCGGCGCCCTATGACCCGGGCGTGAGGATGGCGCAGAGCGCCGGCGGCGCATATAATGCAAGCCTATGATTTGGCTCAGATGGTTATGACAAACCACGAAAACATTGCCCAGCGGCTGGCCAGCCACGGCGCGAAGCCGACCACCCAGCGGCTGCAGCTCGCCGAGCTGATCATCGCACGCCCCCAGCACGTCTCGGCCGAGCAGGTGCTGCAGGCGGCGCGGGCGCGCGGCATTCGCGTCTCCAAGGCGACCGTCTACAACACGCTGAACCTGTTCGTGGCCTGCGGCTTGCTCCGGGAGCTCGTCGTCGATCGTGATCGCGTCTATTACGACTCGACGGTGCACGCGCACCACCACTTCTACAACATGGACACCGGCGAGATGATCGACATTCCGCCGGAGGCCGTGTCTTTCGCCGGCGTGCCCGCCGCGCCCGCGGGCACCGAGCAGGACGGCGTCGAGGTCATCATCCGGGTGCGCAACCGCGCCTGAACGACCCGGGCGGCGTTGCCGGAACCGCGACCATCTCC
The DNA here is from genome assembly GCA_964462675.1 of uncultured Thioalkalivibrio sp. Lineage (GTDB taxonomy): Bacteria > Pseudomonadota > Gammaproteobacteria > Steroidobacterales > XN24 > XN24. The sequence continues at coordinate 182,169 of CAYWYS010000001.1, forward strand.
TATACTGCGCGGCCTTTCCGAGGCTCCTTCGTGCCGGGGTAGCTCAGTCGGCAGAGCAGCTGATTCGTAATCAGCAGGTCGGTGGTTCGAATCCACTCTCCGGCACCATCCATTCCATCGGGCCAGCGCACCGGCCAGTCTTCCGCTCAGCCTGTCTGCCGTGGCGCGAGTGACGCATCCTGTGCAACGCAGGCTGCACGCGCCTCCTCGGTGAATTCGTGTATGGCCCGCGCCCGAGCGTCTTCCGAGACGCGACGCGGTCGCTGGTAGGCCTCGTAGACGAGGCGCTGCCCGAATCGGGACAACTGCGGATCGCGGTGGTTGGCCGCGATTCTCCAGGTGGACTCGAGATCGTCGGTGTCCTGGCGATGCCGCATGATCCGTTCGGCCAGTTGCGCACGCTGTGCGCAATCCGCGGCGCTGCCAGCCGTGCCGGCGCTCGCCGCGCCGGCGAGCGCGAGCGCAAGCGTCGCCGCGCAGATCGGTGTGGCGCGCGTCAACCGCCCTTCTTGGCTCGCTTGGCGGCGCGCTTTTCCTCGAGGGTCTTGGCGGGTTTCTTCTTGGCTTCCTTTTTCCGGTCCATGCCCTTGCTCATGTCGCTTCTCCCGGTGTTGGCGCAGTGATCCGCCGTGTGGCCATGCTCGAATGCTGGCGCAGATTATAGACGCTCGGAGGCGGCTCGTCCGGCCTCACAGCTTCCGCAGGTACATGGCGAGCGCTTCGAATTCCGCATCGCTGAGCTTCCAGCGCGGCATGTAATAGTGAAACTCGCGGCCGTGCGGATCAATGCCTTCGCTCAGCGCACGCCGCAGCGTGGCCTCGTCATAGCCGCGCGCCTCGAGCGCTGCCCGGGTGATGGCCGGCGCGACGCCGGTCACGCCGCTGGCCTGCACGGTCAGGCCCTGGCCGCGCGCGCCATGGCAGACCGCGCAGCCGGCGCCCGCGAAGCGCAGCCAGTCCGGCCCCTGCGTGTAGGCGATGCGGCCGTCGTGGCCGGCGCCGTCTTCAAAGATGCGCTTGCCGAGCGAGGGCGCGCCGCGCTCGCAGCCGGCGGATAGCGCCAGCAGGGCGCCGGCCGTGCCGGCCAGGAGGAACCATCGCTTCAGTCGCTGCATGGCCCGCAGTCTACCGCAGCAGTTCCAGCCCCGCGGCTGTCGGGCCTGTATGATTCGCGCATGGCCCACGATCCTCGACTTGCGCTGGCGGTGCGCGCCGTAATGGTCACCATGTTGCTGCTGACCGGCGCCTTCATGCTGGGCCTGGCCAGCGGGCTCGTGTCACCCAGCGTGGATGCAGTGCGCACGCCGGGCTGGCTGGTTGGCATCGGCGGTGTCGTATTCCTGCTGGCGGGTGTCGCCATCGTGTTCCAGCACCGCCCCGCGGTGGGCTGGCTGGCGGCGATGGTCATGCTCGGCTGCGCCGCCGCCGCCGGGCTCTGGATCGCATTGTTTGCCGATCCCGCCGATATCAGCGGCGGCGTGCCGTTGATCTCGGATGCCGCCAATGCGCGCCTCGGCCGGCTGGTTTTCGGCTTCGGGGGACTGGTATCCCTGGCGCTGCTCGCCTGGGGATTGTGGCTGGGCCCGGGCCAGCAGCGGATCGATTGACGGCCCGGGGCCGGCGTCGGCCGCCTGGGCGCCAGTGCTTAGCCGGTCCGGTTGCTCTGTGATACTGTCTCGCGCTGCGCACTCCATGACACCGAGCCTGATGACCCGTTGCCGATGGATCTTTCCCCTGTTCGTGCTGATGTCGTTTGCCGCCGGCTGCGGCAACGCGGGATCGCGCAGCGAGCTGCGGGCGGTGGTGCCGGTCGGCGGCGCGACCGGCAACGAACTCGCCGCGCGCCAGGTCCTGCGGCGGGGCAACGGCGCTGAGCCGCAGTCGCTCGATCCGCACAAGAGCGAGGGCGTGCCGGAATCCAACCTGCAGCGCGACCTCTACGAGGGCCTGACGATCGAGGCGCCGGACGGCAGCGTGGCACCGGGTGCCGCCCACGCCTGGGACATCAGCGACGACGGGCTGGTCTACGTGTTCCACATGCGCGAGAACGGCCGCTGGTCGAACGGCGATCCGGTCACCGCGCACGATTTCGTATATGGCTTGCGCCGCTCGGTGGATCCGAAGACGCTGTCGAATTACAGCATCATGCTCCGGCCGATCCTCAATGCCGAGGCCGTCATCGCGGGCGAGCTTCCGCCGGAAAGCCTGGGCGTGCGCGCGCTCGACGACCTCACGCTGGAGGTTCGGCTGTCCGGCCCGACGCCGTATTTCCTCGGGGTGCTGAACCATTCCGCGAGCTATCCCGTCCACCGTCCGACGGTCGAGCAGTACGGCGATCGCTGGGCCCGCCCCGGTCGGCTCGTGTCCAACGGCGCGTTCCGCCTGCGTGACTGGGTCATGCAGGCGCACATCGTGCTCGAGCGCAACGAGCACTACTGGGACAATGACAACACCAAGCTCGACGAAGTCTGGCACTACCCGACCGAGAACCTGTCCAGCGAGCTGCAGAGCTACCGTGCGAACGCGCTCGACATGACCTATGACCTGCCGTTCCGGCAGCTCGCCTGGATTCGCGCCAACCTGGCCGACGAGCTCGTCATCGCCGAGTATCTCGGCGTCTACTATTACGGGCTCAACGTGACGCGCGAGCCCTTGCAGGACAATCCCAAGCTGCGCCGCGCGCTGAACCTGGCGATCGACCGCGACATCCTCACGGCCCAGGTGACCACGGCTGGCGAGATCCCGGCCTACGGCTTTGTGCCGGGCGTCGCCAACTACCGGCGGTTCGTGCCCGAGTATGCAGGCTGGACGCAGGCGGAGCGCGCGGCCGAGGCGCGCCGGCTGTATGCCGAGGCCGGCTATTCGCCCGAGCGGCCGCTGCGACTGCAGATCCTCTACAACACGCACGAGAACCACCGCACCATCGCCGTTGCAATCTCCTCGATGTGGAAGGAGACGCTCGGCATCGACACCGAGCTGGTCAACGAGGAGTGGAAGGTGTACCTCGAGACGCGGCGCACCAAGCAGAGCACGCAGGTCTACCGCGCCGGCTGGATCGGCGATTACAACGACGCCTACAACTTCCTCGAGATCATGCATTCGGAGAGCGGGCTGAACGATTCCGGCTGGGGCAACGCGCGCTACGACGAGCTGCTCGCGCTTGCGGCCCGGGAGCGCGACCTGGCGCGCCGCGCCGACTACCTGCACGAGGCCGAGCAGATCCTGCTGGAGGAGACGCCGGTGATCCCGGTGTACTTCTACGTGACCAAGCGGCTGGTGAAACCATGGGTCGGCGGCTACCAGTCGAACATCATGGATCACATCTACTCCAAAGACCTGTATATCCTGAAGCACTGAATGGGACGGCCACGATGAGCATCGAGCACGACGAGGACCGGACTTGCTGCGCTACTCGCTGACCCGCTTTTTGGGCGCCATCCCGACGCTGCTGATCCTGATCACGGTGGCGTTCTTCATGATCCGCGCGGCGCCGGGCGGACCGTTCGATGCCGAGAAGCAGCTGCCGGCCGAGATCGAGGCGAACCTGCGCGCCGCCTACCACCTCGACGAGCCGCTGCTCCGGCAGTTCGGCCGCTATGTCTGGAACCTGGCGCGCGGCGACTTCGGGCCGTCGTTCCAGTACAAGGATTACAGCGTCACCGAGCTGATCGCGGCGGGCTTTCCCGTGTCGCTGCGGCTCGGCGGCTTCGCGATGCTGCTGGCCTTGCTGCTCGGCGTGACGGCCGGCACGATCGCGGCCTTGCGCCAGAACTCGCGCACGGACCATGCCGTCATGGCGGTCTCCATGACCGGCATCTCGATCCCGAACTTCGTCATGGCGCCGCTGCTGATCCTGTTCTTTGCCGTCTATCTCGGCTGGCTGCCGGCCGGCGGCATCGGCGACGGCAGCCTGCGTTACATGATCCTGCCGGTAATCTCGCTGGCGTTGCCGCAGGTGGCCTACATCTCGCGCCTCACCCGCGGCAGCATGATCGAGGTGCTCAGGAGCAATTTCGTGCGTACCGCGCGCGCGCAGGGCCTGCCGGAGCACACGGTGGTGCTGCGCCACGCGCTCAAGCCGGCGCTGCTGCCGGTCGTGTCCTACCTCGGGCCGGCGACCGCGGCGGTCATCACCGGCTCGGTCGTAATCGAGCAGATCTTCGGCGTGCCCGGGCTCGGGCGATACTTCGTGCAGGGCGCGCTGAACCGCGACTACACGCTGGTCATGGGCGTCGTGGTGTTCTACGGCGCGCTGATCATCCTGTTCAACCTGTTCGTCGACCTGGTCTATGCATGGCTCGACCCGAAGGTGAAGTACGCATGAGCCGGGATGCGCCGGGCCTTGCCGCGCCGCGCGCGTCGACCGGCATCGAGCCGGTCAAGGGCCGCAGCCTGTGGATCGATGCTTGGAACGTGCTCAAGCGCAACCGCGCGGCGATCGTCGCCGCGGCGCTGATCCTCACGATGGCGGTGCTGGTCATCGTCGGCCCGTGGCTCTCGCCGTGGGACTATGCGCAGACCGACTGGGAGAACACCTCGATTGGCCCCGACTGGCAGAGTCGCCACATCTTCGGCACGGACGCGCTCGGCCGCGACCTGTTCGTCCGCACGCTGTACGGCGGGCGCATCTCGCTGCTGATCGGCGTCGTCGCGACGCTCGTGAGCCTGCTGATCGGCATCAGCTGGGGCGCCACGGCCGGCTATCTGGGCGGCCGCGTCGACCACGTCATGATGCGCATCGTCGACATTCTCTACGCGATGCCGTTCATGTTCTTCGTCATCCTGCTGATGGTGTTCTTCGGCCGCAACATCATCCTGATCTTCGTCGCGATCGGCGCGATCAACTGGCTCGACATGGCGCGCATCGTGCGCGGCCAGACGCTGTCGCTGAAGCACAAGGAGTTCGTCGAGGCGGCCGAGGCGCAGGGCGTTTCCACCTTCAACATCATCCGACGCCACATCGTGCCCAACCTGCTCGGCGTGGTGGTGGTGTACGTCACGCTCACCATCCCGCAGGTGATCCTGGTCGAGAGTTTCTTGAGCTTCCTCGGCCTCGGCGTGCAGGAGCCGATGACCTCCTGGGGCGCGCTGGTCAACGAGGGCGCGCAGGAGATGGGCACCGCGCCGTGGATGCTGGTGTTCCCGGCGGTGTTCCTCGCGCTGACGCTGTTCTGCTTCAACTTCGTCGGCGACGGGCTGCGCGACGCGCTGGATCCGAAGGACCGCTGATGGCGCTGCTCGGAGTCGACAGGCTCAACGTCCGCTTCCACACGCCCGACGGCGAGGTGCACGCGGTGCGCGACCTCTCGTTCTCGCTGGCGCGCGGCGAGACCCTCGGCATCGTGGGCGAGTCGGGCTCCGGCAAGAGCCAGTCGATGATGAGCCTGATCGGCCTGCTGGCGTCGAACGGGCGCGCCAGCGGCTCGGCGCGCTTCGACGGCACCGAGCTGATCGGCATGCCGATCCGGGCGCTGCGGCAGGTGCGCGGGCGGCGCATCGGCATGATCTTCCAGGACCCGATGACGTCGCTGAACCCGTACATGACGGTGTTCGACCAGATGGCGCAGATGCTCATCCATCACGAGAAACTCGGCCGCAAGGCGGCGCGCCAGCGCTGCATCGAGCTGCTCGACGCGGTGCACATCCCCGAGGCGGCCAAGCGGGTCGACATGTATCCGCACGAGTTCTCCGGCGGCATGCGCCAGCGCGTCATGATCGCCTCGGCGATGCTCTGCCGGCCGGACCTGTTGATCGCCGACGAGCCGACGACGGCGCTCGACGTCACCGTGCAGGCGCAGATCCTCGAGCTGATGCGCGACGTGCGCCGCGACTTCGGCACGGCGATCATCCTGATCACGCACGATCTCGGCGTGGTCGCCGGCTTGTGCGAGCGCGTGCTGGTCATGCATGCCGGCGAGGAGCAGGAATCGGGCCCGGTCGACGAGATCTTCTACCGGCCGCAGCACCCCTATACCCGCGCCTTGCTCGCGGCCGTGCCGCGCATCGATGCGGCCGAGTCCAGCCGGCTTGCCCTGTTGTCGGCAGGCAGCGAGCCCCTGACTGCGGGCGACGAGCCCTCGCGCCGCCATGAGCCCGACTGGAATGCGCCGCCGTTGCTCGACGTCACCGACCTGCGGGTCCATTTCAAGCTCGCGCCGGAGACGACCTTCGCAGAATCCCGCTTGCTCAAGGCGGTCAATGGCGTGGAGCTGCAGCTGCGCCCCGGCGAGACGCTCGGGGTCGTCGGCGAGTCCGGCTGCGGCAAGTCGACGCTGGCGCGCGCCGTGCTGCGCCTGGTGCCGGCGACGACCGGCCGCGTCACGCTGCTCGGCGAGGACATCACCGACAAGGACAAGAAGGCGATGCGTCCCCATCGGCGCGACATGCAGGTGATTTTCCAGGATCCGCTCGCGTCGCTGAACCCGCGCATGACTGTCGGCGACATCGTCGCCGAGCCGCTTTGGACGCACTTCCCTGCGCTGCCGCGGCGCGAGGTGCGCCAGAAGGTCGAGTCGATGCTCGGCCGGGTCGGGCTCGGCCCGGAGCACGTGAATCGCTATCCGCACGAGTTTTCCGGCGGCCAGTGCCAGCGCATCGGCATCGCCCGGGCGCTGGTGCTCGAGCCGAAGCTCGTGATCTGCGACGAGCCGGTCAGCGCGCTCGACGTGTCGATCCAGGCGCAGATCGTCAACCTGCTGATGGACCTGCAGGCCGAGATGCACCTGTCGCTGGTGTTCATTGCCCACGACCTGGCCGTCGTGCGCCACATCAGCCACCGGATCATGGTCATGTATCTCGGGCGCGCGGCCGAAGTCGCCGACCGCAATGCGCTGTATGATCGGCCGATGCATCCCTACACGCAGGCGCTGATTCGGGCCGTGCCGATTCCCGACCCGGAAAAGGAGCGCAGCAAGCCCTATGCGCCGCTGCAGGGCGACCTGCCGTCGCCCGTCAACCCGCCGTCGGGCTGCGCCTTTCGCACCCGCTGCCCCATTGCCGTGGCGCGCTGCGCCGCCGAGACGCCGGCACTGCGTCGCATCGGCGATCACCTGGTCGCCTGTCACGAGGCCTGATCGATGACGCCCAAGACGTGTTTGCTGATGTTCGCGGTGGCCGTGGTGCTGGCGGGTCCCGCAACGGCGATGGCGGCGGGACCCAGGATGGAATTCACGCCGTTTGCGGCCTACCGCATCAGCGGGGACCTGACAGACGGCGACGTGGAGGACGGCACGACGCGCACCGGCGTCGACGATGGCTCCGGCTGGGGCGCGGAGTTCGCCCTGTACCGCGATGCAGAAAGCTACTACCAGGTGTTCTACAGCCGGCGCAATGCTGACCTGCAGACCCCCGACGTAGCGCTGCGCGGCACCGATGTCCGCATCGAGTACTTCCATTTCGGCGGCACCTTGCTGTTTCCCCAGCGCGGCGGCTACGCCAGCTACTTCTCCCTGACGATCGGGCTGACGCGGCTCGAGGCGAGCGCGTCCGAGTACGGCACCGAGAACAAGTTCTCGGCCAGCATCGGCGGCGGCTTCCGGATACCGTTCACGGAGCGGCTTTCCGCCACGCTCGGCGTGCGCGGTTACTCGACTTTCGTCAGCAGCGACAGCGATCTCGTCTGCATCAGTGCCGAGGGCCAGGGCGGCTGCCTGCTGAGGTCCTCGGGCAGGATCTTCTGGGAGGCCGAAGCGCTGGCGGGGCTGACGTTCCGATTCTAGCGGCTCACGCAGGCACCGGACCTGTCGCGGCGAGGATGGCACGGCGGTTTTGCCCGTCTATACTTCCGCGCATCCTCTTCGTGGTGGCAGGACGGTCGGCCGGGACGCAGTCGATTGGAGGGTCACATGGGCATCAAGGCGCCTGGAATAGTGGCGATGTTGACGATTGCCGCGGCGATCCCTGACGCGGTGCTTGCGCAGGAGCCTGAAGATCCGGCCGTGGACCACGGCCGCTACATGGTCCGGATCGCCGGCTGCAACGACTGCCATACCGCTGGCTATGGATGGTCCGGTGGCGAGGTCCCGGAGTCCGAGTGGCTCAAGGGCGACAGCCTCGGCTGGCGAGGTCCGTGGGGCACGACCTATGCCGGCAACCTGCGGCTGCTGGCTGCCGGCATCTCCGAGGAACAGTGGCTGAAGCTGGCGCGCAGCGCGAAGTACCGTCCGCCGATGCCGTGGATTGCGCTCCGGGACATGAGCGACGACGACCTCGTGGCGATCTACCGCCTGCTGCGCCATCTCGGCCCGGCCGGCGAGCCCGTCCCGGCCTGGGTGGCGCCGGACCAGGAGCCGCAGGGCCCGTACGTGCAGTTCCCGGCGCCGCCGCAGTGAGACCGTGCGCGCGCTCGAGCTGAAAGTCCCGCCCGTCGCGCAGTTCCTGGTCGCCGCCGCGGCGATGGGGCTGCTCGTGCGGGTCGTGCCCGTGGGCGCGTACAACTTCCCGGGCCAGTTGCTGGCAGCCAGCGTGATCCTGCTGCTCGCGGGGCTGGTCGGCATGGCCGGGGTGCGCGCCTTTGCGGCCGCCGGCACGACGGTCAACCCGCTGCGCCCCGAGGCCGCCGCCCGGCTCGTCACGGGCGGCATCTACCGGCGCTCGCGCAACCCGATGTACCTGGCGCTGTTGCTGGCGCTGCTCGCCTGGGGGACATGGCTGGGCAGCCTGCCGGGCCTGCTGGTGATTGCCGTGTTCGTGCTGGTGATGAACCGCCTGCAGATCGAGCCCGAGGAACGGGCGCTGGAGAGTCTGTTCGGCGAGAACTACCAGGCCTACAAGCAGCAGGTGCGGCGCTGGCTCTGAGGCGCGCGCCAGCCCGCGAGCCCGCCTAGCGCCGGAACAGGAACTCCTGCATGCCGTTCCTGAGCAACATGACGCGGTCCACGCGGTAGCCCGGCATGCAGCGCGACAAATCGTCGGGCGTGTAGCGGTGCGCCGGCCGGTCCTCGGCCGTCAGTCGGGAGAGGCTCAGCTGCTGACCATCGGCCGGCACAATCCGCCCGGGTTTCGCGGCAATGCTCGGGGTGGAGTAGGCGATCAGCGCGTGGACCAGCGAGCCTTCCACGAGCCGGCCCGCAATCTCGGCCATCAGGGCCGCGAGGACCGGCCGCTCGAGGTAGTTCAGCAGGTCCCAGCACAGCACGACGTGGGTGGCCTCCGCGCGGCGTGGCGGCAGCGCCGCAAGGACTGCCTGCCCCAGCGTCTCGGCGTCCTTGATGGCGTTCAGTGTGGCGATGGCCTCGGCAAGCGAGGCGATGTCGAGCCGGCACCGGAAGCGACCGAAGGCGGCGACCGTCTCCGGGCGCGCCGGGCCGAGGTCCAGCACGACCCGGCGCGCATCGTCGTTCATCTGCTCCAGGAGACGATGGAACAGCGGCGCATTGACCACCGCGGCCTCGGGCGGATCCCGCGCCACGTTCCGGCCCAGTGCCCCGGTCACCTCAGCCCACGCGGGCTGAGGTGCATTCGCAGGCCGCCGCCAGGGCTCAACCCGCGGCTCCGCTCCTCGGCGCCGGCCCGACCCCGCTCCTGGGGCCGGCGGTGTCCCCGGCGCTCGCCCTCGGTGCCGCCGGCGGTGCGGACGGCGGCGTCGGTGCAGTCTTGGCCGTGCCCGCGCCGCGGTTCTTGCCGAGCGCGGCCTCGACTTGCGCGGAGTCCATCTCGATCGAGCCCTTGAAGCTGGCGCCTTCCTCGATGCTGACACGCGGCGAGGTGATATTGCCGCGCACCTGCGCCGACTTGCGGATCACGACACGCTCCGCGCCGAAAAGGTCGCCCTCGACGAGGCCTTCGACGTTGATTTCCTTGGCGTAAACATTGGCCTTGACCTTGCCCTGGCTGCCGATCGTCAGGCTGTTGTTCCTGAGCTGGACCGTGCCGTTGACCTCGCCCTCGATCAGCAGGTCTTCCTGCCCGCGCAGGTCGCCGTCGAGGTGAATCGACGGCCCGATGATGGCCGCATCGCGGCGTCCCGCGGGGGCCGCGGCGGCGCGCGGCCGGGGCTCGAGCGGCGCTGTGGTGTCGTGGCGGCTCAGTTCCTGGGTCAGCGCGTCGCCGGAGTGGTCCGGGGCGCCTTTCTTGCCAAATTCGAACATCGTGCTTCTCCTGGGTATGTGAACATCCGGACCGTTGCCCTACACCCCCCCCCCGGAGCGCTGTTCGCAAGCATATGCAGTTCCGGGCCAGGACATCAACTCAGGACAGCCCCCTTCGAGGCGCAGCTGACCAGCCGGCCGTACTTTTCCAGCACGGTGCCCGGCCGCTCGCCGGCCCGCGGGCGCCAGGCTTCAAGGCGCCTGGCGATTTCCGCCGGGCCGACGCGCAACGTCAGTTCACGGCGGCGCGCATCGATCTCGATCTCGTCGCCATCCTCGATCGCCGCGATCGGGCCGCCGACCGCGGCCTCCGGCGCGATGTGGCCGACGACGAAGCCATGGCTGCCGCCGGAGAAACGCCCGTCCGTGATCAGCGCGACCGAGTCGCCGAGACCTCGGCCGATGATCGCGCCCGTCGGCGACAGCATTTCCGGCATGCCGGGCGCGCCCTTCGGGCCGAGATAACGGATCACGACGACGTCGCCGGCGACGATCCGGCCGGCGAGAATTGCGCTGAGCGCCTCCTGCTCGCCGCCAAACACCCGCGCGCGGCCGACGAAGCGCTCGCCTTCCTTGCCGGTGATCTTGGCGACGGCGCCGGACGGCGCCAGGTTGCCGCGCAGGATCACGAGGTGGCTGTCGGCCTTGATCGGCCGGTCGAGCGGCCGCACGACATCCTGGCCGGCCGGGTAGGGGGCGACGGTGGCGAGGTCCTCCGCCAGCGTGCGTCCGCTGACAGTCAGGCAGTCGCCATGCAGCAGCCCGGCGTCCAGCAGCATCTTCATCAGCGGCCGGATGCCGCCGATCGCGATCAACTCCGACATCAGGTACTTGCCGCTGGGCTTCAGGTCCGCGAGCATCGGCACACGCGCGCCGACCCGCGTGAAGTCGTCGAGCTCGAGCGGCACGCCGGCCGCGTCGGCGATCGCCAGCAGGTGGAGCACGGCGTTGGTCGAGCCGCCGAGTGCGATCGTCACGGCGATCGCATTTTCGAAGGCTTCTCGGCTCAGGACGTCGGAGGGCTTGATGCCCCGGTGCAACAGCTCGAGCACGGTCGCCCCGGCGCGCCGGCAGTCCTCGGCCTTGGCGCTGCTGACGGCTTCCTGGGCCGAGCTGTTCGGCAGGCTCAGGCCAAGCGCCTCGATCGCCGAGGCCATCGTGTTGGCCGTGTACATGCCGCCGCAGGAGCCCGGCCCGGGGATTGCGGTGCGCTCGACCTCGCCGAGCTCGCTGTCGGAAACGGTGCCGCGCGCATGGCCGCCGACCGCCTCGAACACCGACACGATGTCGCGGCGCTTCGCGCCCGGGCGGATCGTGCCGCCGTAGACGAACACCGCGGGCCGGTCGAGGCGCGCCATGGCCATGACACATCCCGGCATGTTCTTGTCGCAGCCTCCGATCGCGACGAAGCCGTCGAAACCCTCGCCGGCGACCACGGTCTCGATCGAATCGGCGATGACCTCGCGCGAGACCAGCGAGTAGCGCATCCCGGGCGTGCCCATCGAGATGCCGTCGGACACCGTGATCGTGTTGAAGATCACGGCCTTGCCGCCAGCCTTGTCAGCGCCCGCGGCTGCCTCGCGCGCCAGCTCGTTGATGTGCATATTGCACGGCGTGACCTCGGCCCAGGTCGACGCGATGCCCACCTGGGGCTTGCCGAAGTCGGCGTCGGAGAAGCCCACGGCGCGCAACATGGCGCGGCTCGGTGCGCGGGTGACGCCGTCAACGACGGGGCCGGAATGCCTGCGGGACTGCTCGTCTTTCATCGCAAAAATCGTCCTTGCATATATAAGGTGTGAACTTGGGCCTCACGCGGCGCGGAACGCGACTCGATCGGCGTTATCCGAAAGAAAGTGTTGACACGCCCGGAATCACCGTGCTTAGAATCCGCTCAATCTGATTGCACCGCAACAAGCGTTACTTAATCAATGACCCACGGCAAGTCACATCGCAGGGCAGCAACGAGGCAACGGCCGGCCGCCGTCGCTCGTCAGCCCGAGCGCGTGCCGGTCAGTGCGATCAACATGCTTCTTGGCCTCCTTATTCTCGTACTCGTACTCGGGAAGAGCGGGGTCATGGTGTAGGCAGGCTTAGAAGCAGCAGCAAACCGAACCAGAGAACCCCGCAACCGGCAACGGCTGCGGGGTTTTCACTTTAAGGACTGGATAAAAAAGGTAGTGAGCATGAAGATTTACGTCGAATCGGATGTCGAGCCGGGCAACGCGGGTGTGGCGCGTATCGCCGTGATTGGTTACGGCAGCCAGGGCCGCGCCCACGCGTTGAACCTCAGGGACAGTGGCTTCGACGTGACCGTCGGCTTGCGGCCGGGCGGCGCGAGTTGGAAGAAGGCCGAGGCCGACGGCATGAAGGTCGCGCCGCCGACGCAGGCGGCCGAAGGTGCGGACATCATCGCCGTGCTGGTGCCGGACATGGCCGCGCCGGCGGTCTGGCGCACGATCGAGGGCAGCATCAAGCCCGGCGCCGCGGCGCTGTTCGCGCACGGCTTCAACATCCACTACGGCTCGATCAAGCCGCCCGCCACGATCGACGTGATCCTGGTGGCGCCGAAGGGTCCTGGTGCGCTGGTGCGCCGCCAGTTCGAGGAGGGCCGCGGCGTTCCCTGCCTGATGGCGGTGGCGCAGGATGCGACTGGACGCGCCAAGGCCAAGGCGCTGGCCTATGCGCACGGCGTCGGCGGTACCCGTGGCGGCGTACTGGAGACGACTTTTGCCGAGGAGACCGAGACCGACCTGTTCGGCGAGCAGGCCGTGCTGTGCGGCGGCGTGACCGAGCTGATCCTGCAGGGCTTCGAGACGCTGGTCGAGGCCGGCTACCAGCCGGAGGTCGCGTATTTCGAGTGCATGCACGAGCTGAAGCTGATCGTCGACCTGCTGCACGAGGGCGGCTTCGCGAAGATGCACCAGTTCGTCAGCGACACGGCCAAGTACGGCGACCTGAGCCGCGGCCCGCGGATCATCGACGAGCACACCCGCACGCGCATGCGCGAGGTGCTGGGTGAGATTCGCGACGGCAGCTTCGCGCGCGAATGGCAGGCTGAGTCCGAGGCCGGCCTGCCGCGCTACAAGGCCTTGCTGGCTGCGGACCTGAACCATCCGCTCGAGAAGGTCGGTCGCGACCTGCGTGCGCGCATGTCCTGGCTGAAGTCGGACAAGCAGGCCGCTGCATGAGCCTGAAGGGCGCAGAACTGGTGGTCCGCGCCCTTGAACAACAGGGCGTCGAGTACGTGTTCGGCTATCCGGGCGGCGCCATCATGCCGGTCTACGACGCGTTGCTGAACTCGCCGATCAAGCACATCCTGGCTCGGCACGAGCAGGGCGCGGCGCTGGCCGCAGACGCCTACGCGCGGATCACGGGGCGACCCGCGGTCTGCATTGCGACCTCCGGGCCCGGGGCGACCAACCTGGTGACCGGCATTGCGAACGCCTTCATGGACTCGGTGCCGCTGGTCATCATCACCGGCCAGGTGCCGACCGTCGTCATGGGAACGGACGCGTTCCAGGAAGTGGACGTGTTCGGCATCACGATGCCGATCGTGAAGCACAGCTTCATCGTGCGCCGCGCCGAGGATATCTCGAAGACCATCGCGGAGGCCTTCCAGATTGCCGCCGAGGACCGCCCGGGCCCCGTGCTGGTTGACCTGCCGAAGGACATCTCCAACGCCGTGCCGGCCGCGACGCCGATCTTCGAGATGCATCGACCGAAGCGGCGCTCCCCCGATCCACGCCAGCTGGAAATCGCGCGCGGACTCATCAAGTCGGCCCAACGCCCGGTGCTGTACGGCGGCGGCGGCATCCCGATGGCCGGCGCCGTGGACGCGTTTCGCGCCTATGCCCGCGCCAGCGGCATCCCGGTGGTGACGACGCTGAAGGGCATCGGTGCGGTGCCGACCCGCGACGAGAACTTCCTGGGCATGCTGGGCATGCACGGCAATCGCGCGGCCAACCGCGCAATCCAGGAGTCCGACCTGCTGATCTGCGTCGGCGCGCGCTTCGACGACCGCGCGACCGGGCGGCTGGACGGCTTCGCGCCGAAGGCGAAAGTCATCCACATGGATGCCGACCCGAGCGAGATCGGCAAGCTGCGCCATGCGCATGCCGGGCTGCTCGGCGACCTCATCGAATCGCTGGCGGCGATGCCGACCGCGCTGTCCATCGCGCCATGGCAGCGGTGGTGCACCGAGCGCAAGGCCGAGCACGCGTGGCGCTACGACGCGCCCGGCGAGTACATCTACGTGCCGCACATGCTGCGCAAGCTGAGCGACGCCGCGCCCGATCTGACGATCGCCTGCGATGTCGGCCAGCACCAGATGTGGGTCGCGCAGCACTGCCATTTCAACCGGCCGGAGCAGCACCTGACGAGCGCCGGACTGGGCACGATGGGCTACGGCGTGCCGGCCGGCATTGGCGCCTGCCTGGCGCTGCCCGGCAAGCGCGTGGTCACCGTGTCCGGCGACGGCTCGATCATGATGAATATCCAGGAGCTGGCGACCATTCGCCGCTACAGCCTCGACCTGAAGATCCTGCTGGTGGACAACTCCTCGCTGGGCATGGTGCGGCAGTGGCAGCAGCTGTTTCACGCCGAGCGCTACAGCGAGGTCGACCTGTCGGACAACCCGGACTTCGTCGAAGTTGCGCGGTCCTTCGGCATCCCGGGCTTCCGTATCACGCGGCGCGACGAGGTGGACGGCGCGATCCGCCGGCTGCTGAGCACCGAGGGGCCGCTGCTGGCCCATGTCTGCATCGATCCCAAGAGCAATGTCTGGCCGCTGGTGCCGCCGGGCCAGAGCAACGACGTCATGATGGAGGAGCTGAGCGCATGAACCACACGCTGCGAATGAACATACATAAAGTCGAAGGCGCGCTCATTCGGCTGCTTGGACTCATCGAGCGCCGCGGCTTCGCGGTGACTGCGATGAACGCCCACTCCGACGATGCCAGCCAGCAGGTGGAGATCACGGTCCACCTGCATTCGGCCGGTCGCTCCGTCGACATCCTGGCGCGGCAGATCGAGAAACTCTACGACGTGCGCAGCGTGGCCTGCCTCACGGCCGGCGAGCAGGCGACGGCGATGAAGGAGAGCGTCGCATGCTGAGCAACAAGGCAACGGTGATGGACATGGTAGAGACGGCTGCGACGCAGGGACCTTCGCTGTCGGCCATTGCGCCGCGGACGGGCGCCCAGGACCTGGCCGTCACGCTGGACGATGTCGAGCGGGCGATGCTGGTCGTGCGGGAACACCTGGCGCCGACGCCGCTCGTCAGCCACCCGCTGTTGAGCCAGCGCGTGGGTTGCGAGCTGTTCATCAAGCTCGAGAACGCGCATAGCATCGGCTCATTCAAGATTCGCGGCGCGCTGAACCTGCTGGCCAACATGCCGGCGGCCGACCGCGCCCGCGGCCTGGTGACAGCGACCCGGGGCAACCACGGCCAGGCGATCGCCTACGCGGCGCGGATGCATCGCGCCCGCTGCACGATTTTCGTGCCGCGCGGCAACAGCGTCGTCAAGAACGCCGCGATGACGGCGCTGGGCGCGCATGTCATCGAGGTCGGCCATGACTTCGACGCCGCCATGATCGCGGCCGAGGAGCATGCGGAGCGGACCGGCGCACGCCTGGTGCACGCCGCACGCGAGCTCGACCTGGTGGCTGGTTTCGGCACGATCGCGCTGGAGATGCTGGCGCAGGCGGACGGACGCCTCGACGCGGTGTTCATCCCCGTCGGCGGCGGCAGCATCGCGGCGGGGATGGCGGTCGCCATCAAGGCGCTGAGCCCGACGACCCGCGTCATTGGCGTGTCCGCGGAGAACGCCCCTGCCATGCACCACGCGTGGCATACCGGCGAGCACCGCCCGTTCGCAGCGACCGAAACCCTTGCGGACGGCCTCGCAGTGCGCGTGCCGGTCGATGAAACGCTGGCGATCCTGAGGCCGTTGCTCGACGGCATGGTGCTGGTGTCGGAGCGCGAGATCCAGGGCGCCATCCGCACCTATGTGGAGATCCTGCACCAGATGGCCGAGGGCGCCGCAGCGGCGGCGCTGGCCGGCGCGATCAGGCATGGCGAATCGTTCCTCGGGCAGCGCGTGGCCGCGGTGCTGACCGGCGGCAACATCGACACGGCGACGCTGATCAGCGCGCTGGCCGGCGACCGGCCGCGGCACCAGCCGCAGGCGATGCCGTACTTCCCGATCAGCGAGCTGTCCTATGGATACTGACATCGGGCGGCTGATCATATTCGACACGACGCTGCGCGACGGCGAACAGGCGCCGGGCTGCAGCATGACCGACCGCGAGAAGCTGCGCGTCGCGCGGGCGCTCGCCGAGCTGGGCGTCGACGTCATCGAGGCCGGCTTCCCGGCGGCCTCGGACGGCGACTTCGAATCGGTGCGGCTGATTGCGCGCGAGATTCGCGGCCCGATCATCTGCGGCCTGGCGCGTTGCGGCGGCAATGACATCGAGCGTGCCTGGCAGGCACTGCGCGAGGCCGAGCGGCCGCGGCTGCACGTGTTCATCGCGACCAGCCCGATTCACCGCCAGTTCAAGCTCGGGCTGAGCCGGGAGGAAGTGCTGCGGCGCGCCGTCGAGGGTGTGCGCGCGGCGCGCACGCTGTGCGAGGACGTCGAGTTCTCGGCGGAGGACGCGGCGCGCACCGAGCAGGATTACCTCGCAGAGGTCATCGAGGCCGTCATCGAGGCCGGCGCGACGACGGTCAACATTCCGGACACCGTCGGCTACGCGGTGCCGGCCGAGTTTGCCGAGCGCATCGCCTACCTGCGCGAGCATGTGCCGAACATCGGCCGGGCCGTCATCAGCGTGCATTGCCACGACGACCTGGGAATGGCGGTTGCCAACAGCCTCGCGGCCGTGCAGGCCGGCGCGCGCCAGGTGGAATGCACCATCAACGGCATCGGCGAGCGGGCCGGCAACTGCGCGCTCGAGGAGATCGTCATGGCGGTGCGCACGCGTGCCGACCGCCTGTCGGTCAGCACCTCGGTGGATACGCGCCGCCTGGCGCCGACCAGCCGCCTCGTTGCGGCGGTCACCGGCGTGGCCGTGCCGCGCAACAAGGCGATCGTCGGCGAGAACGCCTTCGCGCACGAGGCCGGGATTCACCAGCACGGCATGCTGCGCAACCAGGAAACCTACGAGATCATGCGCCCCGAGGACGTCGGGCTCGGCGGCAGCCGGCTGGTGCTGGGCAAGCACAGCGGCCGGCATGCGTTCCGCAGCCGGGTCGAGGCGCTCGGGCTGGCGCTGGACGAGTCCGAACTCGATCGCGCCTTCGTCGCGTTCAAGACGCTGGCCGACCGCAAGAAGGAAATCTTCGACGCGGACATCGAGGCGCTGGTATTGCGCTCCGACGATGCGGGCACCGGGCCATGGTGCCTCACGGCGCTGCGGATTCGCTCCGGCGAGAGCCCGCGCGCTTTCGCCGAGGTCGAGCTGGCCCATGCCGGCGGACAGCTATGCCGCGAATCGGCCAGCGGCGACGGCCCGGTCGAGGCGGCTTTCCGCGCGATCGAGCGCGGCACCGGGATTTCGGTGGAGCTCAAGAGCTTCGACATCCGCAATGTCACGGTCGGCGAGGATGCCCAGGGCGAGGCCGTCGTGACGGTCGCGCACGGCGGGCGCGTCTGGCAAGGCAAGGGCTTCGACACCGACATCATCCAGGCCAGTGCGCTGGCGTTCCTGCAGGCGGTCAACCGGATCTGCATCCGGCAGGGCGCAGACGCGGCCGCCTGAACTCGACATTCATCACCGCAAAGCTAACGGAGTATTCAAGTGGCGCCCAAGTTTCCCCGCTACATCTGGCAAAACGGCAGGCTGGTCCCCGGTGAGAGCGCGACCGTGCACGTGCTGTCGCATGCGCTGCACTACGGTTCGTCAGTCTTCGAGGGGGTACGGGTGTATCGCACGCCGACCGGCTCGCGGTCGTTCCGGCTGCGCGAGCATATCTCGCGGCTGTTCAACTCGGCCAAGCTGTACCGGCTCGCGATCCCATTCAGCCCGCAGGAAATCGCAGCCGCATGCAACGAGGCCGTGCTGGCCAACGGGCTCGACAACGGCGCCTATATCCGGCCGGTGGCGTTCCGAGGCTTTTCCGGCCTCGGCGTGACCCCGCCGGCCGACTCGCCCGTCGAGGTCGCGATCGCGGCGCTCGAGTGGGGCGCCTACCTCGGCGCCGAGGGCTTGAAGAACGGCGTCGACGTGTGCGTATCGTCATGGCAGCGGGTTGCGCCGAACACGATCCCCACCGGGGCCAAGGCCGCCGGCGGGTATCTGTCCAGCCAGCTGATCAGCATGGAAGCGAAGCGCCATGGGTATGCCGAGGGCATCGGCCTGACGACCGACGGCTTGGTCGGCGAGGGCGCCGGCGAGAACATCTTCGTCGTCAAGGATGGCAGGCTCTACACGCCGCCGGCTGCCTGCTCGATCCTGGCCGGCATCACCCGTGACACGATCATCACCCTGGCGCGCGCCGCGGGCTTCGAGGTCCACGAGCAGCCGATGCCGCGCGAGATGCTGTATTTCGCCGACGAGGTGTTTTTTACCGGCACGGCGGCTGAAGTCACGCCGGTGCGCTCGGTGGACCGCATCCAGATCGGCGGCGGCTCCTGCGGTCCCGTCACCGAGGTGATCCAGGAGCGTTTCTTCGGCCTGTTCTCCGGCAAGACCCGCGACGAATGGGGCTGGCTGCAGCCGCTCGAGACGGCTGTCGCGCCAGTGGCTTCGGTTGCGGTATGAGCACGCCGCGCACGCTGTTCCAGAAGGTCTGGGACCGGCACGTGGTCGTGCCGGAGACGGCCGAGACGCCCGCGGTGTTGTACATCGACCTGCACCTGGTGCACGAGGTCACATCACCGCAGGCCTTTGCGACGCTCAGGGAGCGCGGCCTCGCGGTGCGCCGGCCCGAGCGCACGCTCGCCACGGTGGACCACTCGGTGCCCACTGCCGCCGCCAGCTGGGCGGGCGGCCTGGGCGACATGGATCCGGCGGCGCGCCACCAGGTGCGGACGCTCGGTGAGAACTGCGGCAAGGCCGGCGTGCGCCTGTTCGGCGTCAACAGTTCGCGGCGCGGCATTGTGCACGTCATCGGCCCGGAGCTCGGTGCCACGCAGCCGGGCATGACCATCGTCTGCGGCGACAGCCACACGACGACCCATGGCGCGTTCGGCGCGTTGGCCTTCGGCATCGGCACGACCGAGGTCGGCCATGTGCTGGCGACGCAGTGCCTGCTGCAGCGGCGGCCGAAGACGCTGCTCGTGGAAATCGCCGGCCGCCTGCAGCCGGGCGTGAGCGCGAAGGACGTGATCCTCGCGGTGATCGGCAGGATCGGCGCCGGCGGCGGCACCGGGCACGTCATCGAGTTTCGCGGCGCGGCGGTCGCCGCGATGACGATGGACGAGCGCATGACCCTGTGCAACATGGCGATCGAGGCGGGCGCGCGCGCCGGCATGGTGGCGCCGGACGACACCACCTTCGAGTACCTCGCCGGCCGCGCGATGGCGCCGACGGGCGCTGCCTGGGAGCAGGCGGTCGCCGACTGGCGCGGGCTGAAGTCCGACCCGGACGCCGACTACGATCGGCGCGTGACCGTCGATGTGTCGCGGCTCGAGCCGCAGATCACCTGGGGCACCGACCCGGGCATGGTCATGCCGGTCAGCGGGCGGATTCCGGAGCCGGTCGGCGCCGGGCATCGCAAGGCGCTGGACTACATGGGCTTGCAGCCGGGCATGCCGATTGCCGGCCAGCCGGTGCAGCTGGTGTTCATCGGCAGTTGCACGAACTCGCGCCTCGGCGATCTGCGCGCGGCGGCGGCGCTGCTGCGCGGTCGGCGGGTAGCGCGCGGCGTGCGCGCGCTGGTCGTGCCGGGCAGCCAGCAGATCAGGCTGCAGGCCGAGGCCGAGGGACTCGACCGCGTGTTCATCGAGGCCGGCGCCGAGTGGCACCAGTCGGGCTGCTCGCTGTGCATCGCGATGAACGGCGACCGCGCCGCCGCGGGCCAGTATGTCGTCAGCACCAGCAATCGCAATTTCGAGGGGCGCCAGGGGCAGGGCGCGCGCACGCTGCTGGCCAGCCCGGCGACGGCCGCAGCCTCGGCGATTGCCGGCGTGGTCGCCGATCCCCGGCCCTTGCTCGAGGCTGAGAGGCGTATCGCATGATCGAGCCGTTTTCCGTGCTGAGCTCGCGCACCGCGGTGCTGCCGGTCGACAACGTCGATACCGACCAGATCATTCCGGCGCGCTTCCTGACGACGACCCAGAGCAGCGGTCTCGGCCGCCACCTGTTTGCCGATTGGCGGCGCGACGCCCATAACGCGCCGCGCGAGGACTTCGTGCTGAACCGCCCCGAAGCGGCCGGCGCGAGGATCCTGGTCGCGGGCCGCAATTTCGGCTGCGGCTCCTCGCGCGAGCATGCGCCGTGGGCGTTGCTCGATTACGGCTTCCGCGCCGTGATCAGCACCGAGATCGCCGACATCTTCCGCAGCAACGCCCAGCGCAACGGCCTGTTGCCGGTCGTGCTCGACCCGGCGTCCCATGCTTGGCTGATCGAGCACCCGGGCGCCGAGATCAGCATCGACCTGCGCAGCTGCGAGGTGTCTCTGCCCGACGGACGCGTCGCCTCGTTCGAGGTCGAGCCCTTCGCGCGCCACTGCATGCTGCACGGCGTCGATCCGCTCGGCTGGCTGCTGAGCCGCGCGGACGACATCCGCCGGTTCGAGGAGGCCCGCTCGTGCGCGGCCTGATCACGCTGCTGCCCGGCGACGGCATCGGCCCCGAGGTCACGGCCGGCGCGCGCATCGTGCTGGAGGCGGTCGCGCGGGGCTTCGGCCACCGCTTCGAGTTCCGCGAGGCCCTGATCGGCGGTTGCGCCATCGACGCCACGGGAGAACCCCTGCCTGCCGACACGCTGGCGGCATGCAGCGGCGCGAATGCCGTGCTGCTCGGCGCGGTGGGCGGGCCGCAGTGGTCGGACCCGTCCGCGCCGGTGCGGCCGGAGCAGGGCCTGTTGGCGCTGCGCCGCGCCCTCGGCGTGTTCGCCAACCTGCGGCCGATCATGACCCACTCGGCGCTGTACGCGGCCTCGCCGCTGAAGGAGCACTTGCTCGAGGGCGTCGACATCCTGTTCGTGCGCGAGCTGACCGGTGGCATCTACTTCGGCGACAAGACGCGCAGCGCCACTGCCGCGTCCGACCTGTGCAGCTACAGCCGTGCCGAGATCGAGCGCGTCGTGCGCCTCGCGTGCCGGCTGGCGCGCCAGCGACGCGGCATCGTCACCTCGGTCGACAAGGCCAACGTGCTCGAGACCTCGCGGCTGTGGCGCGAGACCGCGACGCGCATCGCGCGCGAGGAGTTCCCGGATATCCGCCTCGAGCACGCACTGGTGGACGCGTCGGCGATGCAGCTGATCCAGGAGCCGCGGCGCTTCGACGTGGTCGTCACCGAGAACATGTTCGGCGATATCCTGACCGACGAGGCCTCGGTGATCACCGGCTCGATCGGCATGCTGCCGTCGGCGTCGCTGGCGGATGCGGGCCCCGGCCTGTACGAACCGATTCACGGCTCGGCGCCGGACATTGCCGGTCGCGGGATCGCGAATCCCTGCGGTGCGATCCTCAGCGCGGCGATGCTGCTGCGTCATTCGCTCCGCCTCGAGGCCGAGGCAGCCGCCGTCGAGCGGGCGACCTGGGCCACGGTCGCGCGCGGCATCGGCACGGCCGACGTCGTCGGGCACGACGCGCCCGGCGCCACCACCAGACAAGTGGCCGACGCGATCGCGTCGGCCCTGATTGATGCATCGGCGGAGCGGGCCATTGCCTGATCCGCAAGATCGTGTAAAAGTTGGCGACAGTACGCACTCATCGAGACCGGCGGAGGGACAGGCCCTTTGATGCCGGGGCAACCTGCGGAGCTAACCACTCCGTAACGGTGCCAAGTCCTGCGGGGAACGACCCGGCGCCAGCCGACCGTTCGCCGGGAGATGAGTTGCCGGGCAGCCCCGCCGTTGACGGCGGCGTGTTGGGCCCGGTGACCTCCCCCGACGTCCTCCGCAGGGCGCCCGATAGGCGCAACCCGCTCCCGCAATGGAGCCCGACGGAGGAGAGCAGATGAAGACACCCGCCCTGCCCACACGGGCCGTACGCACCGGTCTTGGCCAAGACGCCGAGCATGGCGCGGTCGTGCCGCCGATCCACCTGAGCTCGAACTTCACCTTCGAGGGCTACGGCAAGAAGCGCCGCTACGATTACACGCGCTCCGGCAACCCGACGCGCGACGCCCTCGGCGAGGCGCTGGCGTCGCTCGAGGGCGGCGCGGGCACGGTAGTGACCTGCTCCGGCATGGCGGCGATCACGCTGGTCTGCCAACTGCTCGGCCCCGACGACCTGCTGGTGGCACCGCACGACTGCTATGGGGGCACGCATCGGCTGCTGTCGTCGCTCGCGGCGCGCGGCCATTTCCGGATCGAGTTCGTCGACCAGACGGACCCGCGGGCCCTGGCGGCGGCGTTCGCCAGGCGGCCGGGCATGGTGCTGGTCGAGACGCCGAGCAACCCGCTGCTCAGGATTACCGACCTGGCGGCTGTCGCGGAGCTGTGCCGCGCCGCCGGCACGCTGCTGGTCGCCGACAACACCTTCCTGTCGCCGGGCTGGCAGACGCCAATCGCGTTCGGCGCCGACATCGTGCTGCACTCGACCACCAAGTACCTGAACGGCCACAGCGATGTCGTCGGTGGCGCGGTCGTCGCCAGGACAGCCGAGCTGCACGAAAAGCTCGACTGGTGGGCCAACTGCCTGGGCCTGACGGGCGCGCCGTTCGACAGTTTCCTGACGCTGCGAGGCATCCGCACGCTGCCGGCCCGCCTGCGCGCGCATGCCGAGAACGCCGCCGTGCTCGTCGAGCTGCTCTGTGCCCATCCGGCCGTGACCCAGGTCTACTACCCGGGCCTCGAGAGCCACCCAGGCCACGAGATCGCCGCGCGCCAGCAGACGGGCTTCGGCGGCATGATCAGCTTCGAGCTGGACGGCGGCGAGGAGGCCGTCGCCGCGTTCCTCGACGGGCTGGCGCATTTCTTCCTCGCCGAGTCGCTCGGTGGCGTCGAGAGCCTGGTTGCGCACCCGGCCTCGATGACCCATGCGGCAATGGACCCGGAGGCACGACGCGTGGCGGGGCTCGGTGACAGCCTGTTGCGCCTGTCGGTGGGCATCGAGGATGCCACGGACCTGGCCGCGGACCTCGGTGCGGCGCTGGACCGGGCGGCGCGCGCGCTGGCGCGGCCGATGGCGCTGGCGGCGGGGTAGCCCATCGTCCAGGCTTCACAGGATGCGTCGCACCGTTCATGCTCTCGGCAGGGATGAACACCAACACCAGCCAGTTGCCGGTGAACCGCATCGCAGCGGCCAGGCGAGTCGTCGTCAAGATCGGCTCCGCCCTGCTCGTGGACCGCGCCAGCGGGCGGCTGGACGCGCCGTGGTTTGCAGACCTCGTCGCCGACATCGCGCGCTTGCGCAAGCGTGGCCAGGAGGTGCTGGTCGTGTCCTCGGGCGCCATCGCGCTCGGCCGCCGGCATCTCGGCCTGCGTCACGGCACGCTGCGGCTCGAGGAGAGCCAGGCTGCGGCCGCGGCGGGCCAGATCAGGCTCGCCCATGCCTGGCAGGAGGCGCTCGGCCAACACGAGATTCCCGTCGCCCAGGTTCTGCTGACGCTCGGTGACACCGAGCAGCGGCGCCGCTACCTGAACGCGCGCAGCACGCTCGAGACGCTGCTGGCGCTCGGCGCGGTGCCGGTCATCAACGAGAACGACACGGTCGCCACTGAGGAGATCCGCTACGGCGACAACGACCGGCTCGCCGCGCGCGTTGCCCAGATGGTGGGCGCGGATTGCCTGCTGCTGCTGTCCGACACCGACGGGCTGCACACCGCCGATCCGTCGCGCGATCCCGCGGCAGAGCTGGTCGCGGAAGTGCGTGCCGTCACACCCGAGATCGAGGCGATGGCCGGTGAGGCCGCGACCGACGTCGGCTCCGGCGGCATGGTCACGAAGCTTGCTGCCGGCCGCATCGCGCTCGCGGCCGGCTGCCACATGGTGATCGCGTCGGGGCGTGTGCGGCACCCGGTGCAGGCCGTCGAGGATGGCGCGAGGTGTACCTGGTTCATTGCCTCGCTCAGCCCGGCGCGCGTGCGCAAGCAATGGATCGCTGGATCGCTGCAGCCGCGCGGCGAAATCTTCGTCGATGACGGCGCGGCGGCCGCGCTGGCGGCTGGCAAGAGCCTGTTGCCCGCCGGTGTGCTGCGCGTCAGCGGCGAGTTCGAGCGCGGCGATGCCGTGCTGATCCGCAATACGCGCGGCATCATCCTGGGCCGCGGACTGTCGGCGTACGGCGCCGCGGATGCGGCACGGATCACCGGCCTGCGCAGCAGCGAGATCGAAGCCGTGCTGGGTTATCGTGGCCGCGAGGAACTGGTGCACAGGAACGATCTCGCGATGGTGACACCGCATGGTTGACTTGATGGCGCGGGAGTCGGAGCAGGACGTCGAGCGACTGATGGCGGCGATCGGGCGCCAGGCGCGCGCGGCGGCCGCGCTGCTCGCGCGGGTCCCTGGCGGCGCGCGGGACGCGGCGCTGGCCGGCGCTGCCGCGCTGTTGCGCGAGCGCGCGAAACAGATTCTCGCGGCCAATGAGGAGGATATTGCGGCTGCCACGGCGCGCGATCTGCCGGCTGCGCTGCTCGACCGGCTCCGGCTGGACGAGGCGCGCGTCGAGGCGATGGCACGCGGCGTCGAGGAGGTCAGGGCGCTGCCGGACCCGCTCGGCCGCGTGCTCGCCGAGTCGACACGCCCGAACGGGCTGCTGATCCGGCGCGTCAGCGTGCCGCTCGGCGTCATCGGCATCATTTACGAAAGCCGCCCGAACGTCACCGCCGATGCCGGCGCGTTGTGCCTGAAATCCGGCAATGCGGTGATCCTGCGTGGCGGCTCGGAGAGTTTTGCCTCGAGCCGCGCGATCCACGCCTGCCTCGCCGCTGCGCTTGCCGCTGCGGGGCTGCCGCGCGACGCCGTGCAGATGGTGCCCACGCGCGAGCGCGCCGCGGTCGGCGCGCTGCTCGGCGGGCTCGATGGCTGTATCGACGTCGTCGTGCCGCGCGGCGGGCGCAGCCTGGTCGAGCGCGTGCAGCGCGACGCGCGCGTGCCGGTGATCGGCCATCTCGAGGGCATCTGCCACGTCTACGTCGATCGGGCCGCCGACCTGGAGATGGCCCGGCGGATCGTGCTCAACTCCAAGATGCGCCGCACCGGGATCTGCGGCGCCGCCGAGACGCTGCTGGTCGACCGCGCCTGTGCCGGCACGCACCTTGGGCCGCTGATCACCGCCTTGCTCGACGCCGGCTGCGAAATCCGCGGCGATGCCGAGGCGCAGGCGGCGAACCCGCGCGTGACGCCGGCGGTCGAGGCCGACTGGCGCACCGAGTATCTGGATGCCGTGATTTCGCTGCGGGTGGTGGATGGCGTCGGCGAGGCGATCCGTCACATCGGCGAATATGGCACCGGCCATACGGAATCGATCGTCACGGCTGATCCGGCGAGTGCGGCGCGGTTCCTGGGCGAGGTCGACAGCGCGATCGTGCTGCACAATGCCTCGACCCAGTTTGCCGACGGCGGGGAGTTCGGGATGGGTGCCGAGATCGGGATTTCCACCGGGCGGATCCACGCCCGCGGCCCGGTCGGCGCCGAGCAATTGACCAGCTACAAGTACCAGGTATGCGGGTCAGGACAGGTCCGCCCCTGAACCGGCCGGCGGCTGTGATAAACTTGCGCGTTCACCCCGCCCGTTTTTTCCGGAGGAACACCCCTTGCGTAATGCGCCGATCGCCGCGCTGGCGGCATTGACTTTCACATTCATGGCGCCGCTCCAGGCGCAGGAGGACGCGTCCGTGGTCCAGGACGGCAGCACCGTCAGCATCGAATACGTTCTCATGCTCGCCGATGGCTCCACGGCGGATACCAATGTCGGGGGCGAGCCGCTGGTCTACGTCCAGGGCGAGCAGATGCTGCTGCCCGCGCTGGAAGCCAAGCTGGCCGGAATGAAGGAAGACGAGACCCGCGAAGTCATGCTGACCCCGGACGAGGGTTACGGCAGCGTCCAGCACGAGGGCTTCCAGACCGTGCCGCTGGACATTATTCCGGAGGACGCGCGTCACGTGGGCGCCCGGTTGGTCGGCCAAGGGCCGGGTGGCGAGCCGATCCACGCAAAGGTCACGGAGATCAACGAGGAAAGCGCGGTCGTCGACCTGAACCACCCGCTGGCGGGCGAGACGCTGCGCTTCAAGATCAAGGTCATCAGCATCGAGTAGGGGACGGCACTGGGCCGGCAAGCCACCTTGGCAGCGGGGGACTGACATGACGCGCTGGAAGCAGGTCGCCGAGGCGATCAAGGAACTGCAGGACGACGGCCAGCTCGATATTTTCGTCGGCGAGCACTCGGTGAGCTTCGAGATCAACGTCGACGACCAGGGCCTGTACCTGACTATCTGCCCGCATTGTGTCGGCGAGGCCGTCAACGTCGCGCTGGGCGGCGAGGAGCAAAGCGCGCCGCTGGACTGCGAACTGCACTGAAATCGGGCTAGTGGCCTGTAACAACTGATTGTGTACTAAGTCGTCGAGCCGGATTGGCGTATTTCCATTTCACTGGTTTGGGCGCTTTGTTGTAGTGGCGGATGTAGCGCATCAGCTTGCGGTGCAGGTCGTTGGTGGAGGTGAAGATGCCGCGGGCGATGACGTCACGTTCGATCTTGCCGAACCACAGTTCGACCTGGTTGAGCCACGATGAGTAGGTCGGGGTGTAATGCATATGGACGTTGCGATGTTCGTCGAGGAACGCCTGTACCGCCTTGGTCTTGTGCGCCGACAGGTTATCGGCAATCACGTGAATTTCCTGCCCGGCGGGCTGGTTGGCCACGATGTCGGTGAGGAAGGCGACGAACTCAGCGGAGGTGTGGCGCGCAGCGGTCTTGCCGAGCACCTCGCCGGTGCGGGTGTTGAAGGCCGCGTACAACGACAGCGTGCCGTGGCGGTAGTACTCGAAGCCATGGCGCTCAATACGTCCCGGCGACAGCGGCAGCACCGGCACGGTGCGATCCAGTGCCT
>CAYWYS010000002.1:0-133109 GCA_964462675.1 uncultured Thioalkalivibrio sp.
AGTACATGTACGGCGTCGCGCTGCCGCTGGACCCGCAGGGCTCGGTCGGCACCGGGCTCGGCCTGTCGCTGAGCAATGGCACGCCCGGGCTGATCCCGCCGACTCACTATGTCACGCGTACCTGCGAAGAGCTGATCATCGACGGCGTGCGCATCCAGTTCCAGATGGCGCACGGCACCGAGGCGCCGTCGGAGATGATGCTCTATTTCCCCGACAGGAAGGTGCTGTGCGTGTCGGAGGTGGCGAACCGGCTGATGCACAACGTCTACACCATCCGCGGCGCCAAGGTCCGCGATGCGCTGCAGTGGAGCAAGGTCCTCAACGAGACGCTGGACCTGTTCCCCGACGCGGAAATCGCCATGGGCGTGCACTTCTGGCCGGAATGGGGCCGGGACGAGATCCGCCGCTTCCTCGCCAACCAGCGCGACACGTACCGCTTCATCCACGACCGGGCGCTGCACCTCGCCAACCAGGGCCAGGCCAAGAGCGAGATCGGCAACGCGGCGTTCTTCCCCCGCGCCCTGGCCGCGGATGCGAGCTCCCGCGGCTACTACGGCACGCTCAGCCACAACATGCGCGCCGTGTACGACTTCTACCTCGGCTTCTATGACGGCAACCCGGCCACGCTCGACCCGCTGCCGCGGGCCGACGTCGCCCGGCGCTACGTCGCCGCGCTGGGCGGCGAAGCCGCGGTGCTGGCGCTGGGGCGCCAGGCTTTCGCCGAGGGGGACTATCGCTGGACGGTCGAGCTGCTGAACCACGCGGTGTTCGCCAACCCGGCCAGCGCCGCGGCGCGCACCCTGCAGGCCGACGCTCTGGAACAGTTGGGCTACCAGGCCGAGTCGGCCCCCTGGCGCAACGCCTACCTGATGGCCGCCTTCGAACTACGCAACGGCCCGCGGAAGTTCGACCTCAGCACCGCCAACCCCGACACCGTCCGCGGCATGTCCAACGAGCTGTTGTTCGATTTCATCGCGCTGCGGCTGGACCACGAGAAGACGGACGGCCTCGACGCGGCGATCAGCATGGTGTTCACCGACAGCAACGAGACCTGGGCGCTGGAGCTGTCGAACTCTGTGCTCAACAACACCCGGGGCCGCGTGCTCGAGAACCCCG
This sequence comes from uncultured Thioalkalivibrio sp., assembly GCA_964462675.1. Lineage (GTDB taxonomy): Bacteria > Pseudomonadota > Gammaproteobacteria > Steroidobacterales > XN24 > XN24. The sequence continues at coordinate 1,117 of CAYWYS010000002.1, forward strand.
ACCTCACGCTCAGGCTGACCCGCCAGGCGTTCCTGGCAATGCTGTTGCAGGGCAAGACGGTGCCGGAACTGGCGCAGGCCGGCCTGCTCGAGTTCGACGGGGACCTGCAGGCGTTCGGCGCGATCGTGTCGAACATCGTCACCTTCGACCCGATGTTCAACATTGCCACGCCTTGACCCGGTCGGCTCAAGGCTGTTCTATTCCTGACCGTTTAACCGGCGGGGCACGCACTGTGCGATGGTACGGACCAGCCTGCCGACCGGCACCAGGTGATGCGCAACCAGCAGCATCCCCGAGGTCAGGATTGCCGCGGACAACTGCCGTGGCGGATCCGCCCACGCGAACTTGTTGATCAACCCGACGTGCCCGAACGCCTCGCGGCTGTGCGGCCCCCACAGGCCGAAGGGCTCGTCGCCCAGCATCATGCCGGCGCTGTAACGCATCGGCAGCAGCAGCGTCCGATCGAAGCTGCGCGAACCAACCTCGCGGACCGCGCCGGCGATGGTGCTCTGCGCACATATGCGCTTGCGCCGCCATAGTCCGCCGTCGAGCATCATCTGGAAGAACGCCGACACTTCCTCCGCGTTGCCCACCAGGTTGCCGGCCGGAATGATCGCCGCGTCGAAACGTGGGTCGTTGCTGATCTTCTCGATGGCCTCCATGTCGGTGCCCAGCGCACGCCTGATCAGGGCCCCGAGTACCGGCCCCTGCCGCGGGCCGGTGGCATAGTTCCATGCCAGCTCGCCACGCTGCTCGGGCCGGACACCGTAGCTGAAGTATTTCATCCCCATCGGCCGGCGAATCTTGCGGTCGATATAGGCGTTCAGGTCACCGCCGGTGACCGTGCGCAGCACGCGCCCCAGCACGAAGCCGCCGGTGATGGCGTGGTACGCGAGCTTCGAGCCGTCGGCGATGATCGGCTCGGCGTCGCATAGCAGCGCCCAGGTCTGGTCTTCATCCCACAGCACTTCCAGCGGCGCATCTCTGCGCAGGCCGGGGATGCCGCCGCGGTGGGAGAGAATCTGGCTGAGCGTGATGTGTTCCTTGCCCTTGCGCCCGAATTCCGGCGCGTAGAAGGTCACCGGGCGCGCCAGGTCGACGAGGCCCTCCTCGGCAAGCATGTGCATCAGCAGCGCGGTTACGGCCTTCGAGGCGGAGAACAGGCACATCGGCGTGTCCGGGCGCGCGATCAGCCGGGGAGTGTCCGGCCCGTCGCTCGGGCCATTGCCGCGCGCATGGCCGATGCTGCGCGCCATGATGGTCTTGCCGCGGTGGCGGAGATGGATGGTGATGGCCGGGTGCACGCCGGTGCGGTAGACCTTGATGACCTCGTCCCAGATCCGCTCCACATCGGCCCGGCGCAGTCCGACCGCCGCCGGGTCCGCCTCCTTGCGCACATCGATGCGGATGACCTCATCGAGGTCGTCGGGAATTGCGCTGAGGCGCAGCAGCCGCTGGCGAATGAGCTTCACGCAGGCCTAGAAACAATCGCCGGGCACGCGCACCCAGCCTTCCATCAGCACCCGCGCGCTGCGACTCATGACGACCTTCTCTACCTTCCACTGGCCGCCGACCTGGCTGGCAGCCGCGCCGACCTTGAGCGTGCCGGACGGGTGGCCGAAGGTCACGACATTGCGCTCGCCGCCGCCGGCCGCGAGATTGACCAGGGTGCCGGGAATCGCCGCCGCGGTGCCAATGGCCACTGCGGCGGTGCCCATCATGGCGTGGTGCAGCTTGCCCATCGACAGCGCGCGCACGTTCAGGTCGATGGATTCGGCGCTAATGGACTTGCCACTCGAGGCCGTGTAGCTCCTGGGCGGGGCGACGAAGGCTACCTTCGGGGTATGCTGGCGTGCAGCCGCCTCGGCGATGTCGCTGATCAGGCCCATCCTGACCGCGCCGTGGGCGCGCAGCGTCTCGAACATCGCCAGCGCCCCGGGGTCGCCGTTGATGGCCTCCTGCAGCTCGCAGCCGGTGTAACCGAGATCGGCGGCATTCAGGAACACGGTCGGGATACCGGCGTTGATCATCGTCGCCGAAAAGCGGCCGGCGCCCGGGACCTCGAGTTCATCGACGAGTCTGCCGGTGGGAAACATGGCGCCCGTGTCGTCCACCGGGCTGATGAACTCGACCTGCACTTCGGCGGCTGGGAAGGTCACCCCGTCCAGCTCGAAATCACCGGTCTCCTTCACCGTGCCCTGCGCCATCGGAACGCGGGCGATGATGGTCTTGCCGATGTTCTGCTGCCAGATGCGCACCACCGCCGTGCCGTCAGCCGGCACGCGGGCCGGGTCGACCAGGCCGTTGCTAATGGCGAACGAGCCCACCGCCGCGCTCAGGTTGCCGCAGTTGCCGCTCCAGTCCACGAAGGGCTTGTCGATCGACACCTGCCCGAACAGGTAATCCACGTCGTGATCGGGCCGCGCGCTCCTGCTGAGGATCACCGACTTGCTGGTGCTGGAGGTTGCGCCACCCATGCCGTCGGTGTGCTTGCCATAAGGATCCGGGCTGCCGATGACCCGCAGCAGCAGCTTGTCGCGCGCCGGGCCCGGCGCCTGCGCCGCCTCTGGCAGGTCCGTGAGCTTGAAGAACACGCCCTTGGAGGTGCCGCCGCGCATGTAGGTGGCCGGGATCCGGACCTGCGGGACATGGCTCATGCCGCCGACTCCAGGAAGTTCTGCGCAAAGCGCTGCAGCACGCCGCCGGCCTCGTAGACACGCACCTCGGCCGCGGTATCCAGTCGGCAGGTCACCGGCGCGCGGACCGTCTCGCCGTTGCTGCGGCGAATGACCAGCGCAAGCTCGGCACCCGGCGCGATCTCGCCCTCGACGTCATAGGTCTCGGTGCCGTCGATGCCCCAGGTCTTGCGGGTTTCGCCGGCCTTGAACTGCAGCGGCAGCACGCCCATGCCGACCAGGTTGGTGCGATGGATGCGCTCGAAGCCTTCCGCGACGATCGCCTCCACGCCCGCCAGGCGCACGCCCTTGGCCGCCCAGTCGCGCGAGGAGCCCTGGCCGTAGTCTGCGCCGGCGATGATGATCAGCGGCTGCTTGCGCTCCATGTAGGTCTCGATCGCCTCCCACATGCGCATGACCACGCCGTCGGGCTCGACCCGCGCCAGTGAGCCCTGTTTCACCGCGCCATCGACGATGGCCATCTCGTTGACCAGCTTCGGGTTCGCGAAAGTGGCGCGTTGCGCGGTCAGGTGGTCGCCGCGATGAGTGGCGTAGGAATTGAAGTCCTCTTCGGGGAGACCCATCTTCGCCAGGTACTCGCCCGCCGCGCTGCTCGCCAGGATGGCGTTCGAGGGCGAGAGGTGGTCGGTGGTGATGTTGTCGCCGAGCACTGCCAGCGGGCGCATGCCCTGCAGCGCGCGTTCCCCCGCCAGGGCCCCTTCCCAGTAGGGCGGCCGGCGGATGTATGTGGATGTCGGCCGCCAGTCATACAGTGGACTCTTGGCCTCCGCCACCTTGCCGAGGTCGAACATCGGGATATAGACCCTGCGGAACTGCTCGGGCTTGACGTGCTCGGCAACGATGGCGTCGATTTCCTCGTCGGACGGCCAGATGTCCTTCAGTGTCACCGGCCGGCCCTGCGGGTCCGTGCCGAGCACATCATGTTCGATGTCGAAGCGCACCGTGCCCGCGATCGCATAGGCCACCACCAGCGGCGGCGACGCCAGGAAGGCCTGCTTGGCGTAGGGGTGAATGCGCCCGTCGAAGTTGCGATTGCCGGACAGGACCGCCACCGCATACAGGTCGCGGTCGATGATCTCCTGCTGGATCTCGGGGTCGAGCGCCCCGGACATGCCGTTGCAGGTCGTGCAGGCGAACGCGACGATGCCGAAGCCCAGGCGCTCGAGTTCCGCCAGCAGGCCGGCCTCCTTGAGATACAGCTCGGCCACCTTCGAGCCGGGCGCGAAGGAAGACTTCACCCAGGGCTTGCGGACCAGCCCGAGCTCGTTGGCCTTGCGGGCCAGCAGCGCGGCCGCCACCACGTTGCGCGGGTTCGAGGTGTTGGTGCAGGAGGTGATCGCGGCGATGATCACGGCGCCGTCCGGCAGCAGGCCCTGCGCTTCCTCGGCGCGGGCCGCGTCGAGCCCCACCGCGATGCCGCGCTCTGCCAGCGCCGCGGTCGGCAGGCGGCGATGCGGGTTCGACGGCCCCGCCATGTTGCGCGCCACGGTGGACAGGTCGAATTCCAGCACGCGCTCATACTGGGCTGCGCGCATCCGGTCGGCCCACAGGCCCGTCGTCTTCGCATAGTGCTCCACCAGCGCCACCTGCTCGGGCTCGCGTCCCGTGAGTTTCAGGTAATCGATGGTCTGCGCGTCGATGTAGAACATGCCCGCCGTCGCGCCGAATTCCGGCGTCATGTTGGAGATGGTCGCGCGATCGCCGATCGACAGGCTTGCCGCGCCGTCGCCGAAGAACTCCAGCCAGGCACCGACCACGCGTTCCTTGCGCAGGAACTCGGTGATCGCCAGCACGATGTCGGTGGCGGTGATGCCCGGCTGGCGCCGGCCGGTCAGCCGCACGCCGACGATATCCGGCAGGCGCATCATCGACGGATGGCCGAGCATCACGGTCTCGGCCTCCAGTCCGCCGACGCCGATGGCGATGACGCCGAGACAATCGATGTGCGGCGTGTGCGAGTCCGTGCCGACGCAGGTGTCCGGGAAGGCAATGCCATCGCGCAGCTGGATCACCGGCGACATCTTCTCCAGGTTGATCTGGTGCATGATGCCGTTGCCGGCCGGAATCACATCGACGTTCTTGAATGCGGTCTTGGTCCACTCGATGAAGTGGAAGCGGTCCTCGTTGCGCCGGTCCTCGATTTCGCGATTCTTGCGGAAGGCGTCCGGATCGAAGCCGGCGGCTTCCACGGCCAGCGAGTGGTCCACGATCAGCTGCGTCGGCACGACCGGGTTGACCAGCGAGGGGTCGCCGCCCTGCTCCGCGATCGCATCCCGCAAGCCGGCGAGGTCCACCAGCGCCGTCTGCCCGAGGATGTCGTGGCAAACCACGCGGGCCGGATACCACGGGAAGTCCAGGTCGCGCCGGCGCTCGACCAGCTGTCGCAGGGAATCGGCCAGGCCGTCCGGCTCGCAGCGGCGCACCAGCTGCTCGGCCAGCACCTTCGCGGTGTAGGGCAGCTTGTCATAGCTGCCGGGCCGGATGGCCTCGACCGCGGCACGCGCGTCGAAGTAGTCGAGCTCGGTGCCGGGAAGCGTCTTGCGGTATTTGGTGTTCATTCCTGTGCCTGGATCCCTAAAGCCAAGTGAAGCCCTCAAATGTCAAGCACCCACTGGATGACGAGCTTGACGACGAACCCCAGTATCCCCAGCGCCAGCACCAGGAAAAGCACGAAGGTGCCGAACAGCCCGGCCTTCGACTGGTGGGCGATCTGGCCAATGATAAACAACATGTAAAGCATAAAGGCCGCCAGCCCGAAGGTGAGGCCGAACCAGGAGATCTGCTGCTCCGTGAAGCCGAACAGTTCTCCGTCCATCACCCATCCCTCCGCACCCGTTCCGGCAGGAGGGAAGCGTCCAGCGTATCCCGGTAAGCGTGCCAGCTCGCATGTCCAAGCACTGGCACGACGACCAGACATCCAAGCAGCAACGAGGCCATGCCGGCCAGCGACAGCACCATGATCAGGGCGGCCCAGCAGGCCATCGCCGCCGGGTTGCGGATCACGGCCAGCCAACTCACTGTCACCGCCTGCAGCACGCTCACCTGGCGATCCAGCAATAAGGGCAGCGTGATGACGCTCGAGGCGAATACCGGCGCGGCCAGCACGCCGCCGAGCAACATCCAGAGCTCGAACAGGTAGTGCTCCCGGGAAGCCACCACATGCCGCAGGAAGTCTGCCGGACTGTTGATGGCCTCGGGAGACAGCGCGGTGATCAGCGCAGCGGAGGTCAGCACCCAGCCCGTTCCGGCGAGGCACAACAGGCAGCCGAACACGACCAGCCGCCAGTCATGCTGCAGCTTCCCGCGCCAGCTCATCCATGCATCGATCACGGTCCGGAAGCCGCCAGGCCGCCCGGCTGCGATCTCCCGGCTCACGGCATACAGGCCCACCGCGACGACTGGTGCTACCAGCAGGAAACCGCTGAACGCGCCCGCAAGCAGCCAGAAGTGATTGCCCGCGAAAATGAGCAGCACCAGGGCGAACAGCGCAACCGCCGCGCCATGCGCCAGCCCGACCGGCCAGCTGCGAAGAAAGTCAGCCCACCCCGCCCGCAACCACCGCAGCGGGTGTTCAAGGGTCAAGGGCCGGATGGCGAGCCTGTGCTGGAAGCCATGGTCCATTGGCACACCGTGGTTGGGCGCCATCAGTAAAGCAGTGTCATCCAGCGCCCCGCTGCGACGATTTCGGCCTTCCTCCTGGCCCAGGCCTCGGCATCGCCGGCGGCCTCGGCCAGCGCGGCGTTGAACTGCTGGCCGATCTGCGTCAGGCCGGCAATGTAGACATGGATGTTCGGCTCGGACAGCAACTGCCACACCTCGGCCTGGTGCCGCCGGATTGCTTCAGCAAGGTCGGCGGGGTCGTCCCAGGCCGGCCGCGGACTGCGCACCTCTACGGGCGCAAAGCCCGCCGAACTCTTGCACACGGCGGCGATCGGGTCCCGGTAGACCCACTCCAGGCCCACCCGCGTGCCGTGAAACAGCATCACTCTCCCCTGCCAGTGGCGTCGCTCGTAGAGTTCGCGAAGCAGGCTGCGGAACGGCGAAATGCCGGTACCCAGTCCGACGATCAGCAGCGGGCTATGCGGGTCCTCCGGAATCACGAAGGGCAGACCCACGGGGCCGGCGAGCAGGAGATCGCTGCCCACTGGCAGATCGCACAGGTAGTTGGAGGCGATGCCCGCAAAACGCTCCCCGCTGTACGGGTCGATGTAGCTGCAGCGGCGCACGCACAGGCTGATCCGATCGGCATCGCTGTTCGCCGGGGTGCGCTCGACGGTATAGAGCCGGATATGCTGCCGCTGGCCGAAGTCGTGGGGCCCGGCCACCAGGACCGCGATGCTCTGGCCGACCCGGAAATCAATGCCCGGCTGCAGTACTTCGAGGACGAGCTCGCGCACCTCGGTGCGCGCACCGGGCGGGGTCAGCGCACTGTTCTCGACCAGCCGCGCCGGCCAGCGTTGTCCCAGGTCCAGTTCCTCGATCTTCATGACGCGCTCTCCTTGTTCGACGACTCGACCGGCTGCCCTTCCTGCTGGCGGGCGCAGTCTGTTCGGCAGGCGCAGGCCATGCCGCAAAAACCCGGCCGCGCCAGCGCATCGCTGTCCGCCGGCCGCTGCATGCAGGCCAACCAGGCACGCTGCACGGCGAACCAGGCGAGGCTCAGCAGCGCCAGCAGCAAGGGGGCGACCCACAACGCGCTCATGACACGGCCCCGATGCCGGCGAAACCCATGAAGGCCAGCGACAGGATCCCGGCCAGCACCAGAGTGACGGCCACGCCCTGCGCCATGTCCGGCACGTCAGCCAGCCGCAGCCGTTCGCGGATGCCCGCCATCAGGACCAGGGCAAGGGTAAAGCCCAACCCGGCTCCGAAGGCAAATACCAGGCCCTCGAGCAAGCCATAGCCGCGCTGGGTCTGGAACAGCGCCACGGCCAGGATGGCGCAGTTGGTGGTGATCAGCGGCAGGAAGATGCCCAGCGCCTGGAACAAGGCGGGGCTGGTCTTGCGCACGAACATCTCCACCAGTTGTACCGCAGAAGCGATGACCACAATGTAGCTGATCAGCGCCAGGTATTCCGCGTTGATCATGGCCAGCAGGCGATTCAGGCCGAACGCGCACAGCGACGCCACCAGCATCACGAAGGTCACCGCCAGGCCCATGCGGCCGGCACTTTCCAGGCGTCCCGAGACGCCGAGGAAGGGGCAGATGCCGAGAAAGTACGCCAGCACGAAATTGTTCACCAGGGTGGCGTTGAGAAACAGGGCCCAGAGCTCGGTGTCGATCATCGCGCCACCTCCGCTGCACGCCAGCGCCGGTCGAGCGCGGTGAACCCGAGGACCAGCGCCGCCAGGCTGAAGAAACCGCCGCCGGGCAACTGCATGACCTGCCAGGGTTCGAAGCCAGCCGGCATCAGGGCCACGCCGAACAGGGCGCCCTGGCCGAGCAATTCGCGCAGGCTGCCCAGGGCCAGCAGGCCCAGCAGGAAGCCGCCGCCCATGCCCAGGGCGTCCAGCGCGGCGACCGACGGCGCCTGTCGCGAGGCCATGATCTCGATGCGGCTCAGGATCATGCAGTTGACCACGATCAGCGGCAGGAAAGCCCCCAGGTTGCGGTGCAGATTCAGGGCGTAAGCCTCGATCAGCATGTCCGTAAGAGTGACGAAGGTGGCGATCACCAGCACGAAGCAGGCCAGCCTGACCTGGCGCGGGATGACCCGGCGTAGCAAGGAGATCACCAGGGCCGACGCCAGCAGCACCGAGGCCGTCGCCAAGCCCATGGTCAGGGCATTGGTGGCGGTGTTACTGACCGCGAGGGTCGGGCACATGCCGAGGGCCTGCACGAGGATGGGGTTCTCGCGCCACAAGCCCGCCCGGAAGCGCACTGCACCGCTCTCGGCTTCCGTGTGCGCTGTCAGCAGGGACTCAGCCACGCTTGTCTCCCCTGAGTTGATCATAGTGCGCGTGCAGCAGCGGCAGCCACTCGGCGAGGCTGCGGCTGATGATTCGCGCCACCGCACTCACCGACACGGTGGCGCCGGTGATGGCGTCGATTTCACCGTGCTCGTAGCGGGCCTGCCCTTGCACCCGCAGCGGCTGCAGTTCGCCATCGTCCTCGAACTGCAGCATGAGCTGCGAAAAGCCCGCCACGAAACCGGCGTCCTCGACAATGAGCGAGCCCAGTCCAGGGGTTTCCCGCGAGCTCACGACCCGCATCCCGAGCAACCGTCGCTGCGGCGGATCGAGTCCGTACACCAGCTGGATGGTGTCCTGGTAGCCCATACCACTGGCCACGATGGCCACCCCCACCGACTCGCCCACGGCATCCAGGCCGAGAAACAGCGCGGCGCCGTCGACCGTCTGCAGCAGCGTCGGGCGGCCATCGGCGCCGCGGCCGTAGATACGATAATTCACCGCGCCGGGCAGCACCTCGAGCGCGGCGTTGCCAAGCAGGCCGCCACGCTGGGCCTGCACCAGCGGCCGGGTGAGTTCATGCACCGTGGCGATCGAGAGGCCCGCAACCAGCGCGATCGCGACCAGCACTGCCTGCACCCGCAGCACCGAGGGCGTGCGCTCAGGTACGACGGCTGGCGTGCTCATCGGCCACCCCCCGATCGCAGCGGCCGCGGCTGCGTCCAGCGGTCGATGTGCGGCGTCAGGGCGCTCCCCAGCAGGAGCGCGTACATGACGCCCTCGGGCTGGCCGCTGAACTGCCGGATCAGCACCACCAGGGCACCGATCGCCAGTCCGTAGATCCAGGCGCCACGCCGGGTCATCGGCGAACTGGTCGAGTCGGTCGCCAGGAACCAGGCGCCCAGCATCAGGCCGCCGCTGCCCAGGGCGGCCAGCACGCCGGGAAAACGCGCGGGATCGAGCTCGTGCAGCGCCCCGCTGAGCACGGCCACGGCGGCGAGCAGGGCCACGGGGATGCGCCAGTCCGCGGCGCGCACTGCCACGAGGTACAGGCCTCCGAGCAGCAGCAGCACGGCGCTGGTCTCGCCCACCGAACCTGCCACGGTGCCCATCCACAGGTCGACCAGCGGCGTCACGCCATCCCCCAGCCTGGCCGCGGCCATCGGTGTGGCGCCGCTGATGCCGTCGTAGGTCGCACCCGGGCTCATGAACGGCGCCGCCAGGCTGGTGCCGGGAAGCTGGCTGGCGCGTCCGCTGGCGAAGGGCGCGAGCCAGCCCTGCGCCATCGCGGCGGGAAAGGCCGCCTGCAGAAAGACGCGCCCGACCAATGCCGGATGGAACACCTGGCCACCGAGCCCGCCGAACAGGCACTTGCCGACCAGGATGGCCACGGCGCCGCCGACGGCGACCATCCAGAGCGGCAGGGCCGGCGGCAGGCTCAGGCCGAGCAGCAGGCCGGTGAGCAGCGCCGAGCCGTCGCCGAGGGCCGAGCGCGGCGCGCACAGCCGCTCGGCCAGCACGCAGGACAGGACAGCCACGACGAGCGTGGCCAGTGCAGCCAGCCCGAACAAGGCGACAGCAAACAAGGTCGCCGGCAGCAGCGCGACGACCGTGTGCAGGTTGAGCCGCCGAATCGCGTTGCCACCGTGCAGGTGCGGCGCAGCGGCAAGGCGGAGCGAGTCAGGCATGCGCGTCATGACACGCCCTTGCCCGCCGCGGCCGGCGGGCGCCGGCGCCACTGCGCCTTGGCGGCGCGGAAGAGCTGCACCAGGGGTATGTGCGATGGGCAGACGTAGGCACAGCACCCGCATTCAAAACAATGGTCTAAGTCATATTCCTCATGCATCACCTTAATTTCGCCCTTGCGCGCCAGCAGGCCGAGCTGGGCGGGATGGAGCTGCAGCGGGCAGACGGCGACGCATTCGCCGCAGCGGATGCACGGCATGGGCGGCTCCGGCGTGCCGGCCTCGTGCCGGTCCAGGGCGACAAAGCCCGTCGCGCCCTTGCTGATCGGTCGGTCCAGCGAGGCCAAGGCCTCGCCGCGCATGGGTCCGCCCGCGAGTACCCGGGCGGGATCGGGCCGCAGCCCCGCGTGCTCCAGCGCAAAGCGCAGTGGCGTGCCCAGCGGCACCCGGTAGTTGCCGGGGTCATGCAACGCGCCGCCCGCCAGGGTGACGACCTGGTCGGTCATGCAGCGGCCGTTGGCCAGCAGCCGCCCGACCTCGGCCACCGTGACCAAGCTGAAGCACAGCGCGCCGTCCTCGACAGGCTGGTCACCGCGACCCGGTGCGCGCGAGATCGTCCGCAGCAGCAATTCCTCCGCGCCCTGCGGGTAGCGGGCAGGCAACATGCGTAATGCCAGCGGCAAGCCGGCCGGCGCGGCGGCGAGCAGGGACTGCGCCGTGTCCACATCTTGCTGTTCCACGGCCAGCACAGCCTGCCCGGCGCCGCTGGCCTTGAGCAGGCAACGCACGCCCATGAGCACATCGGCGACGTGCGCCCGCAGGATCGCGGGCACCCGGCTGAAGACCTGCTCGCTCTCGATGCCGTTCAGCACCAGCAGCCCGACCCGTTGCCCGGGCAGCAGGCGCAGGCGCAGGCGTGCATGCGTGGGCCGTGCCTCACCCCCCAGCCCGACAATGCCGGCCGCGCGGATGGCGGCGAGCAGGCTGGCGGCGCTGGCAGTCTCCGGGTCGCAACCCGGGCCGCCCGGGTATTCCTGGGTGTCGCCCGGGATCGGCACGAGGTGGATCACCGGGAAAGTGCCGCCCGCCGGATCCGGCTGCTCGACGATGTTCAGCACCCGGCCCGTGGCCGGGGCGTGCAGCGGCACGGATTCTTCAACGTCGGCCTCCGCCAGCAGCTGGCCGCGCGCAACCTCGTCGCCCTCGCGGACCACCGGTACCGCCGGGCGGCCTGCGTGCTGCCGCAGCGGCAGGGTCAAGCACGGGGCAAACGGCAGCTGCCGGATCGCCAGTTCGCCGGGCGACGGCTCGCGCCGCGGCAGCGCGATCCCACCCGAGAACGCTGGCCGGGGACCAAACATGCTGCGCCTCAGTTGAACTTCTCGCCGCGTGCGATCCAGTGCAATATCCGGGGGTCGCTGCGATCCCGCGGCAGCCCCGGGTGGATAATCCCCTCCTTGCAACGCTCCGCCGCCTTGACCAGGTCGCTGTACGGTCCGCCGGCGGGGTCCTTGATGACGGCCTTGCCGGCACTGTTGTAGGCGAAGATCCGCGCGTTGATATGCGTGCACTCGTCGCAGGCCGAGCAGGACTGGGTCTCGATCCAGGGCGCCACGAAGGCCGCATCGCCACCCTCCTCCGGCACAGGACCGGCGCCAGGCGCAGGCCCGGTTGCCGGCACCTGCTGCGGCGCCAGGCCAGGCGCGGGCGCGCCGTCCGTACCCGCCAGTTTCAGCAGCGATTCGCTCAGTCGCGCGATCATCTCGCTGCGCACCTGCTCCACCAGGACCTGGCGCTCGGGTTCGGGCATGCCGGCCGGCGCAGCGAGTCCGCGCAACAGCCGCCAGAAGTCACGGCGATCCTCGCAGGACGTCACCAGTTCCGCTGATACCAGCAGCCGGCCCAGCTCGCCGTCCGGCAACACGTGCCAGATGTAGGGGAACTTGCCCTCGCGAGCGCCGGCATCGAGCTCGAGATAGTCGGCCAGCGGCAACATGTCGTCATGCCAGGCCTCCTCGGGCGCGGTGCGGAAGTGCTTGCGGAAGCGCCCTTCGCTGGCGGCGAAGTCGGCGAAGGTCAACGGCAGATCCAGCTCCCGGTCGACACCATGCTTGCGATAGCGCAGCGTGTAGCGCGGCCAGTCGGCGTCCGGCGCCGGGTTGGTGCCGAGGTCCAGGCCATCCGCCAGGGTCGCGCCGCGGTCCGGCCGGTAGCGGAACAGCGGGTAGGCCCGCGACTCCACCGCGAGCTTCGCCTGCGCGTAGCCGGCGTCATCGGCAATGCCGTGCTCCGGCTGGCAGGCGGTGTAGCAGTTGAACAGCGCCGGCCGGCGCGCAGCCAGGCCCTCGATGAATCCCTCGATCATGTGGCTGGGCTGGGCGATGGTACTCTGCATGACATAGCTGGTGCGATGCGCGATGGCCAGCAGCCCGAGTTCCTTGCGGATCTCCTGCTTGCCCTGGGTGGCCTTGCCGAAAGTGGCCATGTCCGAGACCTGGCCGAAATAGCCCGAGGTGCAGGCCTGTCCGCCGGTGTTGGAATAGACTTGCGTGTCGAGCACCAGCACCTTCAGGGGCTTGCCGGACATCAGGGCGCGGGACAGGTTCTGCAGCCCGATGTCGTACATCGCGCCATCGCCGCCGACCACCACGACCGGCGGACACAGCGCGTACTCGGCGTCGGAGAAGTGCCGCCAGTCGAAGTTTTCAAGCGCCGCGCGATCATCGGGCGACGCCTGGTCGCCGGCCATCTCGAGCTCGGCCTCGCGCACCACCCGGAAACCGGCCGCCATCTTTGTCATGTGGCCTTCGAACACGCCCATGGCGAGCGAGGGGCTGTCCTGGAACAAGTGGTTGGCCCACGGGAAGGGATAGGGGTTGAAGGGGAAGGTCGAGCCCCACACCGAGGAACAGCCGGTGGCGTTCAGCAGGCCCATGGCGGCCCGGCCCCGGCCGGTGGTGCCCTCGGTGTAGCGCCAGCGCAGGGCCTCCAGTTCGCGGATCAGGCCCGAGATGCGCGTCAGCCAGGTCCGGTCGATGCTGGTTGCCCCGGGATCGGCCTTGCTGGCGTGCCGGACCAGTTCCGCGACGCTGAGCCGGCTGTCGCTCTCGCCCGCCAATGAATCCAGGTGGGAGATATCGAGCCCGCTGACCAGCGACTGCCGGAGGCGCTCGCCGAGGCGCCCGATCAGCTCGTCGAGCTTGGCCACGTAGGCCTTGACGCGCGGTTGCATCAAGGCTTCGACGGTGGCGGTGAAGAGCCGTACGACGGTCTTCTGCGAGCAGCCCAGGCAGGCGCCGTCGCCGCTGGTGAAAGGCATGTAGACCTCCTTCTTCAGGAGGATGTTGTCCAGCACGCCGATCGCCTGCTCGAGGTCCTGCACACGGATGAAGTCGTCCGCGGTGCTGGGCAGATCGCGCCACATCGCCCAGCGCTCGCGCAGGGTGTCGAGCGAGGCCGGCGTCTGCGGCACCTGCTTGAGGGCGCCGTCCTCGCATACCGCCACGCACTCGCCGCAGCCCTTGCAGGTCTCGGGGTTGACCGTGATGCTGAGCAGGCCGCCGCTGCCGGCCGCCTTGCCTTCCCGCATGGTGTAGAAGGACCGGGTCAGGGCCCATTGGAAATCGCCCAGGGCCGTCTCGAGCCAGTCGAACTCGGTCTTCAGCTCCGCGCGTTCCGCGGCGTCGCGCGTGGCGGCCAGCTGGGCCTCGATGGCCTCGCTGATCAGGCCGCGCGCCGCGGTGCCGGCGCCGGCCGCGTCGAAGGACTTGCGCACGCGCGCCTCGACCTGCCCCAGGACCCGTTGCAGCCTGGTCGGCTGGTGGCCTGCCTTGAAGACCCGCTCCACCGCGGTATTCAGGATCTCGCTGAGGCTGTTGACCAGGCCGGGGATTGCGGTATCGGGACACACCGTCCAGCAGCGGCCGCAAGCTGTGCAGTTTTCAGGCAGCCACACTGGATGGCCGTTGCGGATGCCGCTCATGTCGCGGAACAGCGCCGTCGAGGCCGGCACCAGGCTCAGCGCCATGAAAGGATCGGCGAGATTTTCGTTGCCCAAGCCACGGGCGTAAAGGCTGCCGGTGTCGGCCCAGAACCGATGGATGTCGCTCAGCGGCGACTTGCTCGCCGGCAGCATCCGCACGGCGGTCGGCATTGGCGGCGCCTGGAGCGTCTCCGGCTCCTGGGGCAACGCAAAATCGGTGACTTCGCGTATCTCGTCGTAGCCGCGCCGGATCACCCGCAGGTTGTCCTCCACCACCCGCGCGCCGCGCGCGCCGAACTTCTTCTGCAGCCTTGCGCGCATGGAGTCGATCAGGCGCTCCTCGTCGAGGCCATGCTCGGCCAGCAGGCCCGTCGCGGCGAAAAAGGCGCCCTGGAAAGCAATGCCCTGCATGCGCAGCTCGAGGTCCGGGTCGCTGGACTCTTCCCGGGCGATGCGGAAGGCGTCGAAGTAGAACAGCCGGATGCCGCGCGCCACGAACTGGCGCCGGTAGCGGTCCGGGATGTGCGCCCAAACCTGCTCGGGTGTGGCCGCGTCCGACTGGATGATGAACAGGCCGCCATCGCGCAGGCCGGCCAGCGCATTGCTGTGACCGAACACGTTCGGGTCGGGCGACAGCACGACATCGACGTGCTGGTATTCACCGTTGACCCGGATCGGCGTCGGGGCGACGGCGAGATAGAAGGTCGTGGGCTGGCCCTTTTTTTCCGAGCCGTACTTCGGGTTGGCCTTGATGTGCCAGCCGAGCAGGTCGAACAGCGTCGTGGCCAGGTGCTTGCCGGTGGTGATCGCGCCCCATCCCCCGATGGAGTGCATGCGCACCGTGACACAATCCTCCGGCATCAGGTTGGGGTTCTCGCTGCCCTTGACCACGAGTTCCCCCAGCCGGGGGTGGTCGCGCGCCAGGCGTTCCTGGCGAATCTGTTCCTTCGGGTGCAGCGGCCGCTGGCGCAGGAAGTCGATGCCGAGGTAGTACATGCGGCGCGCGTCGCTGCCCTTCAGCATGTTCTCCACTGCGCCGATGAGGTCGCCGGGGCTCAGGTCACGGCTGCCGAGACCGAAGCACGCGCTGTAAAGGTCCGGTACGTCGGACAGCTGCGCATAGGCGGGCAAGCCGCGATGCACCGGCCGGTCGGCGAAGCGCCCGTTCTCGAGGCACTTGCCGAGCGTCGCGCGGACTTCCCGCACCAGCGGCAGGTCCGCCGCCAGCGGCTGGTCGGTGCGCTCCAGCACCGTGACGCCGCGCCGGCCGCGCAGCAGGTGGCCGATGCGGTCAGCCGGGAAGGGGCGGAACATGACCAGGTCGACCACGCCCACCTTGAGATCGCGAGTCTCGCGCAGGTAATCGGCCACGGCTTCCGCGGTGGGGACGACGCTGCCCTGGCCCAGCAGCAGGTAGTCGGCGTCCTCGGTACGGTAGCCGGAGGCACGCTGGTAGCGACGCCCGGTCAGGGCCGCGAACTCGGCGAAGGCCTGCTCCGCCAGCTCGGCGATCGGCTCGAAGAAGAACGGGCGCTGTGCCGCCACGCTCTGCATGTAGGCATCCTGGTTCTGCACCACGCCTGCCATCTTCGGGTTGTCCACGTCCCACAGTTCCGGCACCCGGCGGCGGGTATCGCCGAACAGCAGCCGTTGGGCCGGGGTCGGGCAGCTGATGATGTCCTCGGGCAGGCCGAGGTATTCGGCCACCAGTTCACGCTCCGGCAACAGCACCGACTCGATCAGGTGAGTGGTCAGGAATCCGTCCTGGGCGACGATGCCAGGGTTGAGCGCCAGCTCGGCCAGCCGGTGTGCCACCAGGTTCAGATCGGCGGCGGCCTGCGTGTCACGGGCAAACACCTGGAAAAAGCCCGTGTCATCGACGCAGTGGTAGTCGTCGTGCCCGGCGTGCACGTTGAGCGTGGCCTTGGTCATGGCCCGGCAGCCCATGTTGAGCACGTAGGTCAGGCGCTTGCCGACCGCTGCGTACAGTGACTCGTGCATGTAGGCCACGCCCTGGCCTGAGGAGAAATTCGCTGCGCGCAGGCCGGTCATGGCCATCCCTGCCGTCACCGCGGCGGCCGCGTGCTCGCCCTCGGGCTCGATGAAGATCAGCTGCCGGCCGGCGATGTTGCGATAGCCCGCCGCCGCCGCCTCGGCCCAGCCCTCGCCCATCTGGGTGGAGGGAGTGATCGGGTAGGCGCCGGCCGCGTCGCTGGCGTCCCGTTCCATGGCCACCACGGCGGTGTTGCCGTCCATGGCGGCGCGCTGGCCGGGGTACTTGGGGGCGGCCTGTGCCTGGTCGCGGGTCGCTCGCTTCATGTCACTGTCCTGTAATCCGCGGTTAGGTGTAGTCATGCTGTCTGTTTTTGTGCCTTAGCCGGCCGTGGCAGCTGTGCGTACGCACCGGCCTCCGGCTTGCCGTCCTTGAACCAGACGATCGCGCCGGTCGGGCAACGTTCGATGGCGGCACGCGGCGGCTGGCTGGGCGCGCCATCGACCAGGCGCGGCAGGTTGCGCTCGAGCCTGAGCCAGTCAGGGGCGTCCTGCACGCAGCGCGCGCAGGCGGTGCACGCGACCCGGCACGTCTCGAGCAGGCGGTTGCCCGCCAGCGGGTTGTTGCAGGCCACCCATAGCGGCTGGTCTTGCGGGACGATCCGGAACAGGTCCTTGGGACAGGCGCGCACGCAATCGCCGCAGGCCGTGCAACGCGCCTCGTCAACCACCGGCAGACCGTTCGGGCTCATGCGGATGGCGTCGTACTTGCAGGACCGCTCGCAATCGCCGAAGCCAAGGCAACCCCAGGCGCAGGCCTTGCCGCCGCCCGCCACCACGGCCGCCGTCGCACACTGCGACTCGCGCTCGTGGCTCGCCAGCACCGGGGCCACGTCGCGGCCGCCGGCGCAGGCCAGGCGCACCACCCGGCGCTCTGCGACGCCCACTGCGACCTGCAGGAAGCTCGCGATCCGCTGCTGCGCCGCCGGGGAGCTGACCGAGCAGCCTGCCGGCGATGACTTGCCGGCCAGCAGCGTCATCGCGAAGGCGCGACAACCGGCCTGGCCGCAGGCACCACAGTTGGTGCCGGGCAACAGGGCCACGACCCGCTCCAGGCGCGGGTCTTCGGTCACGCGCAGGAAGCGGCCCGCCAGCAGCAGAATGCCGGACAGCAGCATGGCCAGGGCCGCAAGAGCCAGGCCGGCGGCGAGCGCATCGGTCACGGCGTATGGTTGCCTCCGGCCCTGGAAGGCGACGCGATCGCGCCCGCCTTCAAGGCCGTCTCCGAGTTAAGAATGAGACCAAATACACGATAACCCCTGCCTTTGTCCGGTGAATATACGTAGGCGCCCCGGCAGCGCCTTCGCCGCATGTCCGCGCAACACGGCCGACGAGCGCCGCGTCCGGCTAGATGTTGTCACCCTCGGTGGACGTACCGGTGGTCGCGGCGGGCTCACGCTCACCCCAGCGCCGGCCGCTGATCGCCGGCATGTCGTCGCCATGCCGCTGGATGTAGTGGCGGTGGTCGATGAGTTTCTCGCGGACCTTCTGCTTGAAATAGGCGGCACGGCTGCCGAGTCGCGGCAGGCGGTCGATGACATCCTCGCACAAGTGAAAGCGGTCCAGGTCGTTGACCACCACCATGTCGAAAGGCGTGGTAGTCGTGCCCTCTTCCTTGTAGCCGCGCACGTGCCAACGGATAACAGGCAGTTGGCGTCCGCCGGCAGATGAACGCGGATGAACCGAACACGGACGAGCGGCGCGAAGGCATGCATGGCTCGATCTTCTGGTGGGTGGCGAAACTCGGCATGGCCGCGGCGCTCGCCGGCGGCGGCTTCCTGCTCAATGCCTCCGGCGTCGCGATCTGGGCCATCTACACCTTCTCGATCACCGAGGAGAAGGCCCACGAGGTGCGCACCGCGCTCGAGGCCAGGCGCGGTGCCCCGGGAGCCGCGATGACGCAGCCTGCCTAGTCGACTGCGTCCGCCAGTGCCGCCTGCGCCGCCGCCAGCCGTGCGATCGGCACACGGGGCGCGGAACACGACACGTAGTCCAGCCCGATCTCGTGGCAGAACTTGATCGATGCCGGATGGCCGCCATGCTCCCCGCAGATGCCGACGTGCAGGCCGGGGCGCGATGAGCGCCCCCACTCCACCGCCAGCGCCATCAGCCGGCCCGTGCCCTTGACGTCCAGCACCTCGAAGGGATTGTCCTGCAGGATCCCGCGCTCGTTGTACATCGGCAGGAACTTGTTCTCGGCGTCCTCGCGAGAGAAGGAGAACACGGCCTGGGTCAGGTCGTTGGTGCCGAAGGAAAAGAACTCCGCAACTTTCGCCAGGCTCTCGGCGCGCAGGCAGGCGCGCACCACCTCGACCATGGATCCGAACCGGCAGGGCACCGCCATGCCGTGCTCGGCCTCCACGTCGCGCCGGACTTCCTCGAGTTGCGCATGCACCAGCTTCAGCTCCTGGACCGTGCACACCTGGGGAACCATGATCTCCGGATCGATGTCGAGGCCTTCCCGCAGGCACTCGACGGCCGCCTCCAGCACCGCGCGGATCTGCATGCGGTAGATCTCGGGATAGGTGATTCCCAGGCGCACACCGCGATGGCCGAGCATCGGGTTGACCTCGCGCAGCGCGCGCGCCTTCTCGAGTATGAGCTCCTTGCGGGCAATGATGGCATCGAGACGACGCGTGTCGCCCATGTCGCGCAGCGTAGAGGGCAAGTTCGGGTCGGGTTCGGTGCGCGCCGCGTCGGCCAGCACTTCCAGGCCGCGCACCGCACCGCGCAGGTCCTGCAGGCGCGCAATCTCGTCCTCGAGCTGGCGCTCCGCCGGCAGGAACTCGTGGATCGGCGGATCCAGCAGCCGGATGGTGACCGGCCGCGGCGCCATCGCCCGGAACAGTCCCGCGAAGTCGGCGCGCTGAATCGGCAACAGCCGGTCGAGCGCCGCCGCGCGATCTTCGGGGGTCTCCGCCACGATCATGTCGACCACGATCGGCAGCCGGTCGGAGGCGTTGAACATCCGCTCGGTGCGGCACAGGCCGATGCCGGTCGCCCCGTAACGCAGGGCGCGCTGGGCGTCCTCGGGCGTGTCGGCGTTGGCGCGCACCTTCAGCCGGGCGCGGGCGTCGGCCCACTCGAGCAGCGTGCGCAAGCTGTCCGTGAACTCCGGTTCCACGGTCGGCACCTCGCCGCGGTAGACATTGCCATTGCTGCCGTCGATGGTCAGCAGGTCACCCTCCTTGATGACCTGCGCCCCCACGAACGCGACCCGCCGGGCCGTATCCACGTGGATGCCCTCGGCGCCCGCCACGCAGGGCTTGCCCATGCCGCGCGCCACCACGGCCGCATGCGAGGTCTTGCCGCCGCGGCTGGTGAGAATCCCCCGCGCCGCGAAAAAGCCGTGGATATCCTCCGGCTTGGTTTCCTCGCGGACCAGCAGCACGCGCAGCCCCTGGCGGCCGAGCTGCTCGGCGCGATCGGCGTCGAACACGACCTGGCCGCTGGCCGCGCCCGGCGAGGCCGGCAGGCCGGTCGCCAGCGCTTGCGCCTTGTACGCGGGGTCCAGCCGCGGAAACAGCATCTGCTCCAGCTGGGCCGGGTTGATGCGCGCGAGCGCCCGGTCACGGGTGATGAGCCCTTCCTCGTGCATTTCCACCGAGGTCCGCACCATCGCGGCGGCGTTCATCTTGCCGTTGCGCGTCTGCAGGCAGTACAGCGTGCCGCGCTCGATGGTGAATTCGAAATCCTGGACCTCCTCGTAATGCCGCTCCAGCCGTTCCCGCAGCTCTAGCAGCTGGGCATGCATCTCGGGCATCTCCTGCGCGAGTTCCGCAATCGGCCTCGGCGTGCGGATGCCCGCCACCACGTCCTCCCCCTGGGCATTGACCAGGTATTCGCCGTAGAGCAGGTTCTCGCCCGTGCCGGGATTGCGCGTGAAGCCGACGCCGGTCGCGCTGTCCGAGCCCATGTTACCGAAGACCATGGTGCAGACGTTGACCGCGGTACCGTTGGCCATCGCGGCCGTGATGCCGAACTCGCGCCGGTAATCGACCGCGCGCTTGCCCATCCATGAGTTGAACACCGCCTGGATCGCAATTTCGAGCTGCTCGTAGGGATCCGCCGGAAACGGCCGGCCGGTCTGCCGGGCCACGACCTCGAGGAACCGCTCGCTGATCTCCGCCAGGGCGTCCGCCTCCAGCGCCACGTCCACGCGGGCGCCCACGCGTGTCTTGACCGCCTCGAACTCCTCGTCGAACAACGCGTCGGGCACGCCAAGCGCCACCTTGCCGAAGAGCTGGATGAAGCGGCGGTAGGCGTCGTAGCCGAAACGCGCATTGCCGGTATGCCGGATGAGCCCGGCTAGCGTATCGGCGTTCAGCCCGAGGTTCAGGATGGTGTCCATCATGCCGGGCATCGACATCGCGGACCCGGAGCGCACCGAGACCAGCAGCGGGTCCGCCGTCCCGCCGAAGCGCTTGCCACTGCGCTTCTCCAGCGCCGCCATCTGGCTGCGCACCTCGTCCATCAGCCCGTCCGGCAGGCGCTGCGCGGGGTCGCCCAGGTAGCCGAGGCAGGCCTCGGTCGTGACCACGAAGCCCGGCGGCACCTTGATGCCGATCTGGGTCATTTCGCAGAGGTTTGCACCCTTGCCCCCAAGCAGCATCTTGTCCCGGCCGTTGCCCTGCTCAAAAGCGTAGACCCAACGTGACGTTTTCATGCACCCGCTCCCGTAATCCTGACCCTGTCACACTACATATCAGATTCAAGCGCGCGCCCCATCAGGGAATACACGGTGCGTCGGTCCCGGCGGTCCGCTCGGCCTCGGGCCCCCTCGCTACACCGTACTCCGTCACTGATGTCTTTGTGTCCTACGCTCGCAACGACCGGGCCCGTGTCGCACCCCTGGTGGCTGCAATTACGGCCAAGGGCTGGTCGGTATGGTGGGATCCGGAGATCACGCCGGGCCAGGAATTCGACGACCAGATCGATGCCGAGATCGATGCCGCCAAGGCGGTGATGGTCGTCTGGACGCCAACCTCGGTGGCATCGCGCTGGGTACGGGGCGAAGCCCGCGAGGCCGCGGACCGGGGCATCCTGGTGCCGGTCCGCTTCGACAATGCGCGCCTGCCCATGGACGTGCGTGCGATCCACACCACGGACCTCGACGACTGGGCCGAAGATCCCTCCAGCCCGCCGGCACGGGAGTTCCTGCATGCGCTTGGCGCGATGATTGCGCGGGCGCCGAGCAAGGCTGTCAGCGCGGCCGCCGGCGCGGCCTCCCCTGCCGACAAACCTGCGCCGCTGTTCACGATCTGCGTGCTGCCGTTCACGAACATGAGCGGCGACTCCGAGCAGGAGTATTTCAGCGATGGCATTACCGAGGACGTTATCACCGACCTGAGCAAGGTGTCAGCGCTGGCGATCATTTCGCGCAACAGTGCATTCAGGTACAAGGGCACGCACGTCGACATCCCCAAGGTCGCCAGCGAACTGAAGGTCAGCCACGTGCTGGAAGGCAGTGTGCGCAAGGCCGGCGGCCGCGTGCGAATCAGCGCCCAGCTGGTCGACGCCGCGACCAACAATCATATCTGGGCCGAGCGTTACGACCGCGACTCGAGCGATATCTTCGCGCTGCAGGACGAGATCTCCGAGGCCATTGTCAAGGCGCTCAGGCTCAGGTTGCTGCCGAAGGAAAAGAAAGCCATCGAGCGCCGGGGCACTGACAATGCCGAGGCCCACAACCTGTACCTCATGGCGCGTCAGACCCATGTCACCGGCCAGGAATCAGACGCCAGGTCGGCGGAAGCCATCGTTCGCCTGTGCGCCCGCACCGTCGAGATCGATCCGAACTATGCCCAGGCCTGGGCACTACTGGCCATCGGTCACATGAAGCTGCGCGATGCCCGGCAAGGTTATGCTGACGAAGGCATGGCGGCTGCAGAGCGCGCCCTGGCGCTGGATCCGGACCTGCCGGAGGCCCATGCCGTTAAGGCGCAGCTTCTGCTGGCTGATGGCGACGCCGAAGCTGCGGCCAAGGAAGTCGCGATTGCGTTCAAGCTGAACCCCGAGTCCTACGAGGTCAACCGCTCGGCCGGGCGCCTGAACTACCAGCTGCATCGCTACGAGGACGCCGTCCGATTCTACGAGAAAGCCGCAGGCCTGATGGAAGCGGACCTTAATTCTGCCTCCATGCTGATCAGCGCTTATACCGCCCTGGGCGACGAAGCGGGCATGCGTCGTGCTGCAGAGCTGGCGCTGAAGCGCGCGGAGGCAGTGCTGGCGCATGACCAGAACAATTCCATGGTGGCGGGTTATAGCGCGTACGCGCTGGCCGCCCTTGGTGAGGGCGAACGTGCCAAGGCGCGCATGGAGCGCGCGTTGCTGATCGATCCCGGCAATTTCAACATGCGTTACAACTTCGGCTGCGCCCTGTGCACGTATCTCAAGGACAAGCAAGCGGCGCTCGACATGCTCGGCCCGGTCTTCGCGCGTATCACGGACAGTTTTCTGCCTTATGCGAAGGCTGATCCGGACCTGGAGCTGTTGCGTGACGAGCCGCGCTTCAAGGCGATGGTGGCCGACGCCGAGGCGCGCCTGGCCGACGCCCGCCAACCCGACTCAGCCGCTATAGAAGCCCCCGCGGTAGCCGTAATACCCGGGACCCATCATCGGCGCAGCCGGAGTGCTGCGAATCTCCTGCCGATCCTCGATGTTGACGAAGAAGTTCACCAGCAGGTCCGGGCTTGACTCCGCATACACAAATCCCTTCGCCTCGAGGTTGCGTCTCGTCGAGTCCTTCAGGCGCGTGGTCAGCGTCGACTCGTAGCCGGCACGATCGGTAGCAAGCGGTGAAAAGAATGCAAATGTCTCGTAGGAGGACAGGTTGACGGTAGGATTCGCGTCGCTGCGCATCGTGGGCCCAGTCGCACAGGCCGTAAGCACCAAGCAACTCATCATTGCCAACGCGCAGCTCGCGAAGCGCGAAACAGTAGTCATGAGAGCCTCCAAGGGGGTGAAGAATGGCCTCGAATGTTATGTCGCCTTGAGGGATCATACTAGGTGGAGAGCCCCTGGAGTTGAGTGTAATGCAACGGACATTTCCTCCCTCGATCCTCGCGATCGGTCGCAACTATGCCGAGCACGCCGCCGAGATGGGCGGGTCCGCATTGGAGCGCCCGCTGGTCTTTATGAAAAATCCCGCCTCGGTCGTGGCCGACGGTGAGGCGATCGTGATCCCGGCCGTCTGCCGCGAGCATGGGCCGCAGGTGGATTTCGAGGGCGAGCTGGCGGTCGTCATCGACCGGGACTGCCGCGATGTGCGGCTCGCCGATGCGCTCACCTTTGTACGTGGTTACGCCTGCGCCAATGACGTCAGCGCCCGCTGGTGGCAGAAAGAAGGCAGCGGCGGGCAGTTCTGCCGCGGCAAGAGCTTCGACACCTTCTGTCCGCTCGGTCGCATCGTGCCGGCGGCCCAGGTCGGCGACCCGCAATCGCTGGTCATCCGCACCCGCGTCAACGGCGTGACGATGCAGCAGAGCAACACGGCGCTGATGCTTTTTCCAGTCGCCGCGCTGGTGGCGGAGCTGTCGCGCGGCATGACATTGCTGGCAGGCACAGTGATCCTGACAGGCACGCCCGCGGGCGTCGGTGCGGCGCGCATACCGCCGGTGTTCCTCAAGCAAGGCGATGTCGTCGAGGTCGAGATCGAGCGCGTCGGCATGCTCAGGAACCCGGTCGTCGAGGGCCGACCAGAATGACGCCATTTGGCGCCTTACGCCGAGCGTGCGCTGTTTTCAGCCGGCGCGCATCAGCGCCAGGATGCCATGCAGCAAGCTGCCCGGCGACGGTGGACACCCGGTAATCCTCAGGTGCACGGGGATGACGTTCTCGACCGCGCCGCAGCTCGCGTAGCTGACGCCGAACTCCCCGCCGCAGGCCGCACAATCGCCGGCGGCGATGACCCACTTCGGCTGCGGCGTGGCCGCCCAGCTGCGCTTGAGCGCGGCTTCCATGTGCCGCGACACCGGACCGGTCACGAGCAGCACGTCGGCATGGCGCGGCGAGGCGACGAAGTGCACGCCGAAGCGCTCGATTGCATAGTAAGGGTTGTTCAGGGCCTGGATCTCGAGCTCGCAGCCGTTGCATGAGCCGGCGTCGACCTGGCGGATCGAGAGACTGCCGGCAAACCGCCGGTCGATGATCTTGCGCAGCTCGGCACCGCTCGCCTCCAGCGCCTCGGACGCCGGGTCACGCAAGGTGCGCGGGTCTTCGCTGACGACGCCGATGCGCAGCATCTTGCCGAACAATCTCAGCATGTCAGAGATCCTGTCCCGAGTAAGAGCCGTTCACGGACTTGTTGCACACTGGGAAATCCGGAACGATATTGCCTTGGATCATCAGCTCGAGCGCCGGCCAGTTCAGCCAGCTTGGATCGCGCGGAAAGAACCGCTCGACCCGCCCGTCTTCGCCAAGCCTGACATAGCACAACAGCTCGCCGCGCCAGCCCTCGACGATGCCAAGACCCTCGCCGGCGCCCGGCTCACGCGGCCAGCGGCAGCGAACTGGCCCGCCAGGCAGCGCCTGCAGCAGGCGGCCGAGCAGCTCCAGCGAGGCGAGCGTCTCCTCGACCCTGACTCGTGCCCGGGCGGCGACGTCACCGGCCCGATAGCCCGGCACTGTCGGCGGAAACCGATCGTAGGGCGGATGCGGTGAGTCGGCTCGCACGTCATAGCTCAAGCCCGAAGCCTTGCCGACGTAGCCCACGACGCCGAGCACGGCCGCGACCTCCGGCGGCAACCGCCCCGTAGTCATCAGCCGGTCCTCCAGCGACTCGGAGTCCTCGAGGCGCGCGACGATGTCCGCGAACTCGATTGCGAAGCTGCGGGCGTGGCCGGCCATCTCGAGCGCTTCAGCCGGCGCCAGGTCGGTCGCGACACCGCCGGGCACGATGCGGTCCATCATCAGGCGGTGACCGAAGGCAGTACCACTAGCCCGTTGCCATTCCTCGCGCAGCCGCGAGAGCTGGTACTGGCCGAAACTGAAGGCGACGTCGGTGCAGATCGCGCCGATGTCGCCGATGTGGTTGGCAATGCGCTCGCGCTCCAGCATGACGGCCCGCAAAAACAGGGCGCGCTCGGGAACATCGACGCCCGTGGCACGCTCCAGCGCCTGGCAGGCCGCCCAGCCATGCGCCACGGTCGAATCGCCCGAGACGCGCGCGGCAAGGCGCGCCAGGCCCTCGGCGTCCCGGCCGACCGCCAGCTTCTCGATGCCCTTGTGAACGTAGCCGAGCCGTTCCTCGAGATTGAGCACGGTCTCGCCAACTGCCAGGAAGCGGAAATGGCCCGGCTCGATGATGCCCGCGTGTACCGGACCGACCGGGATTTCCACGACACCGGCGCCGTGGGCCGTCGCAAACGGATAATGGACGTCCGGCGGCGTCGCTTCGGTCGACCGCTCGACGGCGTGGCCTCGCCGCAGTGGAAATTCACCGGCGGCCCACGCTGCATGCCGCGTCCAGCGCCGGTCGTCCAGCTGGCCCTGGAAGAGGATGCCGAGCAGATCATGCGCATGCCGCTCGGGGCGATCGGCTGCGGCATAGACCGGGGCCTGCGACGGCAACGCCTGGCCATCCGGTACTGCCGCCCGCAGCACCAGGTGACGTCCGCCCGCCTCGAGCACCGCGAATGCCTCGCAGCCGTCGGCCGCCTCGCTGGCCCAGAATGCGCTCCAGCGCAAGCCCGACGCACGGGCGGTCTCAGCGGCGACCCGCCAGGCTTCCCGTTGCACCGGCAGGCAGATCGCCGGCGCCAGCACGACCGCATCGGGCGCACCCTGCACGATGCCGCCGGCGATGCACTGCGCCAGGAAGTGCTCCAGCGGCGACTCGGTACCACTCACAGCAACCCGCTCCCGGAGATCAGCCGTGTCGCATCATCGAACCAGCGCGCCAGGAAGGCCGGCATGGACAGGCCGAGCCAGAGCACGATCGCCAGGTGCACGATGACCGGTGCCATGCTGATCCTGATTGGCGCCTGTCCCGCCGGACACGGGCCGAAGACCATCGGCTGCAGGTGGCGGAACAGGCCGGCGAACGCGATTGCCAGCCCGACCAGCAGCGGCACGGTCAGCCACGGCCAGGTCTGCATCGTTGCCGTCAACACCAGGAACTCGCTGACGAACACGCCGAAGGGCGGAAAGCCGGCGATCGCGAGCGTGCCGACCAGCAAGCCCCAGCCGACCGCCGGCTGGGTCCGGATCAGGCCGCGCACCGACTCGATCGCCTGGCTGCCCGCGATCTGGCTGGCGTGCCCCACGGTGACGAAGATCGCCGACTTGGTCAGCGAGTGCACCGTCATGTGCAGCAACGCACCGAAAGTGGCCAGCGGCCCGCCGAGGCCGAACGCAAAGGTCATCAGGCCCATGTGTTCGATCGAGGAATAGCTGAACAGTCGCTTGATGTCGCGCTGGCGATGCAGGAACAGCCCGGCGACGATGAACGAGGCGAGCCCGAAACCCATCATCAGGTAGCCGGCCAGCTCGGGCTGCGCCGCGTCCCCGGCACCGAGTGCGGCGTCGGTCAGCATCTTGACCCGCACGATGGCGTACAGCGCGACATTGAGCAGCAGGCCGGACAGCACGGCCGACATCGGCGTCGGGCCCTCGGAATGGGCATCGGGCAGCCAGTTGTGCAGCGGCACGAGGCCGACCTTGGTGCCGTAGCCGACCAGCAGGAAAATGAACGCGATGCTCATGACCACCGGCTCGAGCTGCCCGGCCTGCTCGTGCAATACGCTCCACAGCAGTGCGCGCTCCGGGTCCTCGATGACCCGCGCTGCCGCCAGATACAGCAACACGGTGCCAAACAGCGCCTGCGCGATCCCCACGCCGCACAGGATGAAGTACTTCCAGGCCGCCTCGACTGATTCCGGTGTCCGGTACAGGCTGACGAGCAGCACCGTGGCCAGCGTCGCACCCTCTAGCGCCACCCACAGCACGCCGAGGTTGTTGGTGGACAGGGCCAGGAACATCGTGAACAGGAAGCCCTGGAAGCTGGCGTGGTAGAGCCGCAGTCGGCGCGGCGTGACCCGGCCGATCTCGATCTCGTGGCGCATGTAGGGCCGCGAGAACAGCGTCGTCGTCAGGCCGACGAACGCCGTCAGCACGATCAGGTAGACGTTGAAGGCATCGATGTAGAACTGCTCGCCGCCGAGGGCGCCTTGGCGCAACACCTCGACGGCCAGCCACAGCGTGGCGGCAAACCCGGCCGCCGAGGTGGCGATGTTCACGACCGCACTGACCCGGTAGGAGGCGATCAGGCCGAGCAGCAGGGCGCCGGCCGCGGGGATCAACAGCGTGGCGGCCAGCGCGCTCACTGCTCGCTCTCCGTCAGCCGGTTCAGCTGGTCGACGTCCAGCGAGTCGATGCTGTCGCGAATGTGGAAGAAGAAGATGCCGAAGATGATCGCCGCGACCAGCACGTCGAAGGCAATGCCGAGCTCCACGATCATTGGCATGCCGCGCGTCGCCGTGATGGCGGCGAAGAACATGCCGTTTTCCAGCGCCATGAAGGCGACCACCTGGGTGATGGCTTTGCGCCGGGTCACCAACATCAGCATGGACAACATGACCACCGCGAGGCTCAGGGCGATGGCGTCGCGGGCGGAGCCCTCGGCATAGGCGCCGAGCGGCTGGGCCACGCCGTAACAGAAAATGACCAGCGCGCCGCCGGCCAGCAGGATCACGCCGGGCCGGATGACGGCGTCGAAGTCCTTGAGGATGCCGAGCCGGCGCGCCTGGCGCACGAGCAGCCACGGAATGAACATCGTCTTGAGCAGCAGCGTCAGCAAGGCCGAGAAATACAAGTGCGTCTCGCCGGTGTTCCAGGCGACCAGCGCCGAGCCCCCCGCCAGCAGCACGCCCTGCCAGGCGAACACCTTGATCGTCGCGACCACGCGCGACTGGGCCAGCAGCGCAAAGGCGCTGACCAGCACCAGCGCAGCCACGGTCAGGATCGCCTGCTCGATCAGCGGTAGCTCGAGGTACGGGCTCATGCGCCCCCCTCGAGGATCAGCGCGCTCAACATGCCGACCAGCGCGATCGTGAAGGCGACCGCGAGAAAGGTCGGCACCTTGAACAGCCGCATCTTGGCCACTGCGTTCTCGGCAATCGCGAGCGCCGCGCCGAGCAGCGCGAGCTTGCCCGTCAACAACACGCCCGCCACCAGCCAGGCGCGCGGCGTGTCCTCGACAGCGATTCCCCAGGGGAAGAACAGGTTGGCGACCAGCACCGCGTAGATCATCAGCTTCAGCTGCGCGGCCAGCTCCATCAGCGCGAGGTGGCGGCCGGTGTACTCGAGGATCATGGCCTCGTGGATCATCGTCAGCTCGAGATGGGTCGCCGGGTTGTCCACCGGCACGCGGCCGGTCTCGGCGATGCCGACGAGGATCAGCGCCGTCAGCGCAAACAGCAGCGAGGGCCGGAGCGCCTGCGCCTCCGTCAGCATGTGGGCGATGACAGTCACCAGGTTGGTGCTCGCGGCGAGCATCGCCAGCGTGAACACCACCAGTAGCATGGCGGGCTCGGCCAGGGCCGCAATGGTCATCTCGCGCGACGAGCCCATCCCGCCGAAGGCCGTACCGACATCCAGGCCGGCCAGCGCAGTGAAGAAACGGCCCAGCGCGATCAGCGCCACCAGCACGATCGCGTCCGCCATCGCTGCCAGCGGCAGCGTCAGCGACAGCAAGGGCACGACGGAGGCGGCCATGATCGCAGTGCCGCAGACGATGTACGGCGTCATCCGGAACACCGAGGACGCCGTGTGGGCCAGCTGGATGCGCTTGGCGAACAGCCGCCGGACGTCCCGCCACGGCTGCAGCAGCGACGGCGCGCGACGATTCTGCAGGCGGCACTTGACCACCTTGATCCAGGCCGTGAACAGCGGCGCGGCCAGCACGAACAATGTCGTCTGCAGCAGCGCGAGCAGCCAGGCCAGCGGGTTCAGGAGATCAGCCATAGCAGCAGGATCAGTGTCAGGAAGGAATAGACAAGATAGTGGCGGAGCTGCCCGGTCTGGATCCGGCCGATCAGCCGCGCGGCCCACTGCACGCGTCGCTCCACCGGCCGGTAGAAAAGCTCCCAGGCCCGGTCCTCGACATGCAGCAGGTAGCGCAGCCGCAGCGGCCGCGTCGGCAGTTCAGGATCCATCTCCCGGACAGATTCTTCATCGAGGCGGAACAGCGGTTCGAATACCTGGCGGATCGGCATCGAGAAGGCGGTCGCCGAGTACTGCGAACGCGGGGCCGTCACGCCGAAGCCGCAGTCCCACGCATCGCCACGCGGCACCGGCGCGCCGCGGCGGCGCCGCCGGAGCACGAGGTACACGGCCACCCATACGGCGAACGCGCCACCGAGGCCGACGAACACCAGCGGCGCGCTGTAACTCGCGACTTCCGGCGCGATCGGCGTCAGCCACAACCAGCCATGCTCGGTCGCGGACCCGGCCGCATAGCCGGTCAGCGTCTCGGTGACCCGCCCGATCCCCGACACGGCGATCGTCGGCAACACGCCAAACAACAGGCACAGCAGCGCGAGAAATCCCTGCGCCGCGATCATGCCAGGCGTCGCCTCGTGCGCGCGGCGCATGCGCCGCGTCCGGCCCTGGCCGAGGAACGCGATGCCGTAGACCCTGACGAAACACGCCGCCGCGAGCGCGCCGGTCAAGGCCAACATCGCGGCCGTCACCGGGATCACTGCACGCAGCACGCCGTCCTCGAGGGCGGTCGCCTGCAGCGCAGCCTGGAAGATGAGCCACTCGGACACGAAGCCGTTGAACGGCGGCAGTGCGGCGATGCTGATGCACCCGACCAGGAACAGCATTCCGGTCCAGGGCATGCGCCCGAGCAAGCCGCCCATCTGGTCGAGATTCCCGGTATGCCCCGCCTGCACGACTGCGCCGGCGCCGAGGAACAGCAAGCTCTTGAACAACGCGTGACCCAGCGCGTGGTAGAGGGCCGCGACCAGTCCCAGCGTCGCCAGCGTCGGATGGCCGGTGCCGAGGAAGATCATCGTCAGGCCCAGCGCAATGAAGATGATGCCGATGTTCTCGACCGAGGAATAGGCCAGCACCCGCTTGAGGTCCTGCTGCATCAGCGCATAGAGCACGCCGTACAGCGCCGTGACGCTGCCGGCGATCATGACGACGACGCCCCAGCTCCAGTGCGGCTCGCCGAGCAGGTCGAAGGTGAAGCGGATGAAGCCGTAGATCGCGACCTTCAGCATCACACCCGACATCAGCGCCGAGATGTGGGCCGGCGCAGCCGGGTGCGCCTCGGGCAGCCAGACGTGCAGCGGCACGAGGCCGGCCTTGGTGCCGAAGCCGACCAGCGCCAGCCCGAATGCGACGCCGGGCCACGGCGGCGCGAGTGCCGTGTCGCGCAGCGCGGCGAAGCCGAAGTCGCCACCGAAGCCGCTCAGCACGCCGAAGGCCAGCAGGATGAACAGCGCGCCGATCTGCGCCATCAGCAAGTACAGGAACGCGGCGCGCCGGTGCGCAGCATCCTCGTGCTCGTAGGCGACCAGCAGGTAACTGGCGACCGACATCAGCTCCCAGGCAATCATGAAGCCGAAGGCGTCGTCCGCAAGCACCACGCATTGCATGCCGGCGACGAACAAGCCGGTCGCCAGCCCGAGCACGGCCGGCGAGTACGGCCGGTGGCGATACGCACGCACATAGCGCGGGCCGAACAGGCTGACCGCGATCGTCACCAGACCGATCAGCCCCAGGAAGAACCCCGCCAGCAGGTCGAGCCGGATGTGGACGGCCAGCCACGGCAGGCCGAACGGCAGCTCGGCGCTCAGTCCCGGCGCGCCGGCCAGCATCGCGGCGCCGACGACCGTGCCGGCCACCCCGCCGGCGCCGAGGCTGAAAAATGCCAGCCCTTGCATCGCCGGCCGGCGGCGGTCGGCAAGCGCTCCGAGCAGGGCCGCAAGCAGCGAACCACCCACCGCCAGCGCCAGCAGCGCATTCAGCACGGCGGGCTGGCCGATGGCATTCATAGCTTCAGTCGCACGCCCCGGCCACCGCTTGGACTGGCGTCACCTTCCGCGATCAGCTCGATGCCGGCGGCGCCCAGCGCGTTGATGATCTTCATCAGGGTATCGACGTTGGCGCGCACGGTGCCCTCGCTCGCTTCCATGCGGCGGATCGTCGGCACCGATACGCCGGCCGCATCCGCCAGTTCACGCTGGCTGATGCCGAGTAGCGCCCGGGCGGCGCGAAGCTGGGCGGCGGAAATCATGCGGAGGGCATCCGGATCACTGGGTATGCAATGCAACAATAGATTGCCTGCAACCCATTTTCAATACCCAAACCGTTATTTATGATCCTCTTGGTATCACCCGGATGGAGTCACCGCACCACCGCTCCGCCCTTCACCACGTGTGCGATGGCCTTCAAGACGGTGACGTCGGCCAGCGGGTCGCCCCGCACGGCGACCAGGTCGGCATACTTGCCCGGCTCGAGCGTGCCGATGTCCGCGCTCATGCCAAGCAGATCGGCGGCATTCACGGTCGCCGCGACAATGGCCTGCACCGGCGTCATGCCGTGCTTGACCAGCAGCTCGAACTCGTCGGCATTGCGCCCGTGCAGGCTGACGCCGGCGTCGGTGCCAAAGGCGATCTTCACGCCGGCCGGCACGGCGCGCTGCAGCGACTTGCCCGTGATGTCGATGCGCCAGCGAATCTTGGCCAGCACCTCACCGGTGTAGGCCTCCGGGTTGGACTCGAGTCGCTCGATATAGCCGTTGACGGTCGACAGGGTCGGCACATAGTAGGCGCCGGATTCCCGGAACAGCCGCAGGCTCGCGTCATCGAGCAGCGTACCGTGCTCGATCGAGTCGACGCCCAGCTTGAGCGCGAGATTGATGCCGTCAGCGCCATGCGCGTGCACGGCCACCTTCCTGTCGTACAGCTTCGCGGTCTCGACGATCGCGCGCGCCTCGTCCTCGAACATCTGCGCGCCCAGGCCCAGGCCGATGCGGCTGTTGACGCCGCCGGTGATCGTGATCTTGATGAGATCCGCGCCCTGTGCGACCTGCCGGCGCACGGCCCTGCGACAGGACTCCATGCCATCGCAGAGGTTCTCGCTGCGGTCGAGGGCATCGTGCAGCTCCGGGCGGTAGCCCAGCGTCGGGTCTGCATGGCCCGTCGTGGCCGAGATGCTGGTATTGGATGTCAGGATCCGCGGGCCCGCGACCTTGCCGGCATTGATCGCGTCACGCAAGGCGCGGATCACGCCGTCAGAGTCGCCGAGGTTGCGCACCGTAGTGAACCCGGCAGCGAGGGTCTTGCGCGCATTCAGTGCCGCCTCGTAGGCGACGTCGGACTGGCTGCGCGTGACGGCCGCGACCTGCGCCGCGACGCCCCCAAGGTCGGATGTGAGGTGCACATGGCTGTCGATCAGGCCGGGCAGCACGAAGTGCTCGCGCAGATCGATGATCTCGGCATCCGCCAGGCCAAATGCGGCCGCGTTCTGGTGGCCGTCCCGCACCTCTGCAATGCGCTCACCGCGGACCAGGATCGTGCTGGCGCCGCGCGGCGGTTGGCCTGGACGATCAAGCAGCTGGCCGGCATGCACGATGCGCGCCGCCGCGGAGTCCTCTGCGAGCGCGGCCTGGGGCAAGAGCGCGAATAACAGGACCGGGACCAAAGCAAATCGCAGGACCATGTCGGCGAATCTCCAACTCGAAAGGCTGCCACCCTACCCGTTATGGCACGCCTGGGACAAGGCAGGACTTGCGTTGCGTTGCTTCGCGTCGCTGCGGACAGGACTGGCGGAGCCGATTCAGTCTTCTTCGGCCTCCGCGAGTGCTTTGGCCGGCGCGCCCAGCACGGCCTCGACGGCGCCGCGCAGCCGCTCGAGATCGACCGGCTCACCGCTTGCGACAAGACGCCTGACGACGTCGTCGAGGTTCTGCTTGCGGCTGCTCTCGCGATAAATCTCCTGGTCGAGTTGCCGCATGACCAGCACCGCGCGCGCCGTCACCGGGCCGCGGGCACGATCGGTCGCCAGGTCGGCAAGCTCCAGCTCGCCCGCCCACCGGGCCAGCTGCCTGAATCCGCGCTGGTAGCGTCGCTTGGAAATCGTGCCCGAGCGCCACATCAGTTTCAGCGAGTAGTACTCCGCCAGTCCTTCGACGATCCAGTCGCCACCGTCCCGGCCGCGTAACCTGGTCACGACGTGCACCAGCTCGTGCAGCAACGTGCTCGTGCCGTTCTCGCTGAGCAGCGGGCGGTCGGCGTGCAGGTACAGCGAGTTCGGACCCGACAGGCCGCCGCGCCACATCTCGTCGCCGGCGCTGACCACCAGGATGCGCTCGGGCAAGTCATCGACGATAGCGCGCAGTTCCGGCAGGTTCCAGTTCAGAAAGGCTAAGATGTCCATGCGTCGCACGCCCTGGTTCATCGGTCCCGCGACAGTAACTTCCACGCCCGCGATGCGCTCCCGGCGCACGCCGAGACGTCCCGCTGCCATCCAGCCCGTCGGACGATCGAAGCCGCGCGCCCGATTCTCGATCAGGTAGACATTGGGACGCAATAACGGATACGGCGCCACGAAAGACCACCCCTCGGGCAGGTGAACGTGCAGCTCCGCCTCGGCCTCCGCACCCATCTCCTGCAGCAGCCGCGCCGCGGGAAACAGGTCGTCGCCGCGAAACAGCGCCCAGTCTTCCGTCATGCGCGCATCGAAGGCGCCGCCGCGACGGTGATCGATGATGGCCGTGAACCTCAGTTGGCCGCCGCCGTCGGGGGGCGTCCACGTCAACTGCTTGCCGTCCTGTTCGAGCTGGCCGTCGCCCTCGAAACCGGCCAGGCGCTTCGGGGCAATGGAAAAGCGCAGCCAGCGCACGTGCTGCGCGCCTTCACCGAGGGTCAGTGCAATTTCTGCGCGGCCTTCCTCCGGCCTTAGCGTCAGATCGTAGCGGAGCTCGTACGGGAACTCGATCGCGATCGAGGGCGCGACGATCCCGAGCAGGCAGGCGGCTGCAACTAGCTTGTGCATGCACTTGGTCCACGCCCCGCGCTGGGCGTAAGGCATCGCTGCAGGGCAGCAATAGCCGCGATTAACCGTCCGGTTAAGTTCGGCCGCGAACCGACGCCAGCTCGCATTGCGACTAGCGTGTGTTCCACCACCCTGGGACTGCATGTATTCACGATATTGATCTGGCGCCTTGCAGAAAACAATTCCCGTCACATTGGCAAAGAAAGGGTGTGCGACCGGCTATTCCACCAGTCGCTTTCGAACCGGAGGGAGAGACCCAATGAAAAAGCTGCACTCGCTCGCATTATATGTGCTGATGGCGCCGGCCGTGACCCTGGGCATGGGTTCCGCGCTCGCGCAAGAGGAACGTTCCAAGCCTGATCCCGCGCAGGAGCAGGCAGGGCCGACTGAACGAGAAAAAGGACCTCATGTGTTGGAGGTTCCGAAGGCGGAACGCACAGCGGCAGAGACTGAGGCTGATAAGCGTGCCCAGAAGGAACGCGCTGACCAGGACACGAAGCAAGCACACGACACGCCAAAGGAACCGATCATGGGGGAGCGCACGGCGCAGGGCGCCACGCCTGCACCACGAGCGATCCAGGCAACTTACCTGGCCAGCAAGCCGGCCAGTTCATTCCGCGTGGACCAACTGATCGGCAGTGAGCTGAAGTCCCGGGCAGACGGTCAGACCATCGGTTCCATCAGTGACCTCGTGATCGATGAAGACGGACAGATCCTCGCCGTGATAGTCGAGGTGGGCGGCTTCCTGGGCATGGGGCAGAAAGACGTGGCCATCCCGTGGGACTCCGTGGAGCGCACGATGAACGAAAAGGGCGACGACCACGAACTGCACGTCAGTGCCAGCAAGGAAGCGTTGACGGACGCTCCGGAGTACAAAGCCGAAGCCAGCAGGTACTGAGCCTGGCAGCGATCTGACCCGCATCGGGCGCCGCTAAGTGTGCCTCCGAACGGAAGCCCGCTGCGTCGAT
Source organism: uncultured Thioalkalivibrio sp. (assembly GCA_964462675.1). Lineage (GTDB taxonomy): Bacteria > Pseudomonadota > Gammaproteobacteria > Steroidobacterales > XN24 > XN24. Next base: position 36,419 of record CAYWYS010000002.1, read on the forward strand.
ACGCATCATGACGACTGGCGGGCGCCTGAGTCGATCCGCTGGGCGCGATGAGTCATCAACTGCAATCGATATGGAGAAAGACCATGGACAAGAATCAAGTTAAGGGCCGTGCCAACGAGGCGAAGGGCAAGGTCAAGGAAGTCACCGGCAGGGCCGTCGGCAACGAAAAGCTGGAGCGCGAGGGCAAGGCCGAGAACCTGGGCGGCAAGGTCCAGTCGAAGTACGGCGACCTCAAGAGCGATGTCAAGAAGAGCGCCAAGTAATCAGCCGCAAGGTTGGGCGGACACCCGACATGCCGCGTAGCTGAACCGAGCTGCAAAAACCGCCCAACGTTGGAAAGCTTGCCGCATCCATGCCGGTCCGCCGGCAAGGATGCGGCAAGCGACGAGTTTCAAGACACCACAGTACCCAAACGCGTCCGCGCCTATGTGGTTCGGCGAACTGACATCATCCCGGGATTCTGGGAATCTGTAACCAACCTCCGTGCGTGGGCCTGTCCAAGCAACAACGGGGCAATACCGGGCGCCGGCGCGGAACACGAAACTTTCACTAATGCTGACTGACAGTAAGGAATGCAGATCATGAGCGAGCACACATCCAACAAGACCTCCAACTCAGGGCCCACTGTGCGCCCGGCGATCGAAGGATTGGAGCGCATCGCAGAGGGCGCCCACAGCGGCATCAATGCGGCTTCGGAAGCAGCCCATCCGGCAATCGATCGCGTGGCGTCCGGCGCACATAAGGTCGTTGACAACGCCGACCAGGTCGCTGCGCACGCCGCCGAAGCCATCGGCAAGGCCGGCGTCAAGGGCGAAGAACTCGTCGCTGCCGGCACGAGTTACATGCGCGAGCACCCGTTGCTGACGCTAGGCGTCGCGGTGGCCGCAGGGTATGTCCTTAGCCGCCTGATGAGTTCACGCTAGCTGCGCAGGGCACGGCGAATGGAGCTGCAACAAGACAGCCCCCCGGTGACGACGACCGCCCCCCCGGCGTCGTCACCGGGTCTCACCGATGAGGTGATTCGACTCAGCAACGAGTTGCGTGAGCTTGCTCACGACCAGCTCGAACTGGTCACGCTGGAGACCCGGCTGAGCGTCAACAGCGTACTGACGATGGCAATGGTCGCCATCGTCACGGCCGTGTTGCTGGTGAGCACCTGGCTGGCCCTGCTCGGCGCCGCGATGTTGGGACTGGTCAGTATCGGGCTTGCGCCGACCCTCGCCATGCTGGTGGTTGCCGCAGCCAATCTTGTGCTGGCTGCGCTCGGTTGGCTGACGCTGCGGCACAAGAATGGCAACCTGGGCTGGCCGGCGACCCTGCGAACCCTGAAGCCGCGCCCGACAGCCACCGGCAAGGGCGAGGGTGCTTCCCCATGACGGTCCTGCAAACCGCTTCCGGGCGTCCGGCCTCGCTCAAGAAGAACATCCGTCAAGTCGAAGGCAGGCTCCTCGAACGGCGGCACCGGATCAGCAGCGCGCTGGGTGGTGTCGCAAACTCCGTGGTGGAGAGGATGGTATCTCCCGGGACCATATTCGCCGCCGGACTGTTCGGCGCTATGCTGCACAAGGACAACAGGTTGCGGGGTGTGCGGCTGCTGTCGATCCTGCAAACGGCCAACGCCAGCATGCGCCTGCTGCTTACGTTGTCTTCCCGGCCGGTGACTGCCACCCATGTGCCGGCCGGGCACGAAACACCTCCCGTGGGTGTTTGAACGCCAGATTCACTGAGCAGCACGCCACAATAATCACCGTGGCGCGCCCGGCTTGCGTGCCCTAGCGTACCGACGCGGACGCCGGGGGACGGGTAGCTTCACGCAATGACCCGTCAAGCCACGACCCCAAACCCTGAATCGCCGCTGTTTGGCGCGGTCGAGCGACGACTCTTCAGAGCCTGTGCAGTGCTTCTTGCCATCGTCATCCTGGCGGTGCTGGTCGGCGTAGTGATTCGGAGCCTTGCAAAGGCCCTGTCGATTTTCTACAAGCTTGTCCTGCCGCTGTCCCTGGCGGGCATCCTCGCGCTCGTGCTCTACCCCGTCGTGGATTCTCTTGAAGCGCGTCTGCGCCTTCCCCGCGTTGTCGCCGTCTGCGTAATCCTGTTGGTCGTGACGATCACGATCGCAGGTGCAGTGGTGCTGCTCGCGCCGACGCTGTTTCGCCAGATCGCTCAATTGACCGACACCGCGCCGGCGATGATATTCGAATGGCAAAACTATCTAACCGGCCGTTTTCCCGAGGTTACCCGGGCCGTCTCGGAGCGCCTGGAAAGCGGCGAGCTCTCGAACATTGTTCCCGACATCCAGGAAACGGGCAAAACGGTCTTCTCGTATGTCGGCGTGCTGGTCGGACTCGGATTCGTGCCGCTGTTCCTGTTCTTCATGTTGCTGTCGGGCGACCGCCTGCGTGGTCATGCCGGGGAACTGCTTTCGGTCTTCAGCGCACCGACGCAACAGCGGCTTCTGTATTTCGTGGATGTGTTCGTAGGCCACGTGACGGCGTTTTTCCGGGGCCAACTCGTGATCGCCGTCATCATGGGCGCGATGCTGGCCACCGGCTTCACGCTCATTGGCCTGAAAGGTGGCCTTCTGCTCGGGCTGGTGCTTGGCCTGCTCAATATCGTGCCGTTCCTGGGTACGCTGGTGGGATTGATCATCGTCTTGCCGACTGCGTATTTCCAGCCTGAGGGCAGCATTCAACTGGTGGGCCTCAGTCTGCTGGTGTTCGGCGCGGTGCAGCTGGTCGAGAGCTGGTTGCTGACCCCGAAAATCATGTCTGACCGCTCGGGATTGCACCCCGCGCTCGTTGTGATCGCGGTGTTCTTCTGGGGCACCGCGCTCGGCGGCGTCATAGGCATGATCCTCGCGGTCCCGCTGACAGCCTTCTTTGTCGCTGTGTGGGGCCAGCTGAAGGTCAGCATTGCCGAGAGCATGCGGTCCGACGAGGACGCCGACCGGATCGAAACGCTGCCGGGAACCGTCCTCGAAGAAAGCGACCCGGAGGTGGACAAGGTCGTGCCCAGTAGCTGAACACGGTTGAAGGAGATCAGAGGTGACTAGTGACCTGTACCGTATAAACAGGTAGTATCATCATGTCTGTGGAGGGCATGATGATGAAGCTGACCAAGAGCGAACGTATGGAACTTCAGCGCCAGGCGAACAGCAGAAACGGGCGGGCGGATTCGGCACGCCATGCCCGTCTGATCCTGTTGCTGGCCGATGGCTACACGTGGGCGGAGATCCGCGCCAAGCTCGATTGCAGCGACAGCTACATCGCGCGCTGGAGCAAGCGCTTTGCCGAGGACCGGCTCGCCGGCCTGTTTGCCCGCTACGCGGGGCGCGAGCGCTACAAGGTGACCGAGCGACTGGAGGCACGGGTGCTGGCCTGGACCACCAAGCGCACGCCGGCGGATGGCTCGACCCACTGGTCCTCGCGCAAGCTGGCCGCGGAGCTTGGCGGGGAGATCTCGCACATGACGGTGGCACGGATCTGGGCCAAGCACGGCCTCAAGCCGCATCGGCTGGAGGGCTACATGGCCTCCAATGATCCGGACTTCGAGGCCAAGGCGGCCGACATCATCGGCTTGTATCTCAACCCGCCACAGCATGCGGCGGTGTTCTGCGTGGATGAGAAGACCGCCATCCAGGCCCTGGATCGCAAGGACCCGGTGCTGCCGCTCTCGCCGGGGCGGGCGGAGCGCCATGGCTTCGAGTACTACCGCCACGGCACGCTGTCGTTGTACGCGGCCTTCAATACCCGCACCGGCGAGGTGCTTGGCAAGACCGCCGCGCGCCACACATCGGCTGAGTTCGTCGCCTTCCTCACCGACATCGTGGCCAACCAGCCCAAAGGCAAGCAGATCCATGTGATCGCCGACAACCTCTCGGCGCACAAGACCAAGCTGGTCGCGGAGTTCCTGGAGCGCCACCCGAACGTTCATCTGCACTTCACCCCGACCTACTCATCCTGGCTCAACCAGGTCGAGTTGTGGTTCGCCAAGATCGAACGCGATGCCATCGCCCGCGGCGTATTTACCTCGCTGACCGATCTGAAGAGAAAACTCATGCGCTACATCCGCCAGTACAACAAAAAAGCCAAGCCCGTGAAGTGGAAATACTTCGACCCCTCACGGCGCATTACTCCTGAATCAATCGTTACAGTCCCTTAGACAACTGGTTGGCAACAGGTCCGGGGCCATTGTCGCATTAGCTGCAGGCATTGCGTGGCGTTGATGAACAACGAGGCCGAGCTGGCGAGCGTGCTGGGCCACGAGATCGGCCACGTAACAGCACGTTACTCGGCCAGCATGATGAGCCGCGCGCAGGCGGGACAGATCGGGATGGGCATAGGCAGCATCCTGAGTCCCACGCTGGCCCAGTACAGCGACCTGGCGGCGGGCGGCCTTTCAATTTTGTTCCTGAGCTACAGCCGCGACGCCGAGCGCGAAGCTGATGACCTCGGATTCCAGTACGCGCTGAAACACGGGTATGACGTGCGGGAAATGGTCAGCGTGTTTGTATCATTGCAGCACGCCGGCGAACTGGCCGGCGCCAGCGCCCTGCCCCATTGGCTGGCCAGCCATCCCGATCCCGAAGACCGCATCAAGCGCATCGATAAAAAGCTCGGGCGCCTCGAACAACCACTGGCCAATGCACGAGTGGGCAGTGAAGACTACATCAAGCACATCGACGGGCTGAGCTTTGGCGCCAATCCCCGCCACGGCTACTTCGAAGACGACCGCTTTCTCCATCCGGACATAGCATTCCAGCTCACGTTCCCGCAAGGATGGCGCACCCAGAACCTTCCGCAGGTCGTGATGGCCGGTAGTCCTGCTCAGGATGACACCCAGGGCGGCAAGATCACCGGTCGCGCCGCGTTTGTCTAGCTGGGCAACCAGACCTTCCGCATGCTCGGCTTCGCCCCCGCGGACAAGTTTGCTGGTCATGACAAGGCATTCCTCGCTTCGATCTCCAGCTTCGGCCGACTGACGGACAAGGCTGCGCTGTCGAGGCAACCCGATCGCATCGCCATCGTGCGCCCGAGCCAGACCATGACGTTGGCTGCATTCAACCAGCGCTTCCCTTCGGTTGTGGATTCGAGACCCTGGGCCTGATCAACCAGCTGACCGATGCGAACGCCTCGATCCCGGCAAGAACACCCGTCAAGCGTATCGTCCGCGACAAGTAGCGACGCGAACCCGGCGTGTCGCCTAGAGCCAGTAGGCACCGAGACGCGCTACGCTTTCCTTGGCGCGCAGCCACCATGGCCGATGCCGCCACACCGCCAGCACGATCGCTTCGGACTCGTTCAGGTCGGCCACAAACATGGCACGCATCTGGTCTGCAGTGTCGCGCCCGAGAATCACGGCGTTGATCTCGTCGTTGTGCAACAGGCTGCGAAAATCGATGTTACTCGACCCAATGGTCGACCAGACGCCATCGATGACGGTGGTCTTGGCATGCATCACCGCGCCGTGCAGCTCGTAGATCTCCACGCCCGCCCGCAGCAGCTTCGTGTAGTGCGAGCGTCCAAGGTGGAAGACCGGCCAGGAGTCGGTGACGCTCGGAAGCACCAGCTGCACCTCCACACCGCGCCTGGCTGCCCCGCACAGCGCCTCGATCATCTGTGGATCGGGTGCAAAATAGGCGGCGGTCAGCTGGATCTGGCGCTCCGCTCGCCGGATTGCCGCCACGAGCGCAAGATAGATCGGGCTCTCGTCGTGCTCAGCCTTGCTGCCGATGGCACGCACGAACTCCTCTCCCGTGGGGTGCAACTCAGGAAAATACTCTCTGGCCGCAAGGGGGGCTCCTTCCTGCCGTACCCAAGTGTCGAGGAAGAGCTTCTGGAACTCGGCCACGACCGGCCCCTCGATCCGGGCGTGCGTGTCGCGCCAGCCATTGCTCGCGTCGGGCCCCTGCTCGCGCCGCTTGCTGGCACGCTTGCCGATTGGCACGCTGGTGTAGGTGTCACTGATGTTGATTCCACCGACGAACGCCGTCCGGCCGTCGATTACCAGTTGCTTGCGGTGGTCCCGATTGTTCAAGAGCCAGGTCTTGCGGTTCTTCGCCAACGGGTTGACCGGGTTGAACTCCAAGACCCTGATGCCGGCGTCGCGCAAGCGGTCGAAGAACGACTGCGGGGTCATCAGGCCACCAACGCTGTCGTAGATCACACTGACCTGTACGCCGGACGCCTGGCGTTCCAGCAACAGCCCGGAAAACTGCCGGCCCGCGGCGCCGTCATCGAATATATAGGTTTCCAGGTTGATGTGATCGCAGGCCCCGCGGATGGCCGCGAACATCGCTGCATAGGTTGCCGGCCCGTCCTGCAGAAGCTGCACCCTGTTGCCGGGAATCAGCGGGCTGGGGAGATCCCCAGCCCGCTCGATCGCCAGGTGTTTCTGCAGTAACCGCACCGCCAATCTTGCGTCACTTGACTCGCATGTCATTTTTGACAGACTTCACGCCATTGACCTCGCGCGTCACCGCAACGGCACGATTGATGTCCGCCTGGGAACTTACGAAGCCGCTCAGCTGCACCACGCCCTTGAAGGTTTCCACATTGATTTCGCTGACCTTCAAAGCGGGATCGTTGAGTATTGCGGCCTTCACCTTCGTCGTGATGACGGTGTCATCGATGTATTCGCCGGTGCCGGACCTGGTCTCGGTCGGCGCACAGCCAGCGAGAGTTACAACGCCCATGCCCATCACCAGTATCGCAGCCAGGAACAGTGCAGAAAAACGATTACTCTTGAGTTTCACTTTGATTTCTCCATTAGAAGTCCATTCACTGACACACCGGCCGGGCGTTCGTGGCGACGCGCACGCGTGCCCACGCCGAGCCGCCATCCGATTGCCTGGCGAGGCTTGCCGGCTGCCGAGAATCGGTAACCGTCCAGGCAGCCGGCCTTTGCCTGGTACATTGCGGCATCTGCGCACCGCATCAGCGCATGCTGGTTTTCGCCGTCATCCGGGTAGACGCTGATGCCGATGCTGGCGCTTATCCACACCGCCTTGCCATCGATCACGTGCGGCTGTGCGACGGCCGAAAGCACTTTCTCGGCAACGTGGGCCGCGTCCTGCTGACACTCGATCTCCGCGAGCAGGATCACGAACTCGTCGCCGCCGCGGCGACATACGGTATCTGTTTCGCGCACGCAGCTGCTGAGCCGCGCCGCTATCGATTGCAACAGCCGATCACCGACCAGGTGTCCCCACGAATCATTGATGCCCTTGAAATCGTCGAGGTCGATGAACAGCAGCGCCACCTGCTTGCAATGCCGGTACGCCATGCCGATCGCATGATCCAGTCGCTCCGCCAATTGCACGGGGTTGGCCAGGCCGGTGAGGTGGTCGTGCCGGGCGAGGTGCGCCATCCGCTCGGCCATCGCGCGCGAGTGCGCAATGTCGTGAAACACGATCACGGCGCCGGCCACGCTGCCATCGCGATCGTGGATCGGCGCTGCCGAATCCTCGATTTCCACCTCGATGCCGTCACGCCGCACGAGGATGCAACCGGCCGCCAGTTCGACAGTCCGGTCTTCCTCCATGGCTCGTTGCGCCGGATTTGGTACCCTCCTGCGCGTCTCACCATTTATGACGGAAAAGACCTTGGCGAGCGGCTGCCCCAGCGCGGCTTCCCGGGACCAGCCGGTCAGCATCTCGGCCTCGCGGTTCAGATAGGTCACTTTGCCCGCCAGATCCGTGGCCAGCACGGCATCGCCGATGGAATCCAGCGTGACCTGTGCGCGCTCTTTCTCCTCGAAAAGCTCCTTTTCAGCCTTTTGCAGTACGACCTCGGCAGACTTCCGCTCGGTAATGTCCTCGACGATCAGCAGGGTGGGGTTCGCACGGGGCCGGCCCTGCACGGCGTTCGCATGCAATCGGGTCCACACTGTGGTGCCGTCACGCCGCCGGAAGCGGAGTTCTGCCTGGAATGGGTGCCCGTGCTCAACGGCCTCGCGCCATTCAGTTGCAGCGCGCTCCCGGTCGTCCTGGTGTACCGAGTCGCCCCACGCCGTGCCGAGCACCTGCTCGGCCGTGGCGCCGGCGATCGCGCAGTACGCGACGTTCGCATAAATGCAGCGACCCTGCGCGTCAGCGACGAACATACCCACTGGTAGCCCGTCGGATACTCGCGCCAACACGTCAATATCGAACTGCTCGCCGTCCTTGGGCCCGAGAACGGCCCGATCACTGCCAGTGTTTGACTGCGCCCAACCCATGCCCTACGCCCCGCTCACAACCGCTTTGTTGTTGCCAAGCAGCTTGGAGTTCGCGGCCAGCGGCGTCTGTGCGCTTGCAGACACAGCCGCCTGGGTTTCAGGGTGGCCTGGCGCCCCCAGGTTCCGGCGTCGGGACCTCGGCCTGGCCGACTGCCTCGGACTCGACCACCGCTACGCTCTGGGCGAGCGCGACGCTGGACACCGGCACGTCATCGAGCGTCGAGCTGCTCGGCAGCTCCAAGGGCGCCATCACCGACCGGCGAACCAAGGCGAAGGTCGCCAACGGCAACGACGCGGCGACGATAACGATGCTCATGGCGTAAATGCCGAACAGCGACGCGGCGACCGCCACGAGCACCGGTCCGATGACACTGCCCGCGGACCAGAACAGCAGCAGTGTGGTGGCGATCCTGACGGGCAGCACGCCGGCACCCCGCGCGAAGGCGAGCGAATTGCCGACCGCGAACAGCGGCATCGACAACCCGCCCAGCAACGCGATGACCAGCAAAAACATCAAGCGGTTCGCCGTCGCATGCGTCTCGCTCAGGCCGGCGACGTCCCCGATCACTAACAGCGAGCCCAGCGTGGTCACCCCGGCGATCGCGCCGCAGATCAAACCGATCAGCAGCCGCCTGTCCATCCGGTCCGTCAAGGTGCCGATCGGCATCTGCAACACGAGCCGGCCGATATAGAAGCTGGCGATCGCGAGGGCCACGCCGTTTTCGGCCACGCCGCGGGCGGACAGCACCGCCGGCAGGATCGAAGCGAGCGTCGTCACGACAAGCCCCGACAGCAGCGCTGCGAGCGCCCCGCACCACGAGGGCACGACGATCGACCCCGTCCGCTCGCGGCCGCCCTCCGCCATGACGGGGCGCACGTCAGGGGCGGCGCTGCCGCTCATCGTCACAAGTACGACAGCCAGGTTGAACCCGATCGCCAGCAGCGTGATGAAGCCCACCTCGAGCCCATCCACGCGCAACAACAGCAATTGTCCCAGCACCTGCGCCACGCCGACGCACCAGGAATAGGCCGACACGACACGGCCGCGCAGATCGTCGGGCGTCGCCGCGTTGATCCAGCCGTCCACGGTAGCGAAGATCGACGCGATGCAAATACCCGTCAGGAACCGCAGCCCGATCCACAAGGTGTCGGAGGGCGTCAGGTCAGTGATGATCGCAAGGCTGGTACAGATTGCCGCCGCGGCCGCGAACGCGCGCACATAGCCGACCCGCAAGATGCGCGGCGGCTCGCTGAAGCATCCCACCAGGAAGCCGAGCGAATAAGCCGCGGCGAGGATCGCGACCGCGGCGTCGCTCGCGCCGCCTGCCAGCATGCGCAGCGGCAGCACCGTCATCATCGTGGAGTTCGCCAGCACGACCAGCGAAATCGCAAGGATCAGTGCCGACAAGGACGCGAGAATCCTGAACAAGACCGTCAGACTCCTTTCATGCCAGCGTCATCGGCAGCGCCTGCGGTGAATCTGCGTGAGCCATGCAAGCGAAACCACCAGCACGCAGACCACGCGTCGTATACCACATTTTCACGAGGGGAATCATCGTATGAAAAGCTTGTCCAGAATCTTCGCGACCACCGCCGCTCTGTTGCTTGTCAGCGGCCCGACGTTCGCCTATGACAGCAGCGCCAAGGCCGCCAAGAAAGCCGACAGCGACATCGTCGATACCGCGATCGCCGCGGGCTCGTTCCAGACGCTGGTCGCCGCCGTGCAAGCAGCGGATCTCGTCGACACGCTGAAGGGCGACGGCCCGTTTACTGTGTTCGCGCCGACTGACGCGGCCTTCGCAGCCCTGCCGGCGGGTACGGTCGAGAGCCTGTTGCTGCCCGAGAATCGCGATCAACTGGTCGCGGTGCTTACCTATCACGTGGTGCCCGGCAAGGTGATGTCGGCCGATGTCGTCAAGCTTTCCGAGGCAGCTACCGTCAATGGTGCCAGCGTCGCGATTTCCGCCAATTACGGCACTGTCAAGGTCGGTCGCGCAACGGTCGTGCAGGCCGATGTCGGCGCCAGCAACGGCGTAATTCACGTCATTGACCAGGTGCTGCTGCCCTGAACTGAAACGCCGGGACGATGATCGACCGGCGCACGCAGCGGCCGGCGCCGGGAACGGCGCCGGCCGCTTTTCCTGTGATCGTCAGTGACCGGGTTGGTAGGCCAGCAGCAGCAGGTCGACGCGGCTCAGCACTTCGCGCAGCGCCACGAGATGCGGCAAGCGCGCGTAGGCGTCATCCGTCGCCACTTCCCGTCCGCGTGCGCTGACCTGGCCCATGATGCGCTCATGCTCCACGGCCAACGCCCGCTCGAGCTCGTCGGCCGGCATGCGCCGCTCGATCAGTGCGGCGACGACGGCGCGCGGCGCTACCGGGTCATGGTCGGTGAACAGTGGCGACAAGGGCGGCGCCGCGTCCTGCCACGCGGCCAGCGTCAGGCCGGCGAGCGCGAAGTACCGCAAATAGAGCGCCGAGGCTGTCTCGAACTCGCTGCTGCGGAGAACATCCGATGCGAGGCGCGCCTGCGCTGGCGCACGTTTCTGCCAGTACGGGCCCGCCAGCGCTGCGCCGAGATCGACAAGCTCACCAGCGCCGGCGAGGAGATCGTCGCGCGCCAGTTGCACTGGCAGTGGGTCGCCGACGCAGGATCCGCCGTTCATCGACACGCTGCTGTCCGCGCTCCACATTATCGGCGCCAGCCGCGCGAGGCACTCGGCCCGGCTGCAGCCCGCGCCGTCCATCCGGTAACCGAAGCTGCAGCGCCGGGACGCTGCATGGCGAGCGATCACGATCGGCGGCCGGCCGGGGTCGAGACCGAGCTCGCGAGCCAGCTCCGGACCCGGCGTGAAGCGCACTTCGATCTCCGCGTCGAGCTCGACGCTGGCGCGCAGGTGATCCCGCACGGGCATTTCGTCGCGCGTGAACTCGGCCACCGCCGGCCGGAAGCGCGCCAGGCAGATTTCCAGCTCCCCGTGGCCGTCCAGCGACGCCCACAGGAAGGGCGTCGGCACGAGCGCCGCGTAGCTGATCGGCGCCAGGCCGAAGCCTGCGATTGCGTCCCGGTGCCAGCTTCTGGCCAGCTCCTCGACCGTCACCGGCGAGGCGAAAAAGCGTCGCGCTTCCGCGAGCAAGCCGGCCTCGGTCGCAAGGAATGCGCCGTCCGGTGCGGGTCCGCAGGGCTTCAGCGCCCGGCTCCCCTCCAGCGCGCCGCTGAGCGTCGTCTCGATGGCCGCCCTTCTCGGGCCCTCCGGCAATGGCTGCCCGAGTCCGGCGGTCATACGCTTCCCAAACGCGTCCGCCTCCGGATCGTCCAGCGCGCCGATCCGGCGCACCAGTGCCTGCAGCGCTGCAAAGTATTCGTCCAGCGCGCGCGCGTGCACGGCCTGGTTGAAGCTCGGCGGCTCCAGCACGTCGTGCCGGACGGCCAATCCGGCCAGTGCGTCATGCGTGCGCGTACCGGCTGCACGCAGGCTGCGCAGGGCCTCGCTGCGGCGCGCGTGGTCCTCCGGCCTGGCAGGGTTCTCCTGGTAGAGTCGCAGCAACGCGGCCGCGTGCTGCTGCCACTCGAGCGGGTCGCTCAGCGCCAAAGCCGCGGTGTCGTTCATGCCGTTCATCGTCAGCAGCAACGGGTAATGGTGGCGGAACGGAAAGCGCAGGTCCGCCGCGTCGAGGAAACGCGCGTCGAGGACGAAATTGCGCGCCCGGGTCGCGTATTGCGAGCGCCGCACGGCGCCCTGCAGGAAGCGCTCCTCGCAGCGCCTGAAGTCGGCCGGCTGCAGGCGTCCGGTCGCGGGATTGCGCGTGCGCAGGCTGAAGCACCGATCGTTCTCTTCCTCGAAGCCGGTCCAGCGGCGCGCATCCTGCACGAGAAAATCTGACCTCACCCGGGTGCGCTGGGCGGTTTCGATCCGCGCCACGTCGTCCTTGACGACGTCGAGCGCGATCCCCAGCCTGACCAGGCGCGTGTCCAGCAGGTTGCTCGCCAGCTGCCCCTCCGCGCGCAGGCCCGCGAGACTCCGCCCGGACGATTCACGCAGCTCCGCCACGAGCCGATCGAGCGCCGGGGGCGCCGCGGCCGGGCCGTCGTCGAACAGCGCCAGCGCCTGGACGCCGGCAAACAGCAGCCCGACGCCCGCCGTCGCGCCTAGGAAAGCCCCGCTGCCGAGCCCGCCCGCCGCGAGCTTCGCAAACTCCAGCATCGGCGGCCCGATGACTGCGAACGAGGTCGCCATGCCGGGTGAGCCGGACAGCCAGGCGCTGGCGCGTCCGAGCGCCAGCAGGGCACGCAATTCCTCGCTGCTCGCCGGATCGGCGTCGCCGCCAAGTATCGGTGCCACGCCCACGCCCAGCGCCTGCCAGTAGGCATTGGCTGTTTCCCGGGCGGCGGCAGCCAGGTTCGGCCCAGCCGCACGGAGTCGCGCGTCCAGGTCCATGATGCCGGCAAGCAGCTGCGGCATTTCCGGCAGCGACTGCAGCTGCGGATCTCCCGCCAGCCGCTCCTCGAAGCCGGCCTCGAGCGAAACGCCGGCCATCGCCGGCGCGAACAACTCGTCATGCGCTGCGATGCAGGCCGGGGAACTCCGGCAGCGCAACCAGACGTCCGGACCAAAGCCGAGCTCCAGCGGCACGCGCATCGCGGCCGAATAATCGTAACGGCCATTGACGAGCACGCGGGGCGCAATCAACCGGTCGACTGCGGCCAGCAGGCTCTCGGCTGTGCCAGCGGGGCGCTCGCCCCGCAGCAGCGCGCCGAGCGACACGCCCAGCACATCGACGAGCAGCGTCGAGCCCGGCGGGCCGGCGTAAGGCGAGGCCTGCGTCCCGGCAATGCCGTGGATCGACGCGCGGAAGCGCTCGACAGCGGCCTCGTCGAGGCCGGACAGGTCGCCGGCCGCGGCGAGCTGGTGCCAGAACGCCAGGTAAGCGGGCGCCTGCCCCGGGTCAGATTCGAGATGCAGGCGCACCGCAGCCGCGTAGCCGACCAGCGCCGCGGTATCGCTCTGTGCCGTTGGCGCCGCAGGCACGGGCTCGGCCGGCACGGAGGCTGCCGGCAACAAGGCCAGTACGGCTGCCATGAGCCTGCGGATCATGGGCTGCGCGGGTCCATCGTTGCCATCATTCCTCGGGGATCGGGGCGGTCTCGCCCTCGGGCGGGTCAAGCTCGCGCTCGAAGTCCGGCGCGAACAGGAAGGGTATATGGTAATCCACGCGCGCCTGGCTGTAGCGGTCGTCGATCGGGGCCTGCTCCGGCTCGGCCCGCGGATTCCAGGTCACCGTCAGCTCCTGCAGGCCGGGCCGAAGGCCCTCGAGCGGCACGATGCCGAGCAGCCCGCGCATGCCGAGGTCCATGCGTTCGCCGGGGAGAAAGGTCTCCAGCGCCACGGCATCGTCGTTCAGCGCGACGGCCCAAAGGCGCGCGACACACGCGGCGCCGAGCGCGGCATCCTCACCCGGGCACAGGCGCTCGAGCAGCGGGTTGTCACGCAAGGGATGATACGGCAGGAACAGGCGCACGTGGCTGCCGCGCTGCTCGAAGGCGGGAATCATCGGCCAGCCACGCAAACGGTCCTTGCCGCTGCGCATGTCCTCGTAGAAGGTGTTGCGGAACACCGGACCGACAAAGTGGTCGCCGTCCAGGTAGCGGAACTCGCCCGACACAGTGAAATTCATCGCCCGGTCCAGGCTGTACTGCCCGACCACGACGATCGCTACGGTGGAAAGCACCAAGCCCACGATGAACAGCGCCGGCCGGGTATTGCTCTGCAGGGTCAGTTGCACCGGCAGGACCAGCCGTTGCGGGAACAGCCAGCCCGAGACCCGGGCCAGCGACCTGACGACGCTGCGCAACAAGGCCGATTCCATCAGCTTCGGCCAGCGCGCGACCAGTTTCGCATCGAGCAGCCACAATAGCCCGGGCACGCCAAGGGCCAGCCCGGTCAGGCCGAAGACCGCGTAATTGATCGCCGTGTTCGGCGCGCCGAAGCGCGCGCCGATCAGCCCCGCCGCCGTGGCTGCCAACAGCGCCAGCGCACCGATCCACAGGATCCCCAGCGCCACAACGCTGATGACCGCGAACAACAACGAGGCGAGGCGATCGGAGCGCTGGATGGCCGCCGCCAGGTCCGGCAGGCGCGCGCGGTAGTACTCGCGCGTCAGCGGTCCGATGCCCGGCGTTCGCTGCCAGTTGATGCCCTGCGGAAATACTGTCCGCAGGCCGATCAGCCCGACCCAGTAGGCGCGCGCCATCAGGTGCAACAGGAAGCACGCGCCGAGCCCGTAGCACAGGCCGGTCAAAATCAGCAGTGCCGCCCCACCGCCGACCGCAAACGGCAGCGACATGTGGGTCCACACCTCAGCCAGGCGCTCGAACAGCCAGCCCGGCAGCGTGAACAGGGCGACTGTCGTCAAGCCGGAGATGATCAGCTCGATCTCGTCCGTGCGGTCGCGCAGCCGGGAAATTTCGCCCGGCGGCTCCTGTCCGTCGGCCGCGTCGCGCTCCCGTGAATCCCGTTCCGCCATGGTGGTCTTACCTCAACGACCGGAGGCCCGCGGCAAGGCCCCGTATGATAGCCGGGCGCAGGTGTCGCTCAAAGCGCCGCGGCTTGAATATGGGCACCACCGATGGGAAACTCCCGGCGTTCGGACGCGCGCGGACCTCGACATCAAGACAACACACGACAACTGCTCGCGCCCCGGGGCCGTGACTGCGCTTCGCTGCAAGATCCTGCTCGCGGCCCTGCTGATGTGCGTCTCCGCAGCCGCCGTGGCGCAGCGTTCCGACCTGATTTTCCTCGTCAACGGCGACCGCATCACCGGTGAAATCGAATCGCTGGAAGCCGGCATCCTCGAGATCAGCACCGACACGACGTCCAACCGGATCCTGATCGAATGGCGATTCGTGGACCAGATCATCAGCAACACGCGCCAGTCGGTTGACCTCACTGACGGTCGCCGGCTGCTCGGGCCCTTCAGGCCGACACAGGAGCCGCGCACCGTGCTGATCGAAACCGAGCGTGGCCCGGTGGTGGTACACACCGACCAGATCGTGGCCGCCTGGCCGGTTGAAGCGTCGTTCTGGGAAAACTTCGACCTGGACCTGAGCTTCGGGCTGAGTTATGCCAGCAGCACGGAGATCGGCACCTACACGCTCGGGCTGGATGCCAGCTACATCAGCGCCAACATCCTGTTCGACGCGAGGTTTCGCAGCGAGCTGACGAGGCAGAACGAGGCTGACGAGAGCACCACGACGCGCAATGCATTCGACCTGGACTACACCCGCAGCCTGGAGGGGCTCAGGTACCGCTCGCTGCTGGTGGAACTCGAGCAGAACGATGCGCTCGGCATCGACCTGCGGGTGCTCGGCGGCGGCGCCCTCGGCCGATTCCTGATCAAGGAAAACCAGCGGCAATGGCGGCTCGGCGGCGGCCTGGTATACAGCTATGAACTCCCCGAGAGCGGCTCCAGCGAATCCAACCTCGAGGCGTTGCTGACCACACGATTCCGTTACTTCCGCTTCGCTTCTCCAGAGCGGGACATCGATGCGCGCATCAACATTTTTCCCAGCCTGACCGATTTCGGCCGCATCCGGGCCGATTTCCGCACCACCTTCACGATCGAGCTCACCGGCGACCTCGACTGGGCGCTGGAGGGCTTCTACCGTTTCGATTCCGACCCGGTGTCCGATGACGGGGATCGCGCCGATTACGGCCTCAGCACCCTGCTGAAGTATTCCTTCTGAGCGTCCCCCGCTGTCGGGCGCGGAGTGTCTCCCCCGGCAATGATCACTTGCCCTCGCCCTGATCCTTTCCGAGCAGGCCCGGCCAGCGCTCACCTTTTGTGCTGATCAGCCAATAAGTGATGCCAAGCGCCAGCACGGTCGCCGCGATGCCCCAGACATAGTCCGGCGACAGTTTCTCGACATCCAGCACGATGACTTTTCGCGCGATGGCCATCAGCGCGGTCGCCACCACCAGCTGCACCGGGAAGACGTTGCTGCCGAGGTACAGCCTGATGTTGATGAAGATCTCGATGGCGATCAGCACCGCCATGAACGCGCCGAAGGTGTAGAAAATATCGTTGATGTTGAGCAGGAACACCGGCTCCGCGGACAGTCTTTCGTACAGCACGTAGACGACATCGAAGATGCCCCACATGATGACGAACACCATCAGCACCGCGAGAATCCTGATACAGGCGCGGATCACCCGATGCAGCACCCGAATCAACGGATCGGCATGATCCGCCGGTATTTCCTCGTGCAGATGCGATCCGGTCGGATTGTCGTGCGCCATGGTGAACTCCGGTGAACTACTGGGGAAACTCTGCAAGGCCGGACAGGGCAGCTCGGAACCGCGCCATCTGCGTCGAACTGCCGCGCAGCGCATCGCAGGGGCCGATATCGAAAAAATCCACCTGGTAGGCCTGCCGCGACGCAATGCCGCGCGCCCATTTCCGGAACTTCGCCCGGGTCCACTCGAACCAGTGTCCCGGGTGGCGCAACTGGCCAGGAGCGAGATCGTGCAGCTCGTTGTATTCCTGGTTCGGGGTCGTCACGAGCACCGTGCGCGGCTGCATCCGGCAGAAAATCGCCTCCTCGA
Source organism: uncultured Thioalkalivibrio sp. (assembly GCA_964462675.1). GTDB lineage: Bacteria > Pseudomonadota > Gammaproteobacteria > Steroidobacterales > XN24 > XN24. Next base: position 53,239 of record CAYWYS010000002.1, read on the forward strand.
CCCGCGACAAGTGGCGCGGATCGATGTGCTCGATCGTCTCGACGAGCGCGGCGGCATCGAAGCCGGACAACCCCGCCTCCGCGGCTGCAAAGGAGCCATGGCGCACCTGCAGCCTTCCCCGGCCGCCGGGCAGGCCCAGGCCCAATGCCCGCCGCGCCGCCTCGAGCGCGCCGTGATCGATGTCGATCCCGAGCAGCCGGTCGAACTGCGCATGCCCGGCCAGCCGCTGCAGCAGCTCGCCTTCGCCGCAGCCCAGGTCCAGCACACTGCGCGCGCCGCAGGCGAGCAGGTGCCGGACCACCGTATCCAGGCGTTCGCCGTGAAGGTCGCTGGCCATTATCGCGGGACCGTGCGTGTGGCGGCGGAAGCGAGCGGCATCAGCGCGCGGTGTAGTGGATGGCAAGCAGCGCCCACATCAGCAGCAGGAACAGGTTGGCCAGCATGAATGCGGCCAGCCGGTGCGTGACGTTGTTGTAGCTCAGGTGAATCACGCTGTGCGCGAGCCTGGCCGCCACGAACAGCCACGCCAGGGTCTGCAGCGCCGGCACCTGGTAGCCCAGCGCCAGTGCCGTGACGCAGGCAACGTAAAACAGCACCGGCATCTCGAATAGATTGCTGAAATTGCGACCGGCCTGCTGCACGGCCGCAGGTGGCTCCGTCCCGCTATATACGCGGAAGTAGCGCATCGAGACCGCACCGCTGCGGACCGCGCCGACGCGCAGCACAAGCATGTAGAAGGCGACAGCAAAGGTCAGCGCGATCATGGCCAGCATGGGGTACAGCATGCAGTCGAACTCCAGTTGAACCGGCCGCGGGACCAAGCACTTCCTGAATTCTCACCGCTGTCGTACCTGGCGCGCAAGCGCGGAACGTTCCTGCGCGACGGCCCGTCGCGATACAATGCCGACTGCGCCCTGGGGGCAGCTGACAGCCTCCTTCAACGACCATGAGCGAGTAGCGGGTGATTTCCATGACACAGCTGGACAAATCGGCGGCCGTGGCGCGTTCTATCCTCGGCGCCGAGCTGGCGCCAGAGGAATGCGCCGCACTCGCCGCAGCGATGGGCGTCCTGCAGTTGCAGCCGGGCGAGGTGCTGGTCCGCGAGAACGAGGCACGCCGCACGCTGTTCGTGCTAGCGGAGGGCCGGCTCAGCGTCTGCATGGTCGGCGGCGATCGCGAGACGACGCTTTACCAGTTGCGGATCGGCGAATGCGCCGGGACGCGCGCGTTCCTCGACGGCTCCGAACGCAAGGCCATGCTCCGGGCCGACAGCGACACCACAGTGCTGACGCTGGAGCCGGAGAACTTCGAGCGCCTGATCGACGGCCACCCGCACCTCGTTTACAAGGTCATGCGCGCCCTGTTCCGCGTGACTCACGCCAACTTGATGCGCATGAACCTGGAAAGCGCGGAGCTGCGCAACTACATGATGAAGACCGGCGGCCGCTACTGAGTCCCATGGCCACCGGGCATTCGCGAAAATGAGTGCCGAACCGCACATCTACGTCGACGCCGACGCCTGCCCGGTCAAGGCCGAAACGGCCAGGGTTGCCGCACGCCACGGACTTCCAGTCACCTTCGTTGCGAATGCCTCGATGACGCTGCCGCGCGCGCCGCGACTGCGCATGCAGGTGGTATCCGGGGCATTCGACGCCGCCGACGACTGGATCGTCGCGCAACTCCAGCCCGGCGACATCGTCGTTACGGCCGATATTCCGCTCGCCTCGCAGGCCCTGAAGAAGGGCGCGCGGGTGCTCGGACCGGCCGGCAAGCCCTTCACCGACGACAACATCGGCAACGCGCTGGCAACGCGGGAAATCATGGCGGACCTGCGCGCCCACGGTGTCGGCGGCGGCCCGCCGCCCTTCGATCAGCGGGACCGCTCGCGTTTCCTGCAGGCGCTGGAACTCGTGGTGCGCCAGGCGATGCGCAGCGCCTGAGCTGGCGGCACTCGCGATGGCGGAGGTCGTCCGGATCGGGCGACGACCTCCGCCACCTGTCGATGTCTGCGCACAGTGGCAAAGCGTGCGGTGGTTGACCGGGCTCAGGCCATGATCGGCGCCAGCGCGGTGGCGACGTGCTCGCCCTGCGCCGGGGTGATCAGGCTGCCAAGGATTTCGGCGAAACGAGGTTCCTGCACGCCCGAGACGATGTACTGCCAGCGGTAGGCGCGCAGCAATGCAGCCTGCAACTGGCCGAACTCGTCGGCGCTCATTGGACGATCGCAGATCTGCACGAAGTAACCGGCGTCGGCCTGCCGCTGTGCTTGCGCAGCATCCGTGACACGCCGTTCAGGGTTCCTCCGGTGCCCGCGCCGGTGACCCAGTTCGGTGAGCACCCGCTGATCGTTCGCGCGCAGCTGCTCGGCCATGGCGGCAGGAAAGATCTGCATATCGGTCCGGCCCAGGTAGTCGGCATCCTGCCCGCCCATGAGGTCGGTGAACCGCTTGTTGACATAGATGTACCTGCCCAGCAGGTCCTTCACGGCCACGACTGCGGAGTTGGCATCCAGCAGCTCACGCAAGGCATCAGCGGGCAGCGGCCGGACTTCGGCAGACGCCAGCTCGGCGGGCTTGGGCGAGTGTTCCATGGCCATGCTCGCAGTCTAGCGCCGGCGGCTCGACGCACAACGACCGGATACAATCCGGCAACAATAGAAACAGCACAGATACATCCGGCGCCAGCGCAGCGCCGGGCATTTTCTCAGCGCGGATCCGGGACGAACATGTAGCCGACGCCGCGCACCGTGCGGATCAGCTGCGGGCTGTCCGACTGGTCCTCCAGCTTGCGCCTGAGCCTCGCGACCCGAATGTCGATGCTGCGGTCGTAGGGATCCCAGTCCCGGTTCTGCGTCATGTTCAACAGCTGGTCGCGCGACAGGACCCTGTTCGGGCGCTCCGCCAGCACCTGCAGCAAGTCGAACTCCATGCGCGTCAGGATCAGCTCCTCGCCGTCAGCGCGAAATACCCGCCGGGAGCTCATGTCCAGCTCGAAACCGGGAATGTGCACCCGCGCCGAGCTTCTCTCCTGCAAGGCCTCCGGCACGCACCGATAGCGACGCATAATGCTCTTGACCCGCGCTGGCAGAAGTATTCGTGCAGCAGTTCCCGCACGACCGCGTCGTCGTCCACGACCAGCAGCGTCTCTGTTGCTTCTTGCATGGGCGCCCCCCCAATCGCTGCGTCGCGCCGCCCAATTGTGCGCCCGGCAACGCCGCGCAGACAAGGGAGCCGCGCTGTGACTACCCGATCCGGGTAGCGGCAAACAGAGCGCGGCACCTGGCAATCGGGCAGAATCTCCGCCAGGCCGATGTCGATTCGGTCCCTGGTCTGCCGGAGGCGCAATGAACCGCTACGACCCCGCCCGCTTCGAGCGCGTGCGCTGGACGATCTACAGCGTGCTGGTCGCAGCTTACATGCTCGCCTTCTTTCACCGCTTCGCCCCCGCGATGGTCTCGGCCGAACTCAGCCAGGCCTTCGGCATCACCGCGGCGGCGCTGGGTTCGCTCGCGGCCATGTATTTCTATATCTACACGGCGATGCAGATTCCTGCCGGGGTGCTCGCGGACACGCTCGGCTCACGCTTCGCGGTCACCCTCGGCAACATCGTGGCCGGCGCCGGCTCGGTGGTATTCGGGCTGGCACAGAGCTTTGCGACCGCCAGCACCGGGCGGTTCCTGGTCGGTCTCGGCGTTTCAGTGGTGTTCGTCGGCCTGATGAAGAGCAACAGCGTCTGGTTCAGCGAGCGGCGCTACGGCACGATCAGTGGCCTGACGCTGCTGCTGGGAAACCTCGGCGCGATCGCCGCGACCGGGCCGCTGGCGCTGTTGCTGCTGCACGTCGACTGGCGCGCGCTGTTCGTCGTGCTCGGCCTGGTCGCGATGGGCCTTGGTGGGCTCTCGTGGTGGCTCGTCCGCGATCGGCCTGAAGATCTCGGCTTTCCCTCGGTGCGCGAGATGGAAGGCCAGGCCGCCCATGCGCCGCGGACCCGGCACTGGATCCATGACCTGCGCGCTGTGCTCGCCAATCGCCGCCTCTGGCCCGGCTTCGTCTATGACTTCGGCATTGCCGGCAGCCTGTTCGGGATGCTGGGATTATGGGCCGTGCCGCTGCTGCGCGACGCCCATGGGCTCAGCCGGGGCGAGGCTTCGATGTACACGACCCTGGCGACGGCGGCGTTTGCCATCGGCTGCCTTGCGGCCGGCAGCCTGTCCGACCGGCTGCATCGCCGCCGGCCTGTGCTGCGGGCGGGTGCCATGGTTTACCTGCTGGTCTGCCTCGTGCTGCTGTTCCTGCCGTGGACGCCGGGGCCGGTGGCGCTGCTGCTGTTCGCACTGCTCGGGCTGAGCGCCGGAAGTTTCGTCGTCGCCTATGCGCACGCCAAGGAAGTGACGGCACCGGCGCTGGCCGGCATGGCGATCGCGCTCGTCAATACCGGCCTGTTCCTTGGCACCGCCCTGTTCCAGCCCCTGTTTGGCTGGGGAATGGACATCGGCTGGGATGGCAGGCTCCTGGATGGCGTGCCGGTATACGGCGCCGCGGACTACCGGCGCGGCCTGTGGCTGCTGGCCGGCTTCGCGGCGATGGCGGCCGTGGCTTCACGCTTCCTGGTCGAGACGAACTGCCGGAACATCAGCCCGTCAGCACCGCCAGCACCATGACCGCCAGCGTCGCCAGTACCGGGACGACGATCGTCACGATGGCGATGTCGCGATACGCCGTGCGGTAGGACAGGCTCATGATGGTCATCATGACGACGACCGCGCCGCAATGCGGCAGCGAATCGAAGCCGCCCGAGGCCAGCGTCGAGATCCGGTGCAGCACCTCCGGCGCAATACCCATCTCGAGGTAACGCGGCGCAAGCGACGCCATGAAGATCTGCAGTCCGCCGGAGGCCGAGCCGGTGATCCCGGCGACCGTGCTCATCGACAGGAAGGCCGACAACAGCGGCGGCAGGCTGGAATCGACGACCAGCCCGCTGAACTTCGCGAAACCCGATGTCTGGATGACCACGCCGCCGAAGCCGATGATCGCCGCGGTATTCATCAGCGGCAGGATCGCTTCGTTGGTGCCGCGTCCCAGGCTCGCCATGCGCTTGTCTGCCAGGCGCGGCAGCAGCAACAGCGCCAGCAGCGTGCCGATCGCGAGCGCCAGGCTCGGCCAGAAGACCGGCTGCCGCGCCGCAAATGCCACCATCTGCACCAGCCGGGACGCTTCGTCCGCCGGCACGAAGGCGGCGAGCACGCGCGGCAGGATGATTATGGCCAGCACCACGAGCAACGGCGCCAGGGCCACGCCCCAGTGCGGCAGCCCCGCCGCCAGTTCCTCATCTTCCGGGACATGCTCATGCGGCGCAGCTTCGAAGCCCTCGCCACGCGCCATCGCCCGGCGACGCTCGCGCTCGAGGTAGCCCATGCCGAGCAGCACCATCAGTCCCGCCGCGACGAGGCCAAGCAACGGCGCGGCGAACAGATCGGTGCCGAGCGCGCGCGCGGCGATGACGTTGTGGATCGATGGCGTGCCGGGCAGCGCCGTCATCGTGAAGGTCCCGGCGCCGAGCGCGGCGGCGCCGGCGAGCAATCGCTTGGGCGTGTTGGCGTCGCGCGCAAGCTCCAGCGCCAGCGGGTAGACGGCAAAGATCACGACGAACACGACCACGCCGCCATAGGTCAGCAGCGCGCAGGCCAGCATGATGATCCACAGCACCCGCTCGCGGCCCAGCAGGTCGCGGAACAGCAAGGCGATGCTGGTCGTCGCCTTGCCCTCCGCCATGACCTTGCCGAAGATCGCGCCGGCGAAGAAGATCAGGAAGAACTGCCCGGCGAAGCTGAATGCGCCGGAACGGCCGGTGGCGTAATGCTGCAGCAGGCTGTCGGACACCGGCAAGCCGTTCGTGAGCGCCACGGCGATCGCCGCCAGCAGCGACGCGAGGATCACGTTGACGCCGCGCAGCACCAGCCAGATCAGCAGGCCGAGCGAAAACAGCAGTCCGAGGTTCGCGAGCATCGGCGCAAGATAGCCGCTGCGCGCGGCATGCGTCTACCCTGGTGCTGCGGGTGCCTGGCGCTGCAATCCGCCGAAGAACAGCTGGAGCATCGCCCCGCCGTGCAAGCATGCAAAGCTCGCACAGCATGCCCAGCGGATCGCGCCGGCCGGTCCCCTGGCGGTAGGTTTCGGCGATCTCCGACATCGGCAGCCGCACCCGGTCCAGCATCGCGGCGAACAGGTCGCTCTTGTCCTTGAAGTGCCAATAGATCGCGCCGCGGGTCACACCGGCGCGCTGCGCGATGTGCTCGAGGCTGCTGCGGGAAACACCCCGCTCGAGGAACACCAGCTCGGCGGCGTCGAGGATCGCCTCGCGCGTCGCTGCGGCGTCGGCCCGGGTGCGCGTCCGTGCTCGACGACTCCATGTAGATCATGCCCTGCACGCCCCGGCAGGCCGCGCAGCGCGGCCGCGCCGCCGATGACGATCAGGATCGAGATCACCGACGAGAAGATCGGCCGGTCGATGAAAAAGCGCAGCATCAGTCGGTTCGCTCACCGCGGGTCTTCGGCACCACGGCAGCGCCGTCGCGCAACGCGACCTGGCCATTGACGACGACGCGCTCGCCGTCGGCCAGGCCTTCGAGCACCACTTGCCGGCCGTCGATCAGCGGGCCGAGCCGTACCGGTCGCGCCTGCGCCTTGTCGTCGTCGCCGACGACGAACAGCACCGGCCCGGCGGGACCCTGCGATACGGCCGCCGGATCGACCAGGTAAACGCCCTCGAGCCGCCTGGTGGCCAGCCGCACGCGCGCGAGGGACCCCGGCATCAGGCGCTGCTCCGGGTTTCTGAACACTGCACGCATGACGACGTTGCCGGTGCGCGCGTCGACGGTGCTCGCGGTGTAGTCCACTTCGTCGGTGGGCTCGTAGCGCTCGCCACCGGCGAAGCGCAGCTGTGCCGCCAGCACATCCGCCGCGGCATCGACGGCCAGCGCACGGCGGGCAGCTGCTTCTTCGCCCGGCAGCGCGAATCGCGCGTGGATCGGGTCCAGCTGGGTGACGGTCGTCAACAGGTCGCCGTGCGACACCAGGTTGCCGGGCGTGACGGCCTCGAGTCCCGTGACGCCCGCCACCGGCCCCCGCACGGTCGTGTAGCCGAGCTCCAGCCGGGCCTGCGCGGCGCTCGCCTCGGCGACGGCCAGGCGCGCCTCGGCCAGTTCCTGGTTCGAAAGCGCGCGATCGCGGTCGCTTTCGCTGACCACCCGCTGCGCAAACAAGCCCTCGATGCGCCGCCACTCGCGTTCGGCCTGGTGGAGCGCCGCCTGCGCGTCCGCCACCTGCGCCTCGGCCCGCTGCACAGCAATGCGGTACGGTGCCGGATCGATCCGGAACAGGGCGGCGTGTTGCTCGACGACCTCGCCTTCCTCGTAAAGGCGCTCCTCGAGGATTCCGCTGACGCGCGCCCGCACCTCCGCCTCGCGCGCGCCATACAGGCGCGCCGCCTAATCGGCCTCCACGCGCACGTCCTCGCGACTGACCTTGACGAAAGTCACCGGCGCAGGCGGAGGCTGGCCGCCGGGGCCATGTCCCCCGCCCGCGCCATTGGGTTCCTGGCTGCATGCGGCCAGACCAGACGCCAGCAGCAGGGCGATCGCCCCGGCTGCCAGCGGCGCGGCAAAGAATGAATTGGGCGGGGACATCGACAGCTCCGTACAGTCCAGCCCGAACCAGGGCCGCAATTATACAGTCAAGACTGTATGTTTACAAAGGCGCCCGTGGCCGGCGGATTCCCGCGCAGCGCAACCGCGTCACTCCACGGCGGTCCAGCGCGCCAGCCACGTCTCCACGGCGCGGTGCCACTGCACCGAGTTGGCCGGCTTCAGGATCCAGTGGTTCTCGTCCGGGAAATACAGGAACTGGCTTGGAATACCTTGTCGCTGCAGTGCTGTGAACGTGGCCAGCCCCTGCTCGAGCGGCACCCGGAAATCGTTTGCGCCATGGATGACCAGCATCGGTGCGCGCCACTGGCTGACCAGGTTCACCGGATTGTGCAGTTCGAAGCCCTCCGGCTTTTCGAAATGCGGGCCGCCCTTCTCCCACTCCGGGAACCACAACTCCTCGGTCGAGTAGTACATGCTGCGGTTGTCGAAAATGCCGGAGTGGCTGACCAGGCACGCGAAGCCATCGGGCCATGCCCCGGCGATCCAGTTGATCATGAAGCCGCCATAGCTGGCGCCGAGCGCACAGGCGCGCCCGGCGTCGAGAAACGGGAACTGCTCCTGCGCTGCGGCCCAGCCCTTCTGCAGGTCCTCGAGCGGCTTGCCGCCCCAGTCCCCGCTGATGCTGTCCGTGAACGCCTGGCCGTAGCCGGTCGAGCCGTGGAAGTCGATGAACACGACGGCGTAGCCCTGGCCGGCGTAAGTCTGGGGATTCCAGCGATAGTGAAAGTTGTTGCCCATGCTGCCCTGCGGCCCGCCATGGACAAGGAACGCGACGGGGTAACGCTTGCCCGGCTCGAAGCCCACCGGCTTCACGACCCAGCCGTACAGGGTGGCGCCGCCGGCGCCGGCGAAACTGAACTGCTCGTATTCGCCTAACTGAAGCGCCGCGAGCTGCGTCGCGTTGTGGCGGGTCAGCTGCCGCTCGCCGCCGCCGCGCAGGTCGACACGGAACAGCTCGGCCGGCGCCGCGAGATGCTGGCGCGCAAATACGACCGCGCCCCGGCCGACGTCGAAGCCCGCCACGGTGCCGTCCCCGCTGACGGCGCTGGCCCGGCCGGAGCGGAGGTCGAGCGCAAATAGCCGCCTGTGCCCGAGATCGTCGGACCACGTGAACAGCGTCCGCCCGTCCGGCGAAAACGCCAGCTCATGCGCCGAGCGGTCCCAGCCGGGCGCAACCTCGCGCGTGGTCCCCGTTCGCAGGTCGCGCAGCATGACGCGATAGCGATCGGCCTCGAAGCCCGCGCGGCTCATCGCTAGCCATGCCAGGTAGCGGCCGTCCGGCGAAAACAACGGCGTCGTGTCGGTCGCCGGATTGTCCGGAGTCAGGTTCTCGGGCGCGGCCACGCCGCGCGTCGCGACACGCCACAGGTCGGTGTTAGTCGACCATGCCTCGGCCTGCGGCTCGACCCGCGCCACGAACACGACGTGTTCGCCGTCGGGACTGAACACGACTTCGCCCGCGCCGCCGAACGGCAGCGTCGGCACATCCGCGTCGAGGCCACGGCTCAACAGGCGCGGCGGGCCGGCCCGGCCGTCCGCGTCGAGCCCGGCGATGAACAATTGCGAGCGGCGGCCGTCTTTCCAGCCGTCCCAGTGGCGTACGAACAGCCGCTCGTGCAGCACGCCGGAAGCCTTGTCCTGCTGCCGCGCGGCCAGGCGCTGCGCAGTGCAGGCGAGATCGCCCTCGCAGTCCAGCAACACGTTCAGGCCGACCACGAGCTGGTCGCCCCGCGGCGACAACACGAAGATGCGCACCGGCAACGGGTAATCGGTGACCTGCCTCGCCTCGCCGCCGTCGAGCGGCAACATCCAGACCTGCGCCGAGCCCGAGCGATCCGAGATGAAATAGACCGCCCGGCCGTCCGGCGCCCAGCGCGGTGCCGAGGCGTTGGACAGCGGCGTCGTCAGCCGGTCGGGCCCGATCGAGCCATCGGTGCGGACGCGCCAGATGCCGGTCAGGCCCCGATTGCCGTCGATGTCGGTCTCGCGCAGCACGTACGCGACGTGTCGCCCGTCCGGGGACAGGACCGGATTGGATACTCGTGCCAGCCGCACGAGATCTTCGACATCGAACGGCCGCGCATGTACCGGCTGGAAAAGCGCCGCGACAAGCGCCGCGAGCCACGGAACAAGCTTGTTAAATGACATGATATTCATCCGCTAATTGTTTGTTTTTATTATATTATTAATAGCGATTCCCGAAAGCCGGGGCCGCGCCGAAGGATCGCGACAGCGGCCTGCGAGCCTGCCAGAATGGGTTGCGTCAGCCGCCCGCCTCCGCACCCCAGACCTGCTCGAGCCTGCGATCACGCCCGCAATTGTAGCGGTAGTAGCGGTAACGGACAGGGTTCTTCTGGTAGTAGTCCTGGTGATAATCCTCGGCCGCGTGGAAGGTGTCGCCGACCGGCTCGATGCGCGTCGCGACAGCCTCGTCGAAACGCGCGGCGACCTCCGCCAGCGAAGCCTCGGCGGCAGCGTGCTGGGCATCATCGTGGTAGAAGATCGCGCTGCGGTATTGCGCACCGCTGTCGCAGAACTGGCGGTCCACGGCAAACGGGTCGATGTTGCGCCAGAAGACCCGCAACAGCGTATCGTAGCTGACCCGGCCCGGATCATAGACGACTTGCACGACTTCCGCATGGCCGGTCAGCCCGGCCGCGACCTGCCGGTAACTCGGATTGCGCTCAGGCCCGCCGGCATACCCCGCGGTCGTCGAGATCACGCCGTCGAGCTTGTCGTAGGGCGGCTCCATGCACCAGAAGCACCCGCCCGCGAAAGTCGCCACGGCGCGCTCGCCGGAATCCGCCGCCGCCGGCGACTCGCCGCTCGCCAGGCCAGCGAGCAACGCCAGCGCCGGCAGCCAGGCCAGCGCGCGCAACACGCGCCGGTTCAAGAGGGCTCCCGCAGCGCCGGCAGCGCCTCGCCGTGCGGCACGAACTCGAGCGCGAGGCCGTTGTTGCACCAGCGCTGGCCGGTCGGCGGCGGGCCGTCGTTGAACACGTGTCCCTGGTGCCCGCCGCAGCGGCTGCAGTGGTACTCGGTGCGCGGCCAGATCAGCCGGAAGTCGCGCTTGGTGCCCATCGCGCCTTCGAGCGGGCGCGTGAAGCTCGGCCAGCCGGTGCCGCTGTCGAACTTGTCCGCGCTGTCGAACAGCGGCTGGAAACACGCAGCACAGATGTAGGTGCCGTCGCCGTATTCCTTGTCCAGCGGGCTGCTGCGCGGCGGTTCCGTGGCCTCCTCGAACAGCACCTGGTAACGGTCGCGCGGCAGGATCTCCCGCCAGCGCTCGTGGCTGACGCGAATCCGGCCCTGCGGCTCCGCGACCGGGCCCGACCCGCGCGCCGAGCGCGGCAGCAGGACGGGCAGCAGTGCGGCTGCCACCATGTGGCTGAGAACAGTGCGTCGTTGCATTGCGGGCGCCTCCTCGTGTGAACCCTTCGACCGATGTGTTCGCCCGAGGTTCGCATGCGGAGTCGCCCGAAAGAAGCGGCCCGGCCGCGCGCAGGCGACCGGGCCGCGTCCGCTGCACTCAGTAAACGTCGTGCATCGTGTTGTAGATGTTGAACTTGCCGGTGGGCGTGACGATGCGCGGGTCGTCGATGACGTGCTTCAGCTTGCGCGTCTTGTCGTCGACCACGACGATTGCGGAGCGCTGGTCCATGGTGTTCCACACCGAGAACCAGACCTCGTCGCCGGCCTTGTTGTACTCCGGCTGCACGACCCGTTTCGGCCCCGGACCCAGGTTGGCCCATTCGGCGATCGGCAGGACCACGAAGCCGGCCTCCAGGTCATTGATGTCGAACACCGCGATGCTCTGGCTGACCTTCTCGTCCGGGTTCAGCGGCGTGTCGACCCAGAGGTTCGTCGACTTGGGGTGCGTCTTGACGAACAGTGAGCCGCCGCCCTGCCCCTGCAACACGCGCACGACCTTCCAGACATGCTCGGCATGGCCCTGGGGGTCAGTCGCAATGAACGTGATGTCGGCATTGCCGAGCGCCGAGGTGATCCAGACCGGGCCGTACTTCGGATCATTGACGTTGGCGCCCCGGCCCGGATGGGGAATGCGCTCCACGTCGATCAGTGCCGCGAGCTTCTGCTCCTTGGCGTCGACGACGGCGATCTTGTCCGACTGGTTGGCCGCGGTCAGGAAGTAGCGCTTGGTCACGTCCCAGCCGCCGTCGTGCAGGAAGCGCGCGGCGCCGATCGTGGTGGTCTTGAGCGCATCGATGTTGCTGTAGTCGACCAGCAGGATCTGGCCGGTTTCCTTGACGTTGACGATGAACTCGGGATGCTCGTGCGACGAGACGATCGCCGCGACGCGCGGCTCAGGATGGTATTCCTGCGTGTCGACGGTCATGCCGCGCGTGGAGACGATCTTCAACGGCTCGAGCGTGTCGCCGTCCATGACCACGTACTGCGGCGGCCAGTAGGCACCCGCAATCGCGAAGCGGTCCTCGTAGCCCTTGTATTTCGAGGTCTCGACCGAGCGCGCCTCGAGGCCGATCTTGATCTCCGCGACGCGGTTCGGCGGGTCCGCCCACAGGTCGATCATGTCGATCTTGGCATCGCGGCCGATCGTCATCGCGTAACGCCCGGAGGCCGAAGGGCGCGTGATGTGCACCGCGTAGCCGGTCTCGACGATGGAGACGATTTCCTTTGTGTCGCCGTCGATGATCGCGATCTCGCCCGAGTCGCGCAGTGTCACGGCGAAGAAGTTGTCGATGTTGCGCTTGTGCTGCGGGCTGGTCGGGCGCTTCTCCGGCGGCACGAAGACCTTCCAGGAGGCGCGCATTTCCTGCATGCCGAACTCCGGCGGCGCCGGCGGCTCGTGCTGCAGGAAATGCGCCATGGCCTCGATTTCGGCTGCCGTCATGTCGCCGGAAGTGCCCCAGTTCGGCATGCCGGCCGGCGAGCCGTAGGTGATCAGCGCCTTGAGGTAGTCAGTCCCCTTCGGGCGGGTGACGTCGGGCGTCAGCGGCTTGCCGGTTGCGCCGTGGCGCAGCACGCCATGGCAACCCGCGCAGCGCTCGAAGTAGAGCTCGGTCGAACGCGCCCATGCCGCCTCGGTGATCGGCGGACCCTCGGAGTCGACCAGTCGGCGGGCCGTCTCAGGATCCATGCCCAGCGGCGCGCCCTCGTACTTGAGCGCTGCGGCGCCGGCCACCGGGTGGTCACCCGGGCCTGCAGCAGCAACCGGCGCGCCGCCACGCGCCTGCGCGACCTGCGCCGCCTGGATTTCACCGCCGGGGTTGTCCCAGTTGTTCAGCACGAAGGTCAACGCGTTGGCGATGTCGGCATCGCTGAGATATGCCATCGGCGGCATCACGGCATTGAAGTTCTGGCCGTTGACGACCAGCGGTCCGGACAGGCCGTTGAGGATGATCTCGACGAGCCGGTCCTGGTTCGCGGCAATCCAGTCCGAGTTGGCGACGGGCGGAAATGCACCCGGCAGCCCCTTGCCCTCAGGTCCGTGGCAGGCCTGGCAGACGTTCTGGTAGACAGTGCGGCCCGCGGCGATTCGCTGGTCCTTGGACTGGCCCGCCGAAGCCACCTCAGCAGCGTGCACTGCCGTCGCGGGGTCCGCCTTCGGCGTGGCGGCCTGCTGCTGCCTGGCCTCGCAGCCCGAGACCGACAGCGCGGCTAACAACGCCAATACTATCAGACGGATAGACATTACAATTCCTCCATTACATCAAATACGCCCCGACCCGAAGCCGAGGTTGAACGAAACACTGATGCTGCGTCCCGGCGCGGACAGCGCGGGGATCAGCGGGTCGCCTGCGGGTAGCCGGCGCACTTCGCCCCAGCGCCACCAGGTCTTGTCGCCAAGGTTGAACAGGCCGACCCGCAGCGACAGGCGCTCGGTCGCGTGCCAGGCTGCCGTCAGGTCGACGATGCCGTGTCCCGGGACGCGGAAATACGTTTGCTCCGCATCGCCCTCGCGGCGTTTGCCGCGCGCGAACAGGCCGCTGAGCCGCGCGTCCCACCGGCCGGAGGCGTCGGCCCAATCGAGAAACAGCACCGCAGACGCGGGACCCACTTCGTCGAGGTCCGCGCCGCTGCGCCGGTCCTCGCCGCTCGCCCAGAAGCCTGACACCCCCGCGCTGAATGCGTCGAGCGACGCCGCCAGGAGGCCGAGCGGTGCGCCGGCCTCGAATTCGAAGCCCTTGATGCGCGCCTTGTCGATGTTCTGCGACTGGAACAGCAGCGTGCCGGTGTCGGGGTCAGGCCCGAGCGGCACGAGCGAGACAATGAAGTCCTCGTAGTCAGTCCAGAAGCCGGCCACGCTGAGCCAGGCGCCGGCGACGTTCGCTCTGAAGCCCAGTTCCCAGCCGAGCGACGATTCCGATTCGAGCTCGGGGTTCGGCAGCGCGCGCGTCCGGAACAATGGAATGTCGAGGCCGATGTTCAGGTCCTCGGCCGGGGGCGCGCGAAATCCGCTCGCGACCTGGCCCCAGGCCTGGAAGTCGCGGGAGGCATGCCACAACGCGCCGAGCCGGGGGGAAACATCGCTGACCGTCTGTTCCGCGAGTTCCGCCTGCGGATTCGAGGCGCGCCACAGCGGGTCGTCACGCACCCGGATGCGGGTCTCGTCGAAGCGCAGCGCCGGGATCAGCGTCCAGCGCCCGGACGCGGCATCGATCTCGTCCTGCAGGAACACGCCCCACTCGTCGCTGGTCGTAACCGGGAAGTCGCGGCGCGGGAACTGTTCGCCGAGCACCACATTGCTGCTCTGCCCGTCCAGCAAGCCGGTCTGCAGCGCATCGCGGAACTCCTCGATGCGGGTGCGGCCAAACTCGGCGCCGAGCATCAGCCGGTGGCGAACGCGTTCACTCGCATACTCGCGCGACGCGCGGGCGCGGGCGCCGCTGATCGTCGTGTCGTAGCGGAATTCCCGGTCGATGCGCACGGGCCGCGCGAGGTTCTCGCGCAAGTCGGCGGTGTCCTGGCGCGTGCGCGTCTCCCGATGGAACACCGCGCCATCGAAGTCCGTGCCGGCGCGACTGGCCTGGCCGTCGAGCGCGACGCCGACGCGCGTCGTGCGGTCGTCGCCCGCAAGGCCCGTCGTGCTGGCGAAGCGCCCCTCGCCCAGGAAACTGTTCATCTCCGACTTCGCCTCGTCCTCGTCGGCATCGAGCGTGAACCGCAAGCGCCCGCCCGCCCCGCCGGCCAGCGTCAGCTTGGCAAGCAGCGCGCCGCGGTCGCGGTCCAGCCGGTCGGGATTGGGCGGATCGGCCGAGCGGTCGGCCTCATGTCCCTGGCGGTAGCTGCCGCCGACGAGGAACCCGGCCGTCTCGCCCTGCCACGCGCCGATGGCGCTGGCGCCGAGCGCGTCCCAGTCCCCTGAGTACGTGCCACGCAGCTGGCCGCCCGGCAGGCCCGGGCCGAGCGCGAAGTCCTCCGGATCGAAGGTCGATACGGCGACCACGCCGCCGATCGCCTTTGAACCGTAAAGGCTGGAAGCCGGCCCGCGCAGCACCTCGACGCGCCGGATGAAGTCGAGCTCGGCGCCGGAGCGGCCCGCAAAGGCGACGCTGCCGACGGCGAAGCGCTCCTGGATCGGGATGCCGTCGACTTCCATGACGATGCGGTTGCCGCCGATGCCACGAATACTCAGGCTGCGGGCCGAGAAGCGCGCGCCGGTCGACTCGACCTGGATGCCGGGCGTGTATCGCCAGAGTCCGTCCTCATTGGTCGCCATGCGGTTCTCGATGTCCGCGGCATCGAGGATCGTGACCATGCCGACGACTTCGCTCACCGGTCGGGGGCTGCGCGTGCTGATCACGACGACCGGCTCGAGCGTCAGGCGGTCCTCCTCATCGCCTGGGTCGGCAGCCTGCGCGGGGCTCGCGACCAGCAACAGCGCCAGCCAGCCTGCCGCGAGAGATCCCCTCCTCGCCCTGGCGAGCGGTGATGCCGGAGCCACGACAAGTGTCATACCCGGAATGGACTTGCGCACCGGAACCCCCGGATCCCCTGATCCCTGGCTGGAGGAGCCTTGGGGTGAATATTCATGCGGAATATATATATCATTTATCGGAGCAACTTGCAACATCGCCGCTGCCGGCTCGGTTCCTGCAATACTGGCGAAATTCCTTCCCAATCAGAGTGTTCAGGAATACCCTGTAATTGCTGATCCACGCTTGCCGGCACGATCGAAGACTTTCCTGCCCGTACCGTGAAGGGACCGCGGGGACAGGTCATGGACGAGACTCGCGAAGCTCCGAACGAAAGCAACTGGCACAGCCTGCCGGTCGACGAGGCCCTCGCGCGGCAGCGCGCGGATGCGGCCGGGCTCAGCGCCGATGAGGCGGCCCGACGACTTGCCGCGCACGGCCCGAACCGCCTGCCCGGCGCCCCGAAGCGCGGCGCCCTCCGCCGCTTCATCAGCCAGTTCCACAATGTGCTGATCTATGTGCTGCTGTTTGCATCGCTGATCACGGCCTTGCTCGCGGAATGGGCCGATACCGGCGTGATTCTCGGCGTGGTGCTGATCAACGCGCTGATCGGCTTCATCCAGGAAGGCAAGGCAGAGCGCGCACTCGAGGCCATCAGCAGCATGTTGTCGCCGCGCGCAATCGTGCTGCGGTCGGGGAAGAAGACGGACGTTTCCGCGGTTGAGCTCGTGCCCGGCGACGTCGTCGTGCTGCAGGCCGGCGACCTGGTGCCCGCGGACCTGCGACTGCTGAAAGCACGGAACCTGCAGGTCGAGGAAGCCATCCTGACCGGCGAATCGGTGCCGGCGGAGAAATCCACTGACGCGGTGGCGCCGGACGCCGCGCTGGGCGATCGCGCATCGATGGCATGGTCCGGCACGCTCGTGACGGCCGGCGTGGGCACCGGCCTCGTGGTGGCGACCGGCGCAGCGACGGAGATCGGCCGGATCAGTTCGCTGCTGTCGGAGGTCCAGACGCTCGCGACGCCGCTGACCCGGCAACTGGAGCGATTCGGCAAGCGGCTCAGCCTCGTCATCGGCGCCGTCGCCCTGCTTACGCTGGTCATCGGCATGCTGGTGCATGGCTACGGGCTCGAGCAGATGTTCCTCGCCGCGGTCGGCCTCGCCGTCGCGGCAATCCCGGAAGGGCTGCCGGCGATCATCACGATCACGCTGGCAATCGGAGTGCAGCGCATGGCGGCGCGCAACGCCATTGTCCGGCGACTGCCGGCCGTCGAGACGCTCGGCTCTGTTTCGGTCATCTGCAGCGACAAGACCGGCACACTGACCCGCAATGAGATGATGGTCAGCCGCGTGGCGCTGGCCGAGCGCGACTACCAGGTCACCGGCGTCGGCTACGATCCCCACGGCGCGCTGCGCCTCGGCGACCAGGAGCCGGACCATTCGGCCGACACGGTGCTGATGGATCTTTGCCGGGCCGCCTTGCTGTGCAATGACGCCGAATTCGAGGACCACGCCGGCGCGGCGAAGCTGCAGGGCGACCCGACCGAGGGCGCGCTCGTCGTGCTGGCCATGAAGGCCGGGCTCGAACCCGAGCGGCTGCGCGCCAGCTACCCGCGCGACGACACCATTCCGTTCGAGTCCGAGCGGCGCTTCATGGCGACGCTCCACCATGACCATGAAGGCCGAGGCTTCATCTTCGTCAAGGGCGCTCCCGAGCGCGTCCTGGCGATGTGCAGCAGCGCCGCCGGCCAGGCCCCAGGCGCCAGCTTCGACCCAGATGCGTGGCTGGCGCGCGCGGAGCAACTGGCCGCCGACGGGCTGCGCGTGCTGGCGCTCGCGGCGCGCAGCCCGGCCAGCGGCCGCCACGGGCAGCTGACGCTGGACGAGGTCGAAGAGTCCCTGACGCTGCTGGGACTGGTCGGCCTGATCGACCTGCCGCGCGACGAGGCGATCCGCGCGGTGGCGGAGTGCCGGAGCGCCGGCATCAACGTGAAGATGATCACCGGCGACCACCTCAGGACCGCGGCGGCCGTGGGAGCCGCAATGGGCATCGGCGATGGCCGCAGGGCGCTGCTTGGCGAGCAATTGCAAGGCATGAGCGACGAGGCGCTGCAGGCCATCGTGGAAGACGCGGACGTGTTCGCGCGCTCCAGCCCGGAGCACAAGCTGCGCATCGTCGAGGCGCTGCAGGCGCGGGGGCACGTCGTGGCGATGACCGGGGACGGCGTCAACGACGCCCCGGCGCTGAAGCGCGCCGACGTGGGCGTCGCGATGGGCCGCGGCGGCACGGAAGTTTCACGGCAGGCCGCGGAAATGGTCCTGTCCGACGACAACTTCGCCTCGATCGAGAGCGCTGTCGAGGAAGGCCGGACGGTCTACGACAACATTCGCAAGGCGATCCTGTTCATCCTGCCGACCAATGCGGCCGAAGCGCTGATGATCGTGCTCGCGGTCGTGCTCGGGCGATCGCTGCCGATCACGCCCCTGCAGATCTTGTGGGTCAACATGATCACCGCCGTGACGCTTGCGCTGGCCCTCGCCTTCGAGCCGCAGGAACGCGGCATCATGCAGCGGCCGCCGCGCCATCCCGACGAGCCGCTGCTCGGCCGGTTCGTCGTCTGGCGCATCAGTTTTGTCTCGTTGATCGTCGTCAGCGGCACCTTCGGGCTGTTCATCCAGGCGCGCGCTGCCGGCTATGAACTCGAGACCGCACGCACCCTCGCGGTCAATGCGCTTGTGATGTTCGAGGCCTTCTACCTGCTGAACGTGCGCCACATTCTGGCGCCGACGCTCAATTTCAACGGCCTGTTCGGCAACCGCATCGCCGTGGTCGCCGTGGTCACGGTCATCGGCTTCCAGTTGCTGCTGACCTACCTGCCCGTCATGAACAGGCTGTTCCGCACGGCGCCGCTGGACGGGGGCGACTGGCTGCTCGTCTTTGGCGTGGCCTGCACTGTCGTACCGCTGGTCGAACTGGAAAAATTCTTCCTGCGCCGTCATGCGGCAAGGCTAAACTGCAAGTCCTGACCGAGGGAGCCCGGCACGGATGGCAGAACTATTCTCCGAAATACCCCTGCTCGGACGCACGCTGCTGATCCTCGGCGTCGTCGTCGCGCTGCATCTGGGCGTCCACCTGGTGCGCGTCGGCGGTGAGCGGCTGACGCGCACCGAGGCGACGGCATCGGTGCGCAAGCTGCGCACGACCATTTCGCTGGCCACCAGCGTCGCCGTGTTCACGCTGTATTTCCTCGCGGTCGGCTTCATCCTGCGCGAGTTCGGCATCAGCATGGCGGCCTACCTGGCGAGCGCGTCCGTCATCGGGCTCGCCGTCGGCTTCGGCTCGCAGGGCGTCGTGCAGGATGTCGTCACCGGCCTGACGCTGATCTTCTCGAACCTCGTCGACATCGGCGAGATGGTCAACATCAGCGGACAGACCGGCATCGTCCACTCGATCGGCATGCGCTTCATCGTGCTGGAAACCTCGCATGGCGCGCTGGTCAACATCCCCAACCGGACGATCACCAACGTCGTCTCCTACCCGCGCGGCTACGTGCGCCTGATCGTCGACGTGTCGGTGTCGGATGACGACGAGACCAGGCGCCAGATGATCGCGCTGACCGAGCAACTGGTGCCGACGGTCGCCGAGCAGTTTCCGGGCATCATGCGCAGCCCGCCTTCGGTCGAGGGACTGGTGCGCACCAGCGCCGGGCGCTCGTTCCTGCGCCTCAAGTTCCGCATCTGGCCGGACCGGGTCGAGCCGATCGGCCAGAGCTTTCGTCAGGAACTGCTGTACCGGCTGAAGAAGCTCGACCCCGACTACGCGGACTGGATGCTCGCCGTGCATTTCGAGGTCGAGCAGCCGGTGCGGCGCGAGCGCACCCTCGGGCTGCTGCGCCGCTGACGCGGCCGTCGCTCAGAGCGTCTTCAAGTACTCGATGACCGCGCGCCGCTCCACGGCGCTCAGCGCGTCGCCGAACAGGTGGCCGCCATTGCCGTAGCCATGCCGGCTGGTGTCATAGATCGTGCGCGCATCGGCGGCGTCGGTCGCGCCCTCCTTGCCATGCTCGAGCGCCTCGTAACGCCAGCCGAGCGCATCCTCGTCGTACTCCCGCGGCGCTCCCAAATGACGCCAGAAGCCTGGTCGCCGGCTGCTGTCCAGCAGCGCGGCGATGCTCGGCACCGATTCGTTGTGCAGGTACGGTGCGGTCGCCCAGACGCCGTCGAGCGGGGGCGCGACATAGCCGCGCGCGGGCCGGGCCTGCGCGGTCCTGCCGTAGAACGAAGCGTTGAACCAGCGGATGAAGCGCTCGGCGTCGACTGCCTGCTCGGCGTAGGCCGGATCCGTGCCGATCTGCTCGAGCGGCACGACGAGGTTGGGGTACGTCCACTGCTCGCCGTAAGTGCCGTGGCAGGCCGCGCAATGCTGCTCGAACACGCCCCGACCCTGTGCGGCCAGGGCCGCGTCCAGGGCATACGGCCAGCGCGGCGGCTCGATGCTTGCGATGAATGCGCGCACGTGCGTGAACCACTCGTCGATCATCTGCGCCTCGGCCAGGTCGTCGGTGCAGACGAGGGACTTCAGCATCATGAAGGGCACCTGATCTCCCTGGCCGCCGCCGTGATGGAACATCGCGTGCTTCTTCTGCATGCGCCACCAGGGCGGCACGGCCGTGGGCAGCGGCGCGCGCGGCGGCAGGTCCAGCCTCGGCTCCGCATGCCATTGCAGCGTGCCTGGGTCGCGATGCGCCATCAGCGCCATCGTCAGGTTTGGCGCCGGATTGACGCCGACCGTATCGGTCACCATGTACGGCGCGATGGCAGCGATGCGGTCCGCCCAGCGGCGCCAGGCCTCGGCCGGCGCTCCGTCATCGACCAGCAGGCCGATACGCTCGATCGTGTGCATCGGATCGGTCGTGAAGTCCGCGAAGGCGTTGCCCAGCCCGATGACCAGCTTGCCGTCGAAGCGGCCGCCGTGGCACGCGAGGCAATTGCTGACGACCAGCTCGATGCCGTTCGCGTCGATCGTCGCGTTGAGGTCGTATGGCAGCTCGGCGTTGCGGCCGTGCCGCCCGGCAAGCTCAGGATCGGGCGCGCGTCCGGCGCCGCTGGCGGCATAGGCGGCGTACGGCACGCCGCAACTGACGTAACCGCGGTTGACCAGGATCTCGTAACCGAGATCAGGATCTCCCTGCCGCTGCGCGGCGGCAGGCAACGGACCGGGTGCGCCCAGCTCTACCGGCGGCTGGTCGCCTCGCCCGCAGCCGGCCAGCACTGCGGCCAAGACGGCCACGCCAAGCCACTCCCGATGCACGCTCATGCCCTCGATCTCCCCGTTGCGCCATGCGCCTTGATCATGGCGCGGTGAAGTTGCTCAGCGCCAGCAAGCCCCAGGCGTCGTCGTCGCCTCCGACGCGCATCACGCCCGCCCACGATCCATCGAGCGCGAGCCCGTGGCGCGTCGACAGCGGCGTCAAGCGCAGCGCCGGCTGGCCCGCGGACGTCGCCACTGTCCAGCCTAGCGGAAAACGCTGGCCCGAAATGCTGCGCCAGCCCTCGGGCTCGGGCGTCACGACCGGTGCCGGCGTGGCACCGGGCCACGTGAGGCATTCGACCAATGGCGTTCCGCCACCGCCGCGCCGCTGCAGATGTTCGCAGCGCATGGCCTGACCATCGCCCTGTTCGAGCCACAAGCGAGCCAGCGACAGCTGCCCCCTGCCAGCCGGCAGCCCGCGACCCCACAGCCGGTCGAGCATCGCCCGGCCGGTGACCGGCGTGCTGCGGCCATCAATGACCATGTGCCCATCGACGCCGAGTCCGGGCCACCAGTAACCCCGATAGACCGACCCGTCGACCGGCATCGGCGCAGAGTCGGGCAGCTCGATGCGAAGCTCCAGCGCGCCCTCCGCGGCCGTGGCGCGCAGCTCGAAGTGCCGGTTCGTGTCACTGAGCGCCAGCGACCAGTCCTCGACCCACGCGCGCGCGGGCGCGCTGCCGGCACCGGCCAGGCCGAGCGCGTCCCGGCTCAGCCGTTCAGCCGATGTCACGGGTCCGACCGCGGGCTCGATCGAAAGCCTCGCCCGGTAGACATTGCGCGTGGCCCATGCGGAGCTGCGTGCGGCCGGCTCGGCCGGCAACGCGACCCGCTGGAACACCAGCTGGAAGCCATGACGCTGGCCTTCCGCATCGCGCACCACCCCGGCGAACAACCAGGACTCGGCGAACTGATCGGGTTTCGCGCCGTGGTCACGCGGCCACGACAGTGCCGCATCTCCAGGCGCCGGAAAACTTCCCGCCAGCGCATCGAGCCCCTCGAAGGCTCGCTCGCCGGCGGGCGCACGGTTTCGCCCATCATCGCCGCTCCACCAGCGCATGCCGGCGCCGGCGGCAGCGAACAACAGGAGCGCTGCGAACGCCAATAAACCGCGCTTTGACATGAACCGCCTTCCGTCGGGGCTACAGTGTATATCGCTTCGCGCGAACGGGCCGATTCAGCGCGCGGCCTTGCGACGGACGTAAAGCGTCTTCGCGACGCGCGCGATCGCCTGTCCGGCCTCGTCGCGCACCTCTACCGTCCAGGTCGGCTGGAACTTCCCTCCGTCCGCGGTGCCCTCGAGCACGGCCGCGATCATTTCCGGCGTCAGCTCGAACAGCGCCGTCACGCGGCCGCGTCCGGGCTGCAGGAAATCGATGTGCGCGGAGCGATCCCAGACGATGTAGTCCGGGCCGAGGTTGTGCGCGAGCATGAGGGCGAAGAACGGGTCGGTCATCGCATACAGGCTGCCGCCGAAATGCGTGCCGAAATAGTTCCGGTTGTACCAGTGCAGGCCCATGTGCACCGCGACGCGGCGCCTGTCGCTGGCGATGCTGCGGACGGTGATGCCCGTTATCAGGTACGGCGGATCGAGATTGAGGAGCAACTGCTGCGCGAACGGCGATTGCAGCGCGCGCACGTAGCGGTTCATGACGGCGCGCAGTCCGGCACCGGGAAGGCGAAGCGACGCGCCGCGGGACGCTCGAACGGCTGCCAGGCGTCCTCCGGCTGGGCGAGCCGGTCTGCGATCGCCCACAGCGCCATCGGGTTGTGCCCGAGGCCGCAATGGCTGCCATGAACGCGGATGTTCTCGGTCGTCGGCGACGGCCGCTCGAGCGAGCAGCGCCAATGCACGACGCCGTCGGAGCGGGTGTAGATCGAGCTCGACGGCACCGGCGGGGGCTGCGACAGGCGCGCCAGCAGGCGCGGATCCATCTGTGCCTCGCGCTGCCCGCTGACGTCCTCGTAGAGCAGTGTCACGGTCGTGCCGGTGTGATGTCGGAACGGCGTGCCGAGCGTGATCACGAGACGCACATCGCCGGGCGCCAGCCAGGCCAGCTCGCGCGCATACAGCCCGCCGAGACTCCAGCCGATCACGCTGACCTTGCGGCCATAGCGAAGCCTGAGCTCGCGCAAGCGCGCCAGCAGCTGCTCCTCTTTCTCGCCGACGCCGCCGAGATTCCGGCCGAGCTTCCAGCGATGCGCCGCGTAGCCGAGCGACTTCAGGAACTGGCGCAGCGGGAAGGTGGAGCTGCCGCTCGCGAGAAATCCAGGCAACACCAGCACTGGATGGCCGTCGCCGGCCGGCGCCTGCCTGAGCAGCGGGTACACCCAGGCCATCGCACCGAGCTCCAGCAGCGCGCGCGCCTCCAGCAACTGCCAGATCAACGACGGAGGACCGGGCTCCTCCTCAGCGGGCGCCATCTGCCGCCTTGCGCCTGCGGCGCGTGCCATGCGATGCGACTGCTGGTCCCGGCACAGCGGCCACGACAGCATCCCGGAGCTCCGCGAAACTTGCGCGGATGTCTTCGACGAACCGCTGGAGGTCGGGGGCCGCCTCGTGGGCCGCCGTCGCGCTGATCGTGAGCATGTCGAGGTAGCTGGTGACGACGAGGATCAGGCCGAGCCCGTCGATGACCGGCGCCGTGCCGTAGCCCTCCAGCAGTCTCGCAGTGCCGAGGTAGAGGGGCTCGCGCGGGCCCGGCACGTTGGTAATGACGAGGTTGAAGGGCGGCCTGTGATAACGCGCCAGGTGCAGCCCGGAATAGAGTCCCGCGGCAGCCGTCGCCAGCGAGTAAGGCACGAAACTCGATGTGTCGGCGAGCGTCCGGGCGCCGATGGCCTGCGTGTAGGCCTTGCTGTCGATGGCGTGCTCGTGGATGCGCTTGAGGCGCTCGAGCGGACTGCGCGTCCCGACCTCGAGCGGAATCAGCATCGCGGAGACACGATTGCCGCCATGCCCGACTTCATTGCGGATCGAGATTGGCGCCATCGCCACCAGGTCCTTTTCCGGCAGGCCGCCATAGGCCTGCAGGTAGCGGCGCAAGCCGCCGCTGCACACCGCGAGCACGACGTCGTTGACCGTCGCGCCGCTGACCGCCCCGCGAATCGCGCGAATATCGCTGAGCGGCAATGTCGCCGCGTCGAAGCAGCGGCGCGAACTGATCGGCACGTTGAAGGGGCTGCGTGGCGCCTGGAACAGCATTGGCGGCGCATGATGGTCGCGCGCGATGAACTCCCGCCCGGCGCCGAGCCCGCCGCGGAGCATGCTGGCCGCCCAGCTGAGCGCCTGGACCGGTTGGCTGAACGCGCCGCCAAAGCTGCGCTTCAGCAAGCCGAACGCCCCCGGCACCGGTTCGGCCGCGGCTTGCCGGATCGCGACTCGCTTGCGCGCCCGCCGGCGCGGCTCGGCACTCCAGACTGCATTGAACATGTCGAGCGTGCCGAGACCGTCCGCGGCTGCGTGATGCACCCGCGAGATCACGGCGAAACTGCCGGGCGGATACTGCCCGGAAACGTCCAGGCCTGACACGAAGGTCAGGTGCCAAAGGGGACGCTCCGGGTCAAGAGGACGCGAAAAGGTCCGCTGGGCGAGCTCCCGCAACCGCGTCCAGTCGCCGGGCCGGGGCAACGCCGAGTGCTGCAGATGCAGGTCCAGGTCGAAGTGCGGATCCTCGATCCAGAACGGCCGGCCCAGGCGCAGCGGCACCTGCACGAGTCGGCGCCGGAACACCGGCGAGCTGTCGAGGGAGGCCTCGATATGCGCGCGAAAATCGTCGAAATTGAAGCGGCCCTTGACGGGCTGATAGATGTGCACTCCACCGACATGCATCGGCGAACTGCGCGAATCGAGGTAAATGAACGCGGCGTCGAGGCCGGAAAGCTGCTCCATCAGTTCTGCTGTCCCCTGGCGTTGAATGCCGATTATGCGCGGACGGCCGGCGCTAGCAAAGAAACGCGCCAAGGGCCGCTCGCACGGCGACTATCGCGCGCCGGCGGGGCGCTGCAGCCCGGCGATGACAGGAGCGTCGTGGCGCTCGTGCCCCTGCCGGAACGACACGATGCCGTCCACTTCCACCCAGGCCGACCAGTGCGCATAAATCACCGGCACTGCGAACCCCAGCGTCAGGGTGCGCGGCACGCCACCGGTCAGCGCCGCACCCAGGGTTTCGGCCGTCCACGTCTCAGGCGGCCCCGCCAGCGCGCGGGCGAGCAGCACGGGATTGCCAAGGCGGATCGAGCCCGGCAGCGTCTCGCCCTCGCCCGGGCCGCCATGCACGAAAATCTGTGCCGGGTTCGGCATCGGGAAGCGCAGGACGCCCAGGAAACTACGCGGTCCCGGCAGCTGGCGCACGATCAGGCCCGCCGGCCGCGCCCAGTCAGCCCGGGCCGCGTCGAGCTCGGCGCCCGCCTGGTCGAACACCTGCAGCCCGCGCGCGCCCAGTTCGCCGGGAGTGCGGCGGGCCAGTGGCGCAACCTGCGTCTCGACCAGGCGCTGCGGCAACACCCAGTCGGGGTGGACCACGATGAAGCGCATCTCGGCGCGGAACTCCGCCGCGTCGCGGGCCGCCGGCGCAAACTCGGCCGGCAGCGCAACAATGGGCTGGCTGTTATCCATCAGCACCACCTGCCCGCCTGCGGGATCGAGCATCAGGAACCGGCCGCGCACTTCGGCCAGCAGCCAACGGGCGCGCTCGAGGTTGGCCCGAAGCAGGTCGATCCGTTCCTCGACCGGCCGATTCAGCGCCCTGACGGAAGCCGGCCCGAACACGCCGTCCGCCTCGAGCTGATGGCGCGCCTGGTACCGGCGCAACGCCTCTTCCAGCGCAGGCTCGAAGCGGGGCGAATCGACGACGATCCCAGGAAAATCGCCTGTCATTGCGAGTCGCCGGCGCAGCAGGACGACGCGCGCGTCGTCCATGCCCTGCTGCAGCACGCGTCCGGACGGGATGGTTTCCCAACCGCCCGCCTGCTCGATCACACGATAGCGGGCGAGCACAGACTTGAGGCGCCCGTAGATCGGCTGGACCGGGCGCATGTCGCCGAGCTTGATCGCGAGACCGCCGCCGGCCGCCATCCTCGCCACGATCGCGGCGCCGGGCTCACCCCGCACAGTCGCCGGGAGGTCCCAGCGCGGCTGCCTGGTCGCCGGATCGAGCTTGCCGAGATGAAAGTGGGTCGCAAGCCGGACCAGCGCGTCGGACAGCAGCAGGTCGGCGGCCACGGCCGCCGCCGGGCTGTCGGGTTCCCGCGCGCGGCGCTCCAGCGCGAGGCGGAGCGACTCGAAATGGTAATCGGCCGGATTCAGCCCGTCGCCGCCGACTGCCGCGATCTCGCCCAGCAAAGCTTCTTCGTTGGCGGCGTCGTTCCACAGCAGCCTGAATCCGCGTGCCTCGTAGATCTCCGGCAGCGTGCGGGCGGACAGCACCGCTTGGCCGGCGACCGTGAGCCGGCCGGTGCTCTGCAATTGCTCGACCGACCGCCGCAGCGTCTCGACGGTCTCGGCCGCGTCCGGCGCGGCGCCGGCGAAGTGCGGCCAGCAACCGGCGGCGAGCAAGGCCGCCAGCATGCCGGCCCAGCGCGCGGCCCGGTCGCTTTGCCGGCGCTCAGTCCGCACGGCGATGCACCAGCAGGAAGAACCACGCGGCGAAACAAGCGAACGCGACCAATCCGACCAGCGTGGCCAATGCATCGCTGCCGAGCCAGCCGGTGCCGATCCCCAGTGGGCGCCGCCCGAGCACGAAAGCCGTGCCGGCGATACCGACGCCGAGCAGGCCCTCGCCGCCGACAAAGCCGCTGCCGAGCAAGATGCCCCGCTCGCGCCGATCGCCCGACTCGTCCGTGCCGGCCGCGCTGCGCTCCGCCCACCAGCGCAACAGCCCGCCAAGGAAAATCGGCGTCATGGTCGAGACCGGCAGGTAGACACCCACGGCAAACGGCAATGACGGGATCTTCAGCAGCTCGCAGCCCACCGCGATGCCGATCCCGAGCGCCACCAGCCCCCAGGGCAGCGACTGGTCGAGCACGCCATCGATGACCAGTTTCATCAGCGTCGCCTGCGGGGCCGGCAGCTCCACGCTGCCGAAGCCGAAGGTCTCGGCCAGCAGCAGCACTGCCATGCAGACGAACACCGCGGCGGTCAGCACCCCGACGAGCTCCCCGACCTGCTGGCGGCGCGGCGTCGCGCCGAGCAGGTAGCCGGTCTTGAGGTCCTGCGAGGTGTCGCCGGAAATCGACGCCGCGATTGCGACGACGCAACCCACGGTGAGGGCAGCGGCCTTGCCGCTGAGATCAGTCCAGCCCATCGCGAGAAAAATGCCCGAGGTCCCGAGCAGCGCGGCGATGGTCATGCCGCTGGTTGGATTGCTGGTGACACCGACGAGGCCGACGATGCGCGACGCCACCGTGACGAAGAAAAATGCGAATACCGCGACGCAGACCGCTGCCACCACCCGATGGCCGGGGCCGCCGACGTCGCCGAACGGCACCGGCACAAACGCCAGCGTGGCGATGACCAGCAGCACACCGATGCCGATCACCTTCAACGGCAGGTCCAGGCTGGTCCGGGGCACCGCGACCGGGTGCTCGCCGCGCTGGCGCCGCAGCTGCCCGAAGCCGATGCGGAAACTGTCGACCATGACAGGCATGCTGCGCACCAGCGTGATGATGCCGGCCGCCGCCACGGCGCCGGCGCCGATGTAGCGCACGTATCGGCTCCAGAGCTGCGCCGGACTCATGTCGGTCATCAGCAGTACCGTCTCCGGGTACAACGGCAGCGCGCGACCGGCGCCCCACCAGTCGAGCAACGGGATGATCACCAGCCAGGACAGCAGCCCGCCGCCAACCATGACCGCGGCGATCCGGGGACCCAGGATGAAGCCGACGCCGAACAGCGCCGGCGACAGGTCCATGCCCAGCTCTGCCTTGCGCGGCCAAGGCAGGCGCCAGTGCACTGCGTCCGGAATCGCCCGTGCCCAGGAGGTCAGCGCCTTGAAAGCGGCACCCGCCGCAAGACCGAAGAACACGAAACGCGCATTGCCGCCGCCGACCTCGTTCGCGACGAGCACCTCGGCGCAGGCGGTGCCCTCCGGGTACGGCAGCTTGCCGTGCTCGCGCTCGATCAGGAAGCGCCGCAGCGGCACCATGAACAGGATGCCGAGCAGGCCGCCGCACATCGCCAGCATCGTCATCTGCAGCAGCGTCGGCGAGAGCCCCCAGAGAAACAGGGCCGGCAGCGTGAAAATGATGCCGCTGGCCAGCGAGCTGGAGGCGGAGCCGACGGTCTGCGACAGGTTGGCCTCGAGAATCGTGCCCTTGCGCCCGGCGGCTTCCAGCGCGCGGAACACGGCCACGGTCATCACCGCGACCGGGATCGACGTGCTGATCGTCAGGCCGGCACGCAGGCCGAGATAGGCGTTCGCGGCGCCGAAAATGATGCCGAAGACGATGCCGAGGCCGATGGCCTTGAGCGTGAATTCCTGCAGGTTCGCCGCTGCCGGCACATAGGGCTCGAACGGCCGCCCCGGCTGCGGCGGCTCGAACGCGCCTGGCCCGAGGCCGCGCCGCTCACTCACGCACCGGCCCCGGTGGAATCGTCCGCGACGATGCTGACGCGCAACGGTTCCTCGCTGCTCAGATGCACGTCGCGCTGCGGATAGGGAATGCCGACGCCCTCCTCCTTGAAGGCCCGCCAGACCCTGCGCAGGATGTCGCTGCGGACGTTGTTGATGCCGTTCATCGGGTCGCCGACCCAGATGCGCAACTCGAGATCGATCGCGTTGTCACCGAAGGACCGCAGCTGGCAAACCGGCGCCGGCTCGGCGAGGACCCGCGGAATCTCGCCCGCGCAGCGCACGCAGAGTTCGATGGCGCGCTCCGGGTCCGAGTCGTAGTGAATGCCAATCGGAATCTTGATGCGAACCTTGCTGTCCGAGTGGGTCCAGTTCTCGACCCGGGTCGTGATGAATTCCTCGTTCGGGATCAGGTGCTCGATGCCATCCCGCGTCACGACCGAGACGTAGCGCCCGCCGAGCGTGTTGACCCAGCCATAGGTGCCGGCGACTGCGACGACGTCGCCCGGCTTGATGGATTTGTCGAGCAACAGGATCAGGCCCGAGAACAGGTTCGCGATGACACGCTGCAGGCCGAGGCCCACGCCGACACCGACCGCGCCGCCGAACACGGCCAATGCAGTGAGGTCCATCCCGGTGGTCGACACCGCGGCGACCACGGCGATCGTGACCAGGCTGAACTTCAGCAGCTTGCCGAACAGCACCTGCACAGAGGGGGTCAGGTTCGGGCTGTGCCGGAGCCGGGCTTCCAGCGTCTCCGACACGACCGTCGCCAGCCACAGCAGGACCGCGAGCGAGAACGCCGACTTGGTGACGGTCAGCAAGGAGATGCGTACCGCGCCGAACTGGACGGCGAAGGAATCGAGCAACGCGACGGTAGGATCGAGCAGCCTGAGAATGTTCAGCGCGGCGACGGTCCAGGCCGTGATTGCGACCGCCCGGGCCCACACCGGGTTTCTGATCAGCCGGGCCGCGACATTGATGACGACCCAGGCCATCAACAGGCTTGCGGCGATCTCCAGCAGCCGAAAGGGCCAGTCGCGCAACACGGCCGCCTGCCAGGCAACCCCGACCAGCAGCAGCCACAACAGCGGCAAAATCAGCGGCTGCAGGCCGTCCAGGAAGCGCCGCCAGCGGCCATCAGCAGCCAGGCCGACCAGGAAGCGGCGCAGGCGAGGCGCGGCAAACGCGGCACCGGCCAGCGCGGCCGCAACCGCAACCAGTTGCAACAGGGTCGGCAGGACCAGCACCTGCTCGGCGACCCATGCCCAGGCCACCTTCACAAGTCCGGTCCAGCGCTCGGGACTGAACCATTCCTCCATCCGGACCCCTCCCGCGGGCCGCGGAAAACCAGCGCAGCATACCATCCCCTGCAAAGCAGAAAGCCCGGCTCGCGCCGGGCTTTCTGGGTCCTTGCCCCGAGGCAGGGTTCAGCGCATCGGTCTACAGCGCCTTGACCTGCACCAGTTCCTTGCCGTCCGGATCCGTCACGTGCACGGCGCAGGCCAGGCAGGGATCGAAGCTGTGGATGGTGCGCAGGATCTCGATCGGCTGCTCAGGGTCATACAGCTGGTGATTGTCCTGCAACGCCGCCTCGTAGGCGCCCGGCACACCCTGCGGGTCGCGCGGACCCGCGTTCCAGGTGCTCGGCACGACGCACTGGTAGTTGTCGATCCGGCCGTTCTTGATGACGATCCAGTGCGACAGGCCACCGCGCGGCGCCTCGTGCAGGCCGACGCCCTTCGCCTCGCTCGGCCAGGACGACGGATCCCAGAGGATCTCGTTGAAGGTCCGCGTGTCGCCGGCCCGGATGTTGCCCAGCAGCTGGTCCATCCAGCCCTGCATCGCGTCTGCGACGATCTTCGTCTCGAGCGTCCGCGCGGCCGTGCGGCCGAGGGTCGAGAACAGCGCGGAGACCGGCGCGTCCAGGGTGCGCAGCGTATAGTCGACGAGCTCCTTGGT
The DNA here is from genome assembly GCA_964462675.1 of uncultured Thioalkalivibrio sp. Taxonomy (GTDB): domain Bacteria; phylum Pseudomonadota; class Gammaproteobacteria; order Steroidobacterales; family XN24; genus XN24. Next base: position 83,688 of record CAYWYS010000002.1, read on the forward strand.
CTGGTCGTGGCCCTGCGCGTACATCAGCAGCACGCGCGCCAGCGGGCCCACTTCCATCGAATGCCCTTTCCAGCGCGGCGACTTCAGCCAGCTGTAGCCGTCTTCGACATTGAGCTGCTTGTAGGGCGGCGTCGGGCCGCCGCGGCCCTCGTAGTTCAGCGCCGTCTCGCCATCCCACGGGTGCAGTCCCTGGTTCTTGCCACCCGAGTAGTCGTACCAGGCATGGCTGACGAACTCCTGGATGCCGTTCGGATCCTTGAAGTCCACCTCGTGGATCTCATTGATGTTGCGGCCGAGGATTGCGCCGCGCGGGAACAGGAAGCTGTCCGGGTCGTTCATCGTCTTCGACGGCAGATCACCGAAGGAAATGAAGTTGCCGAGTCCCTCGCCCCGCCCGAACCAGTCCTTGTAGAAGCCGGCGATGGCCAGCGTATCCGGCACGTAGACCTGATCCACGAAGACCTTCATCATCGTGATGATCTGCTGCACGATCTCGAGCCGCTCGGCATTGATCGCTGAATCGGAGTTCAGGTCGATCGGGCTCGGCACGCCGCCGACGACGAAGTTCGGGTGCGGGTTCTTGCCGCCGAAGATCGCGTGCAGCTTCGCCACGTCCCGCTGCCAGGCCAAGGCCTCGAGGTAGTGCGCCACGGCCATCAGGTTCGCTTCCGGCGGCAGCTTGTAGGCGGGATGGCCCCAGTATGCGTTGGCGAAGATGCCAAGCTGGCCGCCCTCGACGAAGCCCTGCAGCTTCTTCTTGACGTCGCGGAAATAGCCCTCAGAGGACTTCGGCCAGCTCGGCGAGACCGCCTTGGCCAGCTCCGCGGTCGCAGCCGCGTCGGCGCTCAGCGCCGAGACGACGTCCACCCAGTCGAGCGCATGCAGGTGATAGAAGTGCATCACGTGATCGAGCACATACTGCGAGCCGATCATCATGTTGCGGATCAGCTGTGCGTTCTTCGGTATCTCGTACTTCAGCGCGTCCTCGACAGCCCGGATCGACGCCATGCCATGCACCAGCGTGCAGACGCCGCAGATGCGCTGGACGAAGGCCCACGCATCCCGCGGGTCCCGGCCCTGCATGATGATCTCGATGCCGCGCACCATCGTGCCCGAGGAGTACGCCTGCTGGATGCGATCGCCCTGCATCTGCACCTCGACGCGGAGGTGGCCTTCGATGCGGGTGATCGGGTCTACGACGACTCGATTGCTCATATTAGTACCCCGATCCTTGTAAGTCGTTCGCTACCGGCGTGCCGGGTTCAAGCCAGGTTGTCGCTGACCAGGGTGACAAGATTCACGATCTTCTTGTCCCAGTTCAGCCACGCCTTGCCCATTTCAAGATTCTGCATGCAGGTATTGCAGGCAGTGACCACCGTTGGCGCACCGGTCCGTTCAACCTCTTCGCGCTTCAGCTCAAAGGCCTTCTGGCGCAGCTGCTTGGCGCTCTTCAGCATGACGACGCCGCCGCCGCCGCCGCAACACAGGTTGGTGCGGCCATGCGATTCCATTTCCGTCAGCTTGACGCCCAGCGCCCCGAGTACGTCGCGGGCCTCGTCGAAGGAGCCGCCCAGGCGGCCGATCTTGCACGGGTCATGGAAAGTGACGTGCGCCGCGCCGTTGCTCGCCTTCTTCAGCTTCAGCCGGCCGGCCTTCAGCTCCTGGCCCAGGTATTCCGCCGCCGAGACGAACTCGAACGGCAGCTCCTTGCCATACAGCGTGGCGGCCTCCCAGCGCAGCACCGGATAGGCATGGCCGCATTCGGCGACGATGACCTTCTTGGCGCCGCAGGCGACTGCCGCGTCGATGACGCGCTTGCTGATGCGCCGCTGTGCCTGCATGTCGCCGGCCAGCGCGCCGAAGTTGGCCGATTCGAAGCCGTCACTGCGCACGGTCCAGCTCACGCCGAGCTTGTTCATGATCTTCGCGGTAGCGGCCAGGATGTTCTCGTCCTTCAGGAAATCCATCGCTGAGGACAGCACCAGCACGTCGGCCTTCGCCTGGTCGAGCGGCACCTCGATGCCCTTCGCCCGCACCCGCTCCACGACCTCGCGCAGCTTGTCGGGCCCGGCGCCGAGGATCGTGCCCTTGTCCTTTTGTTCGTCGGACACGGCCTGTAGCTCGGCCGGCGCGAGTCCGGCTGCCGACAGACCGCTGCGCACGACCTGGATCATGCTCTGGATGTGGATGCCCATCGGGCACAACAGGCTGCAACGGCCGCACTGCGTGCAGGAGTCGTAGGCCAGCTCTTGCCAGGCCTCGAGCTCTGCCGCCGTGATGTCGCGGGTGAACAGCCGGTTCAGCCAGCGGGTCGGCGCCAGCTCGCGCCGGTAGACCTTCTTCAGCGGCTCGAGCTTGTAGATCGGCGTGTACTTTGCGTCGCCGGTCGAGATGTAGAAATGGCAGGCCTCGGCGCACATCCCGCAATGGATGCAGGACTCGAGGTAAGTGGCCATGTCCGCGCTCATGCCGGCAAGGAATGCCTGCTTCGCGCGGGCGACTTTCTGGTCGTCAGACAGCGCCTTCGGCTTCAGGCCGGCGGCTGCGCGCTCGCCGAGCGTGCCGTAGTCAGGAATCGTTGTCGCGCTCATGCCCGTACCCCTCTCCGTGCGAAGGCGGCCCCGACCTTGTAGCGGGACGGCCAGATAAAGATGGCGTGCATCAGCTTGCCGAACGGGAACCAGACCAGCAGCAGGCAGATGCTCAGAATATGCAGTGCCAGGACCGTCTCGTATTGCATGCCGAAGGTGATGTGCGTGAACGACATGATTCCCGTCAGGAAGGGCAGGAACGCCACGATCCAGCTGAAGTAGTCATCCATGGTCGAGATCTGCCGCAACACCGGGTTCATCAAGCGGCGCGCCAGCAGGACCAGCAGGATGCCCATCGTCACCACGGTGAAGAACGTGATGAACAGGTTGGGCAGCGTCGGCCAGCCGAAGCCAAGGATGCTCTTGAAAAACAGCATGTGCGGCGCGAAGAACAGCAGCACGATGAACATGCTGATGTGCCACGCATAGCCCGAGTAGTGCTGGAAAACGATGTTCTTCTCCAGCTCGTGCGCGGGTGCCGAGCGCGTCAACAGCGTCTTGACGCCGCCGGAGACGGCCGAGCCCTTGGGCGCCGAGAGGTCCTTGCGCGAATAGAGCAGCAGCGCCGTGATGCGCCAGACGAGCCCGATCACGAAGATCGCGACGGCCCAGCGGAACGCCGGCCCGCGGGCGAAGTCGAGCAGCGACATGCCCTGTAGATAGAGTCCCTCGTTCATGCCTTTTCCTCCTGCTGCGCCTTCTTCTGTTTGCCGCGAGCGAGCGCTGCGGCAGCCAGGCCGGCTGCGGCGCCTGCGGCGGCGGTGATGCCGACGGTCTTGACGTCGCCCCAGTAGGCGGCCGACAACGGCCTGTAGAAGCTGCCCTTGTCCCAGAAATTCGGTTCCGAGCAGCCAATGCAGCCGTGGCCGGACTGCACCGGCCAGCTGACGCCGTTGTTCCACCGCAGAGTGGCGCACGCGTTGTAAGTGACCGGTCCCTTGCAGCCGAGCTCGTAGAGGCAATAGCCCTTGCGCGCACCCTCGTCGTCGAAGGTCTTCGCAAACAGGCCGCGCTCGTAGAACGGGCGGCGATAGCAACGGTCATGGATGTTCTGGCCGAAGAACGCCATCGGCCGGCCGTGCCGGTCGAGCTCCGGGATCGTGCCGAAGGTCAGGTAATGGGCCAGCACGCCGGTGATCACGGTCGGGATCGGCGGGCAGCCCGGCACGTTGATGATCGGCTTGTCCTTGATGATGTCCTGCACGCCGACCGCCTGGGTCGGGTTCGGGTTGGCGCGGCCGATGCCGCCGTAGGCCGCGCAGGTGCCGATCGTGACGATCGCGGCGGCGCCGGCGGCGGCCTCCTTCAACATCGACAGATGCGTATGGCCGTTGGTGCAAGAATACGCTTCGAACTCACCGGTCGGGATAGAGCCGTCGACGAGCAACAGGTAGTTGCCCCAGTTTTCCTTCATCGCCTGGTGCATGGCATCTTCGGCGCGCTGGCCGGATGCAGCTTGCAGCGTATGGTGATAGTCAAGCGAGATGGCGTCGAAAATCAGGCCCTCGACGGTCGGCGAGTGCGAGCGGGTCAGCGACTCGGTGCAGCCGGTGCACTCCTGGAACGGAAGCCAGAAAACCGACGGGCGCCGCGCGTTCTCGATCGCCGCCGCGACGGCCCCAACCATGCTTGGCGGCAGTGCCATCATGGACGCGGTAGCCGCGCAGAACTTCATGAATCCGCGACGGCTGACTCCGTTCGCCCGGAGGACGTCGCCTACGGTGTTGCTTGCTGCCATGCTGTGCTCCTCCGCACTGCCCCGAGTGTTGCTTGCACGGGGCCTTCGGGTGTCTTCAATTACCGGCCGACGCCAGCGCGTTGGCCAGTTCCGTGAGACCTTTCTGGACGTCCTCGACCTGCGCCTGCAGGAGCGACGGCACCCACGTAATCTCGATGAAACGGCTGGCGAACCCGCCGGAGCCGTCCAGATGCTCGATAATCCATACGCCGGAATAACGCGACTCGCGGATGACGGTCTTGCCGAGCGCCTCGAGCTCCGCGCGGACTTCTCCCTCGCCAAGCGCGTCGAACAGCCGGCGCATGTCGCCGGGGCCCATCGGCAGGCTCTGGATGTCAATGACGGTCGGCTCGCCTTCCTCGATGAGGCGGGCCAGCGCGTGGCGAATTTCGTGCAGCAGGGGTAAGGCGTTGCCGCGGAGCTCAGGCTCCAGCGCTGCGCCGGACTCCACTTTTACCCCGATTCCAGTGAGACCGCTCATGGCGCCTCCGCCGGCTGCGTGACGGGTCCTGTCCCGGACCTCGAGACGCGCCAGTCTTTGTCGTTGCTTCAATACCTTAAGCGGCAATCTATGCGCCTCGTGATAGCGCATCAATACGCAATTCACACATCAAGCGGCCGCCTCGCCGGCGTCGATTTCGATGCCCGTCCACTCCGTGATCAGTGCCGCCACGGCCCGCGCAGCCTCGGGCAAGGCGGCGCCCACGGCGGGGCTCGGCTCGGTGCCCCAGTCGATGATCGCGGGCTGGATGCCGACCAGTGCGCGCCGCTGCGGCAAGCGCTCGGTGAGACGCGCCATGTTCATCAGGTCCATCAGGCCGACTTCATGGATGCTGCGCCCGTGGCCGCCGAGCATCTTGTCCATTTCCTCGTCCACGAAGACGCGCACGGTGCCCGGTGCCGCCTTCAGCTCGGTCGCATCCACAACGATCAGGTACTGGGCATCTTCGACGTCGGCCGAGATCGAGAAACTCAGCGTGCCGCCGTCCATCCAGTGGACGCCAGGCGCCTCCGGATTCAGCGCCCTCAGGCGCTCCACGACCCAGGGCCCAACGCCCTCGTCCGTCAGGATCGTATTGCCGACGCCAAGGACCAGGGTCCCGCTCTTGACGTGCTCTGCTGGGTTCATCGTTTGGGGCTCCAGTCCGCGGTTTCGGGGGCGCCGCCGCAGCATACCGGGATGAGAATCAGCCGCATCAGGACTTCTACGAGCTTGCGCGCGGCGGTCCGGGGTGGCAGCTTGATGACCTGGAGAGAGCGTGGCGGAGTACTAATATGTGTCTTGGCATCCCCATGAAGGTCGTCGCGGTGAACGGCTTCCTCGCGCGCTGCGAGGCGAAGGGCATCCAGCGCGATGTCAACCTGTTCATGATGCAGGATGAACCGGTCGCGACGGGCGAGTTCGTCATGGTGCACGTCGGCTACGCGATCCAGAAAATGACCGAGCAGGAAGCCCGCTCTGCCTGGGAGGTCTACGACCAGATGCTCGCCAACGAGGCCAACGCCTGAGCGCCGGATGCACGAGCTTTCGGTCTGCCAGGCCCTGGTCCAGCAACTCGAGTCGGTCTCCGCAACCAATGGCGGCGGCGCCGTCGAGGTCGTCAGGCTGCGGATCGGCCCCTTGTCGGGCGTCGAGGCCGCGCTGCTGCGCCATGCGTTCCCGCTTGCGGCCGCCGGCACGATCGCAGCCGGCGCGGAACTGCTGATCGAGGCCGCGCCCGTCGTTGTGCATTGCAATGAGTGCGGCGCCGACAGCGCCGCAGCGCCCAACCGGATGCTGTGCGGCGCCTGCGGCGGCTACCGCGTGCGCATGATCTCCGGCGACGAGATGCTGCTCGAGTCGGTCGAGCTGGCGGCCGCCGGCGCGCCGTCCGCCGAAGTGTTGTAAATTCCCGGTCTTCGGACCTGCAATTTCCTGGAGTTCGCCATGTGCGATACCTGCGGCTGCAATATCACTGACGGCAACCGTTACCTGGTCGCCGCCGGCGGCAAGCTTGCGCAGACCTCGGATGGTCGCTCGGCGGTGACCGTGCTCAAGAGCCTGCTCGCGGAGAACGACCAGCAGGCCCTGCATAACCGGGCGCACTTCGATGCCCGCGGCATCCTCGCGGTCAACCTGATGTCCTCGCCCGGCGCCGGCAAGACTGCGCTGCTCGAGGCCACCATCGACGCGCTCGGGGACCCCCGCCGCATGGTCGTCATCGAGGGCGACCTCGAGACCGAAAACGATGCGGCCCGGATTCGCGCCAAGGGCGTCGAGGCCATCCAGATCGCCACTGGCAGCGCCTGTCACCTCGATGCGCACATGGTCCACGAGGCGCTCCATCGCCTGGACCTGGCGCAAGTCGATATCGTGTTCATCGAAAACGTCGGCAACCTCGTCTGCCCGGCGAGCTTCGATCTCGGCCAGCACGTCAACGTGACCTTGCTGTCAGTCACCGAGGGCGACGACAAGCCGGCCAAGTACCCGGTGATGTTCCGCGCCGCGGACCTGGTGCTGCTGACCAAGACTGACCTGCTTGCGGTACTCGACGACTTCGACCCGATCAAGGCCGAGCAAGCCCTGCGACTGGTCGGCTCCGCGGCGCCGGTGATCCATGCCGCGCCGCGCAAGGGCGCCGGCATCGACCACTGGGTCGCCTGGGTCGAGGGCGAGCTGATTGCGCAGCGCGCGCGCGTCGGCGCCGGCACGACCCGCCGTCCCCCGGTGCAGGCCGAGGGCGCGCGACTGCATGCCGCCGATCCATCCGCCGGCGAGCACAGCCACAGCCATGGCGAGGACCACGGTCACGCCCATGGCCACACGCACAGCGATGAGCACGATCACGAGCATGCCGAGGTGAAACCGTGAGCGCGGCACGCGAGTGGCTGGACCGGATCCGGGCGCTGCCGCTGCCGGAGCGCGTGCGCATCATGAACGTCTGCGGCGGCCACGAGCGTTCGATCTCGATGGCCGGCCTGCGCGGGGCCTTGCCGCCGCAGATCGAGCTGATTCCGGGCCCGGGCTGCCCGGTGTGCGTCTGTCCGGAGGAAGACGTCTACCACGCGATGCAGATCGCGCTGCATGAGCCCGACACCATCGTCGTCAGTTTCGGCGACATGCTCAGGGTGCCGGTCAACCTGCCGCTGAAGGAAACCCGCAGCCTGGAGCAGGCCAAGGCGGCGGGCGGCGACGTGCGGCCAGTGGCCTCCCCGATGGAGGCCGTGGAGATCGCGCTGCAAAACCCCGACCGGCGCGTGGTGTTCTTTGCCGCCGGTTTCGAGACGACGACCGCACCGGTGGCGGCAATGCTTGCCGCGGACCCGCCGCCGAACCTGATGGTGTTGCTGTCCGGCCGGCGGACCTGGCCGGCGGTGGCCTTGCTGCTGGAATCCGAGGACCCCGGCTTCGATGCGTTGATCGCCCCCGGACACGTCTCCACGATCATGGGCCCGGAGGAATGGGAGTTCGTCGTCAAGGATCACGGCTTGCCGGCCGCGGTGGCGGGCTTCCATCCTGAAAGCCTGCTCGCGGCCACCTACTCCGTGCTGCGCCAGGTCATCGAGGGCAAGCGCTTCCTGGACAACTGCTACCTGGAAGTCGCGCGGCCGAATGGCAACGCCACGGCGCGACGCTTCCTCGATGAAACCATGGACATCGTGGATGCCTCGTGGCGCGGCATCGGCACGATTCCAGCCTCCGGCTACGGCCTGAAGCCGCAGCTCGCGGCACGCGATGCGCGCCTGCATTTCCCGGACTATGGCGCACATGACCGCAAGCGCGCGGGCCTGATGCCCAAGGGCTGCGACTGTGCGCGCGTCGTGCTCGGCAAGATCTACCCGAACCAGTGCCGCATCTATGGCTCGGCCTGTACCCCGCGGACGCCGATCGGCCCGTGCATGGTGTCCGACGAGGGCGCCTGCCGGATCTGGTGGTCGAACGGCGTCCGGACGCGGGAGGTGGCCTGAGCCCCGGCCGCCGGCTCTGGATCACCGGGCAGGTCCAGGGGGTCGGCTTCCGCCCGTTCCTGTACCGCCTCGCGCAACGCCACGGCCTGGTCGGCTGGGCGAAGAATACTGTCGGTGAAGTCGAAGTGCTGGTGTGCGGCACGGCCGCGGCCCTGGACGCGTTCGCGCACGAGGTGATCGCCGACGCGCCGGCCATCGCCGCGCCGCGCCTGAGGCGGTTGGAGGACTGGCACGGCGCCTGCCCAGAGGCGTTCAGCATCCTGCCGAGCGAAGCCGGCGCGGAAGCGCGCATCTTCGTGCCGCCGGACTATTTCACCTGCGCCGACTGCCTCGCCGAACTGGCGGATCCCGCCGACCGCCGCCGCGGCTACGCGTTCATCAACTGCACGCAGTGTGGTCCCCGTTACACGATCATCCGCGCCCTGCCCTACGACCGCGCCAACACCTCGATGGCCGAGTTCCCGCTCTGCGCGGCCTGTCGCCGGGAGTACGAAAATCCCGCCGACCGGCGCTTTCATGCCGAACCCGTCGCCTGTCCGGCCTGCGGCCCTGCGCTGTCGTGGTCGGCACCCGGCGCCCCGCCGCCCGACCTCGCCCCAGCGGCGCTCGAGGCCTGCGTCGCGGCCCTGGCTGCGGGCCGGCTGGTCGCGGTCAAGGGCATCGGCGGTTATCACCTGGTCTGTGACGCCGGCAACGCCGCGGCGATCGCGCGCCTCCGGGAACTCAAGCCGCGGCCCGCCAAGCCGCTTGCGGTGATGTTCCCGCTCGCCGGCCCGGACGGGCTCGACGCGGTGCGGGACACCGCCGTGCCGACGGCGGCCGAGGCAGCCTTGCTGCTGAGCCCGCAACGGCCGATCGTGCTGGTGCGCAAGCGCGCCGGCACGCTGCCGGAACAGCTCGCGCCCGGGCTTGCGGAGCTCGGCGTCATGCTGCCTTACAGCCCCTTGCACGCGCTGTTGCTGGACACGCTGCGCCGCCCGCTGGTCGCCACCTCGGCCAACATCAGCGGCGAGCCGGTGCTGACCGACGGCCTCGAAGTGGAAACGCGCCTGGCGCATCTCGTCGAGGGCTGCCTGCACCATGACCGGGCGATCGTGCGGCCGGCCGACGACTCGGTGTGGCGCAGCACCGGAGGTCGGCCGCGACCGTTGCGGATCGGCCGCGGCTGCGCCCCCGTCGAAATCGAGCTGGCCGTGCGCCTGCAGACTCCCGTGCTGGCCGTCGGCGCGCACATGAAGAACACCCTGGCGCTGGCCTGGGACGACCGCTGCGTGGTGTCGCCGCACATCGGCGACATGGGCTCGGAGCGCAGCATGGAAGTCTTCGAGCAAGTCGCCGCCGACCTGCAGCGGCTCTATGGGGTGCGCGCCCAGGCGCTGGTCTGCGATGCCCATCCCGGCTATGCAACGGCCCGCTGGGCACGGCGCAGCGGCCTGCCGGTCAGCGAGATCCTGCATCACCATGCGCATGCCGGCGCGCTGGCCGCCGAGATGGGCTGCAGCGGCCCGCTGCTGGTGTTCGCCTGGGACGGCGTCGGTTATGGCGGCGATGGCAGCCTGTGGGGCGGCGAGGCTTTCCTCGGTCGCCCCGGCGCGTGGCGCCGCGTGGCGAGTTTCCGCCCGTTCCGCCTGTCGGGTGGCGAGCGCGCCGGGCGAGAACCCTGGCGCAGCGCCGCGGCCCTGTGCTGGGAGATCGGTGTCGACTGGCCCGCCTGCCCCGACCCTGAGGGACTCGCCCGGGCCGCCTGGGACCGTGGCCTGAACACGCCGGCGACCAGCGCCGTCGGCCGGCTGTTTGACGCGGCGGCGGCGCTGACCGGCCTGTGCCGGCACGCCAGCTATGAAGGCGAGGGACCGATGCGCCTCGAGGCAGCGTTGCTGGGTCCCGCGCCGGGCGACGCCACGGCCCTGCCGCTGGCCGCAGACGCCGGCGGGGTGCTGCGTGCCGACTGGGCGCCGCTGCTGGCGCCGCTGCTCGATGCATCCCGGCCGCTGCCCGAGCGCGCCGCGCTGTTCCACGAGAGCCTCGCACTGACCGCGGTCGCCATGTACCGGGCGCTGCGCGCGATACATCCGATTGCCGGCGTGGGCGCGACCGGCGGCGTGCTGCAGAACCGCCGGCTTGCGGACCGCATGCTGGCGCTGTTCGCCGCGGAGCAGGTCGAGCTGGCGCTGCCCACCCGGCTGCCGGCCAACGATGCCTGCATCGCATTCGGCCAGGTCATCGAGTGGTCCGCAGGAGGCGCGCAAGCCGAGTAGAATGGCAGGCTGATTACGCTGATAACCCGAGTCCGACGAGGAGACCACCGGCATGGCGCTTGACGAGGCACGCATCGGCCTGGCCCACGGCAATGGCGGCCGCTTCATGCGGGAGCTCATCCAGGAAGTGTTCGCGCGTCACCTCGGCGGCGGCATTCTCGATACCGACCTCGACGCCTGCCCGCTGCCGCAGCTGCCCGCCGGTGAGGTGGTTTTCACGACCGATGGTTTCATCGTGCAGCCGCTGGAGTTTCCCGGCGGCGACATCGGCTCGCTCGCGGTGCATGGCACGACGAACGATCTCGCCGTCGCCGGCGCGACGCCGCTGTACCTGTCGCTGAACGTATTCATCGAGGAGGGCCTCGAGGTCGAGGTGCTGGACCGGATCGTTGCCAGCCTGGCGCGCGCGGCGCGCGAAACCGGCGTCCAGGTCGCCGCCGGCGACACCAAGGTGCTGCCGCGCGGCGAAGGCGGCGGCCTGTATCTTGCGACCACCGGCATCGGCGTGCGCCGGCCCGGAACGCGGCTCAGCATGGACCAGGTCAGGCCGGGTGATCGCGTGCTCGTCAGCGGCAGCGTCGGCGATCATGGCATCTGCGTATTGCTGGCGCGCGAGCAGTTCGGCCTGCGCGGCGACCTTGCGTCCGACTCTGCCAGCGTATTGCCGTTGACCAGCGCGCTGCTGGAACTCGACGGGCTGCGGTTCATGCGCGACCCGACGCGCGGCGGACTTGCGACCGTCGCCCACGAGATCGCGCGTGCTACCGGCTGCTCACTGCGGCTTTCGGAGGCGGCCATTCCCGTGCGGGATCCGGTGCGCAGCGTCTGCGAGATGCTGGGCTACGATCCGCTGTACCTCGCCTGCGAAGGCCGTGTCGTCGCAGTGCTGGCACCGGGCGATGCGGAGCGCGCGCTGGCAGCATGGCGTGCATTGCCGGGCGGCAAGGATGCGGCGATCATCGGCCACGTCGATCCCGAGGGCCGGCCGGTGATCATCGAGACGGAACTCGGCGGCCGACGGATGCTCGAGGAACTCGAGGACGATCCATTGCCGCGGATCTGCTGATCGGCAGCTTAGCTGATGTCTTTCGTCGCCACCGGAATCATCACCCTGACCACTGACTTTGGGCTGCGGGACCCGTTCGTCGGTATCGTCAGGGGACGGATCCTGGGCCGGTTTGCGCCGGCCCGGATCGTCGACCTCAGCCACGGCATCGCCCGCGGCCGCGCCGACCTCGCCGGCTTCTGGCTGGCGCGGTGCTGGCGCGAGTTTCCGCCGGGCACGCTGCACCTCGCGGTCGTGGATCCCGGCGTCGGCACTTCGCGCCGCGTCGTGCTGGCCGCGGTGGATGGTCAGCTGTTGCTCGCGCCGGACAACGGGCTGCTGCCGGAAGCGCTGCGCGGCTGCACTGGGGTCCGCTGGCAGGCGATGGATTCCCGGCTGCCGGCCCGCCTTGGCCTGTGCCCGCTGTCGAGCACCTTCCACGGTCGCGACCTGTTCGCGCCGCTGGCGGCCGCGCTGGCCTCGGGCGAGCTCGACATGGAGGATTTCGGCCCGGCTGCGACGCCGCTGGATCCGTGCCCGCTGCCCGGCCCGAGCCGCAAGCCGGATGGCATCGTCGGCCGGGTCGTGCTGACCGATCGCTTCGGCAACCTGTTCACCAACATCGGCGCGGAGCTCGTCGCCCCGTGCCGGCAACCGACGCTCGAGACGCCTGACGGCCGGCACTGGCCGCTGCTGCAGACCTACGGCGACGTTGCCGCCGGCGCCGGCCTCGCGCTGGTCAACGCCTTCGGTCTCGTGGAACTGGCCATCAACGGCGGCAGTGCCGCGGTTGCGCTGGGTCTGGGGGAAGGCGCCGCCGTCTGGCTGCGGGACGGCCTGGCCGCCTGAGCGGCTTCGATTTTCTTATACTCGCTAAAGACACGGAAGGGTCCAGACAATGAACAACGACAGAACCGACGCCATCCGCAACCTCGCCCTGATCGGACCCGCCGGCGGCGGCAAGACCAGCGTCGCCGAGGCGCTGTTGTTTGCCGCCGGCGCGGTCAAGCAGCGCGGCCGCACGGAACGCGGCGATACGGTATGCGATTTCGATCCGCGCGAGATCGCCATGGGGCATTCGCTCGATACCGCCGTCTGCCACCTGCGCTGGCAGGACACCGAGATCAACATCATCGACACGCCCGGGTTCACCGACTTCCTGCCGCGCGCGACCGCCGTGCTGCCGGCCGTCGAGTGCGCCGCGCTGGTCGTGTCGGCCGCGGGCGGCCTCGAGACGGGCGTGCGCCGCATGATGAAGGCCGCCGGCGATGCGGCGCTCGGCCGGCTGATCATTGTCAACAAGATGGACTCGGAGCCCGACAAGCTCCACGAGCTGCTCGCCGAGATCCAGGAAGCTTTCGGCCAGCGCTGCCTGCCGGTCAACCTGCCGAGCGACCACGGTCGCAAGGTCGTGGACTGCTTCTTCCGGGACAGCGGCGAGGGCACGGACTTTTCCAGCATCGCGGAGGCGCATACGAAGATCATCGACCAGGTCGTCGAGGTCGACGAGGCCCTGATGGAGGCGTACCTGGAATCGGGCCAGCATCTCGATCCGCAGCAGTTGCACGACGCCTTCGAGAAAGCCTTGCGGGAACGGCACCTTATCCCGGTGATCTTCGTCTCGGCCGAGACCGGCGCGGGCATCGAGGCGCTACTCGACTATATCGTCAAGCTGCTGCCGAGCCCGCGCGAAGCCAACCCGCCGCCGTTCATGCGCGGCGAGGGCGAGACGGCGGAGCCGGTCGTGGTCACCGCGGAGCCCGACAAGCACGTCGTGGCGCATGTGTTCAAGATCGTCGTCGATCCCTATGTCGGCCGTACCGCGGTGCTGCGCGTGCACCAGGGCACGATCAAGACCGGCGCGCAGCTGTTCGTCGGCGACTCCCGCAAGCCGATCAAGCTGAACCATCTTTACCGCCTGCAGGGCAAGCAGTCGGCCGAGGCCGCCGCGGCGGGCCCGGGCGACATCGTCGCCGTCACGCGCATCGACAGCCTGAATTTCAACGACGTGCTGCATGACTCGCATGACGAGGACAACCTCCACGTGCGCCTGCCCGAGGCGGCGCCGCCGATGATGGGCATCGCGATCAAGCCGGCGCAGCGCGGCAACGAGCAGAAACTATCGGACGCGCTGCACAAGCTGTGCGCCGAGGATCCGGCGCTGCGCGTGGAGCATCGTCCGTCCACCAACGAGACGGTCGTCCTGTGCAGCGGCGAGCTGCACCTGCGGCTGGTCATGGAAGCGATGAAGGAGCGCTTCAACGTCGAGGTCGAAACCCACCCGCCGACAATCCCTTACCGTGAAACGATCACCAAGCCCGCGGAGGGGCATCACCGGCACAAGAAGCAGACGGGGGGCGCCGGGCAGTTCGGCGAGGTCTACCTGCGCATCGCGCCGCTGCCGCGCGGCACCGGGTTCGAATTCGTCAGCGAGGTTGTCGGCGGCACGATTCCCCAGCAGTTCATTCCGGCCGTCGAGAAGGGCGTCCGCCAGGCGCTCGATTCGGGCGCCATCGCCGGCTTCCCGCTGCAGGACATCCGCGTGGCCGTTTACGACGGCAAGACGCATCCGGTGGATTCCAAGGAGGTCGCGTTCATCAGCGCGGGGCGGCGCGCCTTCATCGAGGCGATCAAGAACGCCGGACCGATCGTGCTGGAACCGATCGTGCAGTTGCAGGTGACCGTGCCGATCGATTCACTCGGCACCATCACCGGTCATTTGTCCTCGCGCCGCGGCCGTGTGCTCGGCTCGACTTCGCTGTCCGGCCTGCGGATCCAGGTCGATGCCGAGGCGCCGCTGGCGGAGCTGCAGGACTATGCCAACCAGTTGAAGTCCATGACCGGCGGCTCCGGCGCCTGGTCGATGCAGCTCGACCGCTACGAGCCGGTGCCGCCGAAGGTGCAACAGGAGCTGATGAGCGCTGCACGGACTGAAGAAGCGGATTGAGCAACACGCGATGTGCCGCAGTCTTGACTCAGGTCAATGCACTGCGGCACGACAGCGCGAAGATGGCTGCAAGCTTGATTGGAACCCGATCCCATGCTGGACATCAGTGAACTCATGACACCGAGGCGCAGCCTCGTCATCATCGGCCCCGACGCCACCGTGGACGAGGCGCGGCGCACGATGGCAGCGCACGCGATCCGCCATCTGCCGGTGCTGAACGAAGCAGGCGCACTCGTCGGCCTGGTGTCCCAGACGGATGTCCTGGTGGCGGGCAACGGCGCGGCGGAACGGGTCTGCGACATCATGGTCCGCGAAGTGGACACCGTCGACGAGCGCAGCAACGCGCTGCACGCGGCCTTGCGGATGTTCCGCAGCAAGCGCAGCTGCCTGCCGGTGATGCGCGACGGCAAGCTGCGGGGCATTGTCACCGATTCGGATTTCCTCAGCATCGCGATCACGCTGATGGAGCAGCTGGAAACAGCCGAACCCGATGAGGACACCGAGCTGACCGACGCGGCGTCCTGAGCGGGCGCCTGCGCCGCTAGCCCGGGAACACCAGCGTCTCGCCGAGGTCGCCGACCGCCGGCAGGTTGCGCGCGGGACCGACGCCCTCGTTGAGCACCAGGCGGTAGCAGCCGACCTGGACGATGTCGCCTTGCCGCAGGCGCTGCTGCTTGACCGGGTGCTCGTTGACACGGATTCCGTTCGTGCTGTTCAGGTCCACGATGGTCCAGTGGCCGCCCTCGCGGACCAGCATCGCGTGGTGCCGGCTGACGGAGTCATGGTCGAGCTGCACATCGTTCCACGGATGGCGGCCGATCATCAGCCGCGACGCGTTCAGCCTGATGCGCGCGCGTGGCTCATGATCTTTCGAGATGTCCAGCGAGGCGATGCGCTGCGGCTTCGGCTGGTCCTCGGCGCTCAAGTTGCCGATGACCGCCTCGACGCGATGCACGTCGACCACCGTTTCCGCGGCATCCGCGGCGGCCTCCAGCGCGAGGCCGGCAATCCGATCGATCCGCGCCGGCAAGCCGCCGGACGCCTCGTAGATGCGCCGCGCGGCCGCCGCGGTGAACAGCGCCTGCGGACGCGTGGAACCGGCCGCCTCTGCACGGAATTCCAGGTAATCGCGGGTCTCAACGGCGCCGAGCGGCTCGAGGCGATGCTGCCAGCGAATCATCTGGCGCAGCGCATGCATCCGCGGCGCCGCGAGCTGCCGCTCGAGCGGCTCGCCGCCAAGCAGCACGAGCTTCAGGCGGCCGATGCGCACTGGCTCGAGCAGCGACAGCCAGCCGATCTCCTCCATGATGCTGGCTGACACGACCTCGGGGTTTTCAACGACGATGACCGTCGTGACCCCGTGCTGTCGCTTCTGGCCGAGGAACACCTTGACCAGGCCGCGCATCTCCTCGCGGCTCGCCCTGATGCCCTCGAACCCGAAGCCTTCGATCAGGTCGGCGAGAAACTCGTCTGCGTCGGGAGACAAGCGCCCCAGTTTGGCGATGACCGCGTCCGGCATCGCATGGTCCAGCGCAAAATCCACTGTGCTGCTCTTGCCGGCGCCGCCCTCGCCCGTCAGCGCGACCAGCAGGTCGTTGGAATGCAGGGCGCGATCGAGGAATCCGACCGCGTCGCGGTGCTGCGGGCCAAGATAAAATGCGCCATGGGAAACCGCCGCGGCAAACGGCGAGTGCTGCAGGCCTAACAGTCGCAGGCTTTCGTCAGTGACCACTACCTTGCACGCTCCTCGGCAAGTCCCTGATCATCGGCCCGTTCCGTGCCGGGTCAACGCCGCTCCCGGGCGCGCAGGCGCCGGAAGAAGTCGACCGGCGAGCGCTGCTTGTAATCGCGGAACTCGCCGGCATCGAAAAACACGCCATGGCAGACGCCACAGGACTCGTACCAGATGTGCGGCTGCACGGCATCGACCATGCGGATCATCGGTCCTGCGCAGCGCGGACAGTGAATCCGGTCATCGCGGTTAAAGATCGCGCCGACCTCGGGGTCGCCGATGTCGATCGCCTCGGCGCCACGCATCGACTTCAGCTGTTCGTGCTCGAGGAGATCGAACCACAGCCCCTTGCAAAGCGTGCAGCGGTCCACCTCGATATCGCCGAATACGACCTGCTCCATGGCATGACTGCACTTCGGACAATCCATCAGGCCCCCTCCGGTGGACCTTTGAATCTACATCGCTGCACGCCGCGCGACAACAGCCCCCGCCGCCCCCCCCCGGGCCCGCTCACCACTCGCCGGTATTCGGCATGCTGGCCCAAGGCTCCCGCGGCGGCAAAGCCTCGCCCATCTGCAGCAATTCGATCGAAATGCGGTCCGGCGAGCGCACGAAGGCCATCCGCCCGTCGCGCGGCGGCCGGCTGATGACCACGCCGCCATCCAGCAGGCGCTGGCAGACTGCGTAGATGTCGTCGACCTCGTAGGCCAGGTGGCCGAAATTACGTGCGCTGCCGTACTCTTCGGGATCCCAGTTCCAGGTCAGCTCGACCTGGGCGTGCTCGTCACCGGGAGCGGACAGGAAGACGAGCGTGTAGCGGCCCACCTCATTGTCGCGCCGCCGCAAAAGCACCAGCCCGAGCTTGTTGCAATAGAACTCGAGCGAGGCCTCTAGGTCGCTGACCCGGACCATCGTGTGCAGGTATTTCATGGCCGGTCTCCCGCCGCAGAGTCATGATCTGTTCCTAGTATAGTGGCAGCCTCGGCCACTCACTGCTGGAGACGCGGCTTGTTGCTTGCCTGGCTCGGCGCCCTCGCGATCGGCATCAGCCTCGGCATGCTCGGCTCCGGCGGCTCTGTGCTGACCGTGCCGGTGCTCGTCTACCTGGTCGGGCAGGAAGAAAAGGTGGCGATCGCCGGCTCACTGTTCGTCGTCGGCTCGATCGCCCTGGCCGGCAGCATCTCGTACCTCAGGCACCGGATGGTCGACTGGCGCAGCGCGGCCATGTTCGGCGTGCCGGGGATGGCCGGCACCTGGCTCGGAGCGCTGCTCGCGACCTGGGTGTCGGGCGCCGCGCAGCTTTTGATGTTTGCCGGCGTCATGGTTGTCGCCGGGCTGCTGATGCTGCGGCCGCTGCCGCTGGCGCCGGGCGAACGCCGCCCGCGCCGCCCGGCGCTGATCGTCCTCGATGGACTGGTCGTAGGCGTCGTGACCGGGCTCGTGGGCGTCGGCGGCGGGTTCCTGATCGTCCCGGCGCTGGTGCTGCTCAGCGGCATGGCGGTGCACCGGGCTGTGGCCACGAGCCTGGTGATCATCGCGGCCAAGTCGTTCACCGGCTTCGCCAAGTACCTGGACGTGCTGGAGGGCCAGGGCCTGCAGCTCGACTGGCCCACCCTCGGCATCGTCACGCTGCTCGGCATCGCCGGGAGCGTTGCGGGCGCGCGCGCCGCTCGGAAGCTTCCGCAAGCCGCGCTGCGGCGCGGCTTCGCGGTGCTCGTGCTCGCGATGGCCGTCGTCATCGCGCTGCGCACCGCGCCGTCGCTGCTGGGAAGCTGAGCTACTCGGCGACGGTCACGCTGCCTGGCACGCCTTGCCGCGGCCAGGCCCTGAGGATCGCCTGGATGACCGTCGCCAGCGGAATCGCAAAAAATATGCCCCAGAATCCCCACAGCCCGCCAAACAGCAGGATCGCCGCAATGATGGCGACCGGATGAAGATCCACCACTTCGCTGAACAGGACGGGCACCAGCAGATTGCCGTCGAGGAACTGGATGACCCCGTAGGCCAGCATCACGTACCAGAACTGCGGCGCCATCCCGAACTGGAAATATGCGACCAGCGCCACCGGCAGCGTCACGACGGTGGCCCCGACATACGGAATCAGCACGGACACGCCGGTCAGCGCCGCCAGCAGCACCGCGAACTGCAGGCCGAGGAAGCGGAACGCGATCCACGCAACGATGCCGACGATCAGGATCTCGATGAACTTGCCTTGCACGTAGTTGCCGGTCTGGCGATCGACCTCGACCCAGACTTCGTGCGTCAGGCGGCGGTCTTCCGGCAGGAATCCGGCCAGCCACCGGATCAGCAAATCCTTGTCCTTCAGCATGAAGAACACCAGGATCGGCACCAGCACGAGGTAGATCAGCACCGTGAACAGCGTCATCAGCGAGGCGACCGAGAAGCCCAGCAGTTGCTGGCCGAAGCGGATCAGCTCGCTGTTGAAACTGGCGAAAATCTCGCGGATCTGCTGCTCCGAGACAAAGGCCGGATACTTCGAGGGCAACTGCAGCAGGGACTGCTGGACCACGCCCACCATCGACGGGATCTGCTGGAACAGCTGGGCCATCTGGCGCGTCAGCAGCGGCAGCAGCCAGAAGAAACAGGCCAGCAGGATCGCCAGGAACAGGAAAAACACCAGCAGCACGGCGGCGAGATGCGGCACGCCGCGCCGGCGCAGGCGGGTCGCCAGGCCGTCCAGCAGGTAGGCGATCACCAGCGAGGCCAGCAACGGCGCCAGCATCTGCCCGAACATCCACACCGACACCGCCAATAACAGGACGATCAGCGTGAGGGCGACGACCTGCGGGTCATTCAGGTGCCGCCGAAGCCATGCGAGCACGGCATCCATAGTTCACAGCCCCATCCGTTTTTGCGCGCCAAGGATAGCAGTTTGCGGCATGGCGGGCCGCGACGGTTGTCCCGTGCCGGCCGGTCTGTGAGAATCCGGCGCAGACCGGGTGCACCGCGCAGGAGAAACAGACCGTGAGATGGCTACGTCGGGAGGCTCTCCTGCTGGCGATTTTCGGCGGCTTCGGCCTGTTGGTCCTGCCCGCGCTCGTCTACCTCGTCGGCGAGCAGCTGCTCGGCGAGTATCGCCCGGATGGCGGCATGGGCACGTTCTACGCCGACCTGTACGGTCATCTCGCGGGGCTTTCGGGGCTGGCCTGGATGCTGGTGCTTGGCCCCTGGTTCGCGATCCTGCTGCTGCGGCTGCTCTGGCTCCCGCTGCGGCAGATCAATCGCCGGCGTTCCGCCCGTCATACAGAGGAAGCCGACGAGGAGGCGGCGCCGCGCGCCATTTGACGCTACCGTGGGCGCGTCGTACTCTCGCGCTGCGCACGTTCAAGGAGCCCCGAAGCCATGTCCCTCAAGGTCACGTTCGAGCTGGCGGATGCCGATCTCGATCACTTCCGGAAAGTCATGCGGCAGGCCCGCGATGTCGCCAAGCAGATTGGCCCCGACGAAGTGCTGGCCGCGGCCGAGGCCCTGCTGGTGCGGGTCAAGGCCAGCGAGGTCCCGGAATTCATCGGGGACCGGCTGGCACGCATCAGGACCCTGATCGACATGGTGCGGGACGCCGAGTGGCAATTGCCCGCTGCCGAGGCGGGCCGGGTGCTGAACGCCCTCGCCTACTTCTCCGAGCCGGACGACATGATTCCCGACAGCGTTCCGGGCCTCGGCTTCCTCGACGACGCCATCATGGTCGAGCTGGTCGTGCGCGAGCTCCGTCACGAGATCGATGCCTACCAGGACTTCTGTGCCTATCGCAGCACCCAGGAGACCTCGCATCGCCGCGCCGGGCAGACCGACGATCCGGTGACGCGGGCCGAGTGGCTGACGGCGCGCCGCAAGGCCCTGCAGTCGAGGATGCGCAACCGGCGGCATCGCGAGCGTGATCGCCGCGGCGGCGGCGCGGGCGGTGGCGGCCGCTCGCCGTTCTCGCTGTTCTGATTGCGGCTAGCGCGGCCGCCGGCCGCGACGACTCACTTCCCACGCAACCCAGGAACTTGCCGGGGCTTCCTCGTCGAGCTCGATGCGTGCCACGGCCGGCCGGCTGGCCCGCAGGCCGTAGGCGGCCAACGGCGACGGGGCAAGCCACCTGGCCGGCAGCAACGGCCTGAGGCGCCGGCGCAGCTCGCCGATGAAGCCGCCTGCCTCGTGCATCGCTTCGCGCTCCCGCGGCGAACTGCGCCTCATGGCAGATAAAACAGCACGATCAGGCCAAGAACGGACCACATGCCCGCCTGCGAGACCCAGCGCCACCGGAGCTGTTTCACCAGGCTGATGAAACTGGCGGCGGAAATTGCTGTCATAGCGAGGAAGATGAGCGTGTGGGTCACCAGCGCGCCGAATTCGGTCGACAGCTGGGGGTGTCTGCCCGACAACAGGACAAAGATCAGCAGCACGACGGCAAGCCCGGCCGCGATGGATGCGGCCGAGCCGAGCAGGATGCCAGTGAGGACCGTCAGTGGCTGCATTATGTCGTTTCCCGCCTCCGGTGGCGCTTGCCTGGCGCGCCGGGGGCCTCTAGCCTAGGCCAAAGGCTCGCCAACCTTCGGCACCATGGTCTTGATGACGGAGTGATGATGCGAATTGTAGTGAGTTCGGCCTTCTCCCGGGTAGTCGTGCTGTTCGCGGCGCTGCTGGTTGTCGGATTGGCCGGCGCAAAGCCGTCCACCGCCCCGGAAATCCTCGCCCCGTCGGACCGGCACGCCAAGATCGGGCGCCTCGTGACAACGCTGTTCGAGCGCTCGCACTATCGGCGCATGCCGGTCGATGACTCGACCTCCTCGCAGATGCTCGATGCCTACCTGGAGGCGCTCGACGGCGGCCGGCAATACTTCCTCGCCACCGATATCGCCGAGTTCGAGGCATGGCGCACCGAACTCGACGACGCGGTCAAGCGCGGCCGGCTCGACCCGGTATTCGAGATCTACATCCGCTTCGTGGAGCGCGCCCGCGAGCGGCTGTCGTTCGCCCTGGCGCAGCTGGACCACGAACCCGACTTCACGTGCGATGAGGAGTTCCTGTTCGATCGCACCGGGGCGCCCTGGCCGGCCTCCGTCGCGGAGCTCGACGACCTGTGGCGCCAGCGCATCAAGAACGACGCAATCGGCCTGATGCTGACGGACAAGAGCTGGGATGAGACCCGCGAGATCCTTCGCGGTCGTTACCAGCAGGTTTTGAAGCGGCTCGACCAGACCAAGAGCGACGACGTATTCGAGACCTTCATGAACGCCTACGCGAACACCATGGATCCGCACACGAGCTACTACTCGCCGCGCAATTCGGAGGAGTACCGGATCCAGATGAGCCTTAATTACGACGGCATAGGCGCAACGCTGCAGATGCAGGACGAATACGTCTCGGTCATCAATGTCATCGAGGGCGGCCCGGCGGCCGTGGATGGCACCTTGCGTCCCAAGGACCGCATCGTCGGCGTCGGCCAGGGCGAGGACGGCGAGATCATCGATGTCGTCGGCTGGCGCCTCGACGAGGTCGTCGACATGATTCGCGGCCCCGGCGGCTCGACGGTGCGACTGCAGGTGCTGCCGGCCGGCGGGGCCCCGGACAGCGCCCCGCGCGTCATCGCGCTGATCCGCGACAAGGTCAAGCTCGAGGCCCAGGCGGCCCGCAAGGAACGTCTCGAGGTGCAGCGCGGGGATCGTGTGCACCACATCGGCGTCATCACCGTGCCGTCCTTCTACCAGGACTACAACGCGCGCGCGTCCGGCGCGCGCGAGTACATCAGCACCACGGCGGACGTGCGGCGCCTGACGCTGGAACTGCTCGAGGAAGGCATCGACGGGCTCGTGCTGGACCTGCGCAACAATGGCGGCGGGCACCTCTCCGAGGCGACCGCGCTGACCGGATTGTTCGTGCCCAAGGGGCCGGTGGTCCAGCTGCGCGATACCAGCGGTCGCGTGGAAGTTCTCGAGGAACCGCTCTCGGAGCCGGTGTTCAACGGCCCGCTGGCGGTGCTCGTCAATCGCTTCAGCGCCTCCGCATCGGAAATCTTCGCCGCCGCGATCCAGGATTACGGCCGCGGTGTCGTCATCGGGCAGCAGACCTATGGCAAAGGCACGGTCCAGAACCTCTACCCGCTCGACCGATACGCGCCCGGCGCCGATCCGCGCTTCGGCCAGCTGACGCTGACCATCGGCAAGTATTACCGGGTCACGGGCGAAAGCACCCAGCACCGGGGCGTGATTCCCGACATCATCGTGCCGTCGGCGGTGGACTCCCACATGGTCGGGGAAAGCACGCGGGATACCGCCCTGCCCTGGGACCAGATCCGCGCCACGCGCTTCGCCCCGGAGCACCAGCTCGACGAAGCCATCGCGCTGCTGACGGGGAAGCATGAGCTGCGGCGGGCCACCGATCCCGATTTCCGCTTCCTGCTCGACGATATCGAGGCTGCCGAAGCCCGGCGCAGTCGCAAGACCGTCTCGCTGAACCTCGAGACACGGCGGCAGGAAGCCAAGGTGTTCGACGAGGAACGCCTGGCACGCGAGAATGCGCGCCGCGCCGAGCGCGGGCTCGATCCCGTGGCGTCGCTCGAGGAGCTGGAATCCGAGGAGTTGCCCGATATCCTGCTGCGCGAAACGGCCGAGGTCGTGACGGACCTCGCGGCGGTTCCGGAGGCGGTCATCGCGCGAAATCGGGTCGTCACTGCCGACTGAGCGGAGCTGGCCTGGGGGGCTTGCGTCCCGCATAACCGGTGTTATACTCCACTACAACACTACTGTAGTGCAGCGATGGTTCGCACCGGGAGTTCGACGATGTACAAGCTCCAGCGCCTCATTCCCCTGTTCCTGGCCGTCAGCATGCTGGCGATGCTCAGCGGCTGCGGCCGTGGCGAAGCCAGCGACGCGGCGCCCGCCAAGTCGGCCGAGGTCCCCGTGTCCGTGGCCCTGGCGACGCTTGCCGATGCACAGGCACGTCATGCCGGCTCGGCGCACCTCGTGGCCTTTGCCGAGGCAGACGTCACCGCGCGGGTGGCCGGCCAGGTCGTGGCCGTGCTGGCCGAGGAAGGCAAGGCTGTCCGGGCGGGCGAGGTCATCGCCCGGCTCGACGGCGACCGCCTCAAGCTGACGATGGAGCGTGCCGCCGCCGAGCTCGACAGGCAGCGCCAGGCCTACCGCCGGAATATTGCGCTGCACGAGCGCGGCCTCGTAAGCCAGGGCGCCCACGAGAACCTCCGCTTCGACCTCGAAGCCCTCGAGGCGGCCTACCAGCTGGCCCGGCTGCAGCATGGCTACACCGAGATCCGGGCGCCGATCGACGGCGTGATCTCCAGCCGGATCGTGCGGGTCGGTGGCAATGTCGCGGCGGGCGACGCGTTGTTCCGGATCACGAACCTCGACACGCTCGAGGCTCACCTGCACGTGCCCCAGCGCGAGCTTTACCGCTTTGCGCCGGGCCAGACGACGCGTGTGCGCGCCGACGCCTGGCCGGCAGAGTCTTTCACCGCGACGGTGACGCGGATCAGCCCGACCGCCGACGCAGGCTCCGGCACCTTCCGCCTGACGCTGGCGGTGCCCACGCATGGCGGCCGGCTGCGCCCGGGGATGTTCACGCGGCTGGAAATCGTCTACGCCGTCCACCATGACGCGTTGTTGATCCCGGCCGAGGCAATCCTCGATGATGACGCCGAGGCGGCCGCAGTGTTTGTCGTCGCCGATGGCCATGCGCAGCGCCGCGACGTGGTGACCGGGATTCTGTCGGACGGTCATGTCCAGGTCGTGTCGGGGCTGGCGCCCGGCGAACAGGTCATCGTCGTCGGGCAGGCCGGCGTGCGCGACGGCGCCCCGGTCAGCGTCCGCGGCGCCGTGGCAAGGGAGATCTGAGTGGTGCAACTGAACCCAGGCACGACGCGCCGACTGGCGTCAACGACGGCAATATTGCTCGGCGCCGTGCTGCTGGCCGGCTGCAGCGGCAAGGACGGCAAGGATCCGAAGGCCGAGGACGGGGCCGAGGCGGCCGGCATCCCGGTCGAAGTCATCCTGCCGGAGCGCGGCGATGTCTTCGCCGTTTATACGGGCACGGCCTCGCTCGAGACCGATGCGGACGCGACCGTCGTGGCGAAAGTCGCCGGCGAAGTCGTCGAGATCCTTGTCGAGGAAGGCGACCGGGTCAAGGAAGGCCAGCTGCTGGCGCGACTGGATGGCGACCGGCTCAAGCTCGAGATGGAGCGCGCCAAGGCGAACCTCAGCAAGCTGCAGCAGGAATATAACCGCAGCCTGCAGCTGTTCGAGCGCGGGCTGGTCAGCTCGGGTGCATTCGAGGATCTGAAGTACGAGCTGGCGGCCCTCGGCGCGATTCACCGGCTGGCGGAGCTGGAGTACAGCTACACGCGCATACGGGCGCCGATTGCCGGGGTCGTGGCGCAGCGCTTCGTGCGGGTCGGCAATACGATTGCCATCAATGACCCGGTGTTTCACGTCACCGAGCTCGATCCGTTGATCGCCTACATCCACATCCCGGAGCGGGAGTTCCGTCGCCTGACGCCAGGCCAGCCGGCCGAACTGACCCTCGACGCGATCCCGGGACAGGCCTTCCGCGCGAACGTGCAGCGCATCAGCCCGGTCGTGGACCCGGCGACGGGCACGTTCAAGGTCACGATGGAAGTGCCCGACCAGGGCGGCCGGCTGAAGCCGGGCATGTTCGGCCGCTTCAATATCGTCTGGGACGAGCGCCGCGACGTGCTGCTGCTGCCGCGCATCGCGGTGGTCGATGACGAGGTGTCGGAGTCCGTGTTCGTGGTCAGCGAAGGGCTCGCGCAGCGCCGGCCGGTGCGAACCGGCTATACGCGGGGCGCGCAGGTCGAAATCGTCGACGGCCTGGAGGGCAACGAGCAGGTCGTCGTCATCGGCCAGACCGGCCTCCGGGACGGCGCGCGGGTCGAAGTCGTGCGCGGCGGCGCCCCGCGCGTCGCTCGCGACGACGGCTGACGGCGGCGCGAGGGAACAGCCCGATGAAACTCATCGACATCGCCACCGAGCGCCGGGTCACAATCGCGATGTTCACGGTCGCGATCGTGCTGTTCGGATTCGTTTCCCTGTCCCGGCTGAAGGTCAACCTGCTGCCGGACCTGTCCTACCCTACCCTCACGGTGCGCACCGAGCTGTCGGGCACCGCGCCCCTCGAGGTCGAGAACCTGCTGACCAAGCCGATCGAGGAGGCGGTCGGCATCATCAAGAACGTGCGGCAAGTGCGCTCGGTGTCGCGCCCCGGCCAGTCCGACGTCACCCTCGAGTTCCTGTGGGGCACGGACATGGACGTCGCCGGCGTCGACGTGCGCGAGAAGCTAGACATCCTGCAGCTGCCGCTCGAGGCTACGCGACCGCTGCTGCTACGCTTCGACCCGTCCAACGAGCCGATCCAGCGCCTGGCGTTCATGGATCAGGAGGCGACCGGGCCGGCTGACGACCCGCAGCGGCTGCGCGCGCTGCGACGCCACGCCGAGGACCAGCTGAAGAACGACCTCGAGTCGGTCGAGGGCACGGCGGCCGTCAAGGTCAGCGGCGGCCTCGAGGACGAGATCCAGATCATCGTGGACCAGGAAAAGGTCGCCCAACTCGGGCTGTCGATCCGCGCGATCGCCGCGCGGCTGCGCGCCGAGAACGTCAACCTGTCCGGCGGGCGCCTCGAGCAGGGCGCGCAGCGCTTCCTCGTGCGCACACTCAACGAGTTCGCTTCCATCGACGAGATCGCCGATACCATCATTGCGACTCCGGCCGGCCGGCCGGTCTACCTGCGCGATATCGCGACCGTGAGCCGCGGCTACAAGGAGCGCGAGGCCATCACGCGCGTCAACGGCCGCGAGAGCGTGGAGCTGGCAATCTACAAGGAGGGTGATGCGAACACCGTGCAGGTGGCGCGGAATGTCGCGCAACGCATGGCGCGCATGCAGAAGAGCCTGGCCCCCGGCACCGAGCTGACCCTGGTCTACGACCAGTCTGTGTTCATCGCTGACGCGATCAGCCAGGTGCGCAACGCCGCCCTGATCGGCGGCCTGCTGGCCATCCTCGTGCTGTACGCTTTCCTGCGCGACGCGCGCGCGACCTTCATCATCGGCATCGCGATCCCGGTGTCGGTAGTCGGCACTTTCCTGCTGATGTACGCGTCGGATGTCAGCCTGAACATCATGTCGCTGGGCGGCATTGCACTGGCAGTCGGCATGCTCGTCGATAACAGCATCGTGGTGCTGGAGAACATCGTCCGTAACAAGGAGCGCGGCCTGAACGTGCTCGACGCGGCCCGGCGAGGCACCAGCGAGGTGGCCGGCGCCGTGACAGCTTCGACCTTGACGACGGTGGCGGTGTTCTTCCCGATGGTGTTCGTCACCGGAATCGCCGGTCAGCTGTTTCGCGACCAGGCGTTGACCGTGACTTTTGCGCTGCTGTTCTCGCTGCTGGTCGCGCTGACACTGATCCCAATGCTGGCCTCGCGCGGCGCGCCGCCGCGTTACGCCGATGCGGAGGACGAAGCACTGCCCGGTCGCGCCACGCGGATCGCGGGCGGGATCTGGCGCCTCCTCGGCGTCATCGTCGGCGCCTTCGCCTGGGCGCTCGGCTGGGCCATGCGCCCGCTCGTGTGGGTATTCCAGGGCTTCTATCGACTGGCAGCAAGCGTCTACGCGCCGCTGCTCGCGGGCTCGCTGCGTCATCGCTGGCTGGTGCTCGTCGCCGCAACCGCCGCGCTCGCCTCCAGCATCGCCCTGGTGCCGCGTCTCGGCTACGAGTTGCTGCCGCAGCTTGCGCAAGGCGAGTTCGCCGCGGAAGTGCGCCTGCCGGCCGGTGCGCCGCTCGCCGAAACCGACGCTGCGATCAGGCGGTTGCAGGAGACGACGACCGACCTGCCGGGTGTGGCCCTGACCTACTCGGTCGCCGGCACCGGCAACCGGCTCGACGCCAGCCCGGTCGACGCCGGCGAGCATACCGGCCAGCTCAACGTCAAGCTTGCGCCCGGCGCAAACCGCGAGGCCGAGGCCAAGGCGATCGCGGCAATGCGCGCCTCGCTGGAGCGCACCCCGGGAATTTCCTACGAGTTCTCCCGCCCTGCCCTGTTCAGCTTCAGCACGCCGCTGGAGATCGAGGTTGTCGGCTATGACCTGGAGCGTCTTGGCGACGTGGCCGGGCAGCTGCAGCGCAGCCTCGAGGAATCGCCGCGCTTCGCCGACGTGCGCAGCACCGTCGAGGTCGGCAACCCGGAAATCCAGATCGTGTTCGACCAGGAGCGTGCCGCACGCCTTGGCCTGGTGGTGCGCGATATCGCGGACACGGTCGTGGCCAAGGTGCGCGGCGAGGTTGCGACCCGCTACACCTGGCGCGACAAGAAGATCGATGTGCTGGTGCGCAGCGTGGACACGAGCAACTCTTCGCTGGCCGAGATCGAGAACCTGATCGTCAACCCGGAAAGCGATCGCCCGGTGCCGCTGAAGGCCGTCGCAGAGATCCGCCAGGCAATCGGACCGGCAGAGATTCGCCGTGCCGACCAGGCGCGAGTCGCGATCGTCTCGGCCAACCTCGCCTTTGGCGACCTCGCCGCTGCGACCGAGGAGGTGCAGCGCATCATCGCCGGCGTACCGCTGACCAGCGGCATTGCCGTCAGCCTCTCCGGCCAGAGCGCCGAGATGCAGGAGTCGTTCCAGTCCATGCTGTTCACGCTCGCGATGGCAATCTTCCTCGTCTACCTCGTCATGGCGTCGCAGTTCGAATCGCTGGTCCACCCCTTCGTGATCCTGTTCACGATCCCGCTGGCGCTGGTCGGCGCCGTCTGGGGACTGTGGCTGACCGGCACCACCGTCAGCGTGGTGGCGTTCATCGGACTGATCATGCTCGCCGGCATCGTCGTCAACAACGCGATCGTGCTGGTAGACTTGGTCAACCAGCTTCGGCGGGAAGGCCTGGGCCGTGACGCCGCCATCATCGAGGCCGGCCGGGCCCGCCTGCGGCCGATCCTGATGACGACGCTGACGACGACGCTCGGCCTGCTGCCGATGGCGCTGGGCTTCGGCGAAGGCGCCGAGGTCCGGGCCCCGATGGCCATCACCGTGATCGGCGGACTGACGGTCTCGACGCTGCTGACGCTGCTCGTGATCCCGGTGGTCTACTCGCTGCTGGATCGCGGCGTGCGCGTGCTGAGCCACGCGCGACTGCAGGCGGAGGCCGCGGGATGATGCTGACGCGCGGTGCGATCAACCGACCGGTCACCACCGTGATGGTATTCGTTGCGCTCGCGCTGATCGGGATGATCTCGTCGCGCCTGCTGCCGCTGGAGAAGTATCCGGACATCCAGTTCCCGGGAATTTTCCTCAACATCCCCTATGAAGGCTCGACGCCCGAGGAAGTCGAGCTGTTGATCACCCGGCCGGTCGAGGAGGCGCTCGCCACGCTCAGCGGCATCGAGCGCATGCAGTCCACGTCCAGCCAGGACAACGCACAGATCTTCCTGCAATTCGGCTGGGACCAGGATGTCTCCGCCAAGGGCATCGAGGCGCGCGCCAAGGTCGACGCGGTCCGCCACCAGCTGCCCGACGATGTCCGCCGCGTATTGATGTTCACCGGCTCGACCTCCGACCAGCCGATCCTGAATCTGCGCATCAGCAGCGAGCGCGACCTCTCGAACGCCTATGACCTGCTCGACCGCCTGCTGCAGCGCCGGATCGAGCGCGTCGAGGGCGTTTCCCGGGTCGAGCTGTACGGCGTGGACCAGCGAGAGATTCGCATCCTGCTGAGCGCCGACCGGATCGCGGCGCACGGCGTCGATCTCAACGAGTTGCGCGACCTTCTCGAGCGCTCGAATTTCTCCGTCAGCGCGGGGCGCCTCACCGACGGCGACCGGCGCTACAGCATCCGCCCGATCGGGGAGCTGGCCTCGGTGGCCGAAGTGCGCAACATCCTGGTGCGCGAGAACCTGCGCCTCGAGGATATCGCGGATGTCGAGCTGCGCAGCCCGGAACGGAACTACGGGCGACATCTCGATCGGCGTTACTCGATCGGGCTGGATGTCTACAAGCAGCCCGGCGCAAACCTGGTCGACGTCGCGCGACGCGTCAAGGCGGAGGTCGCGCGGGCCGCCGACAATCCGCAGATGCGCGGCATCCAGGTGTACGCGCTCGGCGACCAGGCCGACGGCGTGACCTCTTCCTTGTCCGACCTGCTGACCTCGGGAGCGATCGGCGCACTGTTCGCCTTCGGGGTCCTGTACCTGTTCCTGCGCCACGCGGCAACGACGCTGATCGTCGTGGCCTGCGTGCCGTTCTCGATGCTGATCACGCTCGCGGTCATGTATTTTCTCGGCATCAGCCTGAATATCCTGTCGATGATGGGACTGATGCTCGCCGTCGGCATGCTGGTGGACAACGCCGTGGTCGTCACGGAGAGCATTTTCCGGCAGCGCCAGCTGAATCCTGACCAGCCCTTCGAGGCCACTCTCAAGGGCGTTCGCGAAGTCGCGCTTGCGGTGACCGCCGGGACGCTGACCTCGATCATCGTGTTCGTGCCGATCCTGTTCGGCATCAAGACCAACATCACTATGTTCCTGACGCATGTCGCGGTCAGCATCGTGGTGGCGATGCTGGCGTCGCTGATCATGGCCCAGACAGTCGTGCCGATGATCGCGGCCCGCATCGCGGCCCCGCCGCCAGTGCGCGCCGGCTCGTGGATGACGCGCCTGACCGCGCGCTACGCGCGGGCGCTCGAGTGGACGCTGAGCCATCGCTGGTGGACCGCCCTGATCACCGTGCTGGTCATCGCCAGTGTCATGGTGCCGATCAAGGTGGTCAAGTTCGACACCTACCCGCAGGAAGCCGGGCGGCAGTTGCTCCTGCAGTACAACATCAACGGCAAATACCCGCTGGCCGAGGTGAAGCGGACCGTCGACCTGATCGAGGATTACCTGTTCGCCAACAAGGAAGAGTTCGATCTGCGCTCGGTCTACAGCTATTACGACGAGGGGAGCGGCCAGACGATGCTGCTGCTGAACGACAAGGGCGATGCCCGGGTGCCAACCGGCGAGGTCATCAAGCGCGTCATGGCCGAGCTGCCGGAGATCATCATCGGCAAGCCGAGCTTCGAGCTTGGTGCCCAGGGCGGCGACGAGGGCTTCAGCGTCCAGCTCGCCGGCGAATCCACCGAGACCCTCAGTGCGCTCGCCCCGGACGTGGTGCGGCTGCTGTC
This sequence comes from uncultured Thioalkalivibrio sp., assembly GCA_964462675.1. GTDB lineage: Bacteria > Pseudomonadota > Gammaproteobacteria > Steroidobacterales > XN24 > XN24. The sequence continues at coordinate 114,136 of CAYWYS010000002.1, forward strand.
GACCATCGAGGGGCTGCTAGACGTCCGGGCGGATGCCGGCAGCGCCGATCGCGAGATTCGCGTGCGCGTGGATCGCGAGCGCGCGATCCAGCTCGGCTTGAGCCCGGAGGCCGTGGCCTCCTCCCTCTCGGTCGCCATGCGCGGCGAGCAGCTGCGGGACTTTCGCGGTGGCGACGGTGAGATCAAGGTGCGGATCGCGTTCCGCGAGGACGACCGCCAGAGCATCGAGCAGCTCGCCGATCTGCCGCTGTACACGCCGGATGGCCGCCGGGTGGTGCTCGGCTCGGTCGCCGAGTTTCGCGTCACATCCGCGCACCAGGAAATTCGGCGCGTGGACCGCACGACGGCGGTGGTCATCACGGCCAACCTCGACGGCCGCTCGCTCGAGCAGGTCAAGCCCGATGTGCAGGCGATCATGGACGCGTACCAGCTGCCTCCCGGGTACAGCTGGCGCTTTGGCCGCGGCTTCCAGCAGGCCGACCAGACGCAGCAGATCATGGTGCAGAACATCCTGCTGGCGATCGCGCTGATCTTCCTCGTCATGGCAGCGTTGTTCGAGTCGACCGTCTATCCGCTATCGATCATCACTTCGATCGGCTTTTCGGTAATCGGCGTGTTCTGGTTCTTCATGCTGACCGGCACCACGTTCTCGTTCATGGCAACTATCGGCATCATGATCCTGGTCGGCGTGGTCGTGAACAACGGTATCGTGCTGATCGATCACGTCAACAACCTGCGCCGCGACGGCCTGGCGCGCGACGCGGCGCTGGTGCAGGCAGGGCGCGACCGGCTGCGGCCGATCCTGATGACGGTGGCGACGACGATTCTCGGCCTGTTGCCGCTGGCCGTCAGCGCGACCAAGGTCGGTGGCGACGAAGTCGGGGCGCCTGCGTATTTTCCGATGGCGCGCGCGATCATTGGCGGGCTGGGCTTCTCGACCCTGACCTCGCTGCTGCTCGTGCCGTATACCTATGCGCTGCTGGACGACCTGGGACGCTGGGGACGCAGGGTCGCCGGGCTGGCGCGCCGCGCGCGCACCAGTCCGCAACGTGGCGCGGGAAGCGTCCCGGCGAGCGCCCGCGCGGAGCGCGTCAGGGAATGAAGACGTCGTAGAGGTCCCAGTATTCCTCGGCGAGGACGTTGACCTCGAGCGGGATGCGCCGCAGCTCGCCGCCGCCTGAGCCGCGCACCGGCATCTCGATGCGCGCCACCGACGACGCCATCGGCACGGTCTCGCGCGGACCGCGGAATTGGACCTGCTTGGCGAGCGCCTGCGCACGCGCCTCGATCTCGGCGCTGCGGAAGCCGTCGGCGCCCAGCGATGCAATCGCTCCCTGGATCACTTCGATCAGCTGCTTGCAGTCGTTTTCGGACCCATAACGCATGTCCTGTACCGAGCTGACGTTCGCATCGCGCGCCTTGCTCGCCAGCTCGGCGCCGGCGAAGTGCAGGTAAAGCTCCTGGGCCGCGGCAATCACCTTGATATTGATCTCGCGCTTCGACGCCACATCCAGGCCATCGAACTCCGGCCAGGGCTCGGCGCTGACCCCGGCGCGGCGGTCCTGCAGCTCGGCGAGGCGCAGGCGGGCGGCTTCGAGCTCGACGCGCCGCTGCGCGAGCAGCTCGTTGAGGCTGCGGCGCCGGAAGAACGCGAACAGGCCCTGCGCCCCTTCGAGCTCCGCGCTGACGGTGTCGCGCCGCGCGCGACGCTCCTCAACCTCGTCCTTGGCCTGGGTCAACTGCTGATCGAGCGCCGCCAGCTGCCGCTGCTTCTCCTGGTTGAAGCGCATCAGCTCCTCGCGCCGCAGCCGCTCCTCGTTGCGGCCGCGCATCTCGTCGGAGATGGCCTGCAGGCGCTCGCGGCAGACCCGCCACAGCGCCCGCAGTTGAAAATACACGAGCGCCGTGTAGCCGGTGCCGGGCTGCGCGAGCAACTGCTCGATGGCGGTGAAGCGTTCCTCGGCACGGCGCGTCGCCGCCTCCTGGCTCGCCAGGCGCTCCTCGGCCAGGCGCAGGGCCTTCTGCAGATCGGAAAACGCCTTCTTCAGCTCGGCACGATTGCGGAACAGGTTCAGCAGGCGCTCGTCCTCGCCCTCCTCCTCGCGCGCCACGATCTTCAGCGCCCGCTTCGCCAGCCCCTCGCCGTCCTCGGTCACCTGGTGCCTCCCGGTACCGTGATCATCGTCAGCGCGCGCTTGCCCGGCCGGCCCGGCCGTCATGGAAGCGATGCCCGTGGTCGCAGCAGTATTCCAGCCACTTGTTCAGCATCGTGTTCCTCGCCCAGCGGCGATTCAGCTCGCCGCCCGGCGCGGTGTCGAAGCGCCGCAGCGCGTGATGCAGATGCTGCCGCCGGCAGGCCATTGCTTCCGCCAGGCCCGCGTCCCGGTAGACGCGGATGGTCAGGTTCGGATCGGCCACGCGCCCGTGCGCGTCCTCGAAGTGATAAGTGAGGCGCAGCGTGGTCGTGTAGGGACTGCGTTCGAGCACCGCGAGGTGCAGCGGCAGATCGGCGACGACGCGCGAGCATTGCTCGTCCGGCAATGCCGCCACGTCGTCGAACAGCCAGTGCAGGCGCAGGTAATTGCTCTCGTACAGATGCATCAGGGCAGTGAAGCTGCCCGGCTGCGTCGGACACGGTAGCGCAAGGGACCCGTCTGCTATCATGCGCGGCAATATAGCACAGGGACCCCGCGCCACCGGCGCGATGAAAAGGCGGCAAACGGCGTGCGGATCATCCCCACCAGGCCCTACGGCGACCAGCGCCCCGGCACCGCCGGACTGCGCAAGAAAGTCCGCGTTTTTCGCCAGCCCAACTACCTCGAGAACTTCCTCCAGTCAGTATTCAACGCGGCGGGCAGCTTTGACGGCGCGAGCCTCGTCGCCGGCGGCGACGGGCGCTTCTGGAACCGCGAGGCGCTCGGCGTGCTGTTTCGCATTGCAGCAGGCAATGGTGTCGCGCGGATCATCGTCGGCCGCGGCGGACTTCTTTCCACGCCCGCGGCCTCGCACCTGATCAGGCTGCACCACGCCGCCGGTGGTTTCCTGCTGACGGCAAGCCATAACCCCGGCGGTGAGGACGGCGATTTCGGCGTCAAGTTCGACACCGCCAACGGCGGCCAGGCGCCCGAGTCGCTGACCGAGGCGGCCTGGCGCGAGTCGACACGCATCAGCGAGTACCGCATCGCCGACATCCCGATGCCGGATCTCGATGTGCTGGGCCCGCAGCAGGCCGGCCCGCTGCAGCTCGAGGTCGTCGATCCGGTCGCCGATTACGCCGCGCTGATGGAGCGGCTGTTCGACTTCGAGCGGATCCGCGGGCTGTTGTCCGGCGGCGATTTCCGGCTGCGCTTCGACGCCATGCACGCGGTGACGGGGCCATACGCGCTCGAGATCCTCGAGCGCAGGCTCGGCGCGCCGCCTGGCAGCGTCGTCAATGCAGTGCCGCTGCCCGATTTCGGCGGCCTGCACCCGGATCCGAATCCCGTCGATGCCGCCCACCTGGTCGAGTGGATGAACGGCCCGGACGCGGGCGACATGGCTGCGGCGTCGGACGGCGACGGCGATCGCAACATGATCGTCGGCCGGGGCATGGTGGTCACACCCGGCGACAGCCTCGCGGTGATCGCGGCACACGCGCATCTCCTGCCGGGCTACCGGGACGGCCTGGCGGGCGTCGCGCGCTCCATGCCGACCAGCCGCGCCGTCGACCGGGTCGCCGAGCTGCTCGGCATGCCCTGCTATGAGACGCCGACGGGCTGGCGTTACTTCTGCAACCTGCTTGATGCCGGGCTCATTGACCTGTGCGGCGAGGAGAGCTTCGGCACCAGCTCCAGCCACGCGCGCGAGAAGGACGGCCTGTGGGCCGTGCTGGTCTGGCTGAACCTGGTCGCAGCCACCGGGCGCACTGTCAACGAGCTGATCGAGGACCACTGGCGGCGCTTCGGCCGCCACGCCTTTGCCCGCCACGACTGGTTCATCGCCGACGGCGCACGCGCCGCCGAGGTGGTGCGCGAGCTGGCGTCGCGGCTGCCCGCCCTGGCCGGCACGGCGGCCGCCGGCACGCAAGTCGAGCATGCCGACAGCTTCGATTACCGTGACCCGGTGGATGACAGCGTCGCTACGGGCCAGGGCCTCAGGATCTTCCTCGCGGATGGCTCGCGCCTGGTGTTCCGTTTGTCCGGGACCGGCACCGAGGGCGCCACGCTGAGAATCTACCTCGAGCGTTACCTGGCCCCCGATGCGGATCACCGCGGCTCGGGACCGGAACTGACGGCCGAGCTCGGGCGGGCCGCGGCGCAGCTCGCGCGGATCAGCGAGCTGACGGGCGTGGCGGCGCCCGCAGGGATCATCTAGTGGCCTCTTCGGGCCCCCGCTGCAACCGGTTCAACAAGCCCGTGCGGTCGAGCGCCGTGCTGGCGATCTCTTCGACCGAGCACTCGGTCGTGTCGATGAAGCTGATGCCGTAACGGTGGAACAGGGCCTCGGCGGAACGCAGCTCGAAACTGACCTGCCCGGGCGAAGCGTAATTGCTCTGCGGGCGGCGCTCGTGGCGGATCTGCTGCAGTCGACTTGGCGCGATCGTCAGCCCGAACAGCCGCTCGCGGTGGCGTTCCAGCGCCGCCGGCAACTTGCCCTTCTCGAATTCCTCCTCCGTCAGCGGGTAGTTGGCCGCGAAGACCCCGTAGCGCAGCGCCATGTAAAGGCAGGTGGGCGTCTTGCCCGAGCGCGAGACCCCGACGAGGATGATGTCGGCCTTGCTGTAATCGCGCGTCGTCGCGCCATCGTCGTGCTCGAGCGCATAGTTCATCGCGTCGATCCGGCGGGAGTACGAGCGCTGATCGGCGACGCCATGCGCCTTGCCTGTCGCGTGACTTGACTTCATGCCGAGCTCGCGCTCCATCGGACCTATGAAAGCACTAAAGAAATCAAGCACAAGTCCATGATTTTCCGAAATTATATCTCGCAAGTCGTCCTGCACCATCGTCGCGAAGACGATCGGCCTCGAACCCTCGACCTCGGCCGTCAGGTTGATGCGACGTACGCATTCTCTCGCCTTGTCAGGGGTGTTGATAAATGGCACAGTCACGCCGCGAAATTTAAGCCCGTCGAACTGCGTCAGCAGGCTGTGCCCAAGAGTCTCCGCCGTGACGCCCGTCTGATCGGACACGAAGAAAACGGTTCGATGCTTCATTCCCTCACCCGCTCGACGGAGCAGTGCACATTGTCCTTTCCCTGCTGAGGGAAACTCAAGGGGGCCATCGTGGAACAGTACATCCTCAAGCTCGATGAACTAGGCATGGGCGACGTCGAGCGCGTCGGCGGCAAGAATGCCTCGCTGGGCGAAATGCTTGCCAACCTGGAGGCGCTCGGGGTGACGGTGCCGAGCGGCTTCGCGACCACGGCCGCCGCCTATCGGGACTTCATGGCGCAGGGCGGTCTTGCCGACCGCATCCGCGAGGTGCTCGCGGACCTCGACGTCGAGGATGTCGCGAAACTCGTCGAGACCGGCGCCGCGATCCGCGGCTGGATCAAGGAAACGCCGTTGCAGCCGAAGCTGCACGATGAAATCCGCCGTGCCTGGGACGAGATGGCGCGCGGCCGCGATATCGCGGTCGCAGTGCGCTCGTCCGCCACCGCCGAAGACCTGCCGGAGGCCAGCTTTGCCGGCCAGCAGGAAACCTACCTGAACGTGCGCGGCATCGAACAGGTCATCGAGCGCATCCATGACGTGTTCGCCTCGCTGTTCAACGATCGCGCGATCGCCTACCGGGTGCACCACAAGTTCGACCACGACCTGGTGGCCCTGTCGGCCGGCATCCAGCACATGGTGCGCAGCGACACCGGCGCCAGCGGCGTGCTGTTCACGCTGGACACCGAGTCCGGCTTCCGCGACGTGGTGTTCATCACGGCTTCCTGGGGCCTTGGCGAGATGGTCGTGCAGGGCGCGGTGAATCCCGACGAATTCTACGTTTTCAAGCCCTCGCTCGCGGCCGGCAAGCGCGCCATCCTGCGCAAGACGCTCGGCAGCAAGGCGCTGAAGATGGTGCATGGCGACGACGGGCACGGCACGCGCACCATCGACGTGCCGGTCGCGGATCGTCGCCGCTTCTGTCTCAGCGACGAGGACATCGAGGCGCTGGCACGGCATGCCGTGGCGATCGAGACGCATTACGGCTGCCCGATGGATATCGAGTGGGGCAAGGACGGCGCTGACGGCAAGCTCTACATCCTGCAGGCGCGCCCCGAGACCGTGCAGAGCCGGCAAGGCCGCTCGATCCTGCGCTTCAAGCTCAAGGACCGCTCGACGGTGATCGCTTCCGGGCGCAGTATCGGCCAGCGGATCGGCGCCGGCACCGCGCGGATCATCCGGGACGTCAAGGAAATGCAACGCGTGCAACCGGGCGACGTGCTGGTTGCCGACATGACGGATCCCGACTGGGAACCGGTCATGAAACGCGCTGCCGCGATCGTCACGAACCGCGGCGGGCGCACCTGCCACGCGGCCATCATCGCCCGCGAGCTCGGCATCCCCGCCGTCGTCGGCTGCGGCGACGCGACCGCGACGGTCCCGGATGGCCGGCCCGTCACAGTGTCCTGCGCCGAGGGTGACACGGGTTTCATTTTCGACGGCATGCTCGACTACGAGGAGCAGACTATCGAGCTCGACCGGATGCCGGATATCCCGGTGAAGATCATGATGAACGTCGGCAACCCCGACCGTGCCTTCGATTTCGCGGGCATTCCGCACCACGGCGTCGGCCTGGCGCGGCTGGAGTTCATCATCAACCGCATGATCGGCGTCCACCCACGCGCGCTGCTGGAATTCGATTCCCTGAGCAAGGACCTGCAGCACACGATCACGCAGCAGATGGCCGGCTACGATGACCCGGTCGGATTCTTCGTCGACAAGCTGGCCGAGGGCATCAGCACGATCGGGGCCGCGTTCGCGCCACACCCGGTGATCGTGCGGCTGTCGGACTTCAAGTCGAACGAGTACGCCAACCTGATCGGCGGGCGCGAGTATGAGCCGCACGAAGAGAACCCGATGCTCGGCTTCCGGGGCGCCTCGCGCTATGTCGCCGAGAGTTTCCGGCCCTGCTTCGAGCTCGAGTGCCAGGCGCTGAAGCGCGTGCGCGATGACATGGGACTGGAGAACGTGCAGGTCATGGTGCCGTTCGTGCGCACGGTCGGCGAGGCCCGCAAGGTCGTCCAGCTGCTGGCCGACAATGGCCTCGTGCGCGGCGAGCGCGGGCTCAAGCTGATCATGATGTGCGAGATTCCGTCGAATGCCCTGCTGGCGGAGCGGTTCCTGGAGCATTTCGACGGCATGTCGATCGGCTCGAACGACATGACGCAGCTCACGCTTGGCCTCGATCGCGACTCGAGCATCATCGCGGACCTGTTCGACGAGCGCGACGACGCCGTAAAAGCGCTGCTGCACATGGCGATCGCAGCCTGCCGCAAGCAGGGCAAGTACATCGGCATCTGCGGCCAGGGCCCCTCGGACCACGCGGATTTTGCCCGCTGGCTGCTTGACGAAGGCATCGAAAGCATCTCGCTGAATCCCGACACCGTGGTCGAGACCTGGATGTTCCTCGCCGGCAAGAAAGTCAGCTAGCGGGGCCGCGCGAACCAGCCAATTGCCGGCGGCAGCGCTACAGGTCGCCCCAGCGCGAGCGGCGGCCGAACTTGAGCCGCGGCAGGATCAGGCCGAGCAACAGGCCGGCGATCAGCACGCCGGCGCCCGAGAGGAACCAGTCGCGGCGCGTGTTTGCCTTCAGTTCCGCCACTTCCGCCCGCAGGCCGTCGGTGACCTGGTCGGCGGCGGCGATCCGCGTGCGCAACTCGCGGTTCACCTTGTCGAGTTCCAGCGCCGAGGCCGAGACGCGCCGGACTCGCTCGAGCTCGGCACGAACCTCCTCCAGCTCGCTGCCCAGGCCGCCGCTCTCCGCGGCGAGGCCGTCGCGCTCCCCGCTCAGCACCTCCACCTGGGCCACCAGATCGGCCACGCGGGCATTCAATGCCTCGACGCGGCTGTTGGCGGCCGCCAGCTGGTCGCGCGCCGCCGGCTGCTCCATCAGGTAGCGGCTGAGCACCCAGCCCTCGACGCCCTCCGCCGACCGCACCTTGCTGTAACCACTGGCCGCATCGACCTCGAGCACCTCGACCCGAGCGCCGCCGGGCACCATTCGCACGATCGCATGCTGGGTGGACGTGCCGGTGCGCAGGGTCACTTCCAGCCGGTCCGAGACATAGCGGGTCTGGGCCCCGGCCGCGGAGGCCGCCAGCGTCAGCATGCACAGCGCGATCAATCTGCAGGTCATATGGGTACGCAGCCTCTGCCGGGGGCGGACGAGAATGATAACCGAAAGCACCGGGAGTCAGTCCCGCCCGGCACCCGCGATACAATAGCGCTCCACCATAGCTGACGGCCAGACCTGTGAACCTCGCTCGCCCCGCGCTCGGTAACCCGGTTGCGGTCATCGTCGCCATCCTGCTGGTACTGCTGTTCGGCGTGATTTCGCTGCTGCGCATGCCGGTCCAGATGATCCCGAACATCGAGCGCCCGATCATCGAGATCACGACCAGCTGGCGGGCCGCTGCACCGGAGGAAGTCGAGGCCGAGATCGTCGAGCCCCAGGAGGATGCGCTGCGGGGCCTCTCCGGCCTGGAGCAGATGGTTTCCACGGCGAGCCGCGGCCGGGGCCAGATCTCACTGACCTTCGACGTCAACACCCAGCTCGAGCGCGCGCTGATCGAGGTCATGAACCGCCTCAACCGGGTGCCGAGTTACCCCCTCGACGTCGACCAACCCATCGTGTTCGCAGGGCGCGGGCAGTTCGGCAGCGCGATCGCCTGGTTCGCGATCCGCCCCCTGCCCGGCAATGAGCGGGACATCACCAGCTACCAGGACTTCGTCGAGGAAGTCGTCCAGTCGCGCATCGAGCGCGTCGCCGGCATCGCGAACGCCGACATCTACGGTGGACGCAACAGCGAGGTCCGCATTACCTTCGACCCCTACCGGGCGGCGGCACTGGGCATCGACGTGCCGATGCTGGCACAGATGACCGGCGGCAACACCGATGTCTCGGGCGGCTTCAAGGATGTCGGCCGCCGCCAGTACACGCTTCGTTTCTCCGGCAAGTACGACATCGAGCAGCTCCGCGACATGGTGCTGACCTGGCGGGACGGACAGCCAGTCCACCTGCACGAGGTCGCCGATGTGTCCGTCGAGCTGCGCGACGCGCGCGGCTCGCTGAACCAGAACGGCGGCCCGTCGATTGCAATCAGTGCCCAGCCGGAACAGAACGTCAACGTGCTGGAGGTCATGGCGGACCTGAAGGCGGTAGTTGCCGAGCTCAACGAGGGACCCCTAAAGCGCGCCGGCCTGTACATCGTCCAGGACTACGACGAGACGCTGTACATCACGGACTCCATCAACATGCTGCGCAACAACCTGCTGCTTGGCGTGCTGCTGGCGACGGCCGTGCTGTGGTGGTTCCTGCGCCGGCGACGTGCCACGATGATCGTCGCGCTGGCAATCCCGATCTCGCTGCTTGCGACCTTCATCGCCCTGAACGCGAGCGGGCGCACGATCAACATCATCAGCCTGGCCGGGCTGGCCTTTGCAGTGGGCATGGTGCTCGACTCGGCCATCGTCGTGCTGGAGAACATCGTGCGCCTGCGCGAGAGCGGCAAGCCAAGCCATGAGGCCGCGCTCGAGGGCGCCACGCAAGTCTGGGGCGCGCTGCTCGCCTCGACCGCGACGACGGTGGCGATTTTCCTGCCGATCGTGTTCCTGCGCGACATCGCCGGCCAGCTGTTCGCCGACCTGGCGCTGGCGATCGCCATCGCGGTCGTGGCTGCGCTGTTCATCGCGCTCACCGTCATCCCGACTGCGGCCGACAACTGGTTGCGCAACGCCGAGCTCAAGGACGTGCACAGCGACTGGTGGGACCGCGGCACGGCGCTGATCATGCGCCTGACCGGCACGCGCACGCGACGCGCGGGGATCATCGCCGGCCTGACGGTCGCAGCGGCCGGCCTGACGGTCGGCCTGCTGCCGGAAACAGATTATCTGCCGGAAGGCCGCCAGAACTTCATTTTCGGCTTCATCCTGCCGCCGCCCGGCGTCAGCGTGCCGGCCTCGGAGGCCGAGTTCGTCGACGTCGTCAACGAGCGCATGCGCCCGCACCTCGAGGGCACGAAGCACCCGCCGGTCGAAAGCTACTTCCTCGGCATGTTCGGCAACAGTGGCTTCATGGGCGCGCGCGCCGTCGAACGGCGTGACGTCGATGAGCTCGTGCAGGTGCTGAACCGGGACATCCTCGGCGGCTTCCCCGACACCCTCGCGTTCGCGAACCGCTCGTCGCTGTTCGGCCGGCTGGGCGGCGGGCGCTCGATCGACGTCAACATCCAGAGCCGGGACATCGCGTCGATGCAGGGCGCCGCGATCGTCGGCATGGGCACGCTCTCCCAGGTCATGCCCGGCGCGCGGACGCGACCGGTGCCCGGCGTGGAACTGGCCGAACCGGAGCTGCGCATGGTCCCCGAGGAGCGGCGCCTCGCCGAGGTCGGCTGGGACCGCCAGACGATGGCGCGCGTGGTGCGCGCGCTCGGCGAGGGACTCTATGTCGGCGATTACTTCGACGGCGAGCAGCGCCTCGACATGATCCTGCGCGCGTCGGCATGGGATACGCCCGAGGAGCTGGCGTCACTGCCGATCGCGACGCCGGACGGCGGCACCCGCCCGCTCGGGGAGTTCATCCGGATCGAGCAGACCGCCGGGCCGGACCAGATCAGGCGCGTCGATCGCCGCCGCACCATCACCCTGGTCGTGACGCCGCCGCCCGACATGGCGCTGGGAACCTCGATCGACCTGATTCGCGACCAGGTCGACCCGGTGATCCGCGCGCAGCTGCCGGAGGACGGTGACATCAGCTATCGCGGCACGGCCGACGACAAGGACCGCGCGATCGCCAACATGGCGCGCAGTCTCGCGCTGGCGATCGTCATTCTCTACCTGCTGATGAGCGCGATGTTCCGCTCGTTCCGCGACAGCCTGCTGGTGATCTTCGCCCTGCCGCTGGCGATGGTCGGCGGCGTCGTCACGCTTCGGATCACCGGCCTGTTCACATTCCAGCCGATGGATCTGCTGACGATGATCGGCTTCATCACGCTGATGGGCCTGGTCGTCAACAACGCGATCCTGCTGGTCGCGCAGACGCGTGCCGCGGAGCGCGATGGCATGGCGCGCACCGCCGCAGTCGAGCAGGCCGTGCGCTTCCGCCTGCGGCCGATCCTGATGAGCACGCTGACGAGCCTATTCGGCATGCTGCCCCTGCTGCTGATGCCCGGCGCGGGCACCGAGCTCTATCGCGGGCTCGCCGCGGTGATCGTCGGCGGCCTTGCCGTCAGCACATTCTTCACGCTCGTGCTCCTGCCGAGCCTGCTGCGAATCGGCGAGGACGCCCCGGCATCCGTCCCGGTCGGCGCCGGCGGCTTGCGCGCGGGCTATGCCGGCCCGGAGCAATCGGCCTGAGCGTGCCTGGACACCACGGAGTCCCTGTTTCCATGAAAGCCCGAGTCTGCATGTCTGCATTGTGCCTGCTGCTGTTGCCGTGCGTCGCGGCGGCCCAAGGCGGCCCGCCACCGGCCGTCGTGCGCGTCGCCGAGGCGCGCATGACCAGTCTCGCGCCAAGCATCCAGGTGCCGGGCACGATCGTCAGCCGCAACGATGCGCGCATCTCCGCGGAAGTCGGCGGTCGCCTGACCTGGATCGCCGAGATCGGCACGAGCGTCGCCGCCGGCGAGCCGGTCGCGCGGATCGACGACGCGGAACTGTTGCTGCAGCGGGACGAGTTCCGCGGCGTGCTGGCGTCACAGGAAAGCCAGCGCGGCTTCCTCGAGCGGGAGGCCGAGCGCCTGCGGCGGCTCGCCGCGGAGAACGTCACGGCCAAGAATCTGCTCGACCAGGTCGAGTCCGACCTGCGCTCGGCGACCAGCGACATCGCCGTGGCGCGCGCCCGGCTCGGCCAGATCGAGCTGCAGCTGGAGCGAACCCGGCTGCGTGCACCGTTCGCCAGCATGGTCACCGAGCGGCTGCGCACCCCCGGCGAATTCACCAGCGCCGGCGACGAGATCGTGCGCCTGGTCGACCCGGCCAGCCTCGAGCTCGTCGCACGCGCCCCGCTCTCCTCGCTCGGCTTCATCGGCCCGGGCACCGAACTGCAGTTCCACAGTCCCTGGCACACCGGCTCGGGGGCTGTCAGCACGCTGGTGCCGTTCGGCGACAGCCGCTCGCACATGTTCGAACTCAGGCTGGCCGTTGCGCCCGGGCTGTTCCGGGTCGGCGAGAACGTGCGCCTGTCGGTGCCCACCGCTGCCGCCACCGAGGTGCTCGCCGTGCCGCGCGATGCGCTGGTGCTGCGGCGGGAAGGTGCGAGCGTCGTCCGCATCGGCGAAGACGGCACTGCCGAGCAGATCGATGTGCTGATGGGCGTGGGCGCCGGCGACGTGGTCGCGGTGACCGGGCGGCTTGCGGCCGGCGACCGCGTCGTGGTGCGAGGCGCCGAGCGCTTGCGACCAGGCCAGGCAGTCAATATCGTCGCCGACTAGGGGCCTCCCCCGAACAAGCCGGGCAGCGCATCCAGGTCGAGGTTGCCGCCGGAGAACACAATGCCGACGCGCTGGCCGGCGACCGGCAGGCGGCCGGACATCACCGCCGCCAGCGGCACCGCAGCCGACGGCTCGATGACGACCTTGAGTCGTTCCCACGCCAGTCGCATGGCAGCGACGGTCTCCGCGTCCGTTACCCGCACGACCTGCTCGACCAGCCGGGAAATCAGCGCCCAGTTGCGCTCGCCGATCGACGCACGCAGGCCGTCGGCGATCGTCTCGACCCGCTCCAGCCGCACGCGCTGGCCCGCCTGCATCGACTGCCAGCAGTCGTCTGCCCCCATCGGTTCGGCGGCAATAACTCGCAGTTGCAGCTGCCTGGCCTTGGCGGCCAGCGCGCAGCCAGACACCAGGCCGCCGCCGCCGACCGGCACCAGCAGCATGTCGAGCGGGCCGGCCTGTTCCATCAACTCCAGCGCCGCCGTGCCTTGTCCCGCGATGACGGCTGCGTCGTCATAGGGATGCACGACCGTTGCGCCGCACTCCGCGACCAGTTCGGCGAGCTTCGCCTCGCGGCTCGCCTGGCCCGGCGCGCAATCGACGACCCGCGCACCGTAGCGCGCGATCGCGGCGCGCTTGAAGCTCGATGCATCGGTCGGCACGACGACCCAGCACGGAATGCGGCGGCGGGCCGCAGCCAGCGCCAGCGCAGCGCCATGATTGCCGGAGGAATGCGTCGCCACGCCGTGCGCCGCGCCGTCGGCGTCCAGCGACAGCACGGCGTTGAAAGCGCCGCGCGCCTTGAAAGCACCGCAGGCCTGGAAGTTCTCGCACTTGAAATACAGCCGTGTGCCGAGCTCAGCGTCCAGCGTGCGCGAGGTCAGCACCGGGGTGCGGTGAACGAACGGCGCGATGCGTACCGCCGCGGCCAGCACATCGGCCTCACCGGGCAGGGTGATCATGTGCGCCGCCATACCAGCAAGCGGTTGTTGGCCGGCATCGGCTCAATGGCCCCGAGCTCGAAACCGGCCACTGCAGCGACTTGCAGCAGCCAGGCGAGATCGCGTACCCCCATGCCGGTGCCTTGCGCGCGCAATCCGGCGTCAAACTGCAGGTTGCTGTCGCTGGTGTGGCGGCCTTGCTCCATGAACGGGCCGTAGAGGCAGAACGGCGCGCCGGCGGGCAGCCGCGCGCCAAGCCCAGCGAACATCGCGACCACGGCCGGCTCCGGCATGATGTGCGCGGTGTTCGCGCTGAATGCTGCGTCCGCAGCGCCGAGCTCGGGCCAGGGTTCCACCAGCGTGTCGAGCGCCAGCGGCCCCTCGATATTGGCGGCGCCGCTCACCTCGGCCCAGGCGCGAATCCCCGCATGGTTCTCGGGCAGGTCAGTCGTCAACCAGGCGAGATGCGGCAGGCGCGGCGCGAACCACGCGGCGTGCTGGCCGGTGCCGCTGCCGATCTCCACGACCCGGCGGGTGGCGCCGAACAACGGCGCGATGAAGGCGAGGATCGGCTCGCGATTGCGTTCGCAGGCCGGCGAACACGGCAGGTGCATCATGGCAGCCTGAACAGGTGTTCACGATAGTGCCGAAGCTCCTCGATGGAATCCCGGATGTCGTCGAGCGCCAGGTGTTTCGATTCCTTGCGGAAGCCCTCCGCGACGGCCGGGGCCCAGCGGCGCGCCAGCTCCTTCAGCGTGCTGACATCGAGATTGCGGTAATGGAAAAACCGCTCGAGTGCGGGCATCCAGCGCGCCAGGAAGCGGCGATCCTGGCAGATGCTGTTGCCGCACATCGGCGAAGCGCCCGGCTCAACATGCCGCGCCAGGAAACTCAGCGTCGCGAGCTCGGCCTCCTGCTCCGTCACGCGGCTGAGGCGCACGCGGTCGACCAGCCCGGACCGCCCGTGCTGGCGCGTGTTCCACTCGTCCATGCCGCTGAGCGTCGCGTCGTCCTGGTGGATTGCGACCACCGGGCCCTCGGCGAGAATGTTCAGTTGCTTGTCGGTGACCACGGTGGCAATCTCGATGACCCGGTCCCGTCCCGGGTCCAGGCCGGTCATTTCCAGGTCGATCCAGACGAGGTTGTCGGCGTCTTTCATAAGCTCGGCAGGTGGACTTTTTGCAATCCCGGAATTCTAGCAGAGCACTGCCCGCGAACGCGGCCGGGCCTCTGTCGGAGGGCCGGGTCATCGCATCCTACGGGAAGCGCCTGATTGTCGAGGACCCGCTGGGCAGCCGCCACCCTGCCTTTGTCGGGCGTCGCGGGTTGCGGCTCGTCTGCGGCGATCGCGTCCGCTGGCGAGCGTCCGAGGAAAGTGGCGACGTCGCCGTGCTCGAGCTGCTGCCGCGCGACACCGAGCTCACCCGCCCGGACGCCCGCGGCCGGGTCGAGGTGCTGGCGGCGAACCTCGACCAGGTGATTGTGGTGTGCGCCCCGGAACCTCCGCCCGACCCGTTCATCATCGATCGCTACCTCGCCGCTGCCGAGGTCATGGGTACGGCCGCGCTGGTCGCATGCAACAAGATCGACCTGCCCGCAGCAGCCGTCGACTGCCTCGAGGAATTTCTCGCGATCGGCTACCCGGTGCTGCGCGTCAGCGCCTTGGCCGAACAGGGCCTCGACCAACTGCGGGCCCGGCTCGCCGGCCACTGCAGCATTCTTGTCGGCCAGTCCGGGGTCGGGAAGTCCTCGCTTTTGAACGCGCTGGTGCCCGGCATCGAGGCCGCCACGGCGCAGGTTTCCGCGGCGACCGGTGAGGGCCGGCATCGCACCACGGCGACGACGCTTTATTCCTTGCCCGGCGGGGGCGCGCTGCTCGATTCGCCCGGCGTGCGGGATTTCGCGCCCGCACTCGGCGATCCGCGGCTGGCCGCCACCGGCTTTCGCGAGATCGTCAACGCGGCCGAGCGCTGCCGGTTCGGCAATTGCCGCCACATGCGGGAGCCCGGCTGTGCCGTCAAGGGCGGGGTCGAAGAAGGCGCCATCAGCGCGCGGCGTTACGAAAGCTACCGCCGCCTGCTGCGCCTCACCGAAGACTTGCAGCGCTAGATCGTCTGACGGCCGGCGAAGGCGTGCGACAGCGTGCCGCTGTCGACGTACTCGAGTTCGCCGCCGACCGGCACGCCGTGCGCGATGCGTGTCGCGCGCACCGCGCGCCGGGCGCACAACTCCGCGATGTAATGCGCCGTGGCTTCGCCCTCGACCGTCGGGTTGGTGGCGAGAATGACCTCGCCGATCCCGCCGGCATCCAGGATTGTCTCCAGGCCGTCGAGGCCGAGCTCCTCCGGGCCGATCCCGTCGAGCGGCGACAGGTGTCCCATCAGCACGAAATACCGCCCGGCATAGCCCGAACCGGTTTCGACGGCCACGACATCGGCAGGCGTTTCCACGACGCACAGCACCGTGGCATCGCGCGAAGGCGACCGACAGATCTCGCACAAATCCGTCTCGGTGAACATCCGGCAACGCGCGCAGTGACCGATGCCGTCGATGGCTTCGCCGATCGCCGCGGCGAGTACGGCCGCGCCCGCGCGATCCTTCTCCAGCAGGTGAAACGCCATGCGCTGGGCGGATCGCGGCCCCACGCCGGGCAGCCGCCGCAGCGCTTCGATCAGCCCGGCCAGTCGCGGCGGATAGCGCATGCGCTCAGAACGGCAGCTTCATGCCGCCCGGCAGGCCAAGCCCGGAGGTCATGCCGGAGTACTTTTCCTGCACCGTGCGCTCGACCTTGCGCAGCGCGTCGTTGAACGCGGCTGCGACGAGATCCTCGAGCATTTCCTTGTCGTCCCCGAGCAGCGCCGGATCGATGATCACCGCGCGCACTTCGTGCCGGCAGCTGATCGTCACCTTGACCATGCCGCCACCGGCCTCGCCTGCGACCTCGAGCGCCGCCAGCTCCTGCTGCGCCTTCTCGAGATTCTCCTGCATCTGCTGCGCCTGGCGCATCAATTGTCCGATTTGCCCCTTCATTCTCGCTCTCCTGGTCTCTGGTCAGTCCGCCGGCCGGATGCTGCCGCGATCGACCGTGGCATCGAAAACCTTCTGCAGCTCGCGCACGAGCGGATCCTCCTCGATCGCATGCTCCGCACGTTGTTGCCGCTCGGCCAGCGCGCGCCGCTCGCGGTCGGCCGGCGTCTCCGCCGCCGGCTTCCCGAACTCCAGCTGCAGCCGCACGGGCTCACCGAAATGGGCCGCCAGCGCTACGCGCAGGCGCTCCTGCTGTGCACTGGTCGCCAGGATCTCGTGGGCCGGGTCGATGACCAGGCGCACTGCCCCGGCGGCGCGGCCGGCGTAGCTGCAATGCCGGGCGAGCTGGCGCGTCGCACCGGCGAGGCCCATTTGCTCGACCAGCTGTTCCCAGTCGTCGCCGGAAGGCGCGCGCGGTGCCGCCTGCGCCGGTGCCGCTGGCGGCGGCGTCGCCGGCGCTGCAGTCACGGCGGCCGGCGCACTGCCGAGTGACTTGCCCGCCGCCGGCGGCGCCTCCGGCCGCGCGGCAGACGGCGCCGCAAACCTGAACGCCAGCATGCGCAGCAGCACCATCTCGCAGCCGGCGCGCGGCGACGGCGCAAGCGGCAGGTCGCGCCGCCCGGCAACGGCCATCTGGTACCAGAGTTGCAGGTCCTCAGGCGCGGCCAGGTTCGCCAGCGAACGCGCCCGCGGCGTCAGCCCGTCTTCGTCATCCTCGAGGTCCGGCGCGGCCTGCAGCACGGCGGCCCGCTGCACCAGCGCCGCGATCGTGCCGAGCACATCGTCATAGTCCGGCACGCGCTCGTCGAGCGCCGCCATTTCAGCAAGAATGCGCGGCCCATCGCCTGCCGCCACGGCATCGAGCAAGCGGACGGCATGCTCGCGGTCCACGGTGCCGAGCATCGCCGCAACGTCCTGCTCGGTCAGCCGTCCGCCGCCGTGCGCAGCGGCCTGGTCCAGCAGGCTGAGCGCATCGCGCAAGCTGCCGTCCGCCGCGCGTGCCAGCAGGTCCAGCGCCGGCGGCTCGAACGCCAGTGACTCGCTGTCAGCCACCAGCCGCAGTCGCTCGCGGATCAGGGACAGCGGCAAACGCTTCAGGTTGAACTGCAGGCAACGCGACAGCACGGTGACCGGCAGGTTCTGCGGGTCGGTGGTGGCGAGCAGGAACTTGACGTGCGGTGGCGGCTCCTCGAGCGTCTTCAGCAAGGCGTTGAAGGAGTGCCGCGACAGCATGTGGACCTCGTCGATCAGGTACACCTTGTAGCGCCCACGGGCCGGCGAGTACTGCACGTTGTCGAGCAGGTCGCGGGTGTCCTCGATCTTGGTGCGCGAGGCGGCGTCCACCTCGATCAGGTCGACGAACCGCCCGGCATCGATATCGCTGCAGGCGCTGCACCCGCCGCAGGGGGTCGAGGACACGCCTTGCTCACAGTTCAGCGCCTTGGCCAGGATCCGGGCAATGGTCGTCTTGCCGACGCCGCGCGTGCCGGTGAACAGGTAGGCGTGGTGCAGCCGGTCATTGTCCAGCGCGTGTACCAGCGCCCGCAGGACATGCTCCTGCCCCACCAGGTCGGCGAACAGGCGTGGGCGCCACTTGCGGGCAAGCGCTTGATAACTCATGGGCCTTGCAAATGAACCTGGATCGTCCCGGAAGGGGCGGAAGTGTACCACCCCGGAGCCAGTGTCTTGCCGCCCCGGCACCATCGGCAACCCACCCCAAGCCGTGATTCCGGCAAGCACGGATAGCTTAGGTGCGTATGTGAGTGAATGCTCACCTAATGAAAAAACAGCCGCCCAGCCACGCCTGGCACCGCTACGAGCTCCAGGCCCAGGTCATTCAGGGCCTCGCCCACCCCGTCCGGCTCGCCGTCGTGGACCTGCTGCGGGCCGGCGAGGTTTGCGTGTGTGATATCGCGACGGCGGTCAGCGCCGAGCGCTCGAACGTCTCGCGCCACCTGGCGGTGATGGCCAGGGCGGGCATCGTTCGCACCCGCAAGGATGGCCTGAAAGTCTTCTACAGCCTGCGCACGCCGTGCATCCTCGATTTCATGTCCTGCGCCACCCGCACGCTCGAGCATGACCTCGAGGAGCGCAGGCGCGCGCTCGCGGACGCCTGAAGTGGACGCGGCGCAGGAACCCTCGGTGCTGCGGCGCGAGTGGCGCATCCTCGCGGCCGGCGTGGCGGTGTTCATGCTGGTGTTCTCCCTGCCGGTCGGCTGGGCACGTTTCGACGGCGCAGTCCACGAGGCGCTGGCGCTGACGCGCTGGTATGCGCAGGAGCACTTCCTGCTGTGCCTCGTGCCGGCCTTCCTGATCGCCGGTGCGATTGGGGTATTCATCAGCCAGGCGGCAGTGATGAGGTACCTCGTCCCGCGATCGCGTTCCTGT
>CAYWYS010000002.1:133209-135736 GCA_964462675.1 uncultured Thioalkalivibrio sp.
ACGGCCTGCCATGGGGCGCGATGCTGCCGTTCACGGTCGCCGTCATCGGGCTGGTAATCGTCTCATCGGCTGGCGACGCGCCCGAGGAAAGCCGCGAGTGGGTCGAGCAAAGCTGGGGCTTCGCCAAGCAGATCACGCCACTGCTGCTGATCGGCGTGCTGGTGGCGGGATTCCTGCTGGGCCGGCCCGGCGAGGAAGGGCTGATACCGGCGCACTGGATCGCCACCCTGGTCGGCGGCAACACGCTGTCCGCCAACCTGTTCGCGGCCGCCGCGGGTTCGCTGATGTATTTCGCGACGCTTACTGAAGTACCGATCCTGCAAGGCTTGATCGGCAACGGCATGGGCAAGGGTCCGGCACTGGCGCTGTTGCTGGCGGGGCCCGCGGTTTCGCCGCCAAACATGCTGGTGATCCGGGCGATCCTCGGCACGCAGAAGACGCTGGTCTACCTGGGCCTCGTCGTGGTCCTGAGTGCCGCCGGCGGCTTCATCTACGGCAGCCTGTCTTGATCATCCATCTATTTAACTTATTACATTAATATACGTATATAGGTAATTGATAAATCTACCAAGACTAGGCCGCTGTTGTACCAAGTGCCAGAAGCTCGCGGCCAACGCCGAGATCGCCGCCAAGGAACTCGGCCTCGTGTACACCATCGAGAAGATCACCAACATCAGCCGCATCGCCGAGTTTGGCGTCATGCTGACGCCGGCCTTGGCGGTGAACGGGGAAGTCAAATCCTTCGGGCGCCTGCTGCCGCCCGACAAGATCCGCCCCCTGCTCGAGGGCTGAGCTGCGCGAAGGGTGGCGGCCCGCGCCAGCCACACCCCGGCGCCCGGCGTCGCCGCTACCGTTGCTCCCTTCCGGGCCTGGCGGGGTTCACGGCTGGCCGTCGCGAGGGGACCGACGCGGACCACCATAGACGGGACCCGGCAGCGACCGGGCATGACTATGTTAACCGGAAACGCTCTGCGCGCCGAAAGGTCCTATGATCAGGGCATGTCGAACCACACTCCGGCCCGGTCCATCGTTGCCGTACGTTCAGGTTTGCCCTGCTAGCCTGTGATCATGGTGAAAACCTGGAGCGAGCCATGAACGATTCCGGCCTACGCGCAACTTTGACTTTCAGCCTGCTAGCCCTCGCACTGGCGGCGTTGCCCGCCAGCGCCCAGAACTACAGCGTCGAGCCGATCCCGGAGGGGCGCGCGATGCCGGTTGCGGACAACGGCTTCTCGCAGGCTGAGCTCGACCAGATGCTCGCCCCGATCGCACTTTATCCCGATACCTTGCTGTCCCAGGTGCTGATCGCCTCCACCTACCCGCTCGAGATCGTCGAAGCCGCGCGCTGGTCGCGCCAGAACCCGCGACTGCAGGGAGACGAAGCGGTCGCGGCCGTGGCGGAGCGTGACTGGGATCCGAGCGTCAAGGCGCTGGTGGCGTTCCCGGAACTGCTCGCGCAACTTGATACGGACCTCGACTGGACCCGCCGGCTCGGCGACGCGATGCTGTACCAGGAAGCGCAAGTCATGGACTCAGTCCAGTTCCTGCGTGCCCGCGCGGATGCGGCCGGCAGCCTGGAAAATCCAGAGTTCGTCCGGGTTGTTCGCGAGGAACAGACAATCGTCATCGAACCGGTGCAGACCCGCGTCGTGCACGTGCCCGTTTACAACCCGACGGTCGTGTACGGCAACTGGTGGTGGCCGACGCATCCCCCGGTGTTCTGGGCCCCGCCCCCCTTCTTCGTCGTCGGCGCCCCCGGCTTTTACTGGGGCTCGGGCATCCATGTCTCATCGGGCTTCTGGTTCACCAATTTCTGGTGGCCGCAGCGCAGCATCGTCATTGTGAATTCGCCGCGCTTCCACCCACGGGGGCGCCAGCATTGGTCGCGGCCACACTGGGGGCACGGCCAGCGCTGGCAGCACAATCCGGTGCATCGCCGGGGCGTCGCTTATCGCCATCCTGAGGTCCGTCAGCGCCATAACCAGCAGCGCCTTGCCGCGGGCCAAGCGACGCGCTGGCCATTGCAGGGCTCGCCCACGCGCAACCTGCGGCCGTCAGGCGGCAGTGACCGAAGCGACGGGCAATGGAATCGGGGCAGCGACCGGGGCGGCGATCGCGCCAATGTGCGCGGCACCGGCGGGCGCGACAGCCAGTGGGATCGCGCCGGCCGTGCCAATCGTGGCTCGGCTGTTCGTGGCAGCGGCGAATCACGACTTGCCGAGGCGCCACGCAGTTCCCGTCCCGACGTCGCGCGGATCGAACAGGGCTTGCGTGGTACCCGGCAACGCCTCGCCGAGCCCGCCACGCGCGGTTCCGCGAACCGCACGGCCGGCCCGCAGGTTCGGGCCTCGATCCCGTCGCAACGCAATGCCGCGGCGCCGCAATCGGCTACGACCGCTCCCGTGCCGAGCGAGCGCCCCTCGGCGGGCGCGGCGCGGGGCAACAGCCAGGCGCTCGCCGGCACACGCGCGACGCGTGCCCCGACGTTCTCAAGTCCACGGGCGACCCCTAGCCCTCGCGCGGCCCC
>CAYWYS010000003.1:0-50466 GCA_964462675.1 uncultured Thioalkalivibrio sp.
ATACGCCAATCCGGCTCGACGACTTAGTACACAATCAGTTGTTACAGGCCACTAGGATGTTATCGACTGGTTCAAGAGCCAGGTTGATCAAGCGGGTGGCGGCAATTACCAGACGCTGATCAATAAGGCGCTGCGGGAATACATGGCGCAGACTCGCGAGCCGTTGGAAGAGACGCTGCGCCGGGTAGTCCGTGAAGAACTGAAGCATGCCAGCTAACTGTTGGATGAACCTGACGATGCCGGCTGTCACGGCCCGTGCCAAGCCGCCTCGCAGGTTATCCAGGGCGTTCGGCCCCACACCGAGCACACCGTATAACTGACCCGATCAGTTACTCATCGATCAGGAATATAGACAACACATCGTGATTGTGAGAGTATTCGTTTCACGATGAAACAAGACGGGCGCAAGCTGGATCACGCGACGCTGGAGGCCATCCGCAAGATGGCCGTGCAACGGGTTTGGGAAGGCGAACGCGCGAGCGAGGTGATTGCCAGCTACGGCATGCATCGCTGCACCATCTACGCTTGGCTCAAGGCGGCACGCGGACGCGGCAAGGGCTTGAAGGCGCTGGCGGCGAAGCCTGCGACCGGCCGGCCGCGGACACTGACGGCGGCCCAGGAACGGCAGGTCTTTCGCTGGATCAACGGCAAGAGTCCGCGCCAGTACGGCTTCGACTTCGGCCTGTGGACACGACAGATCGTGCGCGTACTGATCGAGCAGCGGTTCGCGGTGCAGCTGAGCCTGGCCTCGGTGGGGGCGCTGCTGGCGCGGGTGGGATTGACGCCGCAAAAGCCGTTGCAGCGCGCCTACCAGCGGGATCCGGCAGCGATCACGCGCTGGCAGCGGGAGACCTATCCGGCGATTGCCCGCCAGGCCAAGCGGGACAAGGCCGAGATCTACTTCTGGGATGAGTCGGGGTTTCGCGCCGATGCTGTGCAGGGCACCACCTGGGGCGCCAAAGGGCAGACGCCGGTGGTGTCGGTGCCGGGCCAGCGGCAAGGGATCAGCGCTGCTTCCGCGGTCAGCGCCAAAGGCGCGTTCTGGTTCGCCACCTATGCGGGCGGCTTGAACGGCGCGCTGTTCGTCACGCTGTTGCGCCGCATGATGCGTGGCCGGCGCAAGCCGCTGCACTTGATCGTCGACGGTCTGCCCGCTCACAAGACGCGCGCGGTGCGCGACTACGTGGACGAACTGGGCGGCAAGCTCACCCTTCACTTCCTGCCCGGCTACGCGCCCGATCTGAATCCCGACGAATTGGTCTGGAGCTACGCCAAGCGCACCGGCAACGCACGCCGGCCGCTGCGCAAGGGTGAACGCCTGGAAGAGCGCGTGGCCGCGCAACTTGCCGAGATCGGCAAGCGCCCCGCGTTGGTCCGTTCATTCTTCAGGCATCCGAGTGTTGCCTATATTACTGACTGCTGAGTAAAGGATCAACTGCATGTTCACAAGACGCGACTTCTTGGTCACATCCGTGGCGACGACCGCGCTGCTGGCCGGCCCGATCGGCGCCACCATTGCCACTCGCCGCTTTGACGCTGCCGCGAAGCTTCGGGCGCTCGAAGTGGGCTATGCGCGCCTTGGTGTTTGCTTCCTTGACACTGCTACCGGCGAAGTCAGCGGAAATCGCATGGATGAACACTTCGCGATGTGCTCGACGTTCAAGCTGGCGCTCGTCGCAGCCTACTTGCGCGAAGCGGATCAAGGCCGAATTAATCTTGATGAGATCCTGACCTATTCGGAAACCGACCTTTTGCCTTGGGCGCCTGTGACGCGCAAGAGTCTCGCCGAGGGCGGCATGAGCATTGCCGCGCTGGCACAGGCGGCCCAGGAACTGAGCGATGGCGCTGCCGCCAACCTTCTTGTCAAACGACTGGGCGGTCCAGCCGCCGTCACCGCGAAGTTTCGCGAAATGGGCGACATGGTGACCCGGCTCGACCGCTATGAACCCGATCTGGGCTTGGTGCTCTCGGCTGACCTTCGCGATACCACCTCGCCCCTGGCGATGGCACAGCTCGTCGGACGGATTACGACTGGTGACATTTTGCAGCCTGAATCGCGGGAGCGACTGCTGACCTGGATGCAGAACACGAAGACTGGCCCCATGCGGCTTCGGGCCGGACTCCCAGCCGAGTGGCTAAGTGGTAACAAGACTGGAACCGGGCGCACGGAAGGAACGACCAACAAGTGCAACGACATCGCAATCACCTTCCCGCCCCGCAGAAGCCCGATCATCATTGCTGCTTATTTTGATAGCGGCGAATACACCGAGCAGACTGAGGCTCGGCATCAGGCGGTCCTCGCTGCAGTGGGTAGGATCGCGGCCAAGTGGGCTATTGGTTAGTCGCGCAAAAGACTTGATCGAGCCGCAGCCGCAACGGGTGCAACCTGGCAATTCATTGAAGCGGACCGCAGGGAAAAATCTATCGTGTTTCCTGAAATATATCGGCCCGAGGCGGCTTAATGCGACGTCGGGTAGCG
This sequence comes from uncultured Thioalkalivibrio sp., assembly GCA_964462675.1. Taxonomy (GTDB): domain Bacteria; phylum Pseudomonadota; class Gammaproteobacteria; order Steroidobacterales; family XN24; genus XN24. The sequence goes on from CAYWYS010000003.1 coordinate 2,480, forward strand.
TAAAACCATGATCGCCTTGACTCGGATTCGTCGCGCGACGTATTTGGTGTTCAGCCTGCCTGCTGTGGTCTTTACCGCTTTTGGTCCATTGAGTATTTATGCAGGCCTTTGGGCTTTCTCCACAGGTTCAGATTCATCCGCTTATTCTCTGCTTCACTTTGTCGTCAAGCCGCTTTTGGGCGCTGCACTGGTTGAACGTCGCAGTCCGCCTGGCCGGAACGAAGGAACTGATTGGTCGACTTGAGGCGACGGTTCATAACAATCTCGCAGAAGTCGCATTCCTTTATAGCCCAGCTCACTGGGGGCATGGCTACGCTTCGCATGGCCTGAACTGGCTAATCGATCATTTGCGCAGTTACAAGAACATTTCTTCGCTGTGGGCGACAACTCACCCGAAGAACGCACGCAGCGCCGCTCTATTGCTCAAATGCGGCTACGTCCAGGTCGCAACGCCGGGCTTGCCGGTCTTGTACTCCTACGACGATGGGGACCTTGTCTTTCGCCGCAGCGCGCCCCAATCACCTCGGGAAAATAAGGAATAGCAAACATGCCCCGCCAGAACATCTCATCAGGCACTCCCTGGGAACCTGTTGCAGGTTACTCACGCGCCGTGAAGGTCGGTCCGTACATACACGTCTCGGGAACTACCGCCACGACTCCGCATGGGATGGCCGGCATCGATGATCCGTACGCGCAAACGATACAGATCCTCAAGAACATCGAGTCCGCGCTCGCCCAGGCCGGGGCAACGCTGTCGCAGGTGGTGCGCACGCGCATGTACGTCACCGACATCTCCCGCTGGGAGGACGTCGGTCGTGCTCACGGGAAGGTTTTCGGGGAGATTCGCCCGGCCACCAGCATGGTCGAGGTCAGCAAGCTGATCTCACCGGAGATGCTCGTGGAGATCGAGGCGGACGCGTACGTCGGCGAATGAAGCCACGATGAGAAAGAGAACGAAGATCAAGCGCAGGAGTTGCGGGCTGTGCAAGCCGCACAAGCGCGGCCTCGCGAAGCGCTGGACGCCGAAGCAGGAGGCCCGGTTGTCTGCCGCGGAACAGGAGCTCCGGGAAATCCTGCTTCGGCCTGAAGACTGAGCAGGCGGCGCGCGCCCCCTGCCTACGGCAGTCCGAGCCCGCTGCGATCCAGCACACCGCTGCGCGGCGGCGGGTCGATGTGGCGATCGCCCGACGCCGCCGCATCGCCGAACAGGTGCGCAAACAGCTCGTCGAGACCCGCATAGGCATAGGGCATCAGCGGCAGATAGCGCTGGCCGAGGCCGGCCGGCCCGAGCAGCGCATCGAAATGCTGCACCCGCTCGATTTCCCAGTAGGCCAGGTCGCGGCCGCCGTTCTGGCGCACTGCGGCGACGTAGGGGCGGCTCGTGAACGCCGCCGGCACGAGGCCGTCGGCGGCACCGTGGATGATCAATACCGGCCTGGCCGGCAGTTTCGCGCTCGCGCGCGTCGCGTCCACGGCCGCCCGCAAGGCCTGCGCCTCGGCATGCCCGCCGGTCCACAACTCCCTGAGACAACGCTGCCCGGCGAGGAACGGATCGGGAAACGCGAATCCTGCATCGAGCAGGCCGACGGCGCCCGAGGGGGCGATGCCGCTCCCATTGGCCCACCACAGGGCGCGCTCGGCGGGCGGCACAGTGCGCGGCTGCAGGGTCGCATCGATCCCGGCCACGGCGAAGCCGCAAGGCATGCCATCGGCCGGCCGGCGCAGGTAGGCCGAGGCGTAGCTCGCGGCCACCGCGCGCCACAGGTCGAAGCCGACGTTGATCGCCGCCAATTCGAGTGCCGCTTCGTTGTGGCCGTACGCCAGCAGCCTGGCGCGCAGCTCGGCCGCGGCGATCGCCGTGTCCGCGCTCGAAACGATGCCCTCGGCGGCCAAAGATGCACAACGCGCCTGCGCGGCCGCCGGGATCAACGGGTTCATCTGGAACAGCGGCCAGCCAGCCGCCTCCGGGGCGCCGAGCAGGCAGGGCTGCAGCAGGGCCGCTTCCGTGGCAATGTCGTACAGGGGCCGAATGCCGGGCGCCGTCACGTTCGGCGCCACGGCCAGCGCCGCGGCAAACACGCCGTTTGTATCCTGTTCCATCGCACGCAGCGCGGCGCCGGCGCCATTGGAGACGGCGGCGATGATGATCGTCGTGTTCTCGGGCGTGAACGGCGCGCGCGCCGGGAACGCCCGGTCCAGCGCATGCAGCCCGAACAGTGCCGCCTGGATCGTGTGCCGGCCCCAGTCGGCTTCCGGGTGATCGCCCGAGTGGGCGTGCTTCATGCCGATCAACGGCAGGTCCGCCGCGACCGGGTCGGGCTCGAAGGCGAGCCCGGCGCCCGCCTCGCCCCGCGTGCCGTCCAGCAGCGTGCCGGTACCCGAGGCGAAGTCGAAATAGTCGGTCCCCGCGCCCTTGTCCGTGTAGGCGACGGCGCAGCCTTTCGGCAGGCCATAGCCACCGGCCAGCGCGATGGCCCCGTAGACGCCCCGGGAGCCCGACGCGGGCCCGACCAGCAGGCACGGCCGCTTGAGGTCGAAGGCGTCCGGCACCTGCGCCAGCACCCGGTGAGGATGCCGCGCGCCGGGAACGACCGCGAAAGCCGAGTATTCGCGACCCGGCACCATCGGCACCGGGCCGTAGAGGGTGCCGATGCCGCCTTGCTCGCCGAGGTCCGCAATGCCGGTCCAGCTCGTGTGGATGGCCAGCCGGCGCAACTCGGCCGGCGTCGGGTGCTCGGCATCCGCCGGCAGCGGCGCAGCCGCCCGCAATCCGGCCAGGCCGAGACCGGCGCTCAACAGATCGTCATCGCCCGAATGCTGTGTTTCCCTGACCGGGCCGGCCAGGAACTCAAAGGACATCGACATCGTGGCCTCTGCGGGCGGCGTCGGTGCGGGGGCAGGCGCCGGCGCCGGTGCGCACGCGGTCAGCAGGAGCGACAGCAAACCGGCCGGCAGCAACCTGGACATCGCCAGTCTCCAGAAGATCATATTGGCAGGACCTTAGCACCCGGCCATGATCAGGGCCCCTGAACCTTCGTACAAGTCCGCCGTGACACACCCAATGGTAGGCTTCGGGCCATGACTCCGAGAACCATCCTGGTCAGCGGCGCGGGCAGCGGGATCGGCGCCGGCATGGCCGAGCGACTCGCGCGGTCCGGGCATCACCTCGTCGTCACGGACCTGTCGGCCGAGGCGGCGCGCAAGGTCAGCGACCGGATCAGCGATGCTGGCGGCAGCGCCGAAGCGCACGCCCTCGACGTCTGTTCGCAGGCCTCCGTGGAAGCGCTCGCGGGCGCCATGTCGCGGCCGGTCGAAGTGCTCATCAATAACGCCGGGCTGCAGCACGTGTCGCCCCTCGAGTCCTTCCCGCCGGAGCAGTGGGAGCTGCTGGTGCAGGTCATGCTGGTCGGCGTCGCGCGCCTGACGCGCGCGATGCTGCCCGGGATGCGCGCGGCGGGATTCGGCCGCATCGTCAACATCGGCTCGATCCACTCGCTGGTCGCCAGCAAGTACAAGAGCGCCTACGTGGCCGCCAAGCACGGGCTGCTGGGGTTCTCCAAGGTCGTGGCGCTGGAGACGGCGGATACCGACATCACCATCAACACGATCTGTCCGACCTATGTGAAGACGCCGCTGGTGGAGCGGCAGATCGCCGACCAGGCCCGCCAGCACGGGATCCCCGAGGACCGGGTCATCGCCGAGATCATGCTCAAGCCGATGCCGAAGGGCGTGTTCATCAGCTTCGAGGAACTCGCCGGCATCGCCGGGTTCCTGATCGGCCCGCATGCGCGCAACATCACCGGCCAGGAGATCGTCGTCGACGGGGGCTGGACCGTGCAATGAGCGGCGCTGACGGTCGTCGTGCCGACACTCGGGCTCTTGTTGTGCCTGGCCTTGTTCGCGCTCGGCCTGTGACGGCGGTTGCACGGCGGGGACAGACCAGCAACGCCTCCGGCAGCGCATGGTAGTCTTGGCTGACGATCGGCATAAGTCGTGGCATGAACACTGACGAACCACTCTGGCAGCCCTCCCCGGAGCGCATCGCGCGCGCGCAGCTGACGCAGTTCATCCACGGCGTCAGCGGCGTGCTGGCGCCAACGATCCACGACTGGGACGAGCTGTGGCGCTGGAGTGTCGATCATCCCGAGCACTTCTGGCCGGCGGTGTGGAAGTTCTGCGGCCTGAAATCCTCGCGCCGCTGGGACGTGGTCGTCGAGAACGCCGCGGCGATGCCCGGCGCGCGCTGGTTCCCCGGCGCGCGCCTGAATTTCGCCGAGAACCTGCTGCGCCATGACGATGAGCGCGTCGCGCTGGTCTCGCGCGGCGAGGACGGCAGCCGGCGCACGCACACGCATGCCGAGCTGCATCGCGAGGTCGCGCGCCTCGCCGGCAGCCTGCGCGCGCTCGGCGTCGGGCCGGGCGACCGGGTAGCCGGCTTCCTGCCGAACTGCCCCGAGGCGGTCATCGCGATGCTCGCCGCCGCAAGCCTCGGCGCGACCTGGTCCTCCTGCTCGCCGGACTTCGGCATCCAGGGCGTGCTCGACCGCTTCGGCCAGATCCGGCCGAAAGTGCTGTTCACGGCGGACGGCTACCGCTACAACGGCAAGCGCATCGATTCGCTGGCGCGCATCCGCGGCGTGCTGGCGCAACTCGAAGGCGTCGAGCGCGTCGTCATCGTGCCGCAGCTCGACCCGCAGCCGGATGCCGGCGCGCTGCCGGGCGCGGTGACCTGGGATGAGTTCCTGTCGGATGAGACCGCGCTCGAGTTCGCGCAGCTGCCGTTCGACCATCCGCTGTACATACTTTATTCCTCGGGCACGACCGGGGTGCCGAAGTGCATCGTCCATGGCGCCGGCGGCACCCTGCTGCAGCACGTGAAGGAGCATCGGCTGCACACCGACATCGGCCCGGACGACGTGCTGTTCTACTTCACGACCTGCGGCTGGATGATGTGGAACTGGCTGGTGACCGGTCTCGCGACGGGCGCCACCCTGGTGCTGTACGACGGCAATCCGTTCCATCCGGGGCCCGAGGCGCTGTGGCGGATGGCCGAGGACGAGGGCATCACGGTGTTCGGCACCAGCGCCAAGTATCTCGCCGCTGTCGAGAAGGCGGGCTACGCGCCGGGCGAGCACTTCCGCTTCGAAAAGCTGCGCGTGATCCTCTCCACCGGCTCGCCGTTGATGCCGGCCTCATTCGACTTCGTTTACCGGCGCATCAAGGCCGACCTGCAGCTGGCCTCGATCTCCGGCGGCACCGATATCGTCAGCTGCTTTGCGCTCGGCTGCCCGATCCTGCCGGTACACCGGGGCGAGCTCCAGTGCCGCGGCCTCGGCATGGCCGTCGAGATCTTCGACGATGCGGGCCGCTCGCACACCGACGAGCCCGGCGAGCTGGTCTGCACGCGCCCCTTCCCGTCGATGCCGGTCGGCTTCTGGAACGACCCGGACGGCGCGAAGTATCGCGCGGCCTATTTCGAGCGATTTCCGGGTGTCTGGCACCACGGCGACTGGGCACGCCTGACGCCGCGCGGCGGCCTCGTCATCTACGGCCGCAGCGACGCGGTGCTGAACCCCGGCGGCGTGCGCATCGGCACGGCCGAGATCTACCGCCAGGTCGAGAAGCTCGACGAGATCGTCGAGTCGCTGGCCATCGGCCAGGACTGGGGCGACGACCAGCGCGTCGTGCTGTTCGTGCGCTTGCGCGACGGCCTCGAGCTCGATGATGTGCTGCGCGACAAGATTCGCAGGACGATTCGCGACAATACGACGCCGCGCCACGTGCCGGCCAAGATCCTGCAGGTGCACGACATCCCGCGCACGCTGAGCGGCAAGATCGTCGAGCTCGCCGTGCGCAATGTCGTGCATGGCCGGCCCGTCAAGAACACCGACGCACTCGCCAATCCCGGCGCGCTGGAGGATTTCCGCGCGCGTCCGGAGCTCGCCGAGGACTGATGGACGCCGCCGACAGCGCCAGTCTGCCGGTCACGCCGCTGGCCCGCTATCGCGCCGAGCTCGAGCGGCTCGGCTGGTCGCGCGACCCGGCACAGGAAGCTGTCGCGATGCGTCTCGACGCCCTGCACCGGGAACTCGTGTCCCGGCCGCCGCCACGCAAGCGCCTGTTTGGCCGACCGCGGGCGACACCACCGGTGCGCGGGCTGTACCTGTGGGGTGACACGGGGCGCGGCAAGACCTGGCTCGTGGACCTGTTCTACAAGTGCCTGCCGTTCCCGGAGAAGACCCGCCGGCACTTCCACCGCTTCATGGCCGACGTGCACGCCGACCTCAGGACGCACCGCGAGCACACCGACCCGCTCGCGCGGGTCGCCGACGGCCTCGCGTCCCGCGCACGCGTCATTTGCTTCGACGAGTTCTTCGTCTCCGACATCGCCGACGCGATGATCCTCGGCACCTTGTGTGCGAGATTGTTCGAGCGCAGCGTCACGCTGGTCGCGACGTCCAACGTGCCGCCGCAGGAGCTCTATCGCGACGGCCTGCAGCGGGCACGCTTCCTGCCCGCGATTGCGCAACTCGAGCTGCACACCGACGTCGTGCACGTCGGCGGCACCACGGACTACCGCCTGCGCCTGCTCGAGCGCGCCGAGATCTACCACACGCCGCTCGACGCGGCCGCCGAACGCGGCCTTGAGAAGCTGTTCGCGGCCACGGCGCCGGAGGACACGCATAATCGCGGCGGCCTGCGGGTGCTGGGGCGCGAGATTCCGGTCCGCAGCCGCGCCGACGGCGTCGCGTGGTTCGACTTCGCCCAGGTCTGCGGCGGGCCGCGCAGCCAGGCCGACTACATCGAGATCGCGCGCAGCTTCCACACCGTGCTGGTCTCCGGCGTGCCCCGGTTCACGGCGGCGAACGAGAACGAGGCGCGCCGGTTCATCGCGCTGGTCGACGAGTTCTACGATCGCAACGTCAAGCTGATCCTGTCGGCGGCCGTGCCGCCAGAGTCCCTGTATCGCGGCACCCGCCTCGGCTTCGAGTTCAAGCGCACCAGCAGCCGCCTCGAGGAGATGCGCTCGCGCGCCTACCTGGCTGCCCCGCATCTGCCCTGAAGGCGCGCCGCCGCAGCGCGGCATGGCCGGCCGCCCTCAGCACCCGTCGGCCGGGCCATATTGCAGCACCTGGACCTTCTCGAGCGTCACCAGCCCGCTGCCGATCATTTTCTCCAGCTCGGGCAGGAACGCCGTGATCTTGTCCTCGGCATCGACGATCTCGATGAGCAGCGGCAGGTCCTCCGACAGGCGCAGGATCTTTGCCGTGTGCAGGCGGCTCGACCGGCCGAAGCCCATCGGGCCGCGCATCACGGTCGCGCCGGCCAGGTGCAGCTGGCGGGCGCGCAGCACGATGGCCTCATAGAGCGGCCGGTCCTGGTAGCTGTCGTTTTCGCCGATATAGATGCGCAACAGCATCGACGATGTGGGAATCTTCATGACTCAGGCCCTCCTCAGGCGATTCATCCGGGTGCCCAGGGCGAAACCTGCCCAGGCGGCAACAAGCCATGCGCTCGCCGACAACAGCACGTTCAGACCGGCCGGGCCGAGCTGGCCGGCTTGCGCAAGGCCGATGGATTCGAGACCAAAAATCGAGAAGGTCGTGTAGCCGCCGCAGACCCCGGTCATGACGAAGTGCCGCTGCCGGGGACCGGCGAGCAGGCGCCCCTCGGGTGCCGCCAGCGCGGCGTAGAAGCCGATCAGCAGCGAGCCCGTGACGTTCACGAACAGCGTGCCCCATGGAAAGCCGGGGCCGCACCAGGCGAGCATGCCCGCCGAGACCAGCCAGCGCGCTGTCCCGCCGAGTGCGCTGCCGAGCGCCACCGCGAGGTACAGCGACGCCGCGGCGATTTTCCGCTGCCGCCCCGGCGCTGCGGCGCTCATGACGCGCCCACCAGCCGGCCGCCGACGAACAGCCCGAAACCGGCAGCCGCGAGGCAGGCGCCGAGCGACAGCACGACATTGCCGGTCGCCCGCCTGGGCTCGCCCGCCTGGGCCAGCACCAGCGTCTGCAGGCTGAACGAGGACACCGTGGTATAGCTGCCGAGAAACCCGACCACGGCGAGATGCCAGAGCGCAGCGGCATAGCCCCCCGCCCCGCCCGCGGTAGCGGCGACCGCGAAACCGATCAACAGCGTGCCGCTCGCGTTGACCGCCAGCGTGCCCCAGGGAAAGGTCTCGCCGACGCGCCGGCCGACGAATCCGGACAGCCAGAACCGCGCCATGCCGCCGAGTGCACTGCCGACGAACACGAGCAGCGCCTCGGTCATGCCGGCGCGCGCCTAGGCCGACTCGGCCAGGGCGACCACGGTCGAGAACAAGCCCAGGCCAATGTACCTCTGGCAAACGAATTCCGCATAGCGCGGCGAGTGGAAGCGCCCGGCCGAGAACACGCGCCCGCCGCGCAACACCTTCTCTTCCCGTCCGGGCAACAGCGTGCGGACGGCTTCGATCTGCTGCTCGCTCTGCGGCACGATCAGCACCTCATGCATGTCGAACTCGGCCTCGGCCCCCGCGATATATTGCGCCAGCATGCCGTTCACTTCCTCGAGCGCGACGGACTCCTGCCAGGTGACCCGCGCGTCCGACTCGGCGAGCAGTTGCAGCACGTCGCGCAGCTGGCCCACCTGGGTCTCCGGCGGGCGCAGCTTGAGGTATTCCTTGACGCTCCTGCGCAGCGTGATCAGGTCCGCCTGGGGCTCAGTGTCGGCGGCCCCGGGCGCCGGGAGGCGCCACTCGCGCGCGAAATCCCGGATCAGTTCCGCTTCCCGCTCGTCGATATGACCGTCGACCGAGGCCAGCTGGTGCAGCACCCGGAGAATCTGCTCGGCACCCTTTGGCTGCACGAACTGCCTGATCAGGTCGGCGGACTCCCTGCGTTCCAGTTTCAGGGCGCGCATGAACAGGCGACGAAAACCACGATCGCGAAGTTCCGCGACCCACAGGCCACTGCCGATCAGCACGAACACGGTGGCAGTAACGATACTGATGGCCGTCTTGGCCGCGCCCGCCGTGCTGTGATCGATCAGCATGAACAGGATCAGGAATGGAATTGCGTTGAACAGCCCCAGCAGTGCCGCGGCGATCGACACGCTGTCGGCGACCTCGCGCACCATGCGCCGCTTCCACAGCTTGTTGATGACCAGGTAGTTGCTGACCAGCGCCAGGATCAGCCCGATCGCCACGAGGAATTCCACGAAGCCGAGAAACACTGTCACTGGGAACCTCCGGGGAAATTCTGGGCGAAGGCTAGGCGCGCGCGCCGGGGACCACAAGTCCCGGCAGCGCCGACGTCAGCGCCACGCGCCACCGTTCGAAGCGCTCCTGCAGCCGCGAATTCGGCCGGGGCACATAGCGGGCGGCCGCCTCGTGCCCGGCGATCGCCGGGCAACCGAGCAGCCAGGCGATGCCGCGCGCCGTCGCCTCGATGTCGGCCGGCCGCTCGACCGGCAGGCCGCTCAGGTCGGCGAGGCGCTGGCAGACGCCGTCGAACCGCGCGATCCCGCCGCTGGCGACGATCCGCTGCACGTCACCCGGCAGCCCGGACGCAGCGCAGGTCGCCGCGATGTTGAGCTGCAACAGGAACACGATGCTCTCGAGCACGGCGACGGCCTGCTCTGCCAGGCTGCCGTCTCCGGTGAACAGGATCGGGCAGTCGGCGACCCAGAGGGGCGCGCCCAGCCCGCCGACGCCGTTGATGAACAACGGCGGCTCGTCGATGTCGCGCAGCCAGCCCGCCGCGCCCGCAAGCAGGGTTTCGACCGGCACGTCGCGGGTCCTCGCCAGCCAATCCAGGGCCGCCCCGGCGCCGTTGACCGTACCCTCGAGCACGCCGATCGTCTGCGCCGCGTCCTGCCATGCCACGCTTTGCAGCAGGCCCGCCACAACCGGCGGCTTGCCGGTCACCACGCGCTGCACGAAGGCGCCGGTGCCGATGTTGACGAACAGGGTCCGCTCGTCGGGCCGCCCCCAAGCGAACAGCGAGGCCGGCTGATCGCCGGTCACGACCGCCAGCGGGATGTGCCGCTGGCCGGCGCGCAGGGTCCCGAAGGCATGGCGGCTCGGCACGCAGCGGGGCAGGCAGGCCAGCGGGATCCCGCAAGCCAGGACCATCTCCGCGGACCAGTCGCGCCGCTGCAAATCCCATAGCAGCGTGCGCGAGGCGTTGGCGGGATCGACCAGCATCGGACGCTCGTCGAGCAGGCGGTACAGCACAAAGCTCGCCAGCGGTCCGCAGCAGAGCCGCTCCGCCGCCAGCGCCCGCCGCACCTCGGGGAGGTGGTCGACGCACCAGCGCAGCTTGCTGGCGCCGTAGTGCGGCGAGGCCACCAGCCCGGTGATCTCTCTCAGCCGCTCCGGATCAAAGGCCTGTGCGGCCAGCCAGTCGGCGTTGCGCCGATCCTGCCAGGACAGCACCGGCGACAAAGCGGCACCGGTCACGCGATCCCAGCAGACGATACTCGAGCGCTGGATCGCGAGGCCCGCCACCGCGAACTCGCGCCCGGCCATCCCCGGCGTCCCGAGGACAGCATCGATCGCCGCGCGCAGCGTGCCGAGCAATTCCTCCGCGTCGTGCTCCACCCAGCCGGGACGCAGCCGCCGCGTGGCGAGCGGCACCTCGCTGCGGGCGAGCAGATCGCCGGACGCGTCGAACACCACCGCCTTGCTGGCATGGCTGCCCTGGTCCAGGGCGAGGTAGTGCGGGCCGCGTGTCATGCGCTCAGGAGACACGCACCCGGCGGGGCCCGTCAACCGCCCACCGCGAGCGCGGGCGGCGGCACGCGCCGTGCTTCAGCGCGGCCGCATGCGGGCCGCCCCGCTCCTGACGCCCTCGGACAGCGCAAGCTCGAGCTCGGCCAGCCCAGTGTCCAGCGTGATCTCGCCGTGCCGCACCAGTGCGAGAATCGCGCCCGATTCAGGATCGCGTAGCTGCAACAGCGGGAAGCGCTCGGCATCCCAGCGCACGCGCAGCTCGCCGGGCCGCGGGCGCGTGACCGTCAATGCGGCGTCATCCCCGAAAGCCGCGCGCATCGCATCGGCCGACAGCCGTGCCTCGCGCACGAGCGTGCGCCCGGCGCCGGCATCGAGCTCGACCCGCGACAGCGCCAGCGAGCCGCCGGCGCCGACCGGGATCACGAACATGAAATGATGTCCTTCCCGGCCAGAGATACTCGCGAGGGCTTCGTCGTCGAAGCGCAGCTCGAAACGTACCGCGCCTTCGTCGTCGAAGCCGCGCAAGCGATAGCGTCCGGCGGGTGCCTCAAACGTGCTCGGCCGGGCCTCGGTGACCAGGATCGGCTCGAGCCCGAGTTCCGCGCTGCCGATCCAGCCGCGCACCAGCACGGCGTCATGGCGGAGTAACTCCGGCGGTGGCAGGACCCGGGCTGTGGCCGCGTCGCCAGGGGCGATTGTCGGCGGCGCGCAGCCGCCGGCAAGCAGGAGCGTGCAGAGCGTCGCTGCGACCGGCCGCGTGATGCTGGCCGCCGGGCGGGCGCTCACCGCAGCTCCAGAGGGATCGAGGCCTCGCTGTGCACGCCGTCGGACAGCAGCAGCTCGGGCAAAGCTTCGTCCGCCACGCCGGCCGGCAGTCGCAGTTCGCCGCTGCGGGCGATCGCGAGGACCTGGCCCGAGATTCGATCGCGGACCACGGCCACCGGGTGCCGCTCCGGGTTCCAGCTGATCGCGGTCTCGCCCCCCGGCATCCTCGCGGCATGGATCTGGTGCCGTGCCATTTCGGTCGCGGCGTCCGGCGCGGTGCCGGCCAAGAGCTGCGCCCCGGCCGGCCGCGCTGCGCGCAGCGTGTAGCCCTGCGGGCCGGCCAGCTCGACACGCTCGAGCGCCGCGGCGTCCTCGACGGACAGCGGCACGAAGAACGCGAAGTGCCGCTCGCTCGGATCCGCCGCATGCGGCACCGCCGCGCCCTCGAAGGCGAGCTCGAACAGCACGCGCCCGTCCGCTGTCGTGCCGCGCAGCAGTTGCGAACCACCGCCTTCCGGCAGCACCGGCGGTGCCACCATGCTGAGCGCCGGGTTCAGCATGACCCCGCGGGAATTCGACGCGCCCCACAGCAGCACACCGTGCTCCGCCGCCGCCATCGCGACGGCACCCGGCTCGCCCGCGCTGGACGCGCGCGGGTCGCCGGTGCGCCAGTCGAGGATCGCGCGGTAAGTGTAATCGCTGGTCCAGTTCGTCGAGCAATAGCTCATGTAGTCCGAGAAGCCCTGCGGGCCGCGCAGCCGGTTGCCGAGGATGTCGAAGCCGGTGACGCCGATGTTGGCATTCGGATAGGGATAGTTTGGACCCACGTTGTCCGGGTTGCCGCAGGGCGTATGTCGCCGGCCCATGTTGTGGCCGAGCTCGTGCGCGACCGTCGCGGCCGCCTGCGGCAGGCGATCGTAGGACAGTGCGCTGCGCGAGGAGCTGCTCGGCAAGGTCGGCCGGTAGGCGATCCCGGCGATCGGCAGGTTCGGCACCCGCGGCATGATGCCGTGGTAATAGGTGTCCGTCGCGCCTTCCATCGTCCTGAGCGCCTGGATGTCGCCGAGCAGCTGCCCGATCTGGTCCTGGCTGCTGAGGTCGAGGTCGGTCGAGAACGGGGTGCTGCGCAACTGTGGCGACAGCGCGCCCGCCGGCAGCCACTGGCGGGTCGCGGTGAGGAACTCCGGCAGGTTCGCCGTCGTGATGTTGCCGGTCATCTCGTTGCGCGTTGCGTGGATCGGGATGAACAGCAGTCTCAGCGGCGCCAGCGTGCGGACCGCGATCGCCGCCTGGCCGGCGCCGCGCGGATAGCGGAACGCATCGCGGTTCGCCGCGCTGATTGCGCCGTCCGGATCGAGAATCGCTTCGACGGCCAGGCCGGGCACGACTTCGTCGGCGCCGAGCAGCAGGTTCCATGTCTGGCTCTCGACCGACAGGTCCGGGCCGATCGGCACGCCGTCCGGCGGCCCCGAGAGCGTCGCCTCCCGTTGCAGCACGCCGTCGCGGAACAGCCTCAGTCGCACGATCGGCGTCAGCTCGTTGGTCCGGCCGGCCGTCACGATTACCCGCAGCAATGCGGGCCGGCCGGCCACGGCGTCGATGTCGCCCGCAAAGCTCTGGCTCGCCTGGTTCAGGCGCACGGCGTCGATCGACAGGCCGAGCGGCGGGAGGCCGCTGGCCGTGAAAGTCACGGGACCGATGCCGCCCACGGTCGCGCTGAGCTCGTTGTGACCGGCCGCCGCACCGAGCGTCCACGACGACAGGGCCGCAATGCCGTTCGCGGACGTCGTGGCGGGCGACCCATCGACGGCGCCGCCGCCGGCGACGACGGAGAATGTGACCGGGACGCCCGGCACAGGGTTGCCAAATGCGTCGCGGACGCGCACCGCCGGCGGATCCGCCACCACCGCGTCGATTTCGCCGCTTTGCTGCAGGGCACTGGTCGCGACCAGCACGCTTGGCGCAGCCGGCGCGCCGACGCCGACGAATCGCAGCTCCGCCGCCGGGCCCTCGACGCTCGCGAACAGTACATTCGGGCCGGCGGTCGTGCCCAGCGTCCAGCTCTGCGCGCGGGCACGGCCCTGCGCATCCGTGATCGCCGTGGCGGGCGACACCGTACCACTGCCGGCCTGGACACGAAATGACACCGTCACGCCGCTGACGGGCACCCCGTTGCCGTCGATGAGACGCACGCCGGGTGGCGTGGCAACCGCCTGCCCGACCGTGCCGCCGATCTCCAGCGGCGCATCCGCAAGCAACTGGCGTGACGTGCTGCCGCCAGTGTCGGTGGGATTGCCTCCGCCGCCGCTGCCACCTCCACAGCCCGCCAGCAGCACCGCCACCAGCATCGCAGCTGGCCGGCAGAAGTGCCGGGCGCACCGGCGCCTCGGTCGCGCGCGAATGATTTCAGCCAACATTGCTCCGGAGTTTACCGTCCCTGCCGCGGGGAATTGAGAACTGTGCATCATTTCGGGGGGTTCGCCGCCGAAGATTCATCGGAGTAAGCTCTGGCCACCTTCCGGAGGATCATCCATGTCGATTTCCATGTACCAGGCCTCGGTGCCCGTGGCCATCCGAGTGCTCGAGAACCTCGCCGGAATCCTGCACAAGGGCGCGGCACACGCTGCGGCCAGGGATTTCGATCCTGAGGTGCTGTTTCGAGCGCGCCTCGCGCCAGACATGTTCCCGCTGTCGCGCCAGGTGCAGATCGCAACGGACATCGTCAAGGGTTGCGCGGCGCGGCTGGCCGGCGAGGATCCGCCGGTGTTCGAGGACAACGAGCGCAACTTCGACGAACTGCTCGCCCGGATCGAGAAGACCGTGACTTACCTCAAGAGCTTCAGTGCGGAGCAGCTCGATGGCAGCGAGGATCGCACGGTAGTCATCCGGATCCGGGGCGAGTCAGTGACCTTCCACGGGCTGCCGTACCTGCTGCACTTCGTGCTGCCGAACCTCTTTTTCCACGCCGCGACCACCTACAACATCCTGCGCCACAACGGCGTGGAACTCGGCAAGAAGGATTTTCTCGGGCAGCACTGACGGCGGCGCTAGTCGAGGGCGCCCAGCACCCGCTCGACCACGCCGGCCACGTCCGGAATCCAGCGCAGCACGATGACCAGGTCGTGCTGCGCGTCGACGTAGATGAAGTGCCCCTCGAAACCGGATGCCAATATGGCGCCCTCCGGCGCTGCGGGAATCCGTTCGCGTCCTGTGTTCAGCCACCAGAGGTAGCCGTAATCGGGCCGGTCAGGCGCCGCATCGCGCAACGCATCGACCCAGCCGGCCGGGAACAGTCGCTTGCCGCCCCAGTCGCCGCGCCGCAGGAACAGCAGGCCGAAGCGCGCATGGTCTTCGGTCGAGATGAACAGCCCCCCGCCGAAATGGCCGCCGCCGGACACCGACTGCATGCGCAGTCCATCGAGCTCGATCCAGGAATTCTGATAGCCATGCCAGCGCCAGGTCGTGCTGGCGCCGATCGGGTCCATGACGCGGCGCCGGAACACCTGCGGCAGCGGTTCGCGAAACACTTCGAGCAGGCTCAGCGCCAGCAGGTTCACGCGCACGTCGTTGTACTTGTAACGCGTGCCGGGCGGATGCAGGGGCCGGTTCGCCGGATCATCGCCTTCAGGCCGGTCCGCCCAGTCAGGCAGGTCCCACAAGGTTCCGGACCAGTCCGACGTCTGGTTCAACAAGTGCCGCCAGGTGATCGCGCTGTTGTGCGGGCCCTCGAAGTGACCGCCGGCGACGTAGCGGCCGACCGGATCGTCCAGGTCCGCGATCAGGCCATCCGCCAGGGCCAGCGCGGCCAGCGCCGACAGGTAGCTCTTGGCGACGCTGAAGGTCATGTCGACCCGTCGCGTATCGCCCCACTGCGCGACGATTCGACCGTGCCGCAGGATCATGCCGCTGTCGCCGGCGCGGTCGCCGGTCGGCCCGAGGATGCGGAAGCCGGGCTCCCGCGGCGCGAAATGCGCAGTAATCACTTCATGCAGGTCGGCGGGCGCCGTGACGGCGACGGAGCGGGCATAGTCGATGGCGGCCTGCAGCCGGCCGGGGTCGAACCCCGCCAGTTCCGGTGCAACGTTCTCCCAGTCTCCGCGCGGCGGCACGTAGGCCGGCGCATCGGCGGCCAGCGCCGCCTGCACTGGCAGCGCGGCCAGCACCAGCAGCGCCGCCCACTGGCAAACACTGGCCCGGACTCGTTGAAGCATGCGCGACTCTCCCGGCGGCAACGGCGAGCGCCCATTCTGCCGGTCCGGCGGCCGGAAGTCCCCACCGGACGGATGCCGGATCTCCGGGCAGCGCGCGGCCCGCCCGGCTGAAGCGCCGAGCGGGCCGCTGCCGGCGACTACTGTCGCCCGACCTGCCGCTCGCGGTTGATGCGGAAGATCGTGGTGGTCCCGCTGACCTCGTTGGCCACGACGAGCAGGGGGACACCCGGAATGGGGCTGTCCGATGCCTCGATGACGGTCAGGCCCTCGGCGCCGAGGTCGCCGGCCTCAGGCGTGCCCGGCTGCGCACCGAAGTCCCGGTTGTTGAGGTACTGGACGAAGACCGGCGCATACGGGCTGCTGATGTCGTAGATCATGACACCGCCGATCCGCTCCAGGCCGATGAAGGCGTAAGTCCTGCCCCAAAGCTTCGCGACAGTGACGCCCTCGGGCTCGGGGCCCTTGTCGTCGCTGCGGGTCTCGAAGCTGTTCTCGCGGTGGTTGGAGTTGAAGTTGTCCGGGTATCGCGCCGCGGTGATGCGCTCGAACTCGGCAACGCTGTCCCAGACCTGCTTCAGGTCCGCGTCCCAGATCGAGAAGGAGCGCGCGCCGAATGCGCAGATCGCCTCGTAACAGTCGCCGTCAGCGCGCAGGCCGTCAACCGAGGTCACGGTCAGGCGGCCCATGTTTGCGTTGTCCCGCAGCTGCGACAGCTCCGTGATCCCCATCTCGTTGCTGGCGTAGAACTCGACGAAGCGTGGCGCATCGGCGCAGATCGGCGTCTCGCCGCTGAGCGCACGGAAGCGCGCCTCCTCGGTGAAGCCGGCGTAAGCCCGGGCATCACCCTCGTTCGCTGTCACGATGTAATTGCGACCCTGGTACTGGTAGCTCGCGATCGCGTCCGGCTGGTAGATGCCGTACACCGGCCAGTTCGTGATGTTGATCTCCTGGTCGCGATCGCTGGCGTCCAGCTCGTTGCCTGCCAGCAGGTGATCCTTGAAGCCCAGCCCGCGCAATGAGGTGAATTTTCCTGCCTGAACGTCGAGGATGGCGATCGCGTTGTTTTCCTGCAAGGCGACCCACGCGGTCCGAGAGTCCTTCGATATCGTGATGTATTCAGGCTCCAGGTCCTGCGCCACCGTGGCGAAGGGCCCGAAGATCCGGATCGACGGGTCGAGCTTGGCGTCATTGAAACTGGTGAAGCCCGCCGTGCGCACGTGCGCCTGTGTCAGCCTGCGGATATCCCCGGGCAGGTCAATGATGCTGACCGAGCCTTCGGGATCGATCGAATAGTCGTCGCTGGGCTCACCCTCGTTGGCGACCAGCACCCGCTTGCCGTCCGGCGTGAAGGTCACCATGTCCGGCAATGCACCCACTTCGACCCCCGCGAGAATGCGGCCGTCAGCATCGAAGAACACGACCTTCCCCGGGTCGGTCTTCGGGTCCGCCTCGACGGCCGCGGCCACGAGTCCCTTGTGGACAGCAACGCTGTTGACGATGCCCTCCAGCTCGATGCTGAACAGCAGCGACGGCGCGGACGGCGCGCGGATATCGAGCACGTCGACGTTGCCGCTCTGCGCATTGACGACGAACAGGCGCTGCGTGTGAGGATCGTGCGCGACGATCTCCGCTGCGGACTGGTCGAACACGCCAGTCGCGTAGGTGCCGAGCGGCGTGATGCTGATGGCGAAGGGCGACGCAGCCGGCGCCGCGTCGACGGCAGGGACCGGATTCTGAGCAGCCCACATTGCCTGCAGATGACTGCTGCCTGAAACTGCTAAGTCACGTGCGTGCCGCTCACCCGTGCCCGGACCTGCCGCATTCCCTTCAACGCCAGTTGCACGGGCAGCGGCAGCCGCTCCTCGTCCAGTCCGTCGAGGAAATTCTTGACGCCGAGCCCGAGCTCGGTGTCGCCCTCGATGACCAGGCGGCGCTGGAAGAACAGCGTGTCCGGATCCTCGAGGCGACCGGCCATGACCAGGAACGACGGCGACCGGCCGCGGATCGTCACGTCTGCCGCGTGCCCGCGCGCCAGCACCCTGAGGCGCCCGTCGCGCAGCGTGATCGGCCATCGCCAGCCGGTGTCCTCGATCTCGATCGCCAGGCAGCGTCCGGCGAGAAAATCGAGCTCGCCGTTCGCGACGCTGGCGCGGAGCAGCTGCTCGAGCGCCAGCTCGAGCGGGCCGCGCTGCAGCGGATGGGGCACGAGCCGGAGAGGCTTTGCCAGCACCGGCATGAGCGCGTCGAACGCGGGCAGTCGCAGCATGATGACCTCCAGGCAACCTGCCGAAGATACCGGACGGCCCGGTTCGGACATTGACCTTCGTCAAGGATGCCCGGCGGCGGGCTGGCTATGCTCGCGCCCCTCCGCATCGACCAGGGGACCGCGTGGAACTGCTCTGCCCTGCCGGCAACCTGCCCTCGCTGCGTGCCGCCGTGGACGCGGGCGCAGACTCGGTCTACCTGGGCTTCCGCGATGCGACCAACGCGCGGCATTTCGCCGGCCTGAACTTCAGCGACCAGGACATCGTGCGCGGCGTCAGCTATGCGCACGATCGCCGCTGCAAGGTACTGATCGCGCTGAACACCTATCCGCAACCCGCGGGGTGGTCGCAATGGACCAGCGCCGTGGATCGCGCCGCCGAGCTGGGCGCGGACGCGCTGATCCTGGCCGATACGGGGCTGCTCGATTATGCGGCCGAGCGCTGGCCGGACCTCGACCGCCACCTCTCGGTGCAGGCCTCGGCGACCAATCCGGAAGCGCTGCAGCTGTATCACCGGCTGTTCGGCATCACCCGCGCCGTGCTGCCACGGGTGCTGTCGGTCCGGCAGGTGGCGCAAGTCGCCGCGCAGTCACCCGTGCCCGTCGAAGTATTCGGTTTCGGCAGCCTGTGCGTCATGGTGGAGGGCCGCTGCCTGCTGTCGAGCTACCTGACCGGTCGCTCGCCGAACACCTACGGTGCGTGCTCGCCGGGCTCGCATGTGCGCTGGCAGGAGACGCCGGACGGCCTCGAGTCGCGCCTCAACGGCGTGTTGATCGATCGCTACGGACCGGGCGAAAAGGCCGCCTATCCGACGCTTTGCAAGGGCCGCTTCCAGGTGGGCGAACACACCTACTATGCACTCGAGGAACCGAGCAGCCTGAACTCGATCGAGTTGCTGCCAGAGCTGTATCGCGCAGGCGTGGCGGCAATCAAGGTCGAAGGCCGGCAACGCAGCCCGACCTACGTGGCGCAGGTCACGACGGTCATGCGCGCGGCGATCGACGCCTGCGTCGCGGACCCGGTGAATTTCAAGCCGACCGCCGCGTGGCAGAAGACGCTAGCGTCGGTGTCGGAAGGCACCCAGACCACGCTCGGTGCGTATCACCGGTCGTGGCAATGAAGCTGGCGCTCGGCCCATTGCAGTATTTCTGGCCGCGCGAGAGGGTCTTGTCGTTCTATGCCGAGGCCGCGGCCTGGCCGGTCGAGATTGTCTATCTCGGCGAGGTGGTGTGCGCGAAGCGCCGCGAACTCCGGCTGGAGGACTGGCTGGAAATCGGCGCCTGGCTCGAGGATTTCGGCAAGGAAGTCGTGCTGTCGAGCCTGACGCTGCTCGAAGCCGGCTCTGAACTCGGCGCACTGCGGCGGCTGTGCCGCAACGGCCGGTTCATCGTCGAGGCGAACGACATGGCCGCGGTCGGCATGCTCGCGAACGCCGGGCTGCCGTTCGTCGGCGGCCCGACCCTGAACATCTACAATCCGCGCACGCTGCAGGTGCTCGCAGACCAGGGCATGCGGCGCTGGGTGCTGCCGTTCGAGCTGGCGCGCGAGACGGCGGCCGAGTTGGCCGCTGCAGCGCCGGCCGAATGCCCCGGCGAGGTGTTCGCGTGGGGACGGCTGCCGCTGGCCTGGTCGGCGCGCTGCTACACGGCGCGTGCCGAGGACCGGCCGAAGGACCACTGCGGACTCGCCTGCCTCGCCGACCCGGACGGCCGGTTGATGCGCACGCGCGAGGACGAGCCGTTCCTCGCGCTCAATGGCATCCAGACTCAATCCGCGTTGACGCAGAACCTCGCGCCGTGGCTCGACGACGCGCGCGCGGCCGGCGTCGAGGTGCTGCGCCTCAGCCCGCAATCAGCCGGCATGGCCGAAGTCGTCGCCTGTTTCGATGTGCTGCGGCGCAGCGGCACGGACCCGCGGCAGCTCGAGGCGCTGGCCGCACTGGCGCCGACCGGCACCTGCGACGGCTACTGGCACGGCCAACCAGGAAGGGGGACACTGCTAAATCGTCCGATTTAGCAGTGTCCCCCTGTTCAGGGGCGCCACCCGGCCGCCATGGCGCGCACCAGGATCTGTGCGCAGGCGGAGGCATCCGACGCGGCATCGTGATGCTTGAGCGGAATGTCGAGCGCGCGGCAGACCAGCGGCAGCTTGGTCGGGTATATGCCCCACACCTGGCGGGCGACCTGCACGGTGCAGATGAACGGGTGGTCGACTGACGCCAGGCGGTAAGTCCTGCAGCAGGCATTGAGAACGCCGCGATCGAAGGGCGCGTTGTGCGCGGCCAGCCAGTCGAGGTTCTCGAGCCACGGCTCCAGGCGCGACCAGGCCTCGTCGAAAGGCGGCGCGTCGGCGACATCGTCCCAGCACAAGCCATGGATGTAAGTGAACACGAACTCCGGCGCCGGCGGGCGGATCAGGAACGCGTCTTCCCCGATGATGCGGCCATTCTCGATCAGCGCCAATCCCAGCGCGCAGGCGCTGTCGGGGGAATGGCTGGCGGTCTCGAAATCGAGCGCGAGGATGCGGGACATGGTACCTGAGCAGCCAGGCCCTAGTCGGCGCGCCTCCGCATGATCATCCGGAACGGCAATTCCTCGCCTTCCGGCGGAATCAGCTCGAGCGTGTCGCCGTCGACCCTCGCTGCGACAGCGTCCGACTGGCCGTCCTGCTCCATCTCGATCGTCAGCATATTGCCGCTGGCCGTCCAACTGCCGTGCACGGTCTCGCTGTCGCCCATCATGCTGGTCGTGCTGGAGGCCGTGCCGTCGGCATTCAGCGACAGGATCATGCTCATCTCATCGATCATGCCGGCACCCAGCATGGCCATGCCGAGCTCCATCGCCTGCCGCTCCTCGGGGTCCTCGATCGCCGCGATGTCCGCCATCATCGCGTCCTTGACGACCTGGTTGTCGAGCTGCCAGGTGCCGACCGGACCGACGGCTGGGATGCGCGCCGGCGCGCTCGCTGGCGCGCTTGCAGGCGCGACCCCGGCTGCCGGCTTGGCGGATTCCGGCTTTGCGCAACCCGCCAGCATCCCCGCGCCGAGCGTCAGCCCCGCAAGCGCAGCCATCAGAAAAATAACGCGTCTCATTGTCGTGCATCCTCTCGCTGGGGCGGGGCCATCGCCCAAGCATAGACCGCCGGGGAGGCGCGGGAAACTCTCGCCCGGCGGATCGACCCCCGCCGCGCCACATCTCGCCTGGCCCAGCCTAGGCGGCCACAGGCTCCTCACGCAGCAGCGCGCGTACTTCCTCGTCGCTGACCTGGCGGAAATTCCCGTAGCAAGGCGAGATCGCGACGAACGGCGCCGGCGTAGCGAGGCAAATCACCTCGTCGGCCTCTTCCTCGAGCATCGCGACGACTTCCGCCGGCGCCACGGCGAGCGCAAGCACGATCCGGTCTGCGCCAAGCTGCCTGGCGGCCTGGATCGCCGCTTCCATGGTTGCTCCGGTGGCGGCGCCGTCATCGACGATGATGACCGTGCGGTGGGTCAGCGCGGGACGCACGCGATCGCCGCGATACAGTCGTTCGCGGCGCTCGAGCTCACGGCTCTCTATCGAGACGACCTCCTCGATGGTATCCCGGTCGATGCCCGCGAGACGGATGACCTCGGGATTCAGCACCCGTATCCCGCCGCTGGCGATCGCACCCAGCGCGAGCTCGGCGCGGAACGGCACGCCAAGCTTGCGGACATTGAGCACGTCGAGCGGCGCGCCGAGCGCCCGGGCGATTTCGAGCGCCACGGGAACACCGCCGCGCGGCAGCGCGAGCACGATGACGTCCTGCCCACGATAGCGGTCAACGAGCAGATCGGCGAGCCCGCGGCCCGCGGCCTTGCGATCCTGGATCGGCAGTTTCATAGGGCACCTCCGCGTCGGTCGTGGCCGGTACTCGGCGGCGACGGGCAGGGCCCGCAGTCGGGGCTGTCCCTGCCCGTCTCTGCCTGTCTCAAGCATGGACCCATCGCGGCCGAAATGACAGGCGGACTTGCCGAATTCGCGCGGCCGGCATGCGATAATTCTGCGCCATGAAGTATTTTTTCTGGGCCGGGACAGCCCTGGTCCTGGCGGCGATCGCCGCGCTCGGCTGGTGGCTGGCCGACCACGCACGGCCGCGTCACGATGAGTTCGTCGCGCGGCGTGGCGCCAGTGTCACTGCGGAACTCCAGGCCGTGGCCGAAGAGCGCGGCGGCTTCACGAGCCAGGCGGTCAGCCTCAGCTCGGACTCGGGGCTGCGCGTCAACGTGCGCGTGCTGCGCCCGGCGGGCCGACACCCGCCCTTGCCCGTCGTTGTGCTGCTCGGCGGACATCGCACCGGCCGCGACGCGGTGGACCTGGTCGGGGACCCTGGCAGCATCATCATGGTCGCGCTCGACTATCCCTACCATGGACCGAACGCGATTCGCTCCGCGTCGGACTTCTTCCGCGGCATTGCCGATATCCAGCAGGCGCTGCTGGACACGCCGCCGGCTGCCTCGGTGGTGCTCGACTGGCTGTCGATCCAGGACTTCGCCGACGTCGGTCGCGCCGAGATTGTCGGCGTCAGCTTCGGCGTGCCTTTCTCCGCCGTGGCCGGCGGCCTCGATGAGCGCTTCACCCGCGTCTGGCTGATCCACGGCGGCGCCGGCAATCGCGGCTGGATCGAGCACAATCTCCGTGAACGCATCCCGCAGCGCTGGCTGCGCGGCCCGGCGGCATCGCTGGTGCACCTCCTGGTGCACGGCAACTCGTTCGACACCGAGGAATGGGTCGCGCGCATCGCGCCGCGGCCGGTCGTGGTCATCGGCGCGCGCGACGACGATCGACTGCCGGAGCACAAGGTGGAGAGGCTTTACGCCGCCGCCGGTGAACCGAAGGAGCTGATCTGGACCGAGGGTGGCCACGTCGATCCGCGCCGGCCGGAGCTCGTGCGCGCGCTGCTCGACATCGTGCGCGCGCGCCTCGGGGCAACCGCAGAGCGCCCGTCGAGCGCCGCGTTCGAATAGTGGAAAACCACTAGGGACAGCCCGGTCGAGCTCGCCTATCTTCCAGTTGTACGCGGACCGATCCGAAGGCCGCGCGCAACCCGGCCAGGTGCCGGTGACCGGGCTTCAGTCGAGTCCCGGAGCGCGCAGAAGACCTCCAGCATCATATGCCATCGGTCCGCGGCACCGGTGCACGACCATGCACCCGGGCAGCGCGCCGAGCAAAGCCGCAACGCGGCCTCTGGCGCACCGCGGCGAGAGACCGCGAACCTGGCCCCGGATGGCTACATGGGTCCGAAGCACCGCGAGCGAAAGGGGTCGGTTCCGCCGGCCCCTTTCTTTATGCCCGCGCAAGGGGGACACTGCTAAAACCGCCGTTTTAGCAGTGTCCCCCTTGCGCGACGAACGACTCGAGCAGCTGGAATTGAAGCTGGCCTACCTGGAGCGCGGCAGCCAGGAGCTCAGCGATGTCGTGTACCGCCAGCAGCAGGCCCTCGACGAGCTGGCGGCGCGGCTCGCCCGGCTGACCGAGCGCGTGCAGGCCGCCGAGGAGCGGCCGCGCGACTATCCAAGCGAGGATGAAAAACCGCCGCACTACTGAGCGGCGAACTCAGCGCGCGAGACCGGACGCCAGCGCCGCGCGGCGCTCCTCCAGCTCCAGCCAGCGTGCCGCCAGGCGGTCGTGCTCGGCGTGCTTCGCCGCGACCGCATCGAGCACGGGCTGCGTAAGCTCCCACGGCTGCTGGTAGAATTCCGGCGCGGCGACGCGCGCCTCGAGCACTTCGAGCTCGGCTTCCAGCGCTTCGATCCTGCCTGGCAGACCATCCAGTTCCCGCTGCTCGAGGTAGCCCAGCTTGGCCGTCGGCCGGCGGGCCGGCAGCGCCGCCGGACGGTCCTTGCCCGCCGCGGCGGGTGCCTCCGTCGCGCGCTCCTGCGCCAGCGCATCCATCTGCGCCAGCTCCCGACCGCGGCGCGCCCAGTCGCTGTAGCCGCCGGCATATTCGACGATCCGGCCGCCGGCTTCGAACACCAGGATGCTGGTAACGACATTGTCGAGGAACTCCCGGTCATGGCTGACGACCAGCAGCGTGCCGGAGTACTCGGTCAGCCGCTCCTCCAGCACCTCGAGCGTCTCGACGTCGAGATCGTTGGTCGGCTCGTCGAGCACCAGCAGGTTGCTCGGCCGCGTGAACAGCTTCGCGAGGATGACCCGGTTGCGCTCGCCGCCCGACAGCGAGCCGACCGGCGTCAACGCGCGCTTGGCGCTGAACAGGAAGCCGCGCAGGTAACCGACCACGTGCTGCGGCTTGCCGTTGATGATGACGTGCTCGCGGCCGTCGCCGACGTTGTGCGCCACGCTCTTGTCGAGCTCGAGCAGCTGGCGCATCTGGTCGAAGTAAGCGATCTGCAGTTGCGTGCCGTGCTTGATCGTGCCGCTCTGCGGCTCGAGCTCGCCGAGCAGCAGCTTCAGCAGCGTGCTCTTGCCGACGCCGTTGTTGCCGACCAGGCCGATGCGATCGCCGCGCATGACCTTGAGATTCAGCCCCGCGATCAGCGGCTCGCCGCCATAACCGTAGCTGACGTTCTTGGCCTGCACGACTTTGCGCCCGGAGCTGTCGGCTTCGCCGATCGTGATCCGCGCGGCGCCGGGACGATTGATGCGCCGCGCGCGAATCTCGCGCAATTCGAGCAACGCCCTGACGCGGCCTTCGTTGCGGGTCCGGCGCGCCTTGATGCCTTGCCGCACCCAGGCTTCCTCCTCGGCCAGCTTGCGGTCGAACTCCGCGTTGTGCCGCTCCTCCTCCTCGATCGCGTCGGCCTTGCGGCGCAGGTAGTCGCGGTAATCGCCCGGCCAGCTGACCAGCTTGCCGCGGTCGATCTCGACGATCCGGGTCGCCAGCCGCTGCAGGAAAGCACGGTCGTGCGTGATGAACAGCACGGCCCCCGGCCAGTTGACGATGCGGTTCTCGAGCCACTGGATCGAAGACAGGTCGAGGTGGTTGGTCGGCTCGTCGAGCAGCAGCAGCTCCGGCTTGCTGACCAGCGCGCGGGCCAGCGCAACGCGTCGCCGCCAGCCGCCCGACAGCTCGCCCATCGGCTTGTCGCCCGGCAGTTTCATCTCCGTCAGGATCGTGTCCACGGCGCGCTCGATGTGCCAGCCGTCGACGGCGTCGATGCGCTGCTGCAGCGCCTCGAGCTCCTTGAGGCCGCGCCCGCCGAGGTCCTCGCCGGCCCGGCGCTGGTACTCGTCGACGAGCGCCCGGACCGGGGCGAGGCCGCCCATGACCGACTCGCGCACCGTCAGCTGCAGGTCGTCGGGCATTGTCTGCTCGAGCCGGCTGACGCGGAGGCCGGCGCGCGCCACGATCCCGCCGTCATCGGGCGCAAGCGTCCCCGATATCAACTTCAGCAGCGAGGTCTTGCCGGTGCCGTTGCGGCCGATCAGGCAAACCCGTTCACCCGGATCGATGGTGAAATCCGCGCCTGCCAGGATGACCTGGTCGCCGAAGCGCAGTGAAACCTGGTCGAAGCGGATCAGCATGGGAAAGCACGCGGCTAGGGCACGGCGGGACAGCGCGGCATTCTAACCCGCCCGCTACCCCGGCGTGGCGTAATCCCGTACCCTGCCGGGTGCGGCCGGCCCCGCACCACGGAGAGTCCTTGTGCGAACCGAACTGACCCCCCTCGAAGCCCGCGTCATCGGCTGCCTGGTCGAGAAGGAAATCACGACGCCGGACCAGTACCCGCTGTCGCTGAACGCCCTGACGACCGCCTGCAACCAGAAGAGCAACCGCGAGCCCGTGCTGGAACTCGCCGCCAGCGAGGTACAAGCCGTCGTCGACGGGCTGATGAAGAAGCACCTGGTCACTGATCGCAGCGGCGGCGCCGGCGGGCGCGTCACGCGCTACCGGCACCGTTTCTGCAATACGCAGTTCGGCGACTTGAAGCTTGCGCCCCGCGAAGTCGCGATCCTGTGCGAATTGTTGCTACGCGGCGCGCAGACGCCGGGGGAACTGCGCAGCCGCGCAAACCGCCTGGCGACGCTGCACGACGTGTCTGAAGTCGAGGCCGCGCTCGCGGATCTCGCCGCCCGCGAGGAACCGCTCGTGGCCCGGCTGCCGCGCGAACCCGGCAAACGCGAGTCGCGCTGGATGCAGCTGTTCACCGGCGAAGCGCCGCCCGCTGCGGCCTGGGACGGTCCGGAGCCGACGGCGGCCGCCATCACTGGCGCCGCCGGCGATGGCGAACGACTCGCCGGTCTCGAGGCCAGACTGACGGCACTGGAGGAAACGGTCGCCATGCTGCACCGTCGCCTCGATGGGGCCGCGGGCGGGGAACATTCCGGCGCCTGAGGCCGCTGCTGCATCCCCGGGGAGGCCGTTTTGCTAGGATTAGGCCGTCTGAGTCGATCGGAGCACTGCAGATGCCGCGAGCAATGATCGCCGCCTGCTGCCTGGCCCTGCCAGGCGCACTGCTTGCGGGGTGCGGACGCAGTGAGACGCCGCCGCCCGCACCACCGCCCGCTGCCGAGGCGCCGACGGTGGCTGTCACCGAGGCTCCGGAGGATATTGCCGAGGTGCTCGCCGCGAGCCCGGGGACCGGCGCCTTCCACTTCGAAGCCTATGCCTACGACTGCGGCGACCAGCAGATCGTCGTCCGGCCCGGCGATAACGAGCTGACCTTGATCCTGCCGGACCGAACGGTCGTGCTGCCGCAGGTCGTGGCCGCGTCCGGCGCCAAGTACGCCGCCGGCGAGGATGGCTTCTGGGGCAAGGGCATGAACAGCGGCCTGCTGACGCTCGCTGGCGAGGAAATCCCTTGCCAGCTGAATCGCCGTGAAACGCCCTGGGTGGATGCACGGGTCAGGGGCGCCGTGTTTCGCGGCATTGGCGTCGAGCCCGGCTGGCACCTCGAGATCCACCCGGAGCGCATCGTGCTGGTCTACCAGTATGGTGCGCAGCGTGCGGTGGTTCCGAACACCGGTGCACAACTCGACCCGGACAAGCCCGTCCGCCGCTGGCAGGCGATCACCGAGGCGCACGAACTGTCGGTGACCGTCGAGGATCGCGCCTGCACCGACACGATGAGCGACGACCTCTTTCCCGCGATGGTCCTCGTGACGCTCGACGGACGCGATTACTCGGGTTGCGGACGGGATCTGGACTAGGCGGCCGTACATGCAGCCGCACCTCAGCGCCCCACCCGAACCGATACTCATCGCCGCCCGTTTCTGCGGCCCGCCGGAATCGGGCAATGGTGGGTATACCTGCGGCCGGCTGGCGGCCGGCCTGCCACCCCCGGTTGAGGTCACCCTGCGGCGCCCGCCGCCGCTCGATCGCCCGCTGACCGTGCTGCGCAGCCCCGACGGGCTCGTGCTGTTGGATGAGCAGGCGCCGGTGGCGGAAGCGCGGCGCACTCCCTTTGAACTGGCGCCGCCGCCCTGCCCGGGCCTCGGCGCCGCCGCCGAGGCGGCCGGCCGCTACCACGGCCTGCAGCAGCACCCTTTCCCGACCTGCTTCGTCTGCGGGCCGGAGCGTGCGCCGGGCGACGGGCTGCGCGTGTTTGCCGGCGAGGTGGCCGGCGACGGCCTCGTGGCCTGCCCGTGGAAGCCCGCCGGCGAGCTGGCCGATGCGGCGGGCGTGGTGCGCGACGAGTTCGTGTGGGCGGCGCTCGATTGCCCCGGCGCGTGGGCCTGGCTTGCGGAAATGGGCAATCCGCTGGTGCTCGGGCGCATCGCGGCCGTCATCGACGCACCGGTCGTCGCGGGACAGTTTCACATCGTTGGCGGCTGGCGCCTCGGGCGCGAGGGCCGCAAGCACTATTCCGGCACGATCATCTGGCGGGCAGACGGCACGGTGTGTGCGCGCGCCAGGTCGACCTGGAT
Source organism: uncultured Thioalkalivibrio sp. (assembly GCA_964462675.1). Classification (GTDB taxonomy): domain Bacteria; phylum Pseudomonadota; class Gammaproteobacteria; order Steroidobacterales; family XN24; genus XN24. The sequence goes on from CAYWYS010000003.1 coordinate 30,282, forward strand.
CGAAGTGGACCCGGCACGCTTTGCGGCGGCGGGCTGAAGAAGCAGAAAAACCGTCGGGGGTAAGTTGGCATGAGCGCAATCACGATGCTGTTGTTCGGCCTCGGCATGCTTGCCGCGGGCTACCTGGTCTACTCGAAGTTCATCGCAGAGCGGATCTACCGGCTGGACCCGGATTTCCGCACGCCGGCGCACGAGTTTCGCGACGGCGTCGATTTCGTGCCGACCAACAAGTACATCCTGTGGGGCCATCACTTCACTTCGGTCGCGGGCGCCGCGCCGATCGTGGGGCCGGCGATCGCCGTCATCTGGGGCTGGGGCCCGGCCTTTGCGTGGGTCATTTTCGGCACGATCTTCTTTGCGGGTGTGCACGACTTCGGCGCCCTGTGGGCCAGCGTGCGCAACAAGGGCAAGTCCATCGGCACGCTGACCGGCAACGTCATCGGCGCGCGCGCGCGCAACCTGTTCCTGGTCGTGATCTTCCTGCTGCTGCTGATGGTCAATGCCGCGTTCGCCGTGGTGATTGCGAACCTGCTTGTCTCGACGCCGACCGCGGTGATTCCGACCTGGGGCGCGATCCTGGTTGCGCTGATCATCGGCCAGATGATCTATCGCTACAAGATGAACCTGGCGTGGGTTTCGATCCTCGGCGTGACCGCGCTGTACGCATTGATCCTCGTCGGCAACAGCGTCCCGATCGTGTTGCCCGAGACCATGCTCGGCCTCCCGCCGCGTTCCCAGTGGATCCTGCTGCTGTTCCTCTACGCGGCCATTGCCTCGATCCTGCCGGTCTGGGTGCTGCTGCAGCCACGCGATTACATCAACGGCTTGCAGCTGTTCCTTGGCCTCGGCCTGCTCTATGGCGCAGTGCTGATCGCCGCGCCCGACGTCGTCGCCCCGGCCTTCAACGACAACATTCCCGCCGGCACGCCGAGCCTGGTACCGCTGTTGTTCGTGACCATCGCCTGCGGCGCGATCAGCGGCTTCCACGGCCTGGTGGCCTCCGGCACGACCTCCAAGCAGCTCGACAAGGAAACCGACGCGCGCTTCGTCGGCTACGGCGGCTCTGTCGGCGAGGGCATGCTGGCGCTGGCCGCGATCATCTGCACCACCGCGGGCTTCGCGACGCTCGCCGACTGGGAGGCGATGTACTCGCGCTTCGGCGCCGGCGGCGTGGTGGCCTTCGTGCGCGGCGGCGACGCGATCCTGATGGCCGGTTACGGCATCCCGGAGCAGCTCGGCGCGACCATGCTCGCGGTAATGGCGATCCTGTTTGCCGCCACGACGATGGACACGGGCCTCAGGCTGCAGCGCTACGTGATCCAGGAGGCCGCCGAGCTCGGCGGCTTCAAGGTGAATGTCGTGGCGAGCACGCTCGTGGCGGTCGGTTGCTGCCTGGCGCTGGCGTTCGGCGCAGGGGCCGACGGCGCCGGCGGCATGATCATCTGGCCGCTGTTCGGCACGACGAACCAGCTGCTGGCCGGCCTGACGCTGTCGATCATCTCCGTCATGCTCATCCGCCAGGGCCGACCCGCCTGGTTTACCGCCCTGCCGCTCGCGTTCCTGCTGACGATGTCGGTCTACGCGCTGCTGGTGCAGCTCGGGCAGTTCTACCAGCAGAAGAACTGGCTGCTGCTGGTCATGGACATCGTCATCCTGATGGCGGCGCTGTGGGTTGCGCTGGAGGCGGCGATCGCGATGAGCCGCGGCGCCAAGGGCAAGGCGCCGGCCGAACAGCGGGGTTGATCACGGATGGGCGAAGACCGCCGGGACGGCGTGTTCAAGCAGCTCTCCGAGGGGCTGCACGAATACTACGTGGCGCCGTACCGGCGGGGCTTCGCCCGCCTCAAGCGTGACGAGGAAGACCTGTTCATGCTGCTGGTGTTCGCCGAGACCCTCGGCGTGCCCAACCCGGCCTCGTGGTACACGATGGAGCTGATGCCGCTGCTCTACGAGCGGTTCCACGACTGGCACCGCCGCATGGGCATGGAGCACTCGCCGCTGGATCACCTGCGGTGCTGCTGAGCCTCGCCCGGCAGCGCCGGGTGCTGTTTTTCGGCGGCAAGGGCGGCGTCGGGAAAACCACCGTCGCCGCGACGGTTGCACTCGCCGAGGCGGACGCCGGGCGACGCGTCCTGCTGGTGTCCACGGACCCGGCGCACAATCTCGGCCACATCTGGGACCGGAAGGTCGGGCCGCACACGGTGCGCCTCGCGCCTAACCTGGACGGCGTGGAACTCGACCCGGATCGCGTCGTCGAGGAACACCTCGCGGAAGTCGGCGCGGCGCTCCGGCGCCTGATGCCCGCGCACCTGGCCGGCGAGGTGGACCGTCACATGCAGTTGTCGCAAGAGGCGCCCGGGATGCAGGAAGCGGCGCTGCTCGAGCGCATCGCCGACACGGTCGTGCAAGGCCTGGGCAGTTACGACCTCATCGTGTTCGACACGGCCCCCTCGGGGCACACCGCGCGCCTGATGGCGCTGCCCGAGATGATGGCCGCCTGGACCGAGGGCCTGCTGGCGCGGCGCGAGCGCGCGGCGCGCTTCAACACGGCGCTGGAGAACCTGAGCGCCGACGAGGATCTCGGGGATCGCGTGCTCGGCGGCGGCCCCGGCGAGGGCGGCGGACGCGACGACCGGATCCGCCACCTGCTGAACAAGCGGCGCGAGCGCCTCCGGCTGCTGCGCGACACGCTGGCCGACGCAACACAGACCGCCTTCATCATCGTGCTCGCGGCCGAGCGCCTGCCGGTGCTGGAAACGATCGAGCTGGAGCGCAAGCTGCGCGGCGCCGGGATCACGATCGGCGGCCTGGTCGTCAACAAGCGCGCCCCGCCGGATGCCGGGGAGTTCCTCGCGGAGCGGCGCGCCCAGGAGGAACTGCACCTGCAGACGCTGCACGATGAACTGCCGGCGCTGCCGCGCCTCGACCTGCCGCTGACCTCGCGCGACGTCGTCGGCCGCGATGCCCTGGAGGCGTTCGCGCAACTCCTCAGGGCGCGAGACGCTCGATGACCCAGGCGTCATCGATCAGGCGATAGCGGAAGCGATCGTGCAGCCGTGACGGGCGGCCCTGCCAGAACTCGATCTCTTCGGGTCGCACCCGGTAGCCGCCCCAGAACGACGGCAGCGGTACCTCGCCCGCAGCAAACTTGCGCTTCAGCTCGTCGAGCTTCATCTCGAGCACCGAGCGCGAGGTGATCACGGAACTCTGCTCCGACACCCACGCGCCCAGCTGGCTGTTGCGCGGACGGCGCGCGAAATAGCGCATCGACTCGGTCGCGCTGATGCGCTCCGCCTTGCCGCGAATGCTCACCTGCCGCTCCAGCGTCTGCCAGAAAAACAGCAAGGCGACCGAAGGATTCTCCGCAATCTCGCGCGCCTTGCGGCTCTGCGTGTTCGTGAAGAACACGAAGCCGTCCGCATCGAAGTACTTCAAGAGCACGGTGCGGGCCGTGGGGCGGCCGTCCAGCCCGGCCGTCGCCAGTGTGCAGGCGTTGACCTCCGGCTGCGCGACCTTGCGGGCCTGCTCGAACCAGCGCGCAAACTGCCTGGTCGGATCCGGGTCGAGGTCGCTGCGGCGAAAAGGCTCGCCGCTGTACTCATTTCTCAGGTCGCCGATGTCCATGGCCGTGCCTTTATCCCGATAAGAGTCTGGGTGCCAAGCGTAGCGCCAGGCCGTCCCGCTGTCGCCCCCGGCACCCGTCGGCGCGCATTTTTCACCCGCCGTCGCGGCAGGGTTACGGTATGCTCTGCGCATCGTCCGCGGAGGCCCCAGGCAGTGAAACTCTACGACATGCGCGTCGCGCCAAACCCCCGCCGCGTGCGGATTTTCCTCGCCGAGAAGGGCATCGAGGTGCCAAAAGTCGAGATCAACATCCGCGCCGGGGAAAACCTGCGGCCGGAATTCCTCGCCATCAACCCGCGCGGCGTGCTGCCGACGCTGCAACTCGAGGACGGCACGATCATCGACGAGAGCGTCGCGATCTGCCGCTACTTCGAGGAACTGCGCCCGGATCCGCCGCTGATGGGACGCACTGCGCTGGAGAAGGCGATGATCGAGTGCTGGACGCGGCGCGTCGAGTTCGACGCCGGGCAGCCCGTCATGGATGCCTTCCGCAACAGTTACCCGCCTTATGCCGAGCGCGCTGTCCCGGGCAAGGCCGGCGCCAAGGCGATCCCGGAGCTGGCCGAGCGCGGCCGGGGGCGCTTGGCAGAGTTCCTTCCGGCGATCGATGGCCGCCTCGCGGAGTCCGAATACATCGCGGGCCCGGCGTTCACGATTGCCGACATCACGGCCCTGTGCATCCTGGACTTTGCACGCGCGGTGAAGCTGCCGTGGCCCGAGAACCTGCCGCAACTCGCCCGCTGGCACGCGCAGGTTGCGGCGCGCCCGAGCGCGCAAGCCTGAGCACGGCCGACGCCGGCTAGCGTTTTTCCGCGAGGCGCCGCTCGAGCGCGGCGACCTTGTCCTCGAGTTCGTAGACGGTGCGCGCCATTTCATTGATCGACTGCGGAACGAAGGCCCCTGCCGGCGGCCCGCGGAACAAGGCATTCATCGACTTGACGAACTCCGGGTCGGCCAACGCAAGCTCACCGAGTCCCGACAGCGTGAAGCGCGGCCGATTGACCGGCGCCAGCACCTCGATGGCCACCTGCCGGGCGGCGTTGCGCCGGTCGACCTCCCCCATCGCGGGATGCTGCCACCAGCAGATCTTCGTGATCCGCTCAGGGTGCCCGACCATTTCACGAAAGTCCGCGCTCGGCCCCTCGCTGCCGACCAGGTGCTGTTCGGCCAGCTGGCGCAGGTTCGGCGCAGCGCCGACCAGCACGGCCTGGTCGCGCTCGTAGAGCGCATACACGCCCGGCCCGTCCGGAATATTGTTCAGGCTGAAAGGATTCATGGCTCCCTCGTCCCCGGCTGCTCTTGCCTATATTCTAGACCTTTCGTGGGGCGCGGCATCCTGATTTGCCGCAGTCAGGCGCCTGCCACGGCATCAGGCTGGGCGTCGGCAGCCGCCGCGCGGAATGCGTCCATTTCGCTACAGGCCGCCTCGATCGCGCGGATCACCGGGAACTCGTCGAGCGCGCAGCCGTAGCGGCGCGCGTTGTAGAGCTGCGGCACGAGGCAGCAATCGGCGAGGCCGGGGGCGTCGCCGTGGCAGAAGCGGCCCGTTGCAGGCTCCCTGGCCAGTCGCTGCTCGAGCGCCCGCAGCCCCGCACCGATCCAGTGCCGGTACCAGGCGTCCCGGGAGGATGCGTCGACGCCGAGCCGGTCGCCGAGGTACTGCAGTACGCGCAGGTTGTTCAGCGGGTGGATGTCGCACGCGACCAGCTGCGCGAGGCTGCGGACCCGCGCGCGTCCGGCCGCGTCGGTCGGCAACAGCGGCGGCGCGGGCCGCGTCTCCTCGAGGTATTCGATCGTCGCCAGCGACTGGCTCAGCACGAGGCCGTCGATCTCGAGCGCTGGTACGAGGCCCTGCGGGTTCAGCTGCAGGAACGATGCCTGACGCTGCTCGCCGCCGGCCCGCACCAGGTGCACCGGCACTGATTCCCAGGCAAGCCCCTTCAGGTTCAGCGCGATCCGCACGCGCCACGCCGCCGAACTGCGCCAGTAGCCGTGCAGCCGGACCCGGCCGGCGTCAGGCGCGGTAGGGCTCGTAGACATGTTCGATCGTGCCGAAGATGTTGCGCCCGTCCCGGTCCCGCATCTCGATCCTGACACGCGCGCCATAGGACAGGAACGGCGTCGTCGCCTTGCCCTCGCGAATGATCTCGAGCATGCGCTTCTCCGCCATGCACGAGGCGCCGCGCGACTCGTCCTGGTTGGCCACGGTCCCGGAGCCGACGATCGTGCCGGCCGCGAGCGGCCGCGTACGCGCGGCGTGGGCAATCAGCTCGTGGAACGAGAACTGCATGTCCTCGCCGGCCTCCGGCGCGCCGAACAGCTGCCCGTCCAGCCAGGTCGTCAACGGCAGGTGCAGCTTGCCGCCACGCCACGCGTCGCCGAGTTCGTCGGGCGTCACCATGACCGGCGACAGCGCCGAGCGCGGCTTGCTCTGCAGGAAACCGAAGCCCTTGGCGAGCTCCGCCGGGATCAGGTTGCGCAGCGAGACGTCGTTGACCAGGCAGACCAGCTTGACGTGGCCCGCGGCCTCCGCTGCGCTCGCGCCCATCGGCACATCGTCGGTCACGACGCAGACCTCGGACTCGAAGTCCATGCCGAACTCTTCGCTGACGACCGGGATCGTGCCCACCGGCGGCAGGAAGCCGTCAGAGACGGCCTGGTACATCAAGGGATCGGTGAGGAAACTCGGCGGCATCTCGGCGCCGCGGGCGCGTCGCACGCGCTCGACGTGCGCGAGGTAGGCGCTGCCGTCGAGGAACTGGTAGGCGCGCGGCAGCGGCGCCGCGAGATCCTCGACCTTGAGTGCAAAGGTGCCGCCGGCCCGGTCCCGTTCGAGGTCCTCGAAGCGTCGCCTGAGCCCGCCGGCGCTGTGATCCCAGTCGTCGAGCGCCGCCTGCAGCGTGGGCGCAATGTCGCCGGCCGGCGCGGCCCGCGACAGGTCGCGACTGACGACGACCAGTGCGCCGTCGCGCCCGCCGCTCTTCAGGCTGCCGAGCTTCACGTGCGCCCGCCCTTCCAGCTGTCCACGTAGCCCGCCCACTCGATCGCGGCGGCGTCCTCGGCAACCTCGAGCGCATCGCGCGTGTCCAGCATCACGGCGACCTCGTTGGTGCCCGGCGCCGGCTGCTCGAGCATGTGGCCGAGCGCTTTCGGGTGCGGCCCGTGGGTGAAGCCGCAGGGATGCAGCGTGATCATGCCGGGATGAATGTTGTCGCGCGAGAAGAATTCGCCGGCATGGTAGAACAGCACTTCGTCGAAATCGTCATTGTTGTGGAAGAACGGCACTTTCAGCGCGCCGGGATCGGTCTCGAAGGGTCGCGGCACGAAGGTGCAGACGACGAATCGCCCGGCCACGAAGGTCGTGTGGACCGACGGCGGCAGGTGATAGCGGTGTGAAATCAACGGCCGGATCGCGCGCCAGTTGATGCGTACCGGCGCGAGGTCGCCCTTCCAGCCGACGGCGTCGAGCGGATTGTAGGGGTATGTGATCACCGACACCTGCTCGCGGCGCTTGACCTCGACGCGCCACTCGCGCTCGTCTTGCTGCGCGAGAAATGCCGCGTCGATGCGCGGCGTGTCGAGCATCGCCTCGTCGAAGATCGCGTGGGGCCCGAGCAGGCCCTTGTCCGGCAGGCGGTAGCTATCGTTGGTCGCCTCGATCAGCAGCGCGGAGATCGGCGCGTCGACCTCGAGGCGCCACATCGTGCCGCGCGGCAGCACCAGGTAATCGCCCTCGACCAGCTCGAGCCGGCCGTAGTCGCAGCACAGCCGCGCGCTGCCGGCATGGAGGAACAGCAGCTCGTCGCCGTCCGAGTTGCGCGCCAGCGCCGGCATGCTGCGCGCCAGGGTCCAGTGGCGAAAGCGGACGGACTGGTTGTGCAGCAGCAGGCTGGCGCCCCACGGCGAATCGGCCGCGATCGCCCGCTTGGTCGTGTCGAAGGCCCGCGGCCTGAGCGGGCCCTCGAAGTCGCTCCAGCCGGTCGGCGGGCGGCGGTGGTACATGTGCGTGGCCGGGCCGAAGAAGCCCTCCTTGCCGAGCTCGCGCTCGTAGGTCCCGGCGGGCAGGTCCGCGTGGGCCTGGCGCGACGCCACCCCCTCCACCTTCGGGAAGGCAATCCACTTCTTCATGCGCTTTTCCCAGTGGTCCTAGAGAACGCCCCGCCGCACCTGGTCGCGCTCGATGGATTCGAACAGCGCCTGGAAGTTGCCCTCGCCGAAACCCTCGTTGCCCTTGCGCTGGATGATCTCGAAGAAGATCGGCCCGACGCAGGTCTGCGTGAAAATCTGCAGCAGCAGGCGCTTCTGCGTCTCCCGGTCGGCATCGATGAGGATGCGGTTCTCGGCCATCCGCTCGAGATCCTCCTTGTGGCCCGGCACGCGGCCGTCGACCATCTCGTAGTAGGTATCCGGCACGTCCAGGAACTCGATGCCGTCGGCACGCAGCGCCTCGACCGAGGCGTAGATGTCGTCCGTGAACAGCGCGATGTGCTGGATGCCCTCGCCGTGGTACTCCTCGAGGTACTCTGCGATCTGCGACTTGTCGTCGGTCGCCTCGTTGATCGGGATGCGCACCATGCCGTCCGGCGCCGTCATCGCGCGCGACACCAGGCCCGTTTTCGCGCCCTTGATGTCGAAGTAGCGGATCTCGCGGAAATTGAAGATACGCTCGTAGAAGTTCGCCCACTTGTCCATGTTGCCCTGGTAGACGTTGTGGGTCAGGTGGTCGATGAAGGTCAGGCCAAAGCCCTTCGGGTGACGGTCGACGCCGTCGAAATACTCGAAGTCGGCGTCGTAGACCGAGCCGCGCTCGCCGTAGCGGTCGACGAGGTACAGCGCGCTCCCGCCGATGCCTTCGATGACCGGGCTGCGCACCGGCAGCGTCGCCGGCTTGTTGCTCAGCGCCGCCGCGCCCCGGTCGATCGCCCAGGCGCGGGCGCGCGCGGCGTCGGCCACGCGAATCGCGAAGCCGCAGGCGCTCGGGCCGTGCGCGCGGGCAAAGTCCGCGGCGAAGCTGTCGGGCTCCTCGTTGACCATGAAATTGATGTCGCCCTGCCGGTACAGGGTCACCTTGCGCTCGCGGTGCTTCGCGACCGCCTTGAAACCCATGTGGCGGAACAGGAAATGCAGCAGGGCGGCATCGGGGGCGGTGAATTCGACGAACTCGAAGCCGTCGATGCCGAGAGGATTGTCCTGCACGTCGTTCATCTGTGTGCTCCCGGTGAGTGCCCGCGCGACGAGGCTTGATTAGTTACACATGAAACTATTATAGTCCCGCATGCAATCCCGCAACAAGCTGCATTGCATCATGAGCGACGACAGCCTGGTCCTCGAGCGATTCCTGCCCTACCGGCTCTCCGTGCTGTCCAACCGCCTGAGCGCCGCGATCGCCGAGGCCTACTCGAGCCGCTTCGGGCTCTCGATCCCGGAGTGGCGGGTCATGGCCGTGCTGGCGCTCAGCCCCGGGCTGTCCGCGGCGGAGGTGGCGGAGCGCACGGCGATGGACAAGGTGGCCGTCAGCCGCGCTGTCGGGCGGCTGCTGTCGACCGGGCGGGCGCGGCGCGAGACGGCCGCGGGCGACCGCCGCCGCAGCGTGCTCGAGCTGACGCCGGACGGCCGGCGGATCTACCGGCGCATCGCGCCGGCACTGCGCCGCTACGAGGCGGAACTGGTCGCAGGGCTCAGCGCGCCCGAGCGGCGCCAGCTGGCCACACTGCTGGAGCGGCTGGAACGGCGCGCCCGCGGCCTCGCACCGCCCAGCATCGATTAGGGCCTGTTCACACTTGGCAGGCCCTAGCCGCCGCTGCGCGCTATCACTCGATGACGGTGCGCACGTCGATCAGTTCCGGGAACAGGCGGATGTCGATCGCCTCGCGCAGGAACTTCACCCCGGACGAGCCGCCGGTGCCGCGCTTGTAGCCGATGATCCGCTCGACCGTCTTGAGATGCCGGAAGCGCCACAATTGGAAATTGACCTCCATGTCGACGAGTTTCTCGCACATGTCGTAGGCGTCCCAGTGATGCCGCGTATCCTCGTAGATGATCTTGAACACGGCCACGACGCCGGGATGGGAATCGCAGGACTCCGACCAGTCGCGCTCCACGCGCTCGGCCGGTACCGGCAGGCCGCGCCGCGCCAGCAGGCGCAGGAACTCGTCGTAGATCGACGGTGCCGCGAGCGCCACGCGCAGGCGCGCCAGCGCGGCGGCGTCGTGCTCGAACACGGCGAGATAGCTGGCGTCCTTGTTGCCGAGCAGGAACTCGAGCAGTCGGAATTGCACCGACTGGAAGCCGGACGCCTGGCCGAAGACGTGGCGGAAACGCGCATACTCGGCCGGCGTCAGCGTCTCGAGCACGCCCCACTGGTGGAACATCTGCTGCTGCACCTGCTTGACGCGCGCCAGCACCTTGAAGCAGGGCTCGAGCTGGTCGGCGCGGATCGAGGCGATCGCTGCCTCGAGCTCGTGGATGATCAGCTTCATCCACAGCTCGGTGACCTGGTGCTGCACGATGAACAGCATCTCGTCGTGGTGCGGCGGATCGGACAGCGGGTGCTGCGCGCCCAGCACCTGGTCGAGGCCCAGGTAACCGGCGTAACTGAGGCGGTCCCGCAGGTCGCGGTGGATCCCGGCCTCCATTTCTCTCCTCGGCATCGACGTCTCCCTCGCTGCGGCGACGCAGCATCCGTAGGTCCATCCGGGCGGCCCGAAGCGGCGCGCCGAGGATGTATAATGCCGCGCTATTTGCGGCCCGGCGGTTCGGCCTGCAAGCAGAAGAATATCAGGAGGATGACCCGGTGAAGACCATCGCCGAATTCCGGATCCCGTACCTGCAGGTGCTGGACCCAGAGGGCCGCGTCGTGGCCGAGCTGCCCGAGTTCGCCAGGAACCCGGAAGAATTGCTGCGGCTCTACCGCCTGATGGTGCTGACGCGCACCTTCGACACCAAGGCCGTCAACCTGCAGCGCACCGGCAAGCTCGGCACCTATGCGTCCTGCCTCGGCCACGAGGCCGCGCATGTCGGCATCGGCGCCGCGATGAGGCCGGAGGACTGCTTCGCGCCGATGTACCGCGAGTACGGCGCCCAGTTCTGGCGCGGCGTGCGCATGGAGGACGTGCTGCTGTACTGGGGGGGCGACGAGCGCGGCAATGACTTTGCCGGCCCGCGGCACGATTTTCCCTGGTGCGTGCCGATTGCGACCCAATGCCTGCACGCTGCGGGTGCGGCGATGGCGTTCAAGCTGCGCAAGGAACCGCGTTGCGCCGTCAGCGTCATCGGCGACGGCGGCACCTCGCAGGGCGATTTTTACGAGGCGCTGAACCTTGCCGCCGTGCGCGATCTGCCGGCCGTGTTCGTCGTGGTCAACAACAAGTGGGCGATCAGCGTGCCGTTGGCGATGCAGACCGCCTCGAAGACGCTTGCGCAGAAGGCCATCGCCGCGGGCATGCCGGGCATCCAGGTCGACGGCAATGACGTCATCGCGGTGCGCCAGACGATGGAGGAAGCGCTTGCGCGGGCCCGCGCCGGCGACGGCCCGACGCTGGTCGAGGCCGTCACCTACCGGCTGTCCGACCACACCACGGCCGATGACGCCAGCCGCTATCGCGAAAAGGGCGAGGTCGAGGACGCTTGGACGCTGGAACCGCTGATCCGCATTCGCCGCCACCTGATGGAGACCGGGATCTGGAGCGACGCTGACGAGCGGGCGCTGAAGACCGACTGCACGCGCCAGGTCGATGAGGCGGTGGCGAATTATCTCGACACGCCGGTGCAGCCGGTCGAGTCGATATTCGACTCGATGTTCGCGGAGCTGCCCGAGGCGATGGAGGAGCAGCGCGCGACGGCCAAGCGCTTCGAGCACTCCGGAGGGCACCACTGATGCCGCGGATCACGCTGATCGAAGCGGTCACGATGGCGCTCGCCTGGGAAATGGAACACGACGATCGCGTGGTCGTGCTCGGCGAGGACGTCGGCGTCAACGGCGGCGTGTTCCGCGCGACCGCAGGGCTGCAGCAGCGCTTCGGCGCGGATCGCGTCATGGACACGCCGCTCGCCGAATCGATGATCGCCGGCATGTCCATCGGCATGGCCGCGCAAGGCTTGCGGCCGGTCCCCGAGATCCAGTTCATGGGCTTCATCTACCCGACCGTCGACATGATGATCAATCATGCCGGGCGGCTGCGAAACCGCACGCGCGGCCGCCTGCACGTGCCGATGGTGCTGCGCGCCCCGTTCGGCGGCGGCATTCACGCCCCCGAGCATCACTCCGAGAGCACCGAGGCCCTGTTCGCGCACATGCCCGGCATCCGCGTCGTGATCCCCTCTTCGCCGCGCCGCGCCTATGGCCTGCTGCTGGCCGCGATCCGCGACCCGGACCCGGTCGTGTTCCTCGAGCCGAAGCGCATCTACCGACTGCAGAAACAGGAGGTCGAGGACAACGGCGCGGCGCTGCCGCTCGACACCTGCTACATCCTGCGCGAGGGTGACGACGTCACGATCGTGACCTGGGGCGCGATGACTTTCGAGACGCTGAAGGCGGCCGAGGAGCTCGACAAGGAGGGCATCAGCGCCGAGGTCATCGACCTGGCGACGATCAGCCCGATGGATCTCGATACGATCCTCGAGTCCGTCGAGAAAACCGGGCGCCTGGTCATCGTCCACGAGGCGGCGCGCAGCTGCGGGGTCGGCGCGGAAGTCGCGGCCGGCGTGGCCGAGAAAGGCATCTGGGACCTGAAGGCGCCGATCATCCGCGTCACCGGCTACGACACCGTGATGCCCTTGTTCAGGCTCGAGTACGAATACCTGCCGAGCGTCGCGCGCATCATCGACGGCGTGAAGAAGACCTTCGAGGACTAGCCGCATGACTGTAAAGACCTTCAACCTGCCCGATCTCGGCGAGGGCCTGCCGGAGGCCGAGATCGTCAGCTGGCTGGTCGCCGAGGGCGACTTCGTCAAGGTGGACCAGCCGATGCTGTCGGTCGAGACCGCGAAGGCCGTCGTCGAGGTGCCCGCCCCGTACACGGGCCGGATCGCGAAAATCCATGCGCCGGACGGCACGATCCTGCCGACGCACGCGCCGCTGGTCGATATCGATACCGCCGCCGATGCCGCGAGTGCGCCCCCCGCGCCCGCCCCGGCGGCCAGGGCTGCGGAGGCGCCGGCCGCGGCACGCGAGGACTCGGGGACCGTGGTCGGCAAGATGATATCCAGCGACGAAGTGCTGGAGGACGCCGACATCGCCGGCCGCGGGCGTCGCCGGACCGCCGGCCGCGCCAAGGCCGCGCCCGCCGTGCGGGCGCTGGCCAAGCAGCTCGGCGTGAACCTCGAGCACTGCCGGCCGACCGGCCGCCATGACCGGCTCGTCGCAGACGACGTGCGCGCCGCCGCCGCCGGAGGGGGCAAGCCTGCCGCTGCGCGCCAGGCGCCGAAGGTCAAGCTGCCGCCGGGCAAGCCGGAGCAGCTCAGGGGTCCGCGCCGCGCGATGGCGCAGAGCATGAGCGCGGCGCGCGACCTGGTTTCGCAGTGCACGATCTTCGACGATGCCGACATCCACTACTGGGCACACGGGCAGGACATCACCGCCCGCCTGCTGCGCGCGATCGCCGCCGGGTGCCGCGCCGAGCCGGCGCTGAACGGCTTCTTCGACGGCGAGAACATGAGCCGCCAGCTGGAGTCCCGCGTGGACATCGCGATCGCGGTGGACACGCCCGACGGGCTGATCGTGCCGGTGATCCGCGACGTCGGCCAGAAATCAGCGCAGGAGCTGCGCGCCGACCTGAATGCCATCAAGAAAGCCACGCGCGAACGCAGCGTGAAGCCCGAGGACATGCGGGACTTCACGTTCACGCTGTCGAATTTCGGCATGATGGCCGGGCGTTACGCGACGCCGGTCGTCGTGCCGCCGACGATCGCGATTCTCGGCGCGGGCGGACTGCGGCACGACGTCGTGCCGGTCATGGGCGGCATCGAGACCCACCGCCGCATCCCGCTGTCGCTGACCTTCGACCATCGCTGCGCTACCGGCGGCGAGGCCTGCCGGTTCCTGGCCGCCGTCATCGAGGACCTGCAGCGGCATGAGTGACAGGAAGCAACATGCACCCGCGCACCGCTGACGCCCGCAGCCGTTTCCTCGACCGGATCGCCGCGCTGGCCGTCGAATCGGCGCCGCAGCAGGATCTGGACGTCGCGGCCTTCATCCGCCAGTACTATCGCAACACCGCGCTCGACGACCTGAAAGACCGCGAAATCGAGAATCTCGCCGGGGCCGCGCTGTCTCACCTGCAGCTCGCCCTGCAGCGCAGCTCGGGCACGCCGCGCATCCGGGTATGGAATCCGGTGCCGCGGACCGACCGCTGGGACTCGGACCATACCATCGTGCAGATCGTCACCGACGACATGCCCTTCCTCGTCGATTCGACCAGCATGGTGCTCAACCGGCACGGCAGCTATATCCACCTGACCGTGCACCCGGTGCTGCATGTGCGGCGCGACGACCAGGGCAGGCTGCTCGAGGTGCCGTCGCCGGAGCAGGCCGGTCCCGACGCGCGGCTCGAGTCCTTCATGCACCTCGAGATCGATCGCGAGACCGCGCCGGATGTGCTGCAGGGCATCGTCGCGGAACTCGACCGCGTGCTCGGCGACGTGCGGGCGGCGTGCCGCGACTGGGGCGCGATGCGCGGTCGGGCGCGCGAAATTTGTGCCGAACTCGAGGCCAGTCCGCCGCCGCTGGACGCGGAGATCGTCAAGGAGAGCCGCGAGCTGCTCGAGTGGATGGCGGAAGACCATTTCACTTTCCTCGGCTACCGGGAGTATGCCCTGGTCCCGGGTGAGGAGGCAGACACCCTGCGGCCCATCCCGGGCACGGCGCTCGGCATCCTCAGCCGCCCGCCGCCGGCGGAAGCGGTGGGCAGCACCGCACTGGCGGGCCAGGCCATTCGCCGGCAGGCCCGCTCGAAGGACCTGCTGATCATCACCAAGGCAAACTCGCGCGCCACGGTCCACCGCAACAGCTATCTCGACTACGTCGGCGTCAAGGTCTTCGATGCCGACGGCAAGGTCATCGGCGAACGGCGCTTCCTCGGGCTGTGGACCTCGGCGGCCTACAGCCGCAGCCCGCGCGAGGTTCCGCTGCTGCGCGACAAGCTGCGGCGCGTGGTCGCCAGCTCGGGGCTGCGGCCCGAAAGCCACGGCGGCAAGGCGCTGGTGCACATCCTCGATACCTATCCGCGCGATGAGCTGTTCCAGAGCTCGCTGCGCGAGTTGATTCGCATCAGCACCGGTATCTATTCGCTGCAGGAACGCCAGCGCACCAAGTTGTTCGTGCGCCGCGATGCCTTCCGACGATTCTTCTCGTGCCTCGTGTTCGTGCCGCGCGACCGCTACAACACCCAGGTCCGGGAGAAGATCCAGCAGGTGCTGCTCGAGGGCCTGCGCGGGGTCGCGATCGAATCTGCGGTGGAAATGTCGGAGTCGAGCCTGGCGCGCGTGCATTTCATCGTGCGGACGCCGCAGGGCCCGGTGCCGCACGTCAATCTCGCCGCGATCGAGCGCCGCATCGCGGACGCCGTGCGAACCTGGGCCGATCACCTGCGCGACGAGCTGGTCGAGCGTTTTGGTGAGGAGGATGGCCTGGCCTTGTACAAGGAGTACGCCGGGCTGTTCCCCGCCGCCTATCTCGAGGACGTGACGCCGCGCGAGGCCACGTTCGACATCGAGCGCCTCGAGGCCCTCAAGGGCGAGC
This sequence comes from uncultured Thioalkalivibrio sp., assembly GCA_964462675.1. GTDB lineage: Bacteria > Pseudomonadota > Gammaproteobacteria > Steroidobacterales > XN24 > XN24. The sequence goes on from CAYWYS010000003.1 coordinate 45,643, forward strand.
CGCGCCGGCTGCGAATGAGCCTGTACCGCTCGCCCGGCTACCCCGAGGACCAGGTCCGCTTCAAGCTGTTTCATGCCGACGCGCCGCTGCCGCTGTCGGAAGTGCTGCCGATGCTCGAGAACATGGGCCTGCGCGTGATCGGCGAGCGGCCGTATCGCGTTCGTCTGCAGAACGGCGCCGACCGCGCCGAGATCTGGATCCAGGACTTCGAGATGAGCACGGCCGACGGGCAGCCGATCAACCCGTCCCAAGTCAACCAGCTGTTCCAGGAATCCTTCGAATACACCTGGATCGGGCGCGTCGAGAACGACGGCTTCAACCGGCTGATTCTCAAGGCGCGGCTCGACTGGCGCCAGGCTGCGCTGCTGCGCGCGCTGTGCCGCTACCTGCTGCAGACCGGCCTGCCATTCTCCCAGGCGTACATGGAGCAGGTGCTGGCGGACCATGCGCTGATCGCGCGGATGCTGGTCGAGCTGTTCGAAGGCCGCTTCGACCCCGACCAGCCGGAAAAACGCCGCGAGCGCACCGTGCTGACCGTGAGCCAGGCGATCGACCATGCGCTCGATGGGGTCGCCAGCCTCGACGCTGATCGCATGCTGAACGCGTTCCGGGCGCTGATCATGGCCAGCTTGCGGACGAATTATTACCAGCGCGACGAGCACGGCATGCCGCGCCAATACCTGTCTTTCAAGTTTGATCCGGGCAGGATCCCGGACCTGCCGCTGCCGCTGCCGATGTTCGAGATCTTCGTCTACTCGCCGCGGGTCGAAGGCGTGCACCTGCGCGGCGGGCTGGTGGCGCGCGGCGGCCTGCGCTGGTCGGACCGGCGCGAGGATTTCCGCACCGAGGTGCTCGGCCTGATGAAGGCCCAGGCGGTGAAGAACGTGGTGATCGTGCCGGTCGGCGCCAAGGGCGGCTTCGTGCCGAAGCGTCTGCCGGCCGGCGATCGCGACACCGTGATGCGCGAGGTCGTGGCCTGCTACAAGATGTTCATCAACGGCTTGCTCGACGTGACCGACAACCTCGCCGACGGCGTGGTCGTGCCGCCGCGCGATGTGGTGCGCCACGACGGCGACGACAGCTACCTGGTCGTGGCGGCCGACAAGGGCACCGCGACGTTCTCGGATCTCGCGAACTCGGTCGCGGCAGAGCACGGCTTCTGGCTCGGCGACGCCTTCGCTTCCGGCGGTTCGATGGGCTACGACCACAAGAAGATGGGCATCACGGCGCGCGGCGGTTGGGAGGCAGTCAAGCGTCACTTCCGCGAGCTTGGCTTGGACACGCAGAGCGAGCCGTTCACCGCGGTCGGCATCGGCGACATGAGCGGCGACGTGTTCGGCAACGGCATGCTGCTGACGCGCCACATGCGCCTGCAGGCGGCCTTCAACCACCAGCACATATTCCTCGACCCGGACCCGGACCCGGCGGCCAGCTTCGCGGAGCGCGAACGCCTGTTCGTGCTGCCGCGCTCGAGCTGGTCCGATTATGACCGCAGCCTGATCTCCGCCGGCGGCGGCATCTGGTCACGCGCCGACAAGCTGATCCAGCTGTCGCCCGAGGCGCGCACGATGCTCGGCGTCGAGCAGGCCGGCGTCACGCCCGACGAGCTCATCAAGGCCATCCTGCGGATGCGCGCGGACCTGCTGTGGAACGGCGGCATCGGCACCTATGTCAAGGCAGCGACGGAGTCGCATGCCGAGGTCGGCGATCGCGCCAATGACGCCGTGCGTGTCAATGGCGCCGAGCTGGGCTGCCGCGTCGTCGGCGAGGGCGGCAACCTTGGCTTCACGCAGCTCGGCCGGATCGAGTACGCGCTGGCGGGCGGTCGCCTGAACACGGATTTCGTCGACAATTCCGCGGGGGTCGACTGTTCGGACCATGAGGTCAACATCAAGATCCTGATCAGTGTCGCCAATCGGCACCGCGCGCTGGCGCCGGCGCAACGCGAAGCGCTGCTGGTCGGCATGACCGACGAGGTCGCCGCGCTGGTGCTCCGCAACAATTACCTGCAGACCCAGGCCATCAGCATCGCGGAATCGACTGCCGCGGAACGGCTCAATGAGCATGCCTGGTTCATTCGCCAGCTCGAGAAACGCGCCGGCCTGAACCGCGCGCTCGAGTTCCTGCCCGATGACGAGCAGATCGAGCTGCGGCGCAAGGCCGGCAAGGGCCTCTCGCGGCCGGAACTTTCACTGGTCATGAGCTACGCCAAGATGGCCCTGTATGCGGAAATGGTGCGCTCGACCGTGCCGGAAGACGCCTACCTGTCCAAGGAGCTGCAACGCTACTTCCCCAGCCCGTTGCAGGAGCGTTACACGGAGTACCTGCGCGAACATCCGCTGGCGCGCGAGATCATCGCGACGATGACCACCAACAGCCTGGTCAACCGGATGGGATCGGTGTTTGCCTTCCGGATGCAGGACGAGACCGGGGCAGATGTTGCCGCCGTCGCGCGTGCCTTCACGATTGCACGCGAGGTGTTCGAGACGCGCGAGATCTGGGAGGCCATCGAAGGCCTGGACAACTCGGTCAGCGCCTCGGTCCAGTACTCGATGCTGCGCGCCACGCAGGCGCTGCTGAAGCAGGCGACCCGCTGGCTGCTGGATCGTCGCGACGAGCTCCCCGAAATCGCTGCCGCAGTAGCACGCCTCAACCCGGGGGCCATGGAGCTGATGGGCTGCCTCGCCGAAGTGCTGCACGGCGGAAGGCTGGAACGCTATGAAGGCGCGGCGCAGCTGTATGCCGACACCGGCGTGCCCACGCCGCTGGCGCGCAAGATGGCTGCGCTGGCGCCGATGCATGCGGCGCTCGACATCATTGCGCTGGCCGAAAACTGCAAAGTCGGCGTCCGCCACACCGCGGACGTATACTTCCGTGTAGGCAGCGAGCTGCAGCTGGACTGGATCGCCGACCAGGTGGATCGGCTGCGGGTCCACGGCATCTGGCAGGCCAAGGCGCGGGGCAGCCTGCGCGACAACCTCTACGGGCTGCACCGGGCGCTGTGCGCGAACATGGTCAACTGTGCCAGCGGCAACGAAGATCCCGGCCTCGTGGTCGAGCAGTGGATTGCGAGCCGCGCTGATCGGGTGGCGCACTTCCGGCAGACCCTGGAAGAGATGCAGAACGGCGGGCAGCTGGATTTTGCGACCACGTCGGTCGCGCTGCAGGAGATTCGCCGCCTGGTGCAGGACTAGCCCCGGGGCCGAACCATACAAGGAAGAAAGACATGGCCACTGAACCGCTGATCGCGGTATTCATCGATTTCGAGAACCTCGCGCTCGGCGTGCGCGACATGAAGGGCGACAACAAGTTTCGTGTCGAGCTCGTCATCAAGCGGCTGCTCGAGAAGGGCCGGCTGGTGTTCAAGCGGGCCTACTGCGACTGGAGCGGTTACCGCGATTACACGCGCGAGTTCCATGCCAACGGCATCGAGATGATCGATATCCCGCAGAGCCGCCACAGCGGCAAGAACAGCGCCGACATCCACATGGTCACGGACGCGCTCGACCTGTGTTACGCGAAGCAGCACATCGATATCTTCGCGCTGTTGTCAGGCGACAGCGATTTTTCGCCGCTGGTGTCCAAGCTGAAGGAGAACAACAAGCGCGTCATCGGCTGCGGCGTGAAGAGCTCGACCTCGGACCTGCTGATCCACGCCTGCGACGAGTTCATCTACTACGACGACCTGGCGCGCGTGGCAGCCAAGCCGAAGCGCACGCGCAGCAAGACCGAGCCGGCCGACAAGAAGACCGAAGCGATGGACAAGCTGGTCGAGATCGTCCAGTCGCTCGATACTGACTATGACCAGCTGTGGGGCTCGATGGTCAAGCAGACCATCAAGCGGGTTCACCCCGGCTTCAGCGAGAGCTACTACGGCTACGCGAGCTTCTCCGACCTGCTGAAGGACGCCGAGTCGCGCGGACTGATCCGTCTCGAGTACGACGAGAAAAGAGGGAACTACCTGGTGAGCGCCGCCGCGCGCTGAGCCGCCGGCAACGCCTCTTCTTCCGCAAGGAGTCTGGACCATGGGACACACGCTGATCCTGCTGCGCCACGGGCAGAGCGATTGGAACCTGAAGAACCTGTTCACCGGCTGGGTGGACGTGGACTTGACCGAGCAGGGCCGTGCCGAGGCGGCCGAGGCCGCCAGGCTGATCCAGGCCGAGGGCCTCGACTTCGACATGGCGTTCACCTCGACACTCAAGCGCGCGATCCGCACGCTGTGGATCGTCATGGACGGCATGGACCGGATGTGGGTGCCGGTCACGCGGGCCTGGGAGCTCAACGAGCGGCATTACGGCGCGCTGCAGGGCCTCGACAAGGCGGAGACCGTGCGCCGCCATGGCGAGGAACAAGTGCTGATCTGGCGGCGCAGCTACGACGTGCCGCCGCCCCCGCTGGCGGCCGACGATCCACGGCATCCACGCTTCGAGGCGCGCTATGCCCAGGTCGATCCCGCGCGCCTGCCGGCAGCGGAGTCGCTCAAGGACACGCTGGCGCGCGTCCGGCCCTACTGGGAGGCGCAGATCGCGCCGCAGATCCGCGCCGGGCGCAAGGTCATCATCGCGGCGCATGGCAACAGCCTCAGGGCGCTCGTGAAGATGCTCGACGGGGTCAGCGACGAGCAGATCCTCAAGGTCAATATCCCGACCGGAATTCCGCTGGTCTACGAGCTCGATGACGAGCTGCGCGCACTCGGCAGCCGCTACCTCGGCGATCCGGCGGCAGCCGCGCGCGCCGCCGAGGCCGTGGCCAACCAGGCCAGGCGGGGCGGTGCCGGGTCGTAGTTTCGTAGTTATCGGGCATGCCCGATAACTACGAAAC
>CAYWYS010000003.1:50476-131475 GCA_964462675.1 uncultured Thioalkalivibrio sp.
GCGTTTTTTTTTTTTTTTTTTTTTGCGCATCGCCCGAAAACTACGAAACTACGACCCGGCACCAGTCCCCAAGGTCGCCGTGGCGCAGTCGCGCCCGAGCGCAATCAGTTCCTCGGCGCGATAGAACTCGTAAAACAGGCAGGCGTCGCGCGGCACGTCGATGACGATGTCCGGCGTGTAGGACGCGAGCTTCATCCGCGCAATCGAGTTCTGCATCAGGTCGAGCGACCCGGTCATCAGGTCGATCAGCCCGGGCAAATTCGGTCCCTCGTCACTTGGCGGCTGCACTTCATCGCCCGCGTCGAGCTGGGCCAGCTGCGCCGCCCGCGAGCGCGAGCTGCGCGAGTGCGCGTTCAGGTTCACAGCGATGATCATGTCGGCCGCCTGGTTCAGCGCGGGCGCGATCGGGATCGGGTTCAGCAAGCCCCCGTCGACGAGTACCCGGCCGAGGTAGACATGCGGCGTGAACACCATCGGGATTGCAATCGACGCGCGGATCGCGTCGAACAGGGGTCCCCTGTTGAGCCAGATTTCGCGCTGCTCTCTCAGGTCGGTCGCCACCGCGGTGAAGCCGATTGGCAGATCCTCGATGACATGATCGCCGACCAGTTCCTTGAGAACGCCCATCAGGCGATCGCCCTTGAACAGCCCGGTCCAGCCGAACGCGAGGTCGAGCAGGTTGAATATGTCGCGCTTCTCGAGCTTGCGCACCCACTCCGCGTAGGGCTCAAGCTGACCGGCCGCATAGATGCCGCCGACCAGCGCCCCCATCGAGCAACCCGAGATGTAGACGATCTTGTGGCCGAGCGACTCGATGTGCTGGATGATGCCGATGTGCGCAAGCCCGCGTGCGCCGCCACTGCCGAGCACCAGCGCGATCCGCTTGCCCTTGCCGGCGACCTTGCCCTTGCCTGCGCTCGCCCCGGCCATGGTCATTCCCGCGCAGGCCCGAAGCGCGGCTGCTCGCCCGCCAGCCCGGCTCGGACCGCCTCCATCTGGTTCGGCCGCCCGAGAATCTTCATCTGCAGCTCCGCCTCGAGTGCCAGTGCCTCGGCCGAGTCACAGTCCCACGCGCGATTGAATAATCGCTTGGCGCCGCGCACCGCATCGGGCGAGTGGCCGGCGATCGTCTCGGCCAGCGCCAGCGCCGCGGCCATTGGGTCGTCGGCGAGTCGCGTGACCAGGCCCAGCGCCAGGGCCTCCTCGCCGGCCACGATGCGGCCGGTCCAGGTCAGCTCCAGCGCCAGGTCGCGCCGCATGAGACCGCGCAGCGTCTGGCTGCCCGACATGTCCGGGATCAGGCCCCAGCGAACTTCCATGACCGACAGCCGCGCATCCGGCCGTGCGATCCTCAGGTCGGCGCCCAGCGCGACCTGCAGGCCCCCGCCGAAGACCTCGCCATGCAACGCAGCGATCACCGGCACCGGGCACTCCCGCCATCCCCAGCCGACACGCTGGGCAAGGTTGGCGGCTTCGCCGTCGCGCCGCGACAACAGCTTGCGGATCACAGCCTCGCCGGCCGCAAAGGCCGCGAGGTCAATCCCGGCGCAGAAACTCTTGCCCTCACCGGCCAGCACGATCGCGCGCAGTTCGCGGTCCGCCGACAGCTCGCGGATGGCGCCATCGATGGCATCGAACATCGCCGGATCCAGCGCATTGCGCTTCTCCGGCCGACTCAGGGTCACGAGGGCTACCTGCCCCCGGCGCTCGATCTGCACACGCCGTTCGCTCATGGCTCACTCCTGGTCAATGGGGATCACGTCCGCGGCGGCCAGTGCGGCGAGGGCCGCAGCGTCGTAGCCTGCCTCCGTCAGCACCCGGCGGGTGTCCACGCCCGGCCGGCGCGGCGCAGCCGGCTGCCCCGGGACGCTGCGGCTGAAGCGTGGCGCCGGCGCGTTCTGGGTCAGGCCGTCGACCGTGATGAAGGTGCCGCGCGCCGCATTGTGCGGATGCTGCGGCGCCTCGGACAGGCCGAGCACCGGTGCGAAACATGCGTCGCTGCCCTCCAGCAAGGCGCACCACTCGTCGCGGCTGCGTGTTCGGAACAGCGCCGCAAGCTCGGCCTTCAGCTCGTCCCAGCGCGAGCGATCCATCCGGCCGAAGCGGAAACCGGCCGGCGCATAACGCTCCCCGTCGAGGCCGAGCCTGTCGATGAATTCACTGTAGAACTCCGGCTCCAGCGGCGCCACGGCGACAAAGCGGCCGTCACGGGTTTCATAGGTGTCATAGAACGGCGCGGCGCCGCCAAGCAGGTTGGTGCCGGGCGCGTCCTCGAACAGGCCGAGCGCGCGAAAGCCGCAGAACATCGCCATCATCGACGCGGCGCCATCGAGCATCGCGGCGTCCACGACCTGGCCCTGGCCGGAACGCTCGCGTTCCAGCAGGGCGCAGACCATGCCGAAGGCGAGCAACAGTCCGCCGCCGCCGAAATCGCCGACGAGGTTCAGCGGCGGTACCGGCTTGCCGCCCTTGACGCCGATGCTGTGCAAGGCACCGGACAGCGCGATGTAGTTCAGGTCGTGGCCGGCCGCATGCGCCAGTGGGCCCTGCTGGCCCCAGCCGGTCATGCGGCCATAGACGAGCCGCGGATTGCGCTCGAGGCATGCATCGGGACCGAAGCCGAGGCGCTCGGCGACGCCCGGGCGGAACGCCTCGAACAGCGCATCGGCGCCCTCGACCAGCCGCAGCAGCGCTGCGCTGCCTTCCGGCTTGCGCAGATCGATACCGACAGACGCGCGGCTGCGCGCCAGCGGGTCCGGCAAGGGCGTGCGCCACGGCGGCAGCGGCATACGCTCGATGCGCACGAGCTCGGCGCCCATGTCCGCCAGCATCATGCCGCAGTATGGCCCGGCGCCGAGCCCGGCAACCTCGATGATGCGCAGTCCTGCCAGCGGTCCCGGCATCAGCCGCGCCCCGGCCCGGGCACCCCGGCGGCGCAGGCCGCATCGAACTCATCACGCAAGCGCGCGCACAACGCGGCCGTGCAGGGCAGATCGCGGATGGCACCGACCCCCTGCCCCGCGGACCAGATCGCCTTCCAGGCTTTCGCCTCGTCGCCGAGATCCTTGAGCTTGCCGCCGCCGAGGCCGCGCTTCAGCAGCTCGCCGATATCGAAGCCATTCGCCTCGAGGCTCTCCCTGAGGAAATTCGCCGGCACGCCCGAGACCGCGTCCGTGTAGACGATGTCGGCAGCGCTCGCGCGCAGCAGCATTTGCTTGTACGCATCCGGTGCGAGGCTCTCGCGCGTCGCGATGAAGCGACTGCCGATCCAGGCGAGATCCGCGCCCATCATCATTGCCGCCGCGACCTGGCGCCCGTCGCTGATCGCGCCGGCAAGCAGCAAGGTGCCGTCGAAGAACTGCCGGATCTCGCTGGTCAGCGCGAACGGGCTGGTCGGCCCGGCATGACCGCCGGCGCCGGCGCAGACCGCGATCAGCCCGTCGACGCCGGCCTCGGATGCCTTGTGGGCATGGCGCAGGCTGATGACGTCGTGGAACACGATGCCACCGTAGCCGTGCACCGCCTTGACGAGATCCGGCACGGCGCCGAGCGAGGTCACGATAAACGGCACGCGGTGGCGGACGCAGGCCTCGAGGTCCTGCTCGAGACGCGGATTCGAGCGGTGCACGATCAGGTTCACGCCCCAGGGCGCGTGACTGTCGTCGAGCGCGCCGCCAACCTCGTCGAGCCACTCGACGAACTCTGCCGTGCTGCGCCGGTTGAGTGCCGGAAACGCGGCCGGCACGCCGCTGCGGCAAGCCTCGATGACCAGCTCTGGGCCGGACACGAGGAACATCGGCGCCGCGACCGCCGGCACCGAGATCCTGCCGCGAAACGACTCAGGCAGTGCCACGGCGCGGATCCAGGCCCATTGAGCGGGCGATGATTTCCTTCATTATCTCGCTGCTGCCGGCATAGATGCGCGACACCCGCGCATTCGCGTACAAGCGCGAGATCGGGTACTCGTCCATGTAGCCGGCACCGCCGTGCAGCTGCAGGCACTCGTCGGTCACCTGCCCCTCGAGCTCGCTCGCGAGCAGCTTGGCCTCGGCCGCGACCTCGGCCGTCAGCTTGCCCTCGTTGTGGTCCATGACGCAGCGGTCGATGAAGCACTGCGCGGCGTCGATCCGGGTGCGCAGCTCAGCGAGCTTGAAGCGCGTGTTCTGGAACTCGGCGATCGCACGGCCGAAGGCGCGGCGCTCGCGCACGTAATCAAGCGTCAGGCGCAGCGCGGCCTCGGCCGCGGCGACGCAGCCGCAGGCCACGATCAGGCGCTCCTCGGCCAGGAACTGCATCAGGTAGTAGAAGCCCTTGCGCGGATCGCCGAGCACGTTGGCCTTCGGCACCTTGACGTTGTCGAAGAACAGTTCGGCCGTGTCCTGCGCCTTCAGGCCGAGTTTTTTCAGGTTGCGTCCGCGACTGAAACCCTCCATGCCGCGCTCGACGAGGAACAGGCCGATGCCGTGCGGATGGTCGGGCACGGTGCGTGCCGCAACGATGAACAGGTCGCCGTTGATGCCGTTCGAAATGTAGATCTTCGAGCCGTTCAGCACCCAGTTTTCGCCCTGCTCCACGGCATGCGTGCGGATGCCGGCGACGTCGCTGCCGGCACCCGGCTCGGTCATCGCTATGCCGAGGATCGTTTCGCCGCTGATGCAGCCCGGCAGCAAGCGCGCCTTCTGCTCGTCATTGCCGAGCTGGCCGATGTACGGGGCGCAGAGCCGACTATGCAGCGACAGACCGAAGCCGGCGTCGCCGTGAAATGCATTTTCCTCGATCAGGATCTGCTCGAAGCGGAAGTCCTTGACCCCGAGACCGCCGAACGCCTCGTCGGCCCACATCAGGCAATAGCCCTGGTCGCCCGCCTTGCGGAACAGCTCGCGGTCGACGATGCCCGCTTCCAGCCAATGTTCCAGGTTCGGCGTGACCTCGGTCTGCAGGAACTTCACGACGGAGTCGCGGAAGATGTCGTGCTCTTCCTCGAATATGTTTCTGTGCATGCTTATCTTCCCTTGAACTCCGGCTTCCGTTTCGCCAGGAAGGCGGCAATGCCCTCCTTCGCGTCCTCGCTCTCGAGACACGCCGTCTGCAGGTGCGCCTCGTAGGCGATTGCCTGCGTCAGGCTCAGATCCATGGCGGCGCGCATCGCGAGCTTGGTGCGCGCCAGCGCCAGCGGCGCCCGCTCGGCCAGCTCGGACGCCCAGCCGAGCGCCGCCTCGTCGAGGCATTCCGCGGCCACGACGTGGTTCGCCAGCCCCAGCTCGAGGCAGCGCGCCGCCCCGATGCGCTCGGACTCGATGCACAGCTGGTAGGCGCGGTGGTAGCCGAGCTGCCGCGCCAGCAGCCAGGTCGCGCCACCGTCCGGGATCAGGCCGATCGCCGCGAACGGCGACAGCAGGTACGCATCCTCGGCCATGACGACGAGGTCGCAGACCAGCGCAAACGACAGCCCGATGCCCGCGGCCGGGCCGCCAACCGCGGCGATGACCGGCTTCTCCATGCCGGCGATCATGTCCAGCGTCGGGCGGAAGTCGGTATTGATCCGGTCCTCCACGCGCCGGTCCTTCGGGAAGCCCTGCTTCAGGTCCGCGCCGGCGCTGAACCGGCCGTCCGCGCCGCGCAGCACGACGGCGCGCACCTCGCGGTCGCCGGCGGCCCGGGTCATCGCATCTCGCAGGTCGTGCGCGAGTTGCCGGTTGAAGGCATTGAGCACCTCCGGCCGGTTCATGGTCACGACGGCCACCCGGCCGTGGCGCTCGTAGAGTGCGGTCTCGCTCACTGGTTTCTCCCGGCGTGTTTCAGCGAATGCGCGCGCGGCCCCGCAGCCACTCGGACGCGCGGTAGTGCTCGCCGAAGGCGTCGGCCATGCGATCGCATTCCTGCAGGAACGCGGCCATGCCGACGGTGTCGATCAGGCTCGCCGTGCCGCCGGTCCACGGCGGGAATCCCCAGCCGAAGATCGAGCCGACGTCGGCATCCGCCGGGTCGGTGACCACGCCTTCCTCGATGCAGCGGGCCGTCTCGAGCGCCTGGATGTACAGCAGGCGCTTCTTGATCGCCTCGACATCCGGCTGCTCGGCGGCCGGCGGATAGACCTCCGCGAGCCCCCGCCAGAGGTGCTTCTTGCCGCCCTCGGGGTACTCGTAGAAGCCTGCTCCGTAGCGCTTGCCGAGCCGCTCCAGCTCGTCATGGAACTTGATGATCACGGCATCCGCCGGATGCTCGCGATAATCCTTGCCAAGGTCCTTGCGGGTCTGCTTGAGGATCTTGTAGGACAAGTCGAGCGTGACCTCGTCCGAGACCGCCAGCGGCCCGACTGGCATGCCCGCCATCTTCGCAGCATTCTCGATCAGTGCAGGCTTGACGCCCTCGGCGAGCATCGCGACGCCTTCCTTGACGTAGGTCCCGAACACCCGGCTGGTGTAGAAGCCGCGGCTGTCGTTGACGACGATCGGTGTCTTGCGGATCTGCTGCACGTAATCGAGCGCGCGCGCGATCGCGGTCTCGCCGGTCTTCTTGCCGACGATGATCTCGACCAGCGGCATCTTGTCCACCGGCGAGAAGAAGTGGATGCCGATGAACTGCTCGGGCCGCATCGAGGCCTCGGCCAGCCCGGTGATCGGCAGCGTCGAGGTGTTCGATGCGAAGATCGCATGCTCGGGGATCACCGCCTCGGTCGCCGCGGTGACCTTGCGCTTGATGTCGCGGTCTTCGAACACGGCCTCGATGATCAGGTCGCAGCCCGCCAGGTCCGCGTAGTTCGTGGTCGGCAGGATCCGGGCAAGGATCTTCTCCGCCTCCTCCGGCGCCATCTTGCCGCGCCCGACGCGCTTCTCGAGCAGGCCCTTCGAATACCCCTTGCCTTGCTCCGCATTCGCCTGGTCGGTATCCAGCAGCACGACCTCGATGCCGGCGGAGGCCGAGACATAAGCGATGCCCGCCCCCATCATGCCCGCGCCGAGCACGCCGAGCTTCTGCACCGGTGCCTTGTCGACGGCCTTCGGCCGGCGTGCGAGCTTGTCGGCGGCGCCCTTGTCCACGAACAGCGTCCGGATCATGTTGCGCGCGACCGGCCCGGTCAGCAGCTCGACGAAGTACTGCGACTCGATGTCCAGGCCCTTGTCGATCGGCACGATGCTGCCCTCGTAAACGCAGGACAGGATCGCGATCGGCGCCGGGTAGTTGTGCATGGTCTTCTGCGCGACCAGCGCCGTGCCGACCATGAAGGTCTGCGCGGTGCCGGGGCGGCTCGCGCCGGCGCCGCCGGGGAACTTGAAGCCCTTCTTGTCCCAGGGCTGGACCGGGTCGCCGTGCTCGATGATCCAGCGGCGCGCCTTCGCGAGCAACTCCTCGCCGTCGGCGGCCAGCTCTTCGACGATACCCAGCGCATGGGCCTTCGCAGGGTCGAGATGCGTGCCTTCGGCCATCAACGGCAGGGCCTTCTCGATGCCGATCATGCGCGGCAGGCGCTGCGTGCCGCCCGCGCCCGGCAGCAGGCCGACCTGCACCTCGGGCAGGCCGAGCTTCGCCTTCGGGTCGTCGATTGCGACGCGGTGATGACAGGCGAGGCACAGCTCCAGCCCGCCGCCGAGCGCCGTGCCGTTGATCGCCGCGACCAGCGGCTTGCCGCAGGTCTCGAGCTTGCGGAACAGCGCCGAGAAGCTGCGCGCGAAGTCGTAGATCTCGGCGGCGCTCTGGCCGCGCGCGAACACGCTGACCAGGTCCTTGAGATCGGCGCCGGCGATGAAGCTGCTCTTGCCGGAGCTGATGACGGCGCCCTTGACGGCGCCGTCGCCGGCGACCTTGGTGATCAATTGTTCCAGCTCCGCCATGAACTCCGGCGTCAGCACGTTCATCGGCCGGTTCGGAACGTCGATGACCAGCAGCGCGACGCCGTCCTGGTCCACGGAATACTTGATGTTGTCAGTCATGATCGGCATCCCTTCAGTCGCGCTCGAGGATCGTGGCGGTGCCCATGCCGGCGCCGACGCACAGGTTGACGAGCCCCGTTTCGAGGTCGCGCCGTTCCATCTCGTCGAGCAGCGTGCCGAGCACCATGGCGCCGGTCGCGCCGAGCGGATGGCCGAGCGCGATCGCGCCGCCATTCACGTTGATCTGGTCGTGCGGCACGTCGAGCTGCTGCATGAAACGCAGCACCACCGACGCGAAGGCCTCGTTGAGCTCGAACAGCTTGATGTCCGCGCGCCTCATCTTCGCCTTGGCCAGCGCGCGCTGGGCCGAGGGCGCCGGACCCGTCAGCATGATCGTGGGCTCGCTGCCGACCGAGGCGAAGGAACAGATCCGGGCGCGGGTCGCGAGTCCCAATTGCTCTGCCATCGGCTTGCTGGCCACCAGTACCGCCGCGGCGCCGTCAACGATGCCGCTCGAGTTGCCGCCGGTATGCACGTGGTTGATCGCTTCGACTTCCGGGTAGCGCTGGATCGCCACTGCGTCGAAACCGGCCTGCTGCCCCGGCATTTCGAAGGCGGCGCGCAGCGCACCGAGGCCCTCCAGCGTCGTGTCCGGCCGCATGTGTTCGTCGCGGTCGAGCACGACGCGCCCGAGGCGGTCGCGGACCGGCATGATCGACGCGGCAAAGCGCCCGCCCTGCCAGGCCTGCGCGGCACGCCGCTGGCTTTCCAGCGCATAGGCGTCGCAGTCCGCGCGACTGATGCCGTAGATCGTCGCAATCAGGTCAGCGCCAATGCCTTGCGGGACGAAATAGGTATTCCACGCGACCTGCGGATCGGTCGCCATTGCGCCCCCGTCGGAGCCCATCGGGATGCGCGACATCGACTCGACCCCGCCGGCGACGACCAGGTCGGCCTGCCCGGACATGACCAGCGCCGCCGCAGTGTTGACCGCCTCGAGCCCCGAGGCGCAGAAGCGGTTGATCTGTTTGCCAGGAACATTCTGGGCATAGCCGGCGTTCAGCGCCGCGACGCGCGCGATGTTCGCGCCCTGTTCGCCGACCGGCGCCACGCAGCCGATGATGACGTCTTCGATCAGCGCCGTGTCGAGCTCGTTGCGATCGCGCAGGGCCTGCAGCACCTGGGTCAACAGCTGGATCGGTGTAATGCCGTGCAGGGCGCCGTCGGGCTTGCCGCGGCCGCGCGGCGTGCGCACGTGGTCGAGTATGTAAGCGTCTGACATGGCTCGTTTTCCCGTTGACGTGGGCGCCGGGCGGCACGGCGGCGGGCCGTGGCGCAGGCGACTGGGGCGGTGGACGGGGCCGTCGACGCCGGGAGTCATACGGCCGTTTGACCGCCCCATTATAGACACGGCCCGGCCTCGCGGTAGGCCCCTGAAAGGGAATCCTTCGACGCCTTGCCTGGCGCCCGGCGGGCCGGTAGCTTTGGCGGCTCAAGCGGGAGACGGCATTGCGCGTCGGAATGTTCGATTCGGGCCTGGGCGGCGTTTCCGTGCTCAGGGAGATCCGCCAGCGCATGCCGGCGGCCTCACTGGCCTATGTCGCTGATTCGGCCTGGGTGCCCTATGGCTCCCAGAGCGAGGAGTTCATCCAGCAGCGCGCCCAGTCGCTGTCCCGGTTCCTGCTGGACAACGGCGCCGACATCATCGTCGTGGCCTGCAACACCGCCACTGCGGCAGCCGTGCCGCTGCTGCGACAGACGCTGCCGGTGCCGGTCGTCGGCATGGAACCGGCCGTCAAGCCTGCCACCGCAGCGACGCGCAGCGGCATCGTCGGCGTGCTCGCGACCGTCGGCACCTTGCAAAGTGCGCGCTTCGCCGCGCTGCTGGACCAGTTCGGCGGCGAGATCCAGGTGCTGACCCGCGCCTGCCCCGGCCTCGTGGAACTGGTGGAGGCAGGCGACCTCGACGGGCCGGATACCCACGAACTGGTCGAGCGCTATGTGCTGCCGCTGGTCAAGGCCGGGGCGGACACACTGGTGCTCGGCTGCACGCACTATCCGTTCCTGCGGCCGGTGATCGAGGCGACTGCCGGACCGGGCGTTCGCGTCATCGACACGGGCGAGGCGGTCGCGCGCCGCGTGGAGCAGGTCGCGCGCGCACTCGGCCCCCGCTTTCACGCCAGCACCGACGTCGCGTTCTGGACCAGCGGCGACGTCGCCAGGCTGTCGGGGCCGCTGCGCAAGCTGTGGGGCGCGCCCGTCGGGCTCGCGAACCTGCCCGCCGAATACGCCGGCCGCACCGAATAGCCGCAGAGGCGCAGAGGCGCGGAGACGCAGAGACGCAGAGACGCAGAGGGCCTTAGCTCAAGCAGGCAACGCAGTAGCGGGACCGGGACGTCACAAGCTCACTAAGCGACGTTATTTGGAGCGAAGGGAGCTTGTGACGGCCCGGGCCCGCGGCCGAGCGCGCGAAGGGAGCTTGTGACGGCCCGGGCCCGCGGCCGAGCGCGCGAAGGGAGCTTGTGACGGCCCGGGCCCGCGGCCGAGCGCGCGCGGCGGCTTAGCGGCGCTTCGACAAGGAGCCGAGCACGCCGCGCAACAGCGACTGGCCGAGACTGCGGCCGAGCGTGGTGCTCATGCTGCGCACCGCGCTCTTGGTCGCCGCTTCGACGTAGCCCTGGCGATTGCTGGCGCGCGGGCGGCTCGCGTTCTTCGCCCGCTCCGCGGCGCGAGCGGCTGCCTCGGCTTCCTTGGCGGCTTGCTTTGCGGCAGCGTCCGATGCCGCGTCGGCCGCCGCCTGCGCGGCCCGCACCGACAGGATCTCGTAGGCCGATTCGCGGTTGATGGCCTCGTCATAAGTCGCGCCGACCGGACTGCGGCCGCGCACGACGGCACGCTCCTCGTCGGTAACCGGGCCGATCCGCGAGCACGGCGGCCGCACCAGGCAGCGCTGCACGATGCCCGGCACGCCGCGGTCCTCCAGCATCGAAACCAGCGCCTCGCCGACGCCGAGTTCCTTGATAACCGTCTCGGTGTCCAGCGCGGGGTTCTGCCGGAAGGTCGTCGCGGCCGCACGCACCGCCTTCTGGTCCCGCGGCGTGAATGCGCGCAACGCATGCTGGATGCGGTTGCCAAGCTGCCCGAGCACCGGGTCGGGCAGATCGAGCGGGCTCTGGGTCACGAACCAGACGCCTACCCCCTTGGAGCGAATCAGGCGCACCACCTGCTCGACCTTGGAAACCAGCGCGGGCGGCGCGTTGTCGAACAGCAGGTGCGCCTCGTCGAAGAAAAACACCAGCCTGGGCACCGGCGGATCACCGATCTCGGGCAGCTGTTCGAACAATTCCGCCAGCAGCCACAGCAGGCAGGTGGCATAGACGCGCGGCGAATGGAACAGCACCCGCGCGTCGAGTACGTTGATGATGCCGCGCCCGGACAGGTCGGTGCGCATCATGTCGGCGAGCTTCAGCGCCGGCTCGCCGAAGAAATTGTCGCCGCCCTGCGCCTCCAGCGCCAGCAGGCGCCGCTGGATGGCGCCGATCGAGGCGCGCGTGATCAGGCCGTAGCGCGCGGAAATTTCCTGGTCCCGTTCCGCGGCATGGTTCAGCAGCGCGCGCAGGTCGGGCATGTCGAGCAGCAGCAGCCCTTCCTCGTCCGCGAACCGGAACACGACCTGCAGCACGCCCTCCTGGGTGTCGTTGAGCTCGAGCAGCCGCGCGAGCAGCATCGGGCCCATTTCCGAGACGGTCGTGCGCAGGTGATGCCCGCCCTGGCCGAACACGTCCCAGAACACGACCGGGAACGCCGAGAGCGCCGGGGGCGGCATGCCGATCGTCGCGACGCGTTCGTCGGTGCGTGGGTGTGGCGTGCCCGCCTGCGACAACCCGGCCAGGTCGCCCTTGACGTCGGCAAGGAACACGGGGACGCCGCGTGCCGAGAAGGCCTCCGCGAGGACCTGCAGCGACACCGTCTTGCCCGTGCCCGTGGCCCCGGCGATCAGGCCATGGCGGTTGGCATAGCGAGGGTCGAGCAGCACGTGGCCGGCGCTGCCGCCACCGACGAGAATGCGTTCCTGTTCCATCCGGTTTTCCCTGTTAGCGTGTGACTTCATCGAGGTAGCGCGCACCGGCGCGCATCATCGCGGCAAACGCCAGGCCGTCGTCGGCGGAGACCGCGCGCTCGACGGCGGCCGCAGCCGCGGCAAGCGCACGCAGCGGCTCGATGCCGTGCGGATTGGTCGACTGGATCTCGAAATACAGCTCCGGGTTCTCCTGCGCGACGCGTGCTGCGACACGCAACTGCGCACCGAAGGTTGTGCTCGCGAATGCCGCCAGCTCCGCAATGCTGCGGCCGCTGCCGGCCAGGGCCGTGAAGAACGCTATGTTGGCCGCGTGCGAAAGCCCCAGCACCCACGCGACCAGGCGGTCATGCTGCTCGAGGGACATTTCCGCGAGGCCGGCCGAGGTCGGCTCGAACAGGCCGCGCGCGGCCGCCTGCGCCGCCGGCGCGCCGATGTCCACGAGGATGACGTGGCGGCCGGCGAGCAGCCGCACATCCGGACCGAACATCGGGTGAATGGATGCAACCGCGACACCGGCATCGCGCAATGCGGCGAGCGATTTCGCCACCGGCGCCTTGATCGAGCCGATCTCGACGACCAGCCCCGTCGGCCGCAATGCGACGAGTTCCGCCAGTATGCCGGCGGTCGCGGCGAGCGGCGCCGCGACGATGATCAGCTCCGCGCCGCGCACCGGCTCATGCCAATCGGGATGCCATGGCAGGCCCGGGACCGGCCCGGCGGGATCGGCGACCCCGACCGCCCATCCCTGGGTGGCCAAAAACTCCGTGAACCAGCGTCCCATGCGGCCGGCCCCGCCGATGACCAGGGCGCTGCGCCCCGCGCCGGCGCCGAGCGCCTCGAGTCGGTCGCGCTCCTGGCTGGTCAGCGACGCCTCGATCATTGCGCCGACGAGGCGCTCGCCGAGGTCCGGATCCAGCCCCCGGCTGGCGGCCCGCGACCGCGCCAGCTCGCGCACCTCGCGTTCGCGCGTGTAGTCGCGGGTCGGCTGGCGATGTTGCCGCTTCAGGCGACCGATCTCGGCAACGATGGCCTGGCGCCGCGCCGCCATGTCGACCAGGTCGCCGTCGATCGCGTCGAGTTCAGCCCGCAGCCGGGCCAGCGCTTCCTGCGGTTCCATCAATGTAGTCGTCCTCCCGCGAGCAAGGGCGGCCAGCATAGCCCAGCCGGCGGGGCCGGTCAGGCCCGGTGCGGCTGAAGGCGCAACGCTTGGGGATATTCCTGATGGAATCCGGGCGCCGATGCGGCATTATCCGCAGACACCATGCGCCTCATCGACAGAATCCTGCTCGCCGCGCGCATCGTACAGTGGCGCCTGACCTGGTCGCGTCGAAACCTCGATTACCGGCCCGCCGGCACGCTCGATGCACGCTTCATGTCGGCCCGCGAGGCCGTCGGGCTGATCCCGGACGGCGCCTGCTGCCTGTCGACCGGGATGGCCGGCAACGCGCGCTGCTCGACACTGTTCTGGGCGATCAGGGAGAGCTTCCAGGCGCGCGGCAAGCCGCGCGGATTGACCTGGATCGCGGTCGGCGGCCAAGGCGGACGCGGCCGCGCTCCCGGCACCGTCGAGGAAGTCGGCCTCGCCGGACTCGTCACGCGCTTTGTCTCCGGTCATGTCGAGACGACGAAGTCGCTGCTGGCGCTGGCGGAGGCCGGGCAGCTCGAGCTGCATGTCATGCCGCAGGGGGAAATGTGTTTTGCGCTCGAGGCGCAGGGTGCCGACGGCGACACCGTGCTCAGCAATACCGGCATCGGCACGGTGCTCGATCCGCGCTGTGGCCGGGGCTCCGCGGTCACGCCGGACGCGCGCGAAAACTTCATCGACAGCGAAGGCGACTTGCTGTGCTACCGGCTGCCGCGGCTGGAGGTCGCCGTGATCGCTGCGCCGTGGGCCGACGCGGCAGGCAACATCTATTTTCACGACGCCGCGACGATCACCGAGAATCGCGAGGCGGCGCGCGCAGCCAAGTCGAACGGCGGCCGGGTACTGGTGTCGGTCGCCGGCGTGATCCCCGCCGATCCGGCGCGGATCAGCCTGCCGGCGGCGCTGGTCGACGCCGTCGTCGTGAATCCTCGCCAGGAACAGACGATCCTGTCGCCGCAACGCGACTGCTGGCGGTTGTTCACCGTCGGCGGCGACGGCGATGACGACGCCGCCATCGAGAAGCTGCGCTACATCAACCGCCTGCTGCGGCTGACGCCGGTGCGCGGCCCGGTCGAATGCGCCCTCGCGCGCCTCGGCGCCCACGTGTTCGCGCGCGCCGTCTCCGCGCCGGCCTGCGTCAACATCGGCGTCGGCTTCGGCGAGGAAGTCTGCCGGGAGTTGTACCAGAGCGCCCTGCGCCCCGAGCTGACGTTCACGACGGAAACCGGCGTGTACGGCGGCCTGCCGGCCCCCGGGATCTATTTCGGCGCGGCCGTGAACCCGCAACGCATGGAAAGCTCAGCCTGGATGTTCCGGCACTACCAGGATCACCTCGATGCAACCGTGCTCGGCTTTCTCGAGGTCGACGCCGCCGGCAACGTCAACGTCTCCCGGCGCGGTTCTCGCCTGACCGACTATGTCGGCCCCGGCGGCTTGCCCAGCATCACGGCGAGCGCGCGCATCTGCATCTTCGTCGGCACCTTCATGCAAGGGGCAAAATGGCGCATCGAGGCGGGACGGATGGTGCTGGAGGAGGCTGGCCAGCCCAAGCTGATCGACGCCGTCTCCGAGGTCACGTTCAGCGGCGACCAGGCGCTGAAGAACGGCAAGGAAGCGTGGTATGTGACCACCGTCGGCGCCTTCAGGTTGACGCCGGGGGGCCTGGTGCTCGAGATCGTCATGCCGGGCCTCGACGTCGAGCGCGACATCCGTCCGCACTGCGGCGTGCGCTTCGGGCTGCCGCCCGGCGGCCCCGTAGAAGCACCGCCGTCGGTGCTCAGCGGGGTAGACTACGCTCTGGCCTGGGGCGTAGGCGCACAACGCTGAGGAACGAGCTATGAACGGCGGAGCACGTATCGCCCGCGTACTCTACGACCGCGGAGTCCGGGAAATTTTCACGCTCTGCGGCGGACACATCTCGCCGATCCTCGTCGAGGCCAAGCGGATCGGCATCCGCGTGACCGACGTCCGCGACGAAGCGACCGCGGTGTTCGCGGCGGACGCCTATGCGCGGCTCACCGGCATCCCGGGTGTCGCTGCCGTCACCGCGGGCCCCGGCCTGACAAACACCATCACGCCGCTGAAGAACGCGCAGCTGGCGCAGTCGCCGGTGCTGGTGCTCGGTGGCGCCACGGCGACGGCGCTGAAGAAGCGCGGCGCATTGCAGGACATCGAGCAGATGCCGCTGATGGCGCCTCATGTGAAGTACGCGCGGGCCGTGAAACGGCTGCGCGACCTGGCACCCGCGGTCGTCGAAGCGCTGGAGGTGTCGGACACCGGCGTGCCCGGGCCGGTATTCGTCGAGTGCCCGGTCGACCTGCTGTACGACGAGGAGATCATCCGCGGCTGGTACGCCGACAGCATGCCCCGCGGGGACAAGCTCGCCGACAAGGCCGTGCGCGCCTACCTGAACTGGCATACCAGTCGCCTGTTCGCGGGCGGCGACCGCATGCCGAAGCCCGCCAGCGAGTCCCCGGCCGTGCTGCCGCGTCCTGACGCGATCCGCGACATTGCGAAACGGGTCGCTGCCGCCCAGCGTCCGATCATGGTCTGCGGCAGCCAGGCGCTGGCGCGCGCCGGCGATGCTGACCTGGTGCGTGACGCGATCATCAAGCTGGGCATTCCCGTGTATCTCTCCGGCATGGCGCGCGGCCTGCTCGGCGCGGAACACCCGCTGCTGTTCCGCCACCGGCGACGCGACGCGATCAAGGGCGCCGATCTCGTGATTCTCGCGGGTGTGCCCTGCGATTTCCGCCTCGATTACGGCAAGCAGATCCGCCGTAGCGCGCACCTCGTGTCGTTCAACCTGAGCCGGCGCGAGCTGCGGCTCAACCGCAAGCCGGACGACGGCCTGGTCGCCGATCCGGGCCTGTGCCTGCGCGACATGGCCGACGCGATGCAGGGCCCGCCCCCGGAGCGGCCCCTGTGGTTCGCGGAACTGACTGCCCGCGATGCGGCCCGCGAGGCCGACATCACGACGCGCGCCGCGGTCAGCGGCCAGGGCGTCAACCCGCTGCGGCTGTGCCGCGAGATCGATGCGGTGCTGCCCGACGACAGCGTGCTGGTCGCCGATGGCGGCGACTTCGTCGGCACGGCCTCCTACGTAGTGCGGCCGCGCGGGCCGCTGCGCTGGCTCGACCCCGGCGCCTTCGGCACGCTCGGCGTCGGCGGCGGCTTCGCCATCGGCGCGGCGCGCGCGCGCCCATCCGCCCAGGTGTGGATCCTGTACGGCGACGGCTCGCTCGGCTACAGCCTGATCGAGTTCGACAGCTACGTGCGCCATGGGCTGGCACCGATTGCGATCGTCGGCAATGACGCCTGCTGGGCACAGATCGCGCGCGAGCAGATCAAGATGCTGAAGGACGACGTTGGCGTCCGCCTGGCCCGCACGGATTATCACCGCGCGGCGGAGGGCCTCGGCGCCGAGGGACTCGTCATCACCCGCGACGAGGAGATCGCCCCGGTGCTCGCGCGGGCCCGGGAACTGTCCGCCGCGGGTCGCCCGGTGCTGGTCAACGTGCACCTCGCCGAGACCGATTTCCGCGAAGGCTCGCTGTCGATCTGACCGGGGCGGACCACGGCGCCGGCCGGTATCCCTAGGCGGACAACTCTGCAACGAGTTCCTTGAGCGTCGCGGAATCCGGCCCGATCTCGACGAATTGCCGCGGCCGCGCCATCAGCTCAGCCAGCGCCGGCGGCAGCGGCACCGTCGCGCCGATCAGCGGCTCGACGACGTCGTCGAACTTGGCCGGATGCGCGGTCGCGACGACCACCCAGGGGCGCTCGTCGCGCTCGCGGCCGAGCGACTCCCATGCGCGCACCGCGGTCGCCGTGTGCGGGCACCAGGTGCGGCCGTATCGCGCCGGGCCGGCACGGATCGCGTCGCGGATCTCGTCGTCGGACACGCGCACTGCGCGCGCCTCGCGCCGCGCCGCTTCCGCCGAGCCGGCCAGGTGCAGCAGCCGCTCCATGTTGCTCGGGTTGCCGACATCCATCGCTGTCGCCAGTGTCTGCACCGTCGGGCGCGGCGCCCATGGCGCGCCGGCAAAGAAGTCGCCGACCGTCTCGTTCGCATTGGTCGCCAGCACGATCGGCCCGACAGGCAGGCCACTGCGCCGCGCCCACACGCAGGCCAGCGAGTTGCCGAGGTTGCCGCTCGGAATGATGAAGCCGGGCGCGACGCCGGTATCCCGGAACAAGCGCAGTGAGGCCCAGGCGTAGTAGGCCATCTGCGGCAACAGGCGGCCGATGCTGATGCTGTTGGCGGAGCTCAGGCCGGCGCGCTCGCGCAGGCCGGCATCGGCGAAGACCTCCTTGACCATGCGCTGGCAGTCGTCGAAGTCGCCGTCCACGCGCAGGCTGAGCACGTTGCCGCCCCACGCCGTCAGCTGCGCCTCCTGGCGGTCCGACACGCGGCCCCTGGGGTACAGCAGCACCACCCGGAAACCGGGCCGGCCGCTGAACGCCGCCGCGACCGCGCCGCCGGTGTCGCCCGAGGTTGCGACCAGCACGCTGCGCTCGCGGCCCGCCGCCAGCCGCGCAAGGCAGGCCGCGAGAAAGCGCGCGCCGACGTCCTTGAACGCCGCGGTGGGACCGTGGAACAGTTCCAGCACCCGGAAGCCGTCCGCCGCGGTCAACGGCGTCGGGAAATCCAGCGCCTCGGCACACACTGCAGCCAGCTCATCAGCCAGCGCTTCGCCGGCGACGAACGGCGCGAGTACCCCCGCGGCAGTGGCCGCCAGCGCGGCGTCGCCAGGCAGCGCGCCGGCATCGAGCGAGGGAAAAGCCTCCGGCACGTACAGGCCGCCGTCCGGCGCCAGGCCGGCGAGCATCGCCGCGCCGGCCGGCACCGGCGGCGCCGTGCCGCGCGTGCTCGTGAAGCGCATCAGACGTCCGCGCCGAGGTAGGCGGTCAGGCGCAGCAGGTCGGCGAACACGCCGGCCGCGGTCACGGCCGGCCCGGCGCCCGGGCCCTGCACGACCAGCGGGTTGTCCTGGTAGCGGCGCGTGACGAACTGCACGACGTTGTCGGTGAGTCGCGCGTAGGCGAAGGGATGATCGCCGGGCAACTCCTCGAGACCGACGACAGCCCGGCCGGTGCGGCCGTCGAGCCGCGCCACGTAGCGCAACACGTGGCCCTGCGCGCGCGCTGCGTCGAGGCGCTCGAGCATCAGCGCATCCGAGTCCGCCAGCCCGTCGAGGAACTCGTCGATGCTGCCGCCAGCCAGGGCCGCCGGCACCAGGCTCTGCACCTCGACTTGCTCGAGCTCGAGCTCGAGCCCCATCTCGCGCGCCAGGATCACGAGCTTGCGCGCGACGTCGCGGCCGGAGAGATCGTCACGGGGGTCGGGCTCAGTGAATCCGAGCGCACGCGCCTCGCGCACAATCGCGGAAAACGGCTTTGTGCCGTCATAGCCGTTGAACAGGAAGGCCAGCGTGCCCGAGAGGATGCCCTCGATCGCGATGATCTCGTCGCCGGTCTGGCGCAGGTCGCGGAGCGTCTGGATGATCGGCAGCCCGGCGCCCACGGTGGTCTCGCCGAGATAGCGCACGCCGGCCGCGCGCCGCGTCTGCTGCAGGCGCCGCCACACCGCCAGCGGCCCGGACGCCGCCAGCTTGCTCGGCGTGATGACGTGGATGCCGCGCGCCAGCCAGTCGGTGTAACGATCCGCGACCTCTGCGACGCCGCTGCAGTCGATGATCACCGCGTGCGGCAGGTGCTCGGCCTGGACATGCGCGGTAAAGACCTCGAGGTCGGTGGGGCTGCCGCCGTCGAGCGCTTCCCGCCAGCCCGTGAGCGCGACGGTGCGCGGCGCCAGCAGCATGCGGCGCGAGCCGGCCACGGCGCGCACCCGCAGATCGATGCGCGACTCGGCCGCGAGGCGCGGAATCTCGCCGGCCAGCTGGTCGAGCAGCTGCCCGCCCACGCCGCCGGGACCTATGACGCCGATCGACACGGCCTGCGGCGACAGGTAGAAGCTGGCATGCACCGCGCGCAGCGCGCGATCAGCGTCCTCGCTCGGAATCACGGCCGAGATGTTTCGCTCGGAGGCACCCTGGGCAATCGCGCGCACGTTGACGCCCGCGCGCCCGAGTGCGCCGAACAGCTTCGCGGCCACGCCGGGCAGGCCGCGCATGCCCTCGCCGACGACCGCGATGATGCTGCAGCCCGGCAGCAGAAAGACGCCCTCGACCTGCCCCTGGCCGATCTCCGCGGCAAAGGCGCTCTCGACGGCGGTGCGCGCGCGCTGCCCGTCGCTGTCGGGCACGGCACAGCAGATCGAGTGCTCCGAGCTGCCCTGCGAGATCAGCACGACCGAGATCCCGGCGTTGCGCAGCGCCTCGAACAGGCGGCTCGCGGTGCCGGGTACGCCGATCAGCCCGGCACCCTCGAGATTCAGCAGCGCCATGCCGGAGATCGTCGTGACGCCCTTGACGCCGCCCGCGGCGGTCAGCGCGCCGATGCGCGTGCCGGGCGAATCCGGCCGCGCCGTGTTCCTGATCCAAACCGGGATGCTGCGCGCGACCAGCGGCGCCATGGTACGCGGATGTAGCACCTTGGCGCCGAAATAAGCCAGCTCCATCGCTTCGTGCCACGAGAGCTCGGGAATGATCGAGACGTCCGGTATGCGGCGCGGATCGCCGCTCATGACGCCGTCGACATCCGTCCAGATGACGACCTCCCGGGCATCGAGCAGCGCCGCGAAGATCGAGGCCGAGAAGTCGCTGCCGTTGCGCCCCAGGGTCGTGGGCCCGCCATGCTCGTCGCGCGCGATATAGCCCGTGATGACCCGGATTGCCGGCGGCGGCGTCCAGGCCGCGGCAAAGCGCAACCGCGTCTGTTCCCAGGCAACGGTGGGGCCGAGCTCGCTGTTGATGACGGTCAGGGCATCGCGGGCGTCGAGCCAGTCGGCAGCGATGCCGCGCGCCGCCAGCGCCGCTGCCAGCAGGCGCGCGGACCAGATTTCGCCATGCCCGGCGACCAGCGCGTAGACCTCGGGCGGCGCACGGCCGATCAGCGCGGTCGCCTTCAGCACGTCGTGGATGTCGTCACGCTCCCGGTCCAGCGCCGCGCGCCATGCCGCGAGCGGCTCACTGTCGAGCAGGCCCGCCGCGAGCGCGCCGCAGCGGCTGACGAGCGCGTCGAGCCCGAAGGGCCAGTCCCCGCCGGTCTCCGCCGAGTGCACGAGGCTGTGCAGCGCGTCGGTGATGCCGGCGGGGGCCGACACGACGACGGCGACGGGTCGGGTCTCGGCGGCCGCGAGGATCGCGATGACCTGGCGGAACTCGGCAACGCCAGCGAGGCTGGTACCGCCGAACTTGTGAACGGTCTTGACGATGCTATCCATAGTGGTGCCGAGCCTACGACAGGCCGTGTTGCGTCGCAACGCACCGGCAGGGCTTGCCGCGATGCGCCCCGCCATGGAGGATGCTCCCGGTGAATGCCCTGCCCCCCGTCGATCCCCGCATCCTGGCCGCCTGGAGGCTGCGGATCGAGTCGGTCCGGCCGCTCGGCAGCGGGCTGATCAACAGGACCTTCCTGGCGCGCGAACACGGTGGCGAATGGCGGGTCCTGCAGCAGCTCAACCCGATGTTTCCGCCCGTGGTGAACGAGGACATCGCGGCCGTGACCGCGCATCTCGCCGCCCGGGGCGTGCTGACGCCCCGCCTCGTCCCGGACTGCGACGGGCGACTGTGGGCGCCGGATCCCGCCGGCGCGTGGCGGGTGCTGACGCGGGTGCCCGGACGGGTCCTCGATGCCATCGAGAATACCGCGCAGGCCGCCGAGGCGGGCCGATTGCTCGCCACCTTCCATCGCGCACTCGACGATCTTGCGCACGAGTTCCGGCATGTGCGGCCGCCGGTCCACGAGCCCGCCCGGCACCTCGCTGACTTGGCACGCGCTCTTGCAAGCCATCACGGTCATCGCCTGTATTCGGCCACCGCGGCGCTCGCCGACGAGATTTTTGCCGCCGCCGCGGCGCTGGCCCCGTTGCCGGACACGCCCGGCCGCGTCGTGCACGGCGACCCGAAGATCAGCAATCTCGTGTTCGCGGCCGACCGCGACTGCGCGCTGTGTATGCTCGACCTCGACACGCTCGGGCGCATGGCGCTGCCCTATGAGCTCGGCGACGCGTTCCGCTCGTGGTGCAACGTGGCCGGCGAGGACGACCCGCGTGGCAGCTTCTCCGCGGAGCTGTTCGCCGCCGCGGTGGGCGGCTACGGCGCGGCGGCCGGCGGCTGGCTGCGCGGCGACGAGGCGGGTGCGGCCGTCGGCGCCACCGCGACGATCCAGGTCGAGCTGGCCGCGCGCTTCTGCGCGGATATCCTGAACGAGTGCTATTTCGGCTGGAATCCCCGCCTGTTCCCGAGCCGGGCGGAACACAACCTGGCCCGCGCGCGCGGCCAGCTGGCGGTGCACCGGTCATTGACGGCGCAACGGTCCCGGCTCGAGGACCTGGCCGGTGCGGCCCTTGGCGCCGACTGAGCCGCGCCCGGCCTGCGGGAATCCCCGATTGCCGGGACGCCCCGGGCGACCCCAGAGTTGCAGTCCATGCAGCGGGCGCCCGAGGACCCTCGAATGAACAAACCGACTCCCGAGCCTCGTCCGACCGGGACCACCGGCGTGGCGAGTCGCCTCGGCACGCGGCCGGCGCGAATCCCGAGCAAGGTCGTGCTCGGCGGCGACAACGAGGTCGTCATTGTGCACGGCAACGAGGAATACCTGCTGCGCATCACCGACGACGGCAAGCTCGTCCTCAGTCGCTGAATGCCAGGCTCGGGGCCGGCGCGCGCTGCGCGAGCAGCTGCGCAAGCGGCCGGCCGCCGATCATCCCTTCGCGGTAGTAATGCAGGTGCAGGCCCCTGGCGAAGGCCAGCGCCTCGCCCGGCGCAGCCCGGTGCGGGCTGTCGCCGCCGGGCGACTGCAACAGCACTTGCACCAGCAGCATGCCGCCGGGTGCGAGCAGCTTGCGCGCCCGCATCATGATCGCCGGCGAGTAAAAGTCCACGCAGGTCACCAGGTCGAGGCCCGGCTCGATGGGAGGCAGGCCGTCGTCGAGGTCTGCCTCGATGGCGCGCAGGCGCCCGGCGAAGCCCTCTGCCGCGGCGCGGTTGCACAGCTTGTCGAGCGCGACGGCCGAGATGTCGACGGCCGTGACCGCCAGCCCGCGCTGCGCCAGCCAGGCCGCGAGCTGGCCCTCGCCGCAGGCGATCTCGAGCGCGCGGCCGGCGCGCGGCAGGACGTGCTCCAGCGCCAGCACGAATGGCTTGGGCGCCGGCCCCATGACGAGTTCGTCCCGCGCGTAGCGCGTATCCCAGCGCTCGCGATCGGCTTCACTCATGGCCGGTCCAACTGCGCGGCGTGGTGACGGAGATGGTCCTCGATGAACGACGAGATGAAGTAGTAACCATGGTCGTAGCCGGCGTGGCGACGCAGCTCGAGAGCCTGGCCAACCTCTGCGCAGGCGGCCTCGAGGGCCTCCGGGTACAGCTGGACGGCGAGGAACGGGTCGTCCAGGCCCTGGTCCACGAGGATCTTCGGGTGCCCGCGCCGGTCGCCGGCACGCCGCAGCAGCTCGGTCGCATCCCAGCCGGCCCAGGCGCCGCGGTCCGGGCCGAGATACGCTGAAAATGCCTTCTCGCCCCACGGGCACCGGCTCGGCGCCGCGATCGGCGCGAATGCCGAAACGGAGGCATAGCGCCCCGGGCTCCGCAGCGCCATCACCAGCGCGCCGTGGCCGCCCATCGAGTGGCCGAAAATTCCCTGGCGGCGCAGATCGGCCGGGAATGCGCCGCCGATGACGCCCGGCAGCTCCGTCGCGAGGTAACTGTACATGCGGTAATGGCGCGACCACGGCGACTGCGTCGCATCCAGGTAGAAGCCCGCGCCGAGCCCGAGGTCCCAGGCACCGTCCTCGGCATCCGGCACATCCGCGCCGCGCGGGCTCGTGTCCGGCGCGACCAGCATCAGGCCGAGCTCGGCGGCAACGCGCTGCGCGCCGGCCTTGATCATGAAGGTCTCCTCGGTGCAGGTCAGACCCGCCAGCCAGGTCACCACCGGCACCGGACCTTTGCTCGCCGCCGGCGGCGTGTAGACCGCGAAGCGCATGTCGCAGTCGTTGAGCGTCGAGCGATGCCGGTAATAGCCGACCGTGCCGCCGAAGCAGCGATGCGTGGACAGTGTCTCGAGGCCGTTGGCCGCGGCCATCTCAGTACAGCACCACGGAGCGGATGCTCTTGCCCTCGTGCATCAGGTCGAAGGCCGTGTTGATCTCGTCCAGCGGCATGGTGTGGGTGATCAGGTCGTCGATGTTGATCTTGCCGTCCATGTACCAGTCGACGATCCTCGGTACGTCGGTGCGGCCGCGCGCACCGCCAAATGCGCTGCCGCGCCAGTTTCTGCCGGTCACGAGCTGGAACGGGCGCGTCGCGATTTCCTGCCCGGCGCCGGCCACGCCGATGATGACGCTGGTACCCCAGCCCTTGTGGCAGCATTCCAGCGCCTGGCGCATCACCTTGACGTTGCCGATGCACTCGAAGCTGTAGTCCACGCCACCGTTGGTCAGCGCGATGATCTCCGCGACCACGTCGGGCGACTCGGCGGCATTGATGAAATCGGTCATGCCGAAGCGCTCGGCCAGCGGCGCCTTGGCGGGGTTGGTATCGACGCCGATGATGCGGTCGGCGCCGACCAGCCGCGCGCCCTGCACGACGTTCAGGCCGATGCCGCCGAGGCCGAACACCGCGACCGTCGAGCCCGGCTCGACCTTGGCAGTGAACACCACCGCGCCGATACCGGTCGTGACGCCGCAGCCGATGTAGCAGACCTTGTCGAATGGCGCATCCTCGCGAATCCTTGCTACGGCGATCTCCGGCAGCACCGTGTAGTTCGAAAAAGTCGAGCAGCCCATGTAGTGCAGCAGCGGACGGCCGTCGAGCGAGAAGCGGCTCGAGCCGTCCGGCATCAGCCCCCGGCCCTGAGTGGCGCGGATCGCCTGGCACAGGTTGGTCTTGGGGTTCAGGCAGTACTCGCACTCGCGGCATTCCGGCGTGTACAGCGGAATGACGTGATCGCCCTTGCGGATCGACTTCACGCCGGGCCCGACGTCCACGACGATCCCGGCGCCCTCGTGACCGAGAATCGCGGGAAACGCGCCCTCCGGGTCCTCGCCGGACAGCGTGAAAGCGTCGGTGTGGCAGACGCCGGTCGCGCGAATTTCGACGAGCACCTCGCCGGCGCGCGGACCGTCGAGGTCGACCGTCTCGATGGACAGGGGCTTGCCGGCCTCGAGGGCCACGGCGGCGCGCGTCTTCATGGGCATCTCCGCTGCTGGACGACAAAGGCCCGATTATGGAATCCCTGCGCGCGCGTCGCTACCTACCCCCCTGGCGCGGCCCATTCTTGCTATCGTTAACGGCTTGTCTGCCTGACCCGCGCGCAACCGGACCCAAGATGCACGCACGCAAGTTCGACCTGGTCCTCTGGGGCGCCACCGGCTTCACGGGGCGCCTCGTCGCCGAACACCTCGCGCGCGTGGCGGCTGCGCGCAAGCTGCGCTGGGCGGTCGGCGGCCGCAACCCGGACAAGCTTGCCGCGCTGCTCGGCGAGATCGGCGCACCGGACATCCCGGTCGTGCTCGCCGACAGCCTCGAGCCCCGCTCGCTCGCCGCGCTGGCCCGCCAGACGCGCGCCGTCTGCTCGACGGTCGGCCCTTATGCGCTGTACGGCTCGCCGCTGGTCGCCGCCTGCGCCGACACCGGCACGAGCTACTGCGATCTCAGCGGCGAGGTGCACTGGATGCGCCGCATGATCGATGCGCACGAGGCGCGCGCGGCCGAAACCGGCGCGCGCATCGTGCATTCCTGCGGCTTCGATTCGATCCCGTCGGACCTCGGCTGCCTGTTCGTGCAGCAGCAGGCCATCGAGCGCTTCGGGCGGCCCTGCAACTCGGTCAAGCTGTTCGTCCGCAAGATGAGGGGCAGCTTCAGCGGCGGCACGGTCGCCAGCATGCTGAACGCCCTCGAGGTGGCCAAGCGCAGTCCCGAGGACCGCCGTGTCATGGGCAATCCCTACGCGCTCAATCCCGCCGGCGACAACACCGGCCCGGACGGGCGCGACCAGGCACGGCCGCTGCGCGATCTCGACGCCGACAGCTGGACCGCACCGTTCGTCATGGCGTCCATCAACACACGCATCGTGCGCCGCAGCCATGCGCTGCTCGGCTGGCCCTGGGGCCGTCGTTTCCGCTACAGCGAGTCGGTGATGACGGGCAAGGGAATCGTCGGCCTGGCGCGTGCCACCGCGCTGACCGGCGCGCTCGGCGGCTTCATGGCCGCCGCCTCGGTCGGCCCGGCGCGCGCGCTGATGAACCGCCTGTTCCTGCCGCAGCCCGGCCAGGGGCCCGGCGAGGCCGCGCGCGAGGCCGGCGGCTTCGAGATGTTGCTGATCGGCCGGCACTCTACGGCGCCGCAGCGCCACCTGCAGGCGCGCGTCATCGGCCGGCGCGACCCCGGCTACGGCGCCACGGCCCGCATGCTCGCCGAGGCAGCCATGTGCCTCGCGCTGGATGGCGACCGGCTGCCGGTCGGCGGCGGCTCATGGACGCCGGCCACGGCCCTTGGAGAACTGCTGATCGAGCGGCTCGGCACCGGCGCCGACGTGCGTTTCAGCATCGACGAATGAGGCCTTCTGCCGGGCCGGCGCGCGGGGCTGGTATCCTCTGGGTCGGGTTCCGAAGGCAGGAAACGGCGGATGAAGATCAGCTGGAGCGAATACGACCCGGGAACGTCATGGGACGAGCTGCTCAGCGGTCCCGGGCGCCCGCGGCCGCACGCCCGCAAGCTGGCGAAATATCTTTCCTCGCTGAGCCCGACACAGCTGAGCCGCCGCCAGGAAGCGGCGGAACGCGCGATCCTCGAGATGGGCATCACCTTCACGGTCTACAGTGAAGGCCAGAACATCGACCGCGCGTGGCCGTTCGACATCATCCCGCGGGTCATCCCGGCCACCGAGTGGCGCCACATCGAGGCCGGGCTCAAGCAGCGCCTGGCGGCGCTGAACATGTTCATCGACGATGTCTACAACGAGCAGCG
This sequence comes from uncultured Thioalkalivibrio sp., assembly GCA_964462675.1. GTDB lineage: Bacteria > Pseudomonadota > Gammaproteobacteria > Steroidobacterales > XN24 > XN24. The sequence goes on from CAYWYS010000003.1 coordinate 76,667, forward strand.
CATCGTCGCCGACGGCCGCTTCCCGAGGGCCTTGCTCGAGAGCTCGGGGAATTTCCTCAAGGAATGCATCGGCGCCAGGCCCGTCCACGGCGCCTGGGCGCACATCTGCGGCAGCGACCTAGTGCGCGACGCAGACGGCACGATCTACGTGCTCGAGGACAACCTCCGGGTGCCGTCCGGCGTCTCCTACATGCTCGAGAATCGCATCGTCACCAAGCAGGTGTTCCCGGAGCTGTTCGCGCACACGCGCATCCTGCCGGTCGACGACTATCCCTCGCTGCTGTTCGACACGCTCGCGTCGCTGTCGCCGCGGCCGCTCGACTACCCGGAGGTCGTCGTGCTGACGCCGGGGATCTACAACTCTGCGTATTTCGAGCACGCCTATCTTGCCCAGGCCATGGGCGCCGAACTCGTCGAGGGCGGCGATCTCGTGGTCGCCGACGACGACTGCGTCTACATGCGCACGATCGCGGGGCTGGAGCGTGTCGACGTCATCTACCGGCGGGTCAACGACACTTTTCTCGACCCGGAGGCCTTCCGGCCGGACTCGATGCTGGGCGTGCCCGGCCTGATGCGCGCCTGGCGTGCCGGCAATGTGGCCATCGCAAACGCGCCGGGCGCCGGCGTCGCCGACGACAAGCTGGTGTACGCCTATGTGCCGGACATCATCCGCTATTACCTCGGCGAGGAACCGATCCTGCCGAATGTGCCGACCTATGCCTGCATCGACGACGAGGACCGGCGCTTCGTGCTGGACAAGCTGGCCGAGCTGGTCGTCAAGCCGGTCAACGAGTCGGGCGGCTACGGCATGCTGATCGGCCCGGCGGCGTCAGCCGAGGACATCGACAAGTTTCGCCGGCTGGTCAAGCGTCAGCCGCGCAACTATGTCGCGCAGCCGGTGCTGAACCTGTCCACGGCGCCGACGCTGGTGCGCGGCCGGCTCGAGCCGCGGCATCTCGACCTGCGCCCCTTCAGCCTCCAGGGAGAGCGCAGCGCGGTGACCGCCGGCGGGCTGACGCGTGTCGCGCTCGTCAAGGGCTCGCTGATCGTCAACTCCAGCCAGGGCGGCGGCAGCAAGGACACCTGGGTCGTCGAGACCGGAGAGGACTGAGCATGCTGTCACGCGTGGCCGAGCGCATGTACTGGGGCGCCCGCTATCTCGAGCGGGCCGAGAACACGGCGCGCTTCGTGCGGGTCTACGACACCGCGCTGCTCGACCTGCCGGAAGAGGCCGGCGTCAGCTGGCCGCTGCTGGTGGAAATCTGCGGCGCGCGCGGCGCATTCAGCGCCCGCTATCCGAAGGGCGGCGACCGCGAGACGCTGAAGTTCCTGATCTCCGACCCGGCGAGCCCGAGCTCGATCGTCGCCTCGCTGGGCCAGGCGCGGGAAAATTTCCGTACCACCCGCGACCTTTGCCCGACCGAGGCCTGGCGCAGCGTCAACGAGCTCTATCTCTACGGCAAGCAGACGCTGCCCAAGGCCGCCTCGCCGCGCCGGCGACACGAGGTGCTGTCGGGCGTCGTGCAGCGCGTGCAGCAGCTGACCGGGTCGTTGTCAGGCACGATGAGCCATGGCGACGCCTACAATTTCATCCGCCTTGGCCGCACCCTTGAGCGGGCCGACATGACGACGCGGATCATCGACATCGCCGCCGCTTCGTTGCTCGGCGCGCGCGCGGCGGAAGCGCGCCTCGACAACACGCTGTGGATGGCCGTGCTGAAGTCGCTGTCCGGCTACCAGATGTACCGCCAGTACGTGCGCCGGCGAATCCGCGACGAGGACGTCATCCGCTTCCTGCTGACCGACCCGCTGTTTCCGCGCGCGGTGGCTCATTGCCTCGACGACCTCGCGGCGAGCATCGTCAAGCTGCCGAATCACGAGGGGCCGTTGCGCGCCGTGGTCCGGCTGCAACGGATCGTCGACACGCAGCAGCCGGAGGCGATCGAGGAGGCCGCGCTGCACCGGCTGATGGACGAGCTGCAGCTCGAGCTCGCCGGCGTACACGGCCAGATTTCCACCGCCTGGTTCCTGCCGGACCAGCCCGAATGAAACTGTTCGCCTGCAGCTGCGGCACGCGCGTGTTCTTTGACGACTACTGGTGCACCTCGTGCGGCGCGGACCTCGGTTACGCCCCCGGGCGCGGCGAGTTCCTCGCCATGCCGCCGGGCGACAAGCTGTTCGCGGCAGGCGACGGCACACGGTGGAAAGCCTGCGGCACCCGTGACCAGCATTTCGCCTGCAACTGGCTGCTGCCGGCCGAGGACCCGGCGCATTTCTGCCCGGCATGCCGGCTGAACAGCGTCATCCCGAACCTGTCGACGGAACACAACGTGCGGCTGTGGCGGCGCGTCGAGCACGCCAAGCGCCGGCTGGTCTACAGCCTGCTGCAGCTCGGCCTGCCGCTGGAGGCGGCGCCGGACCGGCCGCCGCTGCGCTTCGAGTTTCTCGAGGACCAGCGCAGCAACCCCCAGGTCGCCGAGTCGCTGGTCATGACCGGGCATCGCGCCGGCATCATCACGATCAACCTGCTCGAGGCCGACGATGTCGCGCGCCACGCGGTGCGCGAGCAGATGTCGGAGCGTTACCGCACGCTGCTCGGGCATTTCCGCCACGAGAGCGGGCATTACTACCTGGAGTGGCTGATTCCCCCGGGTTCCGCGCGAGACGAGTTCCGCGCGCTGTTCGGCGACGAGCGCGCCGACTACGCGGCCGCGCTGGCGCAGTACCATGAGGCAGGGCCCGCGAACGACTGGGGGACCCGCTTCGTCAGCCCGTACGCCTCCAGCCACCCGATGGAAGACTGGGCCGAATGCTGGTCCCACTACCTGCACATCACGGACGGACTCGAGACCGCGCGCGCCACCGGCTTTGTGCCCGCGCCGCCTTCCGGCGACTGGGACAGCGAGATCTCGCTGTGGATTTCAGTCTCGGTGCGCCTCAACGAGCTGGCGCGCGGGCTAGGCGTCGATGATCCCTACCCGTTCGTCCTCAACGGTCCGGTGCGCGCCAAGCTGGCGTTCATTCATCGACGACTCGGAGCAGCTCCGCCGGCCGCGGCGGCAGCGGCGGCAGCGCGCTGAAGGCCTTCTCGACGTAGCTCTGCCAGCTGCGGCCCAGTTCGCGCAGGTAATCGTCGTCCGGCCCGAAGATCATGTGGCGCAGCAGCTTCGGCTTGCGCGGGTCATACACCAGCACCTCGATCGGCGGCCCGACGGTGACGTTGCTGCGCATCGTCGCGTCCATCGACAGCAACGCGACGCGCGCCGTGTCGTCCAACGACAGCCCCGGGCGCACCAGCCGGTCGAGAATCGGCTTGCCGTACTTCAGCTCGCCGATCTGCAGGTACGGGGTCTGGCTGGAGGCGCGGATGTAATTGCCTTCAGGGTAGATCAGCATGATGCCGGGCGCGCGTCCGCTGAGCTGGCCGCCGAGGATGAAGGTCGCGGTCATCGCGCCGTCGGTCTCGCCGGCCTCGGAGTGCTTGCGCCGCTGCTCGGCATTGATCGCGCCGAGATATTCCGCTGCCTCGGCCATGCTCTGCACGGTCTTCAGGTTCGGCTGCCGGTCGAACTCGAGGTCGTGGCGGATGCGCGTGCGCACCGCTTGCGTCGTCGCCAGGTTGCCGGCCGACAGCAACACGAACAGGCGATCCGGCTGCTCCAGCAGCACGTGCATCTTGCCGAACACGCTGACCTGGTCGGGACCCGCATTGGTGCGCGAATCCGACGCGAACACGAGGCCCTGTTCAACCGAGATCGCGACGCAATAGGTCATCAATGCCCGCCGGAGCAAGAAATCTGCAAGGACTGCATTGTACCGGAACGCCGAGGCCGGTCCGCGCCCTCAGGGAATGCGGATCTTGCCGCCGCCCGGCACGCCGCCCATCCCCGGCGCCAGCCCCGCACCGCCGGACTCCGGCAGGATGATCGAGCCCGCCGCCTCGCGGCGCAGCTCCTGCAGGCGCTGCATCGTCTCGGCAACCGCCTGCTCGGCGGCCGCACCGAAGCCCGCGACCGCGTCGGCCAGCGATTTCGCCGGGATCTCGAACGACAAGGGCAAGGCGCCCGCGGGCGTCATGACTTGTGCCTGGCCGACATAGACCAGCGCCCGCGCGGTGTCCCGAACGCCGTCGGCGGTCACCGGCGTGAGGCGCTGGATCGTGCCGACCCGGCGGTCGGTGTAGATTTCCTCGAGATAGAGGTCCGCGGCATTCATGCCGGGGCCGGTTTCCTGGTCTGCCATGGAGCGTTCCTGTGCAAAGATTGACTGGCTGCGAACCTTAGCAAGTTCAGCCGCATCGTGGAAACGGAAAGGGCCCCTTGCGGGGCCCTTTCCGGCGAATCGATCCGAAGATCCCTCGCGCTTGCAGGTCTTACCAGCGACCGCCGCCGCCGCCACCACCACCGCCGCTACGGGCGGGGCGCTCTTCGCGCGGCTTGGCCTGGTTGACCTTGATGTTGCGGCCATTCAGCGGCTTGTCGTTCAGCCCCCGGATAGCTGCCTCGGCCTCGGAGCTGTTCGCCATCTCGACGAAGCCGAAGCCCTTGGACTGGCCCGAGAACTTGTCCGTGATGACGGTGGCGCGGGTGACGCTTCCGAACTCGGAGAAGGCGGTCCGCAGATCGTCTTCAGTCACGCTGTAGGCCAGGTTTCCAACATAGATATTCATAGCTGTCTTTCATTCCATAACAAAAGTGCGTTGTCGGGATACGACAGCAACGGCCGGCCAACGCACAATGCGGCCGCTGCTGAGTTGCCCTCAGGGGCAAGTTCTGCGGGTTTCCATCCTCGGTCCCCGTGACCGCCGGCCATGCCGCTCCGGCCCGCTGCGTGCCCTGGCCTTCGGCGGCGGCCCGCCGCGCCGGCCGGTCTCGATCGGCTCGGGCCTGATCGACGGATCGGGCTCGAATCCGGCCACCATCCTGCGCGGGATTTCGCGGCTGAGCAAGCGCTCGATGTCCGACAACAGGCGCCGTTCGTCGACACACACCAGCGACACGGCTTCGCCTTCGCTGCCGGCCCGCCCGGTGCGGCCTATGCGGTGGACATAATCCTCCGCGACGTGCGGCAGCTCGAAATTGACGACGTGCGGCAGCTGGTCGATGTCGAGCCCACGGGCCGCTACTTCGGTCGCTACCAGCGCGCGCACGCTGCCGGCCTTGAAATCGGCCAGTGCCTTGGTGCGCGCCCCCTGGCTCTTGTTGCCGTGGATCGCGGCGGCCGAGATGCCGTCATGCTCCAGTTGCGTCGCGAGGCGGTTGGCGCCGTGCTTGGTGCGCGTGAACACCAGCACCTGGCGCCAGTCACCCGTGCGCATCAAGTGGGACAGCAGCTCGCGCTTGCGGCCGCGATCCACCGGGTGCACGACGTGCGTCACCAGTTCGGTCGGCGTATTGCGGCGCGCGACCTCGATCTGCACCGGCTCGGCCAGCAGGCCGTTCGCCAGCGCGCGGATCTCGTCGGAGAAGGTCGCGGAAAACAGCAGGTTCTGGCGCTGCTTCGGCAGCATCGCGAGCACCTTGCGGATGTCGCGGATGAAGCCCATGTCAAGCATGCGGTCGGCCTCGTCGAGGACGAGAAACTCCACCGCCGACAGGTCGACGGTGCGCTGCTGGGCGTGATCCAGCAGGCGGCCCGGCGTCGCCACGAGAATGTCCACGCCGCGGCGCAAGGTCGCGATCTGGGGATTGATGCTGACGCCGCCGAATACGACCGCGCACTTCAGCGCGGGCAGATGGCGGCCGTAGGTCTCGATGCTGTCGGCCACCTGGGCGGCCAGCTCACGGGTCGGAACCAGCACCAGCGCGCGGATGCGCCGGCGACCTTCGACGGGCCTCGCGGCCAGCATCTGCAGCATCGGCAAGGTGAAACCGGCCGTCTTGCCGGTGCCCGTCTGGGCGGCGCCGAGCACGTCCCTGCCCTGCAGGATGACTGGGATCGCCTGGACTTGAATCGGGGTGGGGGTGTCGTAGCCCTCTCCGGCGACTGCACGGAGAAGCTCGGCCGACAGGCCGAGGGAATCGAATGACATGTAAACGTGATCTCCTGATCTGTGATTGCCCACCGGAAGCTGTGCTCCGGCCGGTCCAGGCTCGAATATTGAGGTGCTCGAGGCCGACCGAAACAGGGGCTGCCACAAGGGCCGGATGCAGACCGGTGTGCATCAGGAGTGGCCGCACTATAGCACAAGCCCCGGCAATGCAAAGAGATTATTTTTGCGGCCCGGCAGGGGGACACTGCTGAAAGCGGCCTTTTAGCAGTGTCCCCAATCCGGAAACAATCCGGCGACATTGTCATGCGGGCGCGAAATCGTCCGCTTACACGGGCTGTTCACACTTTTCCCTCAAGGCCGGACGGTCCGGCTGGAGGAAACGGTGATGAACCCCTTCGACCTTGTTGCCCGATTGCTGACGGTGGCGGCGAGCTGCTCCTTGGACGAGCAGTGGCGTTTTGCCGTCCTGTCCATGGCCGCGTTCTGCGTATTCGGGGTCTGACCCCGAATACGGGTCAGGGGTCGAGGACGGCGATGCACTCGATCTCGACGCGAGCACCGAGCGGCAGGCCGCCGACGCCGAACGCGGTGCGCGCCGGGCGATTGACCGGGAAGAACTCGATGTAGACCTCGTTCATTGCCGACCACTCGGCCACGTCGGCGAGGAACACGGTGCACTTCGCGATTCGCTCCATCGAGCCGCCATGCCGGAGCACGGTCGCACGAATGTTCTCCAGCGTCTGGCGGGTCTCGGGCTGGATGCCGCCGGGGACGACCCGAGACTCGCCAGGCGGGACGCCGAGCATGCCGGACAGGAACAGCAAATCGCCGACGCGTACGGCTTCCGAGAACGGGTAGCGCCGCTCCGCGTCGCCGGCTGGCGGGTGGTACTCCAGCTCGACCGCGGACGCGGACGCGGACGCGGCCAGCAGCGTGGCCGCCAGTAACATCGACAGGATCCTGATCATGCTGCCTCCATCGTTCAGATCTCGCCGCGGCGGGCCGCCGCGGCGATATGGTGGCCGGCGCGGAACGCCAGCGCCATGATGGTCATCGTCGGCTGGCCACGGCCGGACGTTACCATGCTCGAGCCGTCGCAGATGAACAGGTTCGGCACCTCGTGGCTGCGATGGAAGCGATCCACCACCGAGCGCGCCGGGTCGTCGCCCATGCGGCAGGTGCCCAGCAGGTGCGCACCGACGGTTTCGGGCTGGATCGGGTTGCGCCAGACCTTGGTCGCGCCGGCGGCCTCCGCGATCTGGACGGCCCGGTCCTGCAGAAAACCGGCCATCGACAGGTCGTCAGGATGATCGCGATAGGTGACCCGGAGCGCCGGGCGGCCGTAGCGGTCCTTCAGCGTCGGATCGAGCGTGATGTTGTTCGACGCCATCGACAGCGAGGTCGTGGCGCCCGCGAGGAACATGTTGCGCGTGAAGTTGTGCGCCAGCGCCTGCTTGTAGGCAGCCCCCCAGCGCGGCAGGTCAGGCGGCATGCCGGTCAGCGCGAACAGCATCGGCGAGGCGCTCAGGAACGGACGCGCATCGATCGCGCCGCCGCCGTAGAAACCGCGCTTCGGATCGGACTCGTAGAAGTCGTGCACCATCCGGCTGCACTGCGCACTCTTGTAGTCGTGCAGCGGCTCGTCGAACCAGGCGTAGGTGCCGGAGTGCGCGTTGAACATCAGGTTCCTGCCGACATAGCCGCTGCCGTTCGCGAGCCCATCCGGGAATCGCTCGGAGGCCGACATCAGCAGCAGCCGCGGCGTCTCCGCGCCGTTCGCCGCGACGATCACGGCCTTGGCGCGCTGGCCTTGCTCGCGGCCCGCGGCATCGTAGTACAGCACCTCGCTGACGCGTCCGTCCGCGCCGGTCTCGAGCCGATGCACCGTCGATTCCGGCCGGATCTCGCAACGCCCGGTGGCCTCCGCCTGCGGGATCATCGTCACCAGCGTCGAGGACTTCGCCCCCGTTTCGCAGCCGAAGCCCATGCAGAAGCCGCAGTGCACGCATGGCGCGCGCCCGTTGAACGGTTGCGACAGGATCGCCACCGGAGCGACCTGCGGGTGCAGGCCCAGCTTGCGCGCGCCCCTTTCCAGCAGCACGCCGGAAGACTTCACCGGCATCGGCGGCAAGGGATAAGGCCGCGAGCGCGGCGCATCGAAGGGCCCCGGCGCGCCGGACACGCCGATCTCCCAGTCCACCCTGGTGTAATAAGGCTCGAGCTCCTCGTAGGAGAGCGGCCAGTCCGCGAGGTCGGCGCCGCCGATCGCACCGAGCAAGCTGCGCTCGTGAAAGTCCACCGGTCGCAGCCGCCAGAAGTTCGCCGAGAAATGCACGCTGCTGCCGCCGACCATGCGCGCGTAATAGGCCGGCGGAAAATCCGGCACCGTCGCGGTGTCACTCTCGTCGTGCCGGAAGGTCTGCGGATCGGGGCCGCGCGGGCCACCGACATACTCGTGGTTGAAGGCGATCGCGAGCTCGTCGTGGTTGAACTCGTCGGTGGTGCGATAGCGACCCTGCTCGAGCACGACGACGTCGAAGCCCGCGACCGTCAGCTCGCGCGCGAGGATGCCGCCGGCCGAGCCGGAACCGATGATCACGAAGTCGACCGGCTCGCGCTGCGGAAAACGCGGTTGTTCAGCCATGCTTGTGCGCTGCGTCGTCGTCTGCACCCGGCGGCGGCACGCCCATGGCTTCGGCGTCGTAGAAGCCGAACGGCGGCGCCCACGCATGGCGATGGCTGAGACCGAGCAACTGCCAGCCGAGGTAGTCGCGGTTGCCGCCGTGGCTCGGCAGCGAGAACATGCCGGCCACCGTCAGGTAGTGCATCAGCTCGAAGAACGGCGTCTGCTCGATGCGCGCCATCAGCGTGTCCTGGGCGCCGGGCTCGAGCTCCGCGAAGCGCCGGCCGTCGACCGTGCTCGCCGCCAACGCGTCGAGCGATTCGAGGCCCGCGCGCAATTCGCCGGCCGAGTCGGCCAGGAAGCTGCCGAGCGCCTGGTCGATGAAATGGATGACCCCGGCCTCCCGCGCGCCTGGCGTCTCGTCGGTCGGAATGATGCGCGCGGCGATCGCTTCCAGCCCGGCCGCCTCTGGCGGCGACAAGTGCAGGAAAGCCGCCCCGGCCTCGCGCGCCGCCGCGGCCGCCTGGGCCACGGCGAGCAGGCCGGGAAGGCTCAGCGACAGCCAGGAGCCCCCGACGACGCCGCCCGAGGCGCGCAGAAAAGATCGGCGGGTCGGATCCCGGGGGCTCGGCCCATCGCCTGCTTTCATCGCCATGCGCTCGTCCATGCAGGGGCTTGGCCCGGTCGACGCAAAATAGTCTCATTCGCCGGCGGGCGCCATCGAAACGCAGTGCAACATGGAAACAGTGCCCGGCTGCTATAGTCGCGACCCGAGCCCCGGACCGTGCGCATGAGCAGCGACCAGAACCATTCCCTTGCCTACCAGGACCTGCAGCCCGACGACATCCTCGACTCGGTCGAGAGCCTCGGGCTGCGCTGCGACGGTCGCCTGTTGGCGCTGAACAGCTACGAGAACAGGGTCTACCAGGTCGGCATCGAGGGCGGCGCGCCGGTGGTCGCGAAGTTCTACCGACCCGGGCGCTGGAGCGATGCGGCGATCCTCGAGGAGCACGCCTTCGCGTTCGAGCTCGCGGCAGCCGAGGTACCGGTCGTGGCGCCGCTGCGCCACGGCGGCAACAGCCTGCATCGCCACGGCCAGTTCCGCTTCGCCGTCTGTCCGCGCGTCGGCGGCCGGGGCCCGGAGCTGGACGACCTGCACCTGCTGCGGCAGATCGGGCGGCTGGTCGCGCGACTGCACCTGTGCGGCCAGGCCCGGCGCTTCGAACATCGGCCGACCCTGACGCCGGCGCTGTTCGGCGCGGCCTCGCGCGATTTCCTGCTCGGTCGAGGCTTCATCCCGGCGCATGTGCAGGATGCCTATGAAAGCCTGTGCCGCGACCTGCTGGCCGAGGTCGAGCTCGCCTGGTCACGCGCCGCGGCACGCACGCTGCGCCTGCATGGCGACTTTCATCCCGGCAACGTGCTGGTGCGCGACGAACAGGTGCATATCGTCGACCTCGACGACACCTGCACCGGACCGGCGATCCAGGACCTGTGGATGTTCCTGTCGGGCGACCGGCGCGAGCAGGAGCCGCAGCTCGCCGAGCTGCTGGCGGGCTATCTCGAGTTCCGCGAGTTCGATCCGGGCGAGCTGCAGCTGGTCGAGGCGCTCAGGGCGCTGCGGATCATGCACTACGCCGCGTGGGTCGCGCGCCGCTGGGAGGACCCGGCGTTCCGGATCGCCTTTCCCTGGTTCGGCACGCCGCGTTACTGGGAGGACCACGTGCTGTCGCTCCGGGAGCAACTGGGCCTGCTCCAGGAACCGACGCTGGACTGGCTCCCGCCGCGGGCCTGAGGACGGCCCGCGATCCGCGCTCAGGCGCCGCGGTTCTTCTTCGGTCCGGGCGTCAGGTGCACCCGCCCGGCCTTGCCGAGACGGCGCTCGTTGAGCCGCGTCACGATATCGGCGACGGCCTGCGTCACGGCCTGGAGGCTGCCCTCGCGATGGCCGACAATGGCATTGGCGCCCTGGAAGATCTCGTAGCGATACCAGTTCGCCGATGCCGCGCCTTCCGGAGCATCCGCGCGGGTGATCGACGAAACTTCGAAGGGATGGTCCTGCCGCCGTGCGACGGCCTGTTCAGTCTTGTCAGTCATCCTCGGAGCTTACGCCATCTGGCAGGAAAGTGCCCGTCGGCGCCGGGAAGCGGCTGTGGAGAACGCTTATTGCAGGCGCGACCGATAAACATGAATATAGAGCACATGAATACCGGCAGCGACGCTAAGCCCTCGGAAAATCTCGTGACGCCGAGATTGCGGCGCGAGTACCGGACCATGGAATGCATGGTCGGAATCTGGTGCGCGCAGCACCACGAGGAGGCCGCGCGGCAACACGGGCCGTGCGCGGAATGCCGCGATTTCCTGGCCTACGCCGCCCGGCGGCTGGAGAAATGCCCCTACGGCGAGGCCAAGCCGACCTGCGCCAAGTGTCCGATTCACTGCTACAAGCGCGCCCAGCGCGAGCAGGCCCGAGAGATCATGCGTTTCGCGGGCCCGCGGATGACCTTCCGCCATCCGTGGCTGGCGCTGATGCACCTGGTCGACAAGCTCCGCAAGGTCGAGCACCCGATGGAAATCCGGCGGCGAAGAACGCGCGAAGACAGCTGAGACCGCGTCCTTGAGCGGCGCGCGCCGCATCGCGCTATTGCCCTGCTCACGGCGGGTGCTAGCATCAGCCCATCGGCCCCATCGCAGGTGAGCAAACCATGCCTGGAGACCCTGTTTCGCGCCGCGGCTTCCTGAAACTCTGCGCCGGCACCGGTGCGCTCGTGGCAAGCCGGCCCACGCTGCTGGCGGAAAGCACGCCGGAACTCGTGCCGGCGCCGCCGGCCGTGCTGGTGAATCCGGATGGCCTGCCGCTGCGGATCAGCGAGCTGGCGGTCGGCGAGAGTTATGTTTTCCACTACCCCTACGTCAGCACGCCCTGTTTCCTGATCGAGCTGGGCAAGCCGGCCTTGCCGCAAAGCAGTCTCGAGACCGACGACGGCCGCCGCTATCACTGGCGCGGCGGCATCGGCCCGAATCGTTCCGTGGTCGCGTTCTCGGCGATCTGTGCGCATCGCATGACTTATCCGACGCCGGAGGTCAGTTTCATCCGCTACCGGCACGAAGCGACTTCGTACACCGACGCAAGCCTCGAAACCATGCGGCGTGAACAAGTGATCTACTGCTGCTCCGAGGGCAGCGCCTACGACCCGGCCGAGGGCTGCCGCGTGCTCGGCGGACCGGCGCCGCAACCGCTGGCCGCGATCGACCTCGCCTGGGACGCGCGCAGTGGCGAACTGCGCGCGCTCGGCACGCATGGCGGCGCAATGTTCGAGCGCTTCTTCGAGAAATTCGGCTTTCAGCTCGCGTTGCAACAGCGCAAGGAAGACATCCGCGCGCTCGTCGGCGAGACCACGACCGTGCTGCCGCTGAAGGAATACAGCGCCAACACCGAGGTCTGCTAGATTTTAAGCAGCGCCTCGGCGTCAGTGTGTCCGAGCATGCGGGCCACCTCGGCCGGCGTCCGTCCCGCACCGTCCGGAGCCAGCGCTTCGGCGCCGGCCGCGAGCAGGCTGCGCACGATCGCCACGTAGCCGTGCCCCGCGGCGATGTGCAGTGCCGTCGCGCCGGACTCCTCGCGTGCGCCGAGGTCGGCCTCGCCGGAAGCGAGCAGCACGTCCACCGTCGCCAGGTGGCCGCCCGAGACTGCGCGCATCAGCGGCGTCCAGCCGTAGGCATCGCGCGCCGCAACTTCGGCGCCGCCATCGATCAGCTGCCGGACGACGTCCGCCCGGCCTTTCGCCGCGGCCACCAGCAGCGCGGTCCAGCCGATACGCGCCCGCGCGTTCGGATCCGCACCGCGATCCAGCAGCAGCGCGACCATTTCGCCGTCGCCGGCCGAGGCCGCATACATCAACGCCGTGCCGCCATTCGCATTGCGTGCATCGACGTCCGCGCCGCCGGCCAGCAGTGACTGCGCCCCGGCGAGATCACCGGTGCCGGCCGCATCCATCAGCTCGGTCTTGCCGCTCCACGCGGGAAGGTGGAAATCCGGCAGCTCGAACCCGCTGATGGCGGGCAGTCCCGGGTCCTGCGCTACCGCCGGGGGGGCGAGCAACAGGCACGCCAGCGACAGGATGGTGAGTCGGCCATGCATATTGGGAAGGATGCCGGTTCCGGGCGACGATCGCCAGTCTCTGAAAAGACGCGGGGGCGCCCGTGCGCCCCCGCCGATTTGAGCAAGACTGGCGGACCCTAGCCGGGTGCCGTCTGTCCCGCTCCATGGGCATGCCCGGCCGCCGGACGATGCCCCTGCTTCTTTATCTCGTCGTACCAGAGGCCGTGATGGGCCTTCGCCCAGGCTTCGTCCACCTCGCCGGTCAGCATGCCTTCCAGGGAACCCTCGTTGCCGAGCGTGCCGAGGTAGATGTGGCCCAGCGAGAATGCGATCAGGGCGACGCCGCTGATCGCGTGGACGACCAGCGCCAGCTGCATCGCGCTGCGCTCGAAGCCGAGGTTCGGGAACAGCAGGAAGAAGCCGGAAGCGACCAGCGCGATGCTGCCGAAGAACAGCAGCCAGTACCAGATCTTCTCACCCGCGTTGACGAAGCCGGCCGGCGGGTGCTTGCTCTTGTCGAGGTAACCACCGCCCATCTTGATCCAGGTCCAGTCGTAGGCCTTAGGCAGGCTGTCCTTCATCCAGGGAATCATCATCAGCACGAGGCCGATGACGAAGGGCACCGCGAGCCAGTCGTGCACGGGCTTCGCGAAAGCCGCCCAGGCGGCGAACGCCTCCTTGCCCATGACCGGGATCAGCACCGTGCGCCCGAACAGCAGGCTCAGGCCGGTGATCCCCAGGATGATGAACAGGATTGCCGTGTACCAGTGCATTACGCGGTCGTAGAGCGACCAGCGGGTGATCGTCCTGCCGGTGCGCTGCTCAAGCTTTACCGAGCCGGCCACCAGGTGGAACAGGATGATCGCCGCGAGCACCGCGATCAGCGCTATGCCGCCCCAGCGCTTCACCGGGCCTTCGCGCACCGAGCGCCAGACCTCGCCGCCGCTCTGGATCAGCACGCCGGCCTCGGGCCCGGTGACGGCTGTGTAGCCTTCGCTGCCCTGCCGGGCCTGGCGCCAGAAATCGCGCCGTTGCTGCTCGGCCTGAGCACGCTGGGCCGCCGTCGCCTCGTCCGGTGGCTGAGCCTGTTGCGCGACCGCCTGGCCTGCCGGCGCCCCGGTCATCAACAGACCGGTCAACGGCAGGATCATGGACAAGCCGAGGACGAGGGCGATGCTCCAGATCACCCGCCGGAGCTTGCGCGGATCGCGTCCCCTGACGCCTTGTTGAATTCTTTCGACCATCACGTGGAATCCTCCCGTCGTGTGGGCTGAATGGCTAGCGGTCGCGTTGTGTGTTGATGCGCTCGTCAAGGGCTGATCTCAATTCTTCGGACCTGAGATCCTCCACCAGGGGGTCGCTCGCACCCTTGTATACCCCCGGCTCGAACACAATCACGTCCGAGCAGCCAGCCACCGCCAGACCCGCTGCGGCCAGCAATGCCAGCATGGAAATCTTCATCGTTCTTCTCCGGCGCCGGTCCGGGGCGGCACGCAGCCGCCCCGGACCGGCGCATTATCCTTGTCTCGCCTACGCGTTCCCGTACGCCGTGTCCCAGCCCCAGGTCTGGGGCCGGCTGCCGCGCTTCAGCACACGCTCGCGGTAGATGTCCGCAACCATGTTGCCGTCGCCGGCCAGCAAGGCCTTCGTTGCGCACATCTCAGCGCACAGCGGCAGCTTGCCATTGGCGATGCGGTTGGTGCCGTACAGGCGCAACTCGGCTTCCGAGTTGTTGGCCTGCGGGCCACCCGCGCAGAACGTGCACTTGTCCATCTTGCCGCGGACGCCGAAGGCCTCCTTCTGCGGGAACTGCGGCGCCCCGAACGGGCAGGCGTAGAAGCAGTAGCCGCAGCCGATGCACAGCTCCTTGTCGTGCAGGACGATGCCGTCGTCGGTCGTGTAGAAGCAATCCACCGGGCATACGGCGGCGCACGGCGCATCCGTGCAGTGCATGCAGGCCACCGAGATCGAGCGCTCGCCGGGCAGGCCGTCGTCGAGGGTGATGACCCGCCGACGATTGACGCCCCAGGGAACTTCATGCTCGTTCTTGCATGCCGTCACGCAGCCGTTGCACTCGATGCAACGCTCGGAATCACAAAGAAACTTCATACGTGCCATGGTGACTCTCTCCTGGCTCAGGCTGCGCTGATCTGGCAAAGCGTGGTCTTGGTTTCCTGCATGCTGGTGACCGGGTCATACCCGTAAGTGGTCGCCGTGTTGCAGGCCTCGCCGCGAACGAACGGTGCGGTGCCCTCGGGATAATTGTCCAGCAGATCCTTGCCCTGGAAGTGCCCGCCGAAGTGGAAGGGCGTCCAGACCACGCCCCGGCCCACGCGCTGCGTGACCATGGCCTTGATCTTGATCCTGCTGCCCTCGGCGCCCTCCAGCCAGACCGTCTGGCCGTCCCTGATACCGCGGTCGTTCGCGTCCGCCGGGTTGATCTCCACGAACATGTGCTGCTGGAGTTCCGCCAGCCATGGGTTGGAACGCGTTTCCTCGCCGCCGCCCTCGTACTCGGTCAGGCGACCGCTGGTAAATACCAGCGGGTATTCCTTGGAATGGTCCTTGGCCTTCTGGATCGACACGAAGCGCGTCGGCAGGCGCCACTGCGCCTTGCGGTCGTCATGGCTCGGGAACTTCTCGACGAGGTCGAAGCGCGGCGAGTACAGCGGCTCACGATGCTGCGGCACGTGGTCGGGGAAGTTCCAGACGATGCAGCGCGCCTTGCCGTTGCCGAACGGCGCGACGCCGTGCTTGATGGCAACCCGCTGGATGCCGCCCGACAGGTCGGTGTGCCAGGCGCGGCCTTCGGCTTCCTTCTTCTCGTCCTCGGTCAGGTCGTCCCACCAGCCGAGCTGCTTGAGCATGTCCGCCGTGACAGCCGGATGGCCGTCCTGGATCTCGGAGTCCTTCGGCCATGAGCCTTCCGCAAGCAATGTCTTGCCGCGGTACTCGAGGCCGAAGTTGACGCGGAACGACAGGCCGCCGTCCTTGACCGGCAGGTCCGGGTTGTACAGCACATGCGTGCCGGGGTGCTTCATCTCCGGCGTGCCCCAGCACGGCCACGGCAGACCGTAGGTGTCGCCGTCGCAGGGACCGCCCTCCGCCTTCAGCGTCGTGACGTTGAAGGTGCCGCGATGCTGCGCATGCAGTTTCAGGCGCTCCGGGCTGATGCCGCTGTAGCCGATCGTCCAGGTGCCGCGATTGATTTCGCGCAGCGTGTCCTCGGGAGAGGGCATGCCGTTCTCGATCTTGATGTTCTTGAACATCTGGTCGGCGAAGCCGAACTTCTGCGCGAACAGGTACAGGATCTCGGCATCGGTCTTGGACTCGAACAGCGGGTCGATGACCTTCTCGCGCCACTGCACCGAGCGATTCGACGCGGTGATCGAGCCGGACTGCTCGAACTGCGTGCAGGTCGGCAGCAGGTAGGTGTTGTTCTTCCGCTCGCTCATGACCGCCATGTGGGTCGGGAACGGGTCGGAAATCACCACCAGGCCGACTTTCTCCAGCGCCTTCTTCATTTCGGCGCCGCGGACCTGGCTGTTGACCGCATGGCCCTGGAAGAACACGGCCTGCAGGCTGTCTCTCTGCTGGACGTTCTCGGGCGCCTCGAGGATGCCGTCGACCCAGCGCGACACCGCGATGCCCGGATTGTTCATCCGGTAGGTCTCGACCGCGCCCTCGAGATACATCTTGGAGAAGTCGAAGCGGCTCTTCAGGTAATCGAGATCGACCTGCCAGACGCGCGCCCAGTGAGTCCACGCGGCGTCGGCCAGGCCGTAGTAGCCCGGCAGGGTGTCGCAGTTCGGGCCGACATCGGTCGCGCCCTGCACGTTGTCGTGGCCGCGGAAGATGTTGGCGCCGCCGCCCGGCTTGCCGATGTTGCCCAGCGCGAGCTGCAGGACGCAGTACGCGCGGACGTTGGCGTTGCCGACCGTGTGCTGCGTGCCGCCCATGCACCAGACCAGGGTGCCAGGGCGATTCTCAGCCAGCGTCTTGGTGGCCGCGAGCAGCTGGTCGCCCGGCACACCGGTGACGTTCTCGACGACATCCGGGGTCCACTTCTTGACCTCCTCGCGGATGTCTTCCATGCCGAGCACGCGCTCGTCGATGTACTTCTGGTCCTCCCAGCCGTTCTCGAAGACGTGGTACAGCATGCCCCAGATCAGGGGAATGTCGGTACCGGGCCGGAAGCGGATGTGCTGGTGCGCATGCGCCGCCGTGCGCGTGAAGCGCGGGTCGGCCACGATGATCTTGGCGCCGTTCTCCTTGCCGCGCAGCACGTGCTGCATGGAGACCGGATGCGCCTCGGCCGCGTTGCTGCCGATGAAGAACATCGACTTCGAGCTCTGCATGTCGTTGTACGAGTTCGTCATCGCGCCGTAGCCCCAGGTATTGGCTACGCCGGCGACCGTCGTCGAATGGCAGATGCGGGCCTGGTGGTCGATATTGTTCGAACCCCAGAACGCCATGAACTTGCGCTGCAGGTAGGATCCCTCGTTGCTGGCCTTGGAAGAGCCGGCAAAGAAGAGGGCGTCGGGACCGGACTTCTCGCGGATCGCCAGCAGCTGGTCGCCGATCTCGTTGACCGCGTCGTCCCAGCTGATGCGCTTCCACTTGCCATCGACGAGCTTCATCGGGTACTTGATCCGCTTCTCGCCGTGGCCGTGGTCGCGTACCGCGGCGCCTTTGGCGCAATGGCCGCCCAGGCTCAGCGGCGACTGGAAATCAGCCTCCTGGCCGGTCCACACGCCGTTCTGGACCTCGGCGATGACGCCGCAGCCCACCGAGCAATGGCCGCAGATCGAGCGCTTGAGCTCGACCGGAGCCGTGGACAGCACGCGCGCCGCCTCCGCGTTGCGGACCATCATGGTCGGCTGGAGAGCGGTCGCCAGCGCGCCGCCGCCGAGCACCAGGCCGGTGCGGCGGAGGAAGGTCCGCCGGTCGATCGCGGCGCCCAGTACGCCGTTGCCCGCCGGCTGGCCGGAATTAGGAACGTTACTCTTTTTGATCAGCTTCATCGCCGGGACTCCCCGTTATGAGTCTTGAATGCGAATGCAGGACAACCGGGCCCGCGGGCCTAGCTGCGCGCCTTCGAATAGTAAGTGCGGATATGGTCGGTTTCCCGGTAGCCTTTCGCCGCCGGCGCCTGCTCCGCAACCGTTGTGACCGGACCCGCGACGGCCCGCCCCGACACGGCCGCCAAGGCCGTGAAGCCACCCGCGGCGACCAGGGTCTTGAGCACCCGCCGCCGTTCCGTTCCATCCACGATCGTTTTACCGCTCATTTGCACTCTCCAGTCGAGATGCCCTTCATGACAAACCCACCGCCGGCCGGTCCCCGGAACCGGAAACGCCCACCGGCGCATTCAGATACTTTCCTTCCAACGCAATGAATTGCTCGCCCAGCTGGCCCACCGCCCGATAGAACCGGGCCGAGGGCGCCTGCTGCATGTCGCGGAAGAACCTGCCCATCCAGGGGGCTATGTGACGCGAGAAAAAGCCCGCCTGCACCTCCAGCGGCGCAGCATCGTCGCCCACGCAGATCATCGCCATGACGTCGCACAGCGCCGCGGCGTGATCCTCGGGCTCGGTCACGCCGTCGCGGCGCGCGAAGCCCAGTCCGGACAGCTCGCCACGCAGTCGCGCCAGCGGCTGTTCCATCAGGAATCCAGTGAGGTACCAGGAGCCGTAAGGCATCAACTCGCCCCGGCCGACGCCAATGAACAGGCCCTGGTACTCGTCCTCGAGTTCGGCCGGCGAGGCTTTCACGGCAGCCTTCGCCAGCATGTCCCAGGCGGCACCCAGCAGGTTGTCACCTGACATCGCCGCACCATCGGCACTCGACAGCAGTTCGAGCACCCGCTCGTCGGGCGGCGCGGCGAGCACCTTGCCGAGGATGCTCCACGCATCGACGCGCAGCGGCTCGTCGTGCCCCTGCGCGCTCCCGTTCACTCGCTCAGCCCCGATAACGGTGGCTTCAGACATACGTACCCCTGTAAACCGTGAACCAGTTATCAGCAACAAACGGGCCAGTAAACTCTGGAGAAAAAGAACCAATAATCAGCAAAATGGCAATCTTGCGATGCCGCTGCGGAAAGTACTTAGGACATTTTTTTAAGTAATTGTCCATAAATGTCGCAACTAGAGCCCGAGTTTCCCGCTCTCGTGACCGGCCTTGAACATGTCCCGGACGCGGCAGTCCTCGCACATATGCAGCCTCCGGCGTGCCTCCTCGGTCTGGAACATCCAGTGCCCCTCCAGCTTGCGCTGCATTTTCGACAGCAGTCCCGTGGTGCTGAACGGCTTGCCGCAGGACACGCAGCAGAACGGCACCTCTTCGTGCAGCACGCGCGGCTGCTGGCGTTGCTCGGCGTCATACAGCAGACGCGGCTGCAGCCGGATGGCATCCTCTGGACACGCCTTTTCGCACAGGCCGCACTGCACGCAGTTCCACTCGGTGAAGCGGAGTTGCGGCAGGTCGCCGCCCGGCGACAGCGCGGCGGCCGGGCAGACGCTGACGCAGGCCATGCACAGCGTACAGGCCGCCTTGTTGACCCGGACATCCCCGAACGGCGCGCCGGCCGGCAGGTCGACGGCTTTGCGCGGCGCCGGCGCATGGCGGTGCAGATGCTCGATCGCGAGGCGCAGGATGGCGCGCTTGTCCTCCGGTGCAACGAAACGCGCCGCCGCGGCAGGCGCCGTGGGCGGCATTGCCGCCCAGGCAGCCGCCGCTTGGGCGGCATCGTCGGTGTTCACCAGCGCCAGCAGCCCGACCGGGAATCCCATGCCGCCGAGCACGGCCCGGGCGAAACCGACCTGTGCTTCGAGCTCCCGCAGCATCCGCCGCGGGGTGTTCTTGGTCACGCAGATCGCGACGCCGCGTGCGCCATACGCCAGCGCGGCCAGCCAGGTGTCCATGCCGACGGAGCCGACTTCCTCGAGCTCCAGCGGCAGCAGGTCCTCCGGCATGTCGCCAGCGAGCTTCTCGAACAGCGTTCGGCCCGACCAGCCGTCATGCAGCACGAGGCCCGCCTGCTCGCCGCCCGCATCACGGTAAGCCGCCAGCAGGCTGCGCACCCGGCCGAGCAGGTCGCTGACCGTCGGAAAGGCATAGGTCATGGCGCCGCTCGGACACGCGGCCACGCAACTGCCGGCGCCCTGGCAGAGATAAGGATCGACCGAGACGACCTCGCCCGCGGAGGCGATCGCCACGGTCGGGCAGGCATCGATGCAACGTGTGCAGCCCGCCAGGCTGCTGCGCGAGTGCGCACACAATTCCGGCTTGAAATTGAAGTACTTCGGCTTGTCGAACTCGCCACTCATCTCGGGCAGCTCGGCCAGCGCCCTGGCCAGCGCCTTGGCGTCGCCCGCCGGCGCGTAATAGCCGACGGGCGGCACTTCGTGGTCGAGCAGGGGCGTGGCGCCGAGATCCAGCACCAGGTCGAAGAACTCGACCGGCAGACCCGCGGCCTCGACCAGCGCGACCGCGCCTTCCGGGGTCGCCAGGTTCACCGCAAAGCGCCCCAGGCGACCGTGCACCTCGGGCGTGCCGCCCCGCACGATGACGATCCCGTCGGAGCTGCCCGGGTCCGGGCGCCCCGGCCCGGGCACGAGCACAGTCAGGGGCAGCTGGCCGGACAGCTGCCGCGCGGCCTGCAGCGCCTCGGCTTCCGGGCCGATGATCGCCAGCCGGCCGTCCGACTGGTAGCTCACCAGCGAGGTCGGCGCCGCCTCGATCGCACCCAGCGACGCGAGCGCGCGCGCGCGGGCCTTGCCGGCAAGGCCATTGCTGGGTAGTTCACGCATCTCGGCGTTCATCGCCATCCTCCGTTTGGTTGTCCTGCTCGACGTCCGTCCCGGCGGCCTGCCCGGCGCCGCCGTCCGCAGCTTCGCCCTGGTCGCTTGCGGCGGCCGCGGTGCCCGCGGCCTCGGCTGCCTCGGCTGCCTCGGCCGCCTTCTCGAGCTCCTTGCGCAGCAGCCGCTCCGCGTGGAACTTCATGTCCGAGGTGACGATGTCGCCCAGCGGCGTGAACGCTGCGAAGTCGGCGCGGAAAGGGTCGAGCGGATCGACGATGCCGTACTTCGGATTGCCCCACATCTTGCGCAATGCGAGCCGCCGCAACGCCGGATCGACAGTAGCGTGCATGAAGGCTGAAAAATCCGATTCTTCCGTCAGGGACTCGAGCGGCGGCAACTCGGGCGGCTCGTCCTGCGGCGGCCCCGCCTCGGCCTGGTCGCCCGGCGCAGCCGCGCCCCGCGCTTCTGCCAGCGGTTTTGCCGCGGCCTCCTCGTCGGGCGGCACCGCGGGTTCGGATGGCGGCTCGCGGGCGGCCTGCTTGCGGCGCGACCACCGGCTCAGGAAGGGTTCGTCGGCGCTACCTTCGCCAGCGCGCCCCGGACGCTCTCCGCGGCTGCTCAATTGCTGTCCTCCTTCCAGTCATGCTGCTTGCGCTTGCGCGGCGGCTCCGGACGATAGTGCGTCATCACGAGCCGCTCGAGCGCATCATGAATATCGGGCGGAATCGGCACGGCAAATGCGGCGCCGTCCTTCTCGACGGCCGCCTGCGCCACCTCGTGATCGGCGGTCACCATGTTCGGCACCAGCTCCTCGCCATCCTCTTTCAGGCAGATCACGAACAGCGAGGGGCGCTCGGCTGTGAGATTCCACCAGTAGGTCTCGGCGGCATCGCGATACAGCTCGAGCGTGAAGCCGCGAAACAGGAAATGCTGGAGATCGCCGTCCTCGTGCACCAGCGCGCGGCTGCGCTCCCGGTCGGCGAACTGCTCGCCATACAGCACCCCGATCGCCTCCCAGCTCGGCAATGACCAGCCGCTGCGGCGGATCATCTTGCGCGACATCATCACGGCAACGGGAAAACTGGCAACTGGCGTGGCGGTCATGGCGCGGCGAACCCTCTCCGGTCCAGGCGACGAGCTGGCGAGTGCGCTAGGTTAACAGCACCGCAGCCCGCGGGCGCGCCGCAGCGCGCGCATCGCTGCGCAATGGCCCCGATTGGGACATTCTGTCGCACTCCCGCCCGGCCGGTTTTCCCCTCGAGTGTCGCCCGGCCAGCGCGTTTCCGCCGTCCTGCCCGGCGGAACAATTCTTGCATCATCTTGCTGCACCACGCCTGCCTGTCGCGGAGCTCGCGCCGATGGATGGAACCGCCCAGCTTCACCGCACGGATGCGCCGATCGCCGAGGCCGAGCCGCCGCGCTTCATGACCGTCCGGCAGGTCGCGCGCTACCTGCAGATCAACGAGAAGAAAATCTACGCGCTCGTCAACGCGGGAGAAATCCCGGCCAGCAAGGCGACCGGCAAATGGCTGTTCCCGCGCGACCTCGTCGACCAGTGGCTGCTGGAGTCGAGCCACGGCGGCCTGCTCGCGGACCGCATGCTGATCGCCGGCAGCGACGATCCGCTGATCTACCGCGCCATCATGCATGTCGCCAACGAAATCCAGGCCCGCGCGCTGATCAGCTACACCGCGACCGGCACCCAGCTCGGCTTGTCGCTGCTGTCGCGACGGCGCGCCGACATCTGCGGCATCCACTGGGGCCCCGCCGAGGAAAGCCGCCAGCGACACCCGGCCCTGCTGCGGCAACACGCCTCCCACCAGGACTGGGTGCTGGTCAGGGCATTCCTGCGGGAGCAGGGCCTGATCCTGGCGAACGGGCTGTCGGGCAGCGACGTCTCGCAGCTGTTCTCCCGTGAGATTCGCTGGGTGATGCGCCAGGAAGGCGCCGGCTCGAACCGCTTCCTGCACGAAGTGGTCACACGCCACGGCCTCGATCCCGCCGCCCGCCACCTGGCGGCGCGCGCCTATTCGGAGCGCGACGCCGCCTCCGCGATCGCGATGGGTTACGCCGACGTCGGCATCGGCGTGCGCGCGGCAGCGACGGAGTTCGGCCTCGACTTCCTGCCGATCGGCTGGGAGGCCTTCGACTTAGCAATGCATCGCGGCATGTTCTTCCGCACGCTGTTCCAGAAGCTGCTCGACTACCTGCGCAGCACCGAGTGCCTGCGCATGGCGCAGAAATTCGGCGGCTATGATTTCGGCCAGACCGGCAACCTGATCTGGCCGGTCTGACTCAGGACAGCGCCAGCGATTCGCCGATCTCCTTGCGCACGCCGAGGCTGGGCAACTCCAGCGTGACCCGCGCCGCCACGACATCGCCCGGCCCGAGCCGGCCGGCCGCGACGGCCTCGCGCACCGCCTTCTCGATCTCGCGCTGCGAGGTGATGCCGACGACCTTGAGAAACTTGCGGATCTCGAGGTTGAACTTTTCCTCATCGAGCGATGCTGCGGTCATGTCGTTACTCCTGGATGAATGTTTGCCGGAAAAAATCCTGCCCGGCGGCGAATCTCAAGCGCACTCGCTGCCGCCGGGCTCGAGCGGCACGCGCCGCTCGAGTGTCTTGCGCGAAATGCCGAGGCGGCGCGCCGCCGCGGACTTGTTGCCGCCCATCGCGCGCAGCACGCGCGCCATGTGGTGCTCCTTGACCTCCTCGAGCGTCCAGTCCAGCGGGTAGGCGGCAGCGTCCCCGGCCGTCTCCTGCGCGGACTGCGCAAGCTGTTCGAGCGCCAGCTCGCCGAGCATCAGGCTGCGCTCGATGAAGTTCTTCAGCTCCCGGACGTTGCCCGGCCAGTCGTGCTCCTGCAGCCGACTGATCGTCGCGGCATCCAGCGACAGCGCCTCCACGCCGAGATCGCCCGACAGCAACTCCATGAAGTGCCGCGCCAGCACCGGCAGGTCCTCGCGGCGCTCGCGCAGCGGCGGCAATCGCACCTGCGCCACGTTGAGCCGGAAATAGAGGTCCTCGCGGAAGCGCCGCTCGCGCACCAGCGCGCGCAGATCGTGCTGGGTCGAGGCGACGATGCGCACGTCGACCGGCAACTCGTGATCTGCGCCGACCGGCCGGATGGTGCTTTCCTCGAGCACGCGCAGCAGCTTGACCTCGAGCGACACCGGCATCTCGCTGATCTCGTCCAGGTACAGCGTGCCGCCGCGCGCGGCGACGAACAGCCCCTCGCGCAGCTGGTGCGCGCTGGTGAACGCGCCCTTGGTGTGGCCGAACAGCTCGCTCTCCAGCAGTTCCGGGGCAATCGCGCCGCAGTTCACCGCGATGAACGCGCCCCGGCGCGCACTCAACGCGTGCAGCCAGCGCGCGACAAGCTCCTTGCCGGTGCCGGTATCACCCTCGATCAACACCGTGCCCGGCAGCGGCGCGATGCGGCGGATCAGCGCCCGCACCTGGCTCATCGCAGCGCTGTCCCCGATCAGCTCGCGGCGACGCGTCGCGGCCCCGTTGGCCTCGGGCAGGCGCGTCGGGGCGGCTGCGGACCCCGGCCCGGCTGCCGCGCGCTGCAACGCAGCAAGCAAGGCCTCGGTTTCGAACGGCCGCACCAGCACATCGCTGACGCCCCGGCGCATTGCCTCGATCAGCAGGGCGGCGTCGGGCCGCTCGGCGGACAGCAATATGCGCGGCGCCACGCCGTCGTTCCGCAAACCCGAGATCCAGTCCAGCGCGGGCGCATCCGGCAAGCCCGTGTCCACGACGATGAACTCGAAATTGCAACGCGACATCAGCTGCCCGGCCTTGGCGGCGCCGTCCGCCGAGTCGACAAACCCGACGTGCCGACCCAGGCCGGCCCGCACCCGGCTGCGGAAGCCGGCATCCCCGCCGACGATCAGCACCGCGGCGCCGCGCAGCGAAGCCGATCCGGCATTGGCGACATTCTTCAAAGATCCAGCTCCAGCATTGCCGGCGCAGCGCACGCCGGCATGGCGCCTGTTAAAGTACGCACTCCGACGATGCGTACCGTATAACGGAGAGCCTAATCGTTGCGTCAAAACGACGCAACTTGGGCGATTGGATTGCCCAGTTTGTCGCGGTGCGGCAAAATTTCCTTCACTTAGCAGAAAAATACGCCGCCCGAATAACCGCGCTTCCCCCGGATCCATATGCTGGCACCGCACTTGCATGCTTCCGCGAGCGCCGCTGATCGTCGTGATCCGCCGCCAGCTGCAGGACCGCGCCCCTCGGATGAATGATTTTTCCGCAGCATTCGCGCTGGCCGCGAGGCTGATCCTAGAGCTCGACCCGGGCCTGGTCGAGATTGTCGTGCTGTCGCTGTATGTCAGCGTGTCCGCCGTGCTGCTGGCCGCAGCAGTGGCGCTGCCGCTCGGCGCGACGGTCGGCATGTTTCGCTTTCCGGGGCGACGCCTGATCGTGATCCTGATGAACGCGCTGATGGGGCTGCCGCCGGTCGTCGTCGGGCTCGTCGTCTACATGCTGCTGTCGCGCTCCGGGCCGTTGGGCGAGTTCGGCCTGCTGTTCACGCCGACCGCAATGATCATCGCCCAGTTCATCCTCGTCGTGCCGCTCGTCGCCGCGCTGGCCCGCCAGACAGTGGAGGACCTGCACGAGGAGTACGACGAGCACCTGCGCTCGCTCGACGCAAGCCGGCTCGACAGCATCGCCACGCTCCTCTGGGATGGCCGCTTTCGCCTGATGACGGCCGTACTCGCGGGCTTCGGCCGCGCAATTGCCGAGGTCGGCGCCGTGCTGATCGTCGGCGGCAATATCCTGCACCACACCCGGGTCATGACGACGACGATTGCGCTGGAAACCAGCAAGGGCAACCTCGCCCTCGCCCTCGCGCTCGGCCTGGTGTTGATCGTGCTGGCCGCCGGCGTCAACGCGACCGCGACACTGGCAGGAGACTCCGCCCATCGCCGCTATGCCTGACACACCGTCGCGCAGCAAGCCGGACTCCGCCACGCCGGCGCGCAGCAACCCGCTGATGCCGCTCAGCGTCCGCGGGCTCAGCTATGCTGCGGGTGGCAAGCAGATCCTCGCCGGTGTCTCCTTCGAGATCGGCGCCGCGCCGCGCACGATCGTGCTCGGACCGAACGGTGCCGGGAAAAGCGTGCTGCTGAAGCTGTGCCACGGCCTGTTGCGCCCCGCCGCCGGCGAGGTGCGCTGGGCCGGCCGGACGCCGGAGGAGACACGGCGCCGCCAGGGCATGGTGTTCCAGCGCCCCGTGCTGTTGCGGCGCTCGGTCGCCGGCAACCTGCTGCACGCGCTCAACGTTCGGGGCGTGCCGCGCGCGCGCCGCGCCATGCTGGTGGACGAGGCGCTGCAGGCCGCCGGTCTTGCGGGCATCGCGCAGCAGTCCGCCCGCACGCTGTCCGGTGGCGAGCAACAACGGCTCGCGATTGCGCGCGCCTGGGTGCTGAAGCCGGATGTGCTGTTGCTGGACGAGCCGACCGCCAACCTCGATCCGGAGGCGACGCGGGTCATCGAGGAGCTGATCCTCACCTTCGAGGCCGCCGGCACGCGGGTGCTGATGACGACGCATGACATCGGCCAGGCGCGCCGGCTCGCCAGCGACGTCATTTTCCTGCACCAGGGGCGGCTGCTGGAGCACTCGCCCGCCGGGCGTTTCTTTGCCGCCCCTAGCAACGCTGCCGCGGCGCGTTTCATCGGCGGCGGCCTGCTCGCCTGAAAACCGGGGTCAGATACCAGATGAACTGGATCAGCGGCCTGCTCGCCGACCGCCGCAGCTGGCTGAACTTCGGCAACCGCGGACAGCTGGAGATACTGGTCGAGGGCGACGACCGGCTGAAGAACCCCTACGGTGTCATACTCGTCAACCCGACGCGCCACGCCCACGTGCGCGCGGCCGCAGGACAACGATTCATCGACTGGCTGATTTCCGCCGCGGGCCAGGCGCGGATCGCCCGTTACCTGATTGGGGGCGAGCAGGCGTTCTTCCCGGATGCCGCTCCCCGCGGAGCCGAATAGCGCGACCATGACCGAGCCCTTGCAGACCCGACCCCGGATCACCGCGATCGTGCTCGCCGGCGGCCGCGCCACCCGCATGGGCGGGCAGGACAAGGGCCTGGTCGAGCTGGCAGGCCGGCCGATGATTGCCCACGTGCTGGCGGCGCTGACGCCGCAGGTCGATCGGGTGCTGATCAACGCCAACCGCAACCTGGACCGCTACGCCGGCTTCGGCTGGCCGGTGGTGCCGGACGAGGACAGCGGCTTTCTTGGCCCGCTGGCGGGCCTCGCGGCGGGCCTGCGGGCCGCGGACACGCCGCTGGTGCTGACCGCGCCGTGCGACTGCCCGCTACTGGCCCCGGACCTCGCTGCCCGGCTATATTCCGCGCTCGCGCGGGAAGACGCCGAAATCGCGGTGCCGTTCGATGGCGAGCGCCTGCAGCCGGTGTTCGCGCTCGCGAAAACGGAACTTGCGGACAGCCTCAAGGCCTACCTGGACGGGGGCGACCGCAAGATCGATCGCTGGTTCACGCAACACCGGCTCGCAACAGTGGATTTCTCCGACCGCCCGGAGAACTTCGTCAACGTGAACGATCCGGACGAGCGTGCCGCGCTCGAGCGCAGGCTCGCTGCCGACGCCCGGAATCATTGAACAGGCGGCACGGGCCGCCGGCCAGGGAACCCTGATGAAACACCACAACGCCGGCTGCGGCGGACACGACGACGCAGCGCAGACGCTGCAGCAAGCCCTGGCGCGCATCAGCGCCGGGATTCGCCCGGTCGAGGGCTTCGAGACGGTCGCGACGCGCGACGCGCTCGACCGCGTGCTGTACGCGCCGATCCGCTCGTCGCTCGACGTTCCGGCGCACACCAACTCGGCGATGGACGGCTATGCGCTGGACGGCGCGCAGCTGCCGGAGGATGGCGAGCGAAGTTTCCGTGTCATCGGCACCGCCTGGGCCGGGCGACCCTTCGACGGCACGGCCGGCGCCGGGGAATGCGTGCGCATCATGACGGGCGCGCCCCTGCCCGCGGGCACCGACACCGTCGTCATGCAGGAGCAGGTGCAGCGCGAGGGCGACGTCGCGATCGTCGGGGCGCGTCACAAGCCGGGGCAGAACGTGCGCTTCGCCGGCGAGGACCTCAAGGCCGGCGAGATCGCGCTGGACGCCGGCGTGCTGCTGCGTCCGGCGCACCTCGGCCTGATCGCATCGCTCGGCATCGGCGAAGTACGCGTGCGCCGCCGGCCCCGGGTGGCGTTCTTCTCGACCGGCGACGAGCTCGCCTCGATCGGCGAGACGCTCGGCCCCGGGCAGATCTACGACAGCAACCGTTACACTTTGTACGGCATGCTGCGCCGGCTCGGCGTCGACGTCATCGATCTCGGCGTGGTGCGCGACCGGCGCGAGGATCTCGAGCTGGCCTTCCTCGCCGCCGCCGCGCAGGCCGATGCCGTGATCACCTCGGGCGGCGTCTCGGTCGGCGAGGCAGACTTCGTCACCGAGACGCTCGACCGGATCGGCGAAGTCGGCTTCTGGACCGTGGCGATCAAGCCCGGCCGGCCGATCGCTTTCGGGCGGGTGGCCGGCGCCCTGTTCTTCGGACTGCCCGGCAACCCGGTCTCCGTGATGGTGACCTTCTACCAGCTGGTACAGCCGGCGCTTCGGATCCTCGCCGGCGTGGCTGCGCCGAACGATGCGCTGTGCGTCACCGCGACGCTGGAGTCGCGCCTCAGGAAAAAGCCCGGCCGGCGGGAGTTCCAGCGCGGCGTGCTCACCATGGCGACCGAAGGACGTTACCGCGTCGTGCCCACCGGACGGCAGGGCTCGGGCATCCTGCGCTCGATGGGCCACGCTAACTGCTTTATCGTGCTGCCGGAGGACTGTGCCGACGTCGAGGCGGGCGCCGAGGTCCTCGTGCAACCTTTTGCGGGGCTCTGCTGAAGAATCCGGGCTAGAACGCGAACTGGGCGCGCGCGATCACGATATTCGGCGAATCGTCGCCGACCGTCGCGCCGTTGACCACCGCCGTGCTGTCGGAGACATCCACGGCGATGTAGTTCAGCATGAAGCGCACGTTCGCGCTTGCATAGTAGTTCACACCCAGCGTCAAGGTGTCCTGGTTTCCCCCCTCGAAGCCGGCGTCGCCCAGCTCGAGCGTGCCGTATCGCGCGACGATTTCCCACGCGCCCCGGGCGGGATCACCCGGCGTGACGCCGCGGTAGGTTCCGTTGCGATAGCTGCGTTGCTCACCAGTCGGGAACCAGCTGCCCTGCACGAACCAGCCATCGAAAGTCGGCTCGTCCCCTGCGTCGCGATCGATGTCTGCGGAGAAATATTCTCCCAACACCGAAAACGGCCCGCTTTGCCAGTAGGCCTCCAGTCCGAATTTCGTGGTGGAGCTGACATCGGTGATGTTGCCCGTATCGACGAGGCGCCCGCCGTCCACATTAGACTCCGGCCGGGCACGGTAGCGCTGGGTCGTGAAATCCCGGGTGTCCTCGTACGCCACCGATACGCCGAGGTGCAAGACCCCATTGTTCAACCGGGGCGCGTAGAGCAGGCGCCCAGCGATGCCGAGGGGTTCGTCCCCCTGCTGGTTGTTGCTGCTGCCCACGGCCCGGCTGTACACCATGCCCTGGACTCCGATATCGCCGGAGAAAAAGTCGTAGCCGACGCCCAGGCGACGCGCGTCCACGATCGCCGCGTTGCCGGCCGCGCGCTCGATGAACGGGATGGTATTGGTACTCGAGAGCTCGTCGAAGCCCATCGGCACCTTGAAATTGCCGATCTTCAGGACGCCGCCGCCGAGTGACCGCGAGAGGATGAGGTCGGCGGCGGAAGTACCGTTCTCGGCGAAGTCGTACTCGATCAAACCGGACCAGGTATCGTCGATTTGCCCCTGGACGCCGATTCGAGAGCGCCTGTTGAGCGTGCCGTCAGACAGCGGGACATTGTCCTCGTCGTGGTAGGCGGCATCCAGATGCAACCGGCCCCGCAGCTTGAATTCAGGGGCGGCCAGGGCCTGTGTCGATGCCAGGCACGACATGGCGCCCGTCAGCAACGCACACACGGTCCCAAAGGTGGTATTCGTTTTCAAGGACATGCCTTTCTCGCGAGTGGTGGAGCCATGCGGGCGGCTTGCAAAGGCTACCGGGCATTCGGGAAAAACAGCGGCTCGCCATTCAGCTTGAAGCTGGCGATCGCAGCCTGCCCATCGGCTGACAGCAGCCACTCGTGCCACTGGCCCGCCAGCTCGTGCTTGAGATGCGGATGGCGCTCGGCGCTGAGGCGGAGGCTGCCGTACTGGTTGAACAGGACGGGGTCGCCCGCGTATAGCAGCTCGAGGTCCCGGCGGTTGGCGAAGCTGATCCACGTGCCACGGTCGGCCAACACATAGGCGCCCATGCCGGCCGCCGTGTTCAGCGCAGCGCCCATGCCGCTGCCGAGCTCCCGATACCAGGTGTCGCGCGGCTCGATTCCGGCCTGGGCCCAGATCCGCATTTCCGCGCGATGCGTGCCGCTGTCGTCACCGCGGGACGCAAACGGGCTCTCGGCTGCCGCGATTCGCCTGAACGCGTCGGCGGCGGACGTCGCGGCGCGGACCCCCGCGGGGTCGTTCGCTGGGCCGATGATGATGTAGTCGTTGTACATGACGTCGCGCCGCTCGGTGGCGTAGCCGTCTTCGACCATTTTTTGCTCGCCCGCCGTGTCGTGCACCAGCGCGATGTCGGCGTCGCCATTGCGGGCGATCGCGAACGCCTGGCCGGTCCCCACCGCCACGACGCGGACCTCGATCCCGGTGGCCGCCGTGAAAATCGGAATGAGATGCGAGAACAGGCCGGAATTCTCGGTCGAGGTCGTCGAGGCCAAGACGATGAAGCGGTCTTCGGCCTGAAGCGGCGCGGCGAGCAGCAGGCCCAGCAGGGCGAAGGCGGTCAGCAGACGTCGGGTCATGGGGAATCTCCCAGCGGAGGAATGGCCACGTGGACTGGCATCGGCGTCAAATTGTGCGGCATTGTTGCGGTCTGAATGTCACTATTAAGCCACTTTGGAAATTCAGACATAAGAAAGACACATAACGGCATGTATGCCATGCCCGAATACCTCACGACCGCCGAAGTCGCCGCCTACCTGAGGCTCAAGGAACGGAAGGTCTACGACCTGGCCCGGCACGGCGACATGCCCTGCGTGCGGATCACCGGCAAGCTGCAGTTCCCGCGCCAGATGGTCGACCTCTGGGTAATGAACCGCCTGGAAGGAGACGAGCAGAGCAACACGCCCGTGGCCGCAGTGCTGGCAGGCAGCCATGACCCGTTGCTCGAGTGGGCCGCGCGCGCGTCCGGTGCCGGCCTTGCCCTGCTGTGTCGCGGCAGCATGGATGGCGCCCGGCGCCTGCTCGCCGGCCGGGTGATGATCGCGGGACTACATGTGCTTGATCCGCCGAGCGGGGCCTACAATGCGCCGGCCGCGCTCGGGCTGGGCGGGATGTGTGACCTGGTCATGATCCGCTGGGCGGTGCGTCGCCAGGGCCTTTTGCTGCCACCCGGCAATCCCCTGGGCCTGCGCCTCCTGTCCGACCTCCAGCGCCCGGGACTCCGCGTGGCGCATCGCCAGCCGGAAGCGGGCGCCGACACCTTGTTACGTTCGCTGCTGGACCGGGCTGGAGTCGACCACGGAGCACTGCTTTTGTCGGATCACCCGTCGCTCAGCGAAGACGACCTGGCGCTGGCGATCCGCGAGGGCCAGGCAGATGTCGGCCTGGCCATCGAGGCTGCCGCGCGCCGGCACGGCCTCGAGTTCATTCCCCTCCACGTGGAAAATTTCGACCTGGCGATCCGCCGCCGACACTACTTCGAAGCGCCTGTGCAACGCCTGCTCGAGTTCGCTCGCTGCGACCGGATGCATGAGCGGGCCCGGATGCTTGGGGGATACGACATCTCGACACTGGGTGCGGTGGCTTACAATGCCTGACCAGTCGCCAATGCACAGGATCCCGCAATGCCAGACCATGCCTTTCTGCCGCTGAAAATTGCCGTGCTGACGGTCTCCGACAGCCGCGGCGAGGCCGAGGACAAGTCCGGCAAGCTGCTGGTCGAGCGGCTGACCGAGGCCGGGCACCACTGTGCCGAAAAGCGCATCGTCCGCGACGACATCTACCAGATCCGCGCCGTGCTCTCCGGCTGGATCGCCGATCCGCAGGTGCAGGTCGTCATCACCACCGGCGGCACCGGCGTGACCGGCCGCGACGGCACGCCCGAGGCGGTCGAGCCGCTGCTCGACAAGGTGCTCGACGGCTTCGGCGAGACCTTCCGGATGATTTCCTGGCAGCAGATCAAGACCTCGACGATCCAGTCGCGCGCCATCGCCGGCGTCGCCAACGGCACCTACGTGTTCTGCGTGCCCGGCTCTTCCGGTGCCTGCGCGACGGCCTGGGACGAGATCATCGCGGCGCAGCTCGACCGGCGCACCCGGCCGTGCAACCTGACCGACCTGATGCCGAGGCTGCTGGAAACGTGAGTCCCGGCGGCGGTCCCGCCCTGCTGGTCGGCACCCAGAAGGGCCTGTTCATCGCCAGCCGCGAAGGCGCCGGGTGGCGGCTCGACGGTCCGCACATCGCCGGTTACGAGATCATCCACACCTGCACCCCGCCCGACGAGCCGGGCGTGATCTATGCGGCGGTGAGCCACAAGATCTGGGGCGCGCATATCTACCGCAGCGAGGACGCGGGCCGTTCCTGGTGCTCGCTGCCCGCCGCACCCCGGCATGTGCCGGGTGCGCATCGCACGGCGCTGGAGGCGATCTGGTACCTCGCCGCGGCGCCCGGCGGCCGGCTGTATGCGGGCATCGATCCCGCCGGCCTGTTCAAGAGCGACGATCGCGCCGCCAGCTGGCAGCCGGTGACGGCCTTGAACGAGCACGCGACGCGCGACACCTGGGAGCCGGCGCGCGGCGGCTTCTCGATCCACTCGATTCGCATCGATCCGGCAAACCCGGCGCGGCTGTGGGCGGCGGTGTCCGCGGGCGGCGTCTATCGCAGCGAGGATGGCGGCGCCAGCTGGACGCCGGCCAATACGGGCGTCAGGGCCGAGAATCTGCCGAACCCCCTGCCGGCCACTGGCCACAACGTCCACCGGCTGGTCATGCACCCGGCGCGACCGGAGCGGCTGTACCGGCAGTGCTACCACGGCACGTGGCGCAGCGACGACGGCGGCCGCAGCTGGCTCGAGATCACGGCCGGGCTGCCCGGCAATTTCGGCTATGCGATCGCCGTCGACCCGCGCGACCCGGACACCGTGTTCCAGGTGCCCGAGTCGGACGCGCATATGCGCACGGTCGTCGACGGCCGGTTGCGCGTCTATCGCAGCCGCGATGCCGGCGCCAGTTGGCAGTCCGCGAGTGAAGGCCTGCCGCAGGCCCATGCCTGGGTGACGGTGCTGCGCGAGGCGCTGGACACGGATGAGGCCGACGGCGTGTACTTCGGCACCTCCGGCGGCCACCTGTTCGCCAGCGTCGACGGCGCCGGGTCGTGGCAGCTGGCGGCCGGCTTCCTGCCGCGGATCCTGTCGATCAAGGCCCTGGCAGGCCCGGCGTGACCGAGCTGCTCGACCTGCTGCACGCCCGCAGCGGCATCGTCTGCGCAACCGGGGCCGGCGGCAAGAAGAGCGTGCTGTTCGCGCTTGCGGCCCGGCATCCGGGCCGCGTCGCGTTCACCACGACGGTGCACACGCTGCCGCCTCCCGAAGCGCTCGGCGCGCGCGTGGTGATCGCGCCGGACGAGCGTCTCGAGGATCGATTGCGCGCGCTCGGCGATGTGCGCTTCGTCGCCTATGCCTGCCCCGGCGACAAGCCGGGGCGTCTCACCGCGGTGCCGGTGGCACGCATCGACGCGCTGCATGCCGCGCTCGTCTTCGACCTGACGCTGGTCAAGGCGGACGGCGCGCGAATGCGCTGGGTGAAGGCGCCGGCCGAGGATGAGCCGGTGCTGCCGGCGGGCATGACGACCCTGGTCCCGGTGATGTCGGCACGCGCGCTCGGCGAGCTGCTTGGCGACCGTATCGCGCATCGGCCGGAGCGGCTCGCCGCGTTGACTGGCGCCGTGCCGGGCGAGCGCTTCCTGCCGCAGCATGCCGCACGCCTGCTGGCGAGTCCCGACGGCTTGCTGAAGGGCGCCGGTGACGCCCGGGTCGCACCGCTCATCAACATGGTGGATGACCCGGCGCGCCTGCAGCTCGCCACCGAGACGGCACGGCAGGCGCTCGCGATGACGGCACGGTTCGATCGCGTCGTGCTGGCGCGACTCAAGGATCCGGACCCGGTGGTGGCGGTCATTGAGCGCTGAATGGCTCGCGGGTCCCGTGCGGCGCCGCCCGGGACCGGCGCCGGCCGTGCTGCACATCCGCTTGTCGCCGGCGCTGCGGGAAGCCATCGTGGCGCACTGCCGGCGCGCGCTGCCCAACGAAGGCTGCGGCCTGTTGCTCGGCCACCGCAGCGGCGCCCAGGCCGTCGTCGCCGAGGTCCTGCCCGCCCGCAACATGCGCGACTCGCCACAGCATTACGAAATCGAACCCGAGGTCGTGCTGGCAGCGGACCGGCGCGCGCGCGCTGCCGGCCAGTTGCTGCTCGGCGCCTGGCACTCGCACCCGGACGGACCGGCCGTACCCTCGGCGACGGATCGCGCCGAGGCCTGGCCGGACTGGTGCTGCCTGATCGTCGGCCTCGCCGATCCGGACGCGCCGGAGTTGCGCGCGTGGCGCCTGCTCGGCGAGGATTTTGCGGCCGACACGCTGGAGATCGCATGAGCCGGGTCACGGTGCAGATTCCGCCACCGCTGCGGCCGTTTGCCGATGACGCCGCCGAACTGGCGGTCGACGGCGACACGGTCGGCGAGGCGCTCGCGCGGCTCGGCGACGGGCGCGCGGCTTTGCTGGCACGGATCCTGACCCCCGAGGGCGAGCTGCGCCCTTACGTCAACGTGTTCGTCGGCGAGCGCAACGCGCGGCGCCTCGACGGGCTGGCAACACCGCTGGCCGACGGCGACGTCATCGCCGTCATCCCTGCAGTCGCCGGCGGTTGACTGCTGCATCGCAGCATCATCGATTCTGGCCATGATTGGAAAATCATTGCGTTAGCGTTATGTTATGAGTCCGTTTGTGAGCGCAGGCCGCTAACATGCTGTCCGGAATGTCCCCTGGGTCCCCACGCAAGATCGTCGTGCTGAACGCCAAGGGCGGCTCGGGCAAGACAACGCTGGCCACGAACATCGCCGCGTGGTGCGCCGTGACTGGCGGCCCGACGGCGCTGATGGACTTCGACCCGCAGGGCTGCTCGACGCGCTGGCTCGCCAACCGGCCAGAGAACCGGCTGCCGATCTACGGCATCGCGGCGTATCGCCTGAACCTGCAGATGACCCGCAGCTGGCAGCTGCGGACGCCGCAGGGCACGCGCTTCCTCATCGTCGACACGCCGGCCGCGATCCCGCCGCAGCGAATCACCGAGTTCACGCGCGATGCGCACGCGATCATCATCCCGGTCGGGGCGACGGACATCGACATCCACGCGACGGCCGGCTTCATCGCCGACCTGCTGCTGGTCGCAAAGGAGGATCGCAGTGCGGGCCGCGTCGCCGTGGTCGCGAACCGGGTCCGCCAAGGCACCATCGCCCATGCGCGGCTGCTGCGCTTCCTCGACACGCTCGCGATCCCGTGCCTGACCGTGTTGCGCGACGCGCAGGTCTACGCCCATGCGGCGCTGCAAGGGCTCGGGCTGCACGAGTTCAAGCCGCACCAGGTCAGCCGCGACCTGGAGCAGTGGGAGCCGCTGCTGCGCTGGATCGAGCGCCGTTGCACGCCCCCGGCGGCACAGGAGCCGGGCTTTCCGAGCGCCTCGACTTCGCCCGTGTCGCTGGCCGGCCGGCTCGGCACGACGGACGCCGCGACCTCCTGATGACTCGCCACGCGCACTCGCGCGCACACGGCATTTGCCACTAGACTGAGTCTGCCCCGAACCGAAGCTGCCCGCTGTCCGGCGGCGAGCACATCAGCGAGTCCCGTAAGGAGGATTCGATGGCCGATCTCGACATGGTGCTGCTGGCCCGACTCCAGTTCGCATTCACGATCGCATTCCACATCATCTTCCCGTCGTTCACGATCGGCCTTGCCAGCTACCTGGCAGTCATCGAGGGGCTGTGGCTCAAGACCGGCCGGACCCTCTACCGCGACCTGTACAAGTTCTGGATCAAGATCTTCGCCGTGTCCTTCGGCATGGGCGTCGTGTCCGGCGTCGTCATGAGTTTCCAGTTCGGCACCAACTGGAGCGTGTTCTCCGAGCTGACCGGCAACGTGCTCGGGCCGCTGCTCGGCTACGAGGTATTGACCGCGTTCTTCCTCGAGGCCTCATTCCTCGGCATCATGCTGTTCGGCTGGAACAAGGTCGGGCCGAAGCTGCATTTCGCCTCGACCTGCATCGTCGCCGGCGGCACGCTGATGTCGGCGTTCTGGATCCTGGCCGCCAACAGCTGGATGCAGACCCCGGCCGGCTTCGAGCTGCGCGACGGCGTGTTCTACGCGACCAGCTGGCTGGAAGTGATCTTCAACCCGTCATTCCCCTACCGCTTCGTCCACATGGTGCTGGCGGCCTACCTGACGACTTCGCTGGTGGTCGCCTCGGTGGCGGCGCTGCACCTGCTGCGCGGCACCCAGCCGGCGCATGCGCGCGTCATGATGAAGATGGCAATGGGTTTTCTCGCGATCGTCGTGCCCTTGCAGATCATTGCCGGCCACGAGCACGGCGCCCAGGTGCACCGCGACCAGCCCATCAAGCTCGCCGCGATGGAGGGCCACTGGGAGACCTATGAGCGGGAAGCGCCGCTGGTGCTGTTCGGCTTCCCGAACCGGGCGACCGAGCGCAATGATATCGAGCTGGCGGTGCCGAAGATCGGCAGCCTGGTCGTGACCGGTTCCTTCGAGGGCGGCATCAAGGGCCTGAAGGAATGGCCGCGGGAAGACCGCCCGCCGGTCGGCATCGTGTTCTGGAGCTTCCGCATCATGTTCGCGATCGGCATGCTGATGCTGTTCATCGGCTGGTTCGGCGCGTGGCAGGCCTGGCGCGACACCCTCGAGCGACAGCGCTGGTTCCTGCAGCTGTGCTTCCTGAGCGGCCCGCTCGGCTTCATCGCCGTGATCGCCGGCTGGATCGTCGCGGAGGTCGGCCGGCAGCCCTGGACCGTCTATGGCCTGCTGCGTACCGTGGACTCCGTCTCGCCGGTCACTGCGGAGGCGGTCGGCACCTCGCTGATCGTGTTCATCTTCGTCTACGGCATCGTGTTCACCGCCGGCAGCTATTACCTCTTCAAGCTCGCCTGGGCCGGACCGCCGACCGAGGATACGCCGACGCCCGACAAGCCGAGGCTCGCGTCGTGGATGATCCCGGAATCCGATGACGGCCGCGGCGCCAGCGCCGAAGCGGCCAAGGGGTAGCGCCATGGACTTCCTCAACCTGCCGCTGATCTGGGCCGGGCTGCTGGCCGTCGCCGTGTTCATGTACGTGTTGCTCGACGGTTTCGACCTCGGCGTCGGCATCCTCTTCCCGTTCGCGGAGACCGACCAGGACCGCGACATCATGATGAACTCGGTGGCGCCGTTCTGGGACGGCAACGAGACCTGGCTGGTGCTCGGCGGCGGCGGGCTGTTCGCAGCCTTCCCGCTGGCCTATGCGGCGCTGATGCCGGCGATCTACATGCCGATCGGCTTCATGCTGATCGCGCTGATCTTCCGCGGCGTCGCCTTCGAGTTCCGCTTCAAGGCGCATGGCAGCGGGCGACGGCTGTGGGACCAGGCGTTCCACTGGGGCTCGGTCGTCGCGACCTTCTCGCAAGGCCTGATCCTTGGCGCGCTGGTGCAGGGCATCCACCTCGAGGACAATCGCTTCGCGGGCGGCATGTTCGACTGGCTGACGCCGTTCAGCTTTGTCACGGGCTGCGCGCTGATCTGGGGCTACACGCTGCTCGGCACCGGCTGGCTGGTCATCAAGACCGAAGGGCGGCTGCAGGCCTGGTGCCGCCGCGCGGGGCTCGTGGCGGCCGCGGTCGTCATGCTGATGATCGTCGTCGTCAGCCTGTGGGTGCCGGCGCTTGAGGCCGAGGTCGCCTCGCGCTGGGGACTGAGCTATCCGGATGTCGACTGGGGGCGGCTGATGATGTGGAGCCCGATCCCGGTGCTGGTTGCGATCGCGTTCTGGCAGCTGGTGCAGGGGCTGCGGGGTCACTCCACCTACGGCCCCTACCTGTGGACCGTGGCGATCTTCCTGCTCGGCTACGCGGGCTTCCTGGTCGGCATCTACCCCTACCTGGTGCCGCACTCCCTGAGCTACACGGAGGCCGCCGCGGCACCCAACGCCCAGGGGCTGCTGCTGGTCGGCGCAGTGATCTTCCTGCCGGTGATTCTCGGCTACACCGCGTACGTCTACTGGGTGTTCCGCGGCAAGGTCACGGCCGATGCCGGGTACCACTGAGCCGCGCCGCTTCGGCCTCGCAATCCAGACCTGGCGACGGCTCGGCTGGTTCGTGCTGCTGTATCTCGGCGGCCTCGCCGCGGTGACGGTGCTCGCCTACGGGCTGCGCCTGCTCTGGCCGTTCTGAGCCGGCGCTCACGGCCTGATCGTGCCCGACCGGCCGGGCCGGTTACAATGTGCGCCTGACGCCGCCCCGGTTCGCGGAGCGGCGTATCGCCCTTACCGGAGAGAATATGCTTCACCGCTTCGCCCGGCTCGCTGCCATCGCCGTGCTGATCCTGACGACCGTGGCCTGCGGCAGCAGCGACGGGCCCGAAATAATATGGCTCAGGACGATCCACGCGGTTCCCGATGCGCCGGCCGTGCGCGCGACGGCCGAGGGCTTCGTCTATCGTCGCAGCATGCCGTTCGGCGTGACGACCGATGAAGGTCCCGAGTCGCTGCTGCGCTCCAACCAGACGACTGCGCGCTTCAACATCGATTACTTCGGCCCGAACAACCAGA
Organism: uncultured Thioalkalivibrio sp.; assembly: GCA_964462675.1. Lineage (GTDB taxonomy): Bacteria > Pseudomonadota > Gammaproteobacteria > Steroidobacterales > XN24 > XN24. Next base: position 115,195 of record CAYWYS010000003.1, read on the forward strand.
TTGCCGGCAGCTTGCTGAGCACCGATGTTCCGATCGCCGAGGGTGTGACCTCGACACTCGTGCTGGCCGGCTGGTTCGACAAATTGCAGCCGATCATCGTGCTGACGCCGCGCCCGCAGCGCCCCCTGGCCACGCTGCAATTCCAGTTCGTCCACGCGGCGCCCGACATCGGGCCGCTCGACGTCTACGTCACGGCGCCGACGACCGAGCTGAGCTCGACGGCGCCGTCCACGACCGTCGAGCCGCTCGGCCACACGACACCGTTCGAAGTGCCGTTCGGAATTTCACGCGTGCGGCTGACGCACGCGGGCACGCTCGACGTCATCATGGACTCGGGCGGGCTCGAGTTCGGCGCGCTGACGACCCCGACCGGCCCCGGCGCCCAGTGGCTGTTTGCCATTACGCCCAGCGTCGTGCCGGGCCCATCGCCGCTGTTCCTGATCAGCACCTCGGGCCGCAACAACGTGGTGGTCAACGACGTCGGCCAGACTGCTACCGTGCGGGCCATCCACGCGGTGCCCGACCGGGGGCCCGTCGATGTGGTCGCGGCGACCGAGCCGCCGGCGGTGTTGTTCACGGGGCTGCAGTATCGCGAGCGTACGCCGCGTTTGCCGGCCGCCCCCGGTGTCTACAATCTCGAGTTCCGGGCTCCCGGCGAAGCTGAGCCGCTGGCATCCCGGCAGACCCTGTTCGTCAGCGGCGTCGAGGCCGGCTCGTTTCTCGTGGAGGTCCCGGTCAGCGGTCCGGCGATCGTGCTCACAGAGAGCCAGACGCGCAGCATCGCCAGCGAAGCGAGGTTCAGGTTCGCCAACATGGAAGCCGACTCAAGCTTCCTTTCCGTCTACGTGACCGAAACCGCGGACGAGCCGCGCACGACCTCGCAGCTCGTCGTGCGCGACCTGCGCTACGGCGACGTCACGGGCCATCTTGGTTACCCGCCCGGCAACTATTTCCTGACGGTGACCGAGCGCACCGAGCAAACCAGCACGGCCGTCGAGACCGTCAAGATTGGCCCGGTGCCGCTCGAACTGGCCGGGGGTGATGTGCGCACCTACGTCGTCTACCCGCCGGAGAACGCAGGCGAGCCCTTGACCCTGCAGCTCTACGACGACCGTGCGCCCTGACGGTCAGCCGGCCCGCCGGCGCACCACGTAGGCGGGAAACGTGCCGTAGCGCTTCGCCCAGTCGAGTTCCTTGACGTACTCGCAACGAAAGCCGGTGACCCCGTCGAGCGCGGCCAGCGCTGCGAAGGCCTCGCTCGCATAGACGCTGCCGGCAGGCGTCCTTGGCTCGAGCCGCGCCGCGCGGCTGACATGCGTGCCGCAGCATTTCGGCAGGCCCGTGACCGGATCGCTGGTCACGTGCACCGGTCCGGCATGCAGCGCGAAGCGCATCGTCAGGGCTTGCGCGAAGCCCAGCGCCTGCCAGTCGGTGGCGGCAATCTGCTCAAGCAGATCGAGCGCGAACAGGCCGGCGGCCCCGACGCTCTCGAAGGCGAGAAACAGCCCGTCGCCCCAGGTCTCGCGCACCGGCACGGACGCCGCATCACGGTCGACCAGGCGGGCGACGAGCCCGAGGCAGTGCCGCACGAACAGCGGCACCTCGGCGTCGGTCAACCGGCTGAAGCCAACCGCATCGGCGAACAGCAGCGCCATGACGGTGTCCGGGGTCTGCTCCGTCTGACGCGCCATGCCCGCCATCGGGGGCACCGACAGCGTCGGCAGGACGCCCGGTGCGTCGCCCTGGGCGGGCGGCGCGGCCTCGATCTGCACGCGGTGGACCGGCAGCCCGTGATCCAGCCAGTGCCTGACCGCCGTGGCGGTGCCGCCCTGGCCGTCGCCCGTCCTGCCGTCCCACACCGCGAGGGCGACGAGCTCCGTTGCTAGTTCCTGTGCGCGGACCAGGCCGAGGCCGTGGACCAGGTGGTTCGCATACTCGTAGGCCACGCCGCCATGCAGGGGACGACTGCTCGACGCATACACGACCCGCGACGATGCCAGCACGCGTTCAAACCGCGCGCGCCAGTCTCCGCTCGAGGCCACCGCCACGCTGTCCGCGACGAACTCATCTTCCTGGTACGGCAGCACGATGTGGGCTTCCCCGCCCAGTTCCTTGATCGCCTCGAGAAACAGCAGGTCTCCGCCGCAGGCTGCCGAGGAGAATCCGATCAAGCCGTTGTGCTCGACCAGCCAGGCCCGGATCGAGTTGTAGACGGCCGACTCCAGCCGCGGCGGAAAGCGCGGCTGCGCCCTGTCCGCGGCATCGATCATGTGACCGGAGAACAGCACGACGCTGGGCACGGGCAGCCATTGGTCAACGGCCGTTGCATCGCGGCCGAGCCGCTCGAGCAGCAGCCGCGCATGCCGGCGCGTCGAGTTCAGATCCCCGAAGCGCCGTCGGCCGCGCTCGCCGGCCCGCCGATACCACGCCTCGGCCTCGGACCAGGCCGACATGCAGAGCGCCGCCTCGCCCAGCGTCGCGAGCACCCAGTAGCGATCCGGGTGATCATCGGGCAGACGCTCGAGCTCCGCCGCGCAAGCGGTCGCGACTTGCCGCGCGACCGCCAGCGACTGTCCCTGGTCGCCGAGCAACGCGGCGAGCATGGCGACGTTGATGCCGGTCCAGTAGCTGCCGCCGCGCGCGTAGGCTTCGGCATACAGGCGCAGCGCCGCGTCCAGGTACCTGCGCCCGGCGGCGCCCGCCGCGTCGAGGCCGAGATCCTTGTGGGTGCGCGCGAGCACGGCGACGGTGTCGTCCTCGAGGTGACCCTCGAGCCGCAACGCCTCCAGCACGCTGTTGGCTTCCCCGGTATGCCCGCTGCGCGCCAGCGCCAGGCCCTGGGCCTGGCGCAGTCCGACATGGCCGGCGAAGGCGTCGAGCCCCTCGGCCGCCACTTCGAGGCCAAGCAGCGGTGCGCCGATCTCGATGAATGCCCGTGCCAGCGCGACATACACGACTGGCGAGACGACCCAGCCGAATCCAGGATCCCGCCGCTGGTGCCACAGGACCAGCAGCGCCGCAAGGTCTCGCCTCGCCCGTGCGATGCGTGCCAGGAACGCACGCTCCCCGTCTGCGCCACTCACCATTCGCCATCTTCCTGCCCGCAGTCCGGGGCTTGCTTGCTGCGCTCGCCGCGCTAGGTCATCCTAGCGCCCACGCCGGACCGGGGGCCGGCGCACAGCATGGCTGAAATCAACACAATCCGCATCTTCATCTCGTCGCCGGGCGACGTCTTCGAGGAGCGAACCCTGGCGCAACGCGTCATCGAGCGCGTGCAGGCCGAGTTCGCCGGTCGCGCCGTGCTCGAGCCGGTGTTCTGGGAGCACGAGCCGCTGCTCGCGACCGACACCTTCCAGACGCAGATCACCAGGCCGTCGGAGGCGGACATCATGGTCGCCATCCTCTGGTCGCGCCTTGGCACCCGGCTGCCGAAGGACTTCACGCGCAAGGACGGCAGTCGCTACGAGTCCGGTACGGAGTTCGAGTTCGAGGATGCGGTCGAGGGATTCCAGGCGCACGGCAAGCCGCAGCTGCTGGTGTATCGCAAGACGGCCAAGGCCTCGGTGCAGCTGGACGATGAAAAAGCGCTGATGGATCGCATCGACCAGAAACGCAAGCTCGACGGCTTCATTGCAAACTGGTTCCATCACAACGAGGACGGCAGCCTCAAGGCTGCCTTCCACCCCTTCGAGTCGCCCAGCGAGTTCGAGCAGGTGCTCGAGCGCCACCTGCGCAAAATGGTGCTGCGGGCCCTGCCGGACTCCGGGCGCCACGAGGACTCCGCCGCAGCCGTCTGGAAGAAAGGCTCGCCGTTCCGCGGCCTGCAGAGCTTTCATTACGAGCATGCGCCGATCTTCTTCGGCCGAACCCGCGCGATCGGCGACGTGCTGGAGCTGCTGCGCCGGCAGGCTGCGGCAGGCCGTGCCTTCGTGCTGATCCTCGGCATGAGCGGCGGCGGCAAGTCCTCGCTGGCGCGCGCCGGAGTGCTGCCGATGCTGACCCAGCCGGGCGTCATCGAAGGCATCGGGCTTTGGCGCCGCGCGGTGTTCCGGCCCAGCGACGTGCGCGGCGACCTGTTCGTCGGCCTGGCGTCGGCGCTGCTGCGCGAACCCGGGCTGCGCCTCGACGACACCGACGCCGAGGAACTCGCCGAGGTCTTGAAGACATCGCCCGCGGCGGCCGTGACCCTGATCAAGACGGCCCTGAAACGGGACGCGGCCGAGCAGTCGACGCGCACTGCGGACCGGCGCCCGCCGGAAACACGCCTCGCGCTGGTCATCGACCAGATGGAGGAAATCTTCACCCAGGACTGGGTCAGCGCGCAGGATCGCGAGCGCTTCATCGACACCATCGACGTGCTGGCGCGCTGCGGCCGCGTGTGGGTCGTCGCAACCTTCCGCGCCGACATGTACCCGCGCTGCGCCTCCCTGCCGAAGCTGGTGGCGCTCAAGGAAGGCGCGGGACAGTACGACCTGATGCCGCCGACCGCGACCGAGATCGGCCAGATGGTACGCTTGCCGACGCGCGCCGCCGGCCTGCGCTTCGAGGAGGACTTCGCGACCAACGAGCGGCTCGACGACATGCTGCGCGACGCGGCCGCCGCGCGGCCTGAATTGCTGCCCTTGCTGCAGTTCACGCTCGAGGAACTCTACCAGCGGCGGCGCGCCGATGGCACGCTGACGCTCGAGGCCTACCAGGAACTCGGCGGGGTCGAAGGCTCGCTGGCGCGGCGCGCGGAAACCGTCTTTGAACAGCTGCCGCGCGAAGTCCAGGCAGCGCTGCCGCGGGTGCTCGACGCGCTGATTCACATTCGCCGCGAAGGCCAGGAGGCGATCGGCCGGCGGCGCGCCCGGCGGGAGGATTTCGACACGCCTACGACGCGTGACCTCGTCAATGCCTTTATCGATGCGCGGCTGTTCGTCACCGAGCTCGACGACGACGGCCAGGCCTCGGTGATGGTCACGCACGAGGCGCTGCTGTGGCACTGGCCGCGCGTCAAGGAATGGATCGAGCAGAACCGCGAGAACCTGCGGGTCCACAGCCGCATCAATGCCGCGGCGGAGCGCTGGATTCGCGATCACCGCAATGCCGACCTGCTGTTGCCGCCGGGCAAGCCTCTCGGGGAGGCCAAGGCGCTGCTGGACAGCCATGCGGCCCTGACCAGCTACGAGTCCGCGTTCATCCAGGCATCCATCGCCGCGGCCCGCAAGCGCCAGTTCATCAAGCAAGGCATCGTCACCGCGCTCGGCGTGCTGGCGCTGCTCGCGACGCTCGCGGCCATGTTCGCCAACCACCAGCGCGATCTCGCGAACGAGGCACGGGCCCGCGCCGAGATCGAGGCTGAGACCGCCAAGCAGACGACCGGCTTCATGGTAGGCCTGTTCGAGGTGTCCGATCCTGGCGAGGCGCGTGGCAACACCATCACGGCGCGCGAAATCATGGACCGCGGCGCCAGCAGGATCGAGCGGGAGCTGACGATGCAGCCGGCGATCCAGGCGACGTTGATGGAAACCATGGGCACCGTCTATACCAGTCTCGGGCTGTACGACCAGGCCGCGCCGTTGTTGCAGGCATCGCTGGAGAAGCGCGCGGCGCTGTACGGCAACCAACATGCCGAGGTCGCCCGCTCGCTGGACCGGCTCGGCGAGGTCATGAAACTCAAGGCGGAATACGAGCCGGCGGAACGGATGTATCGCGAGGCGCTGGCCTTGCGGCGCCGCTTGCTCGGCAATGAGCACGTCGACACGGCACGCAGCATCTACGAGCTTGCCGACCTGCTTGGCCGCAAGGGCGACTATGCGGAAGCCGAACCGCTGTTCCGGGAAGCGCTGGACCTGCACCGCCAGCTCCGCGGCGAACGCAGCATGGAGACGGCGAGGAGCCTCGAAGGGCTCGCATTGAACCTGTACGACCAGGGCGACTTCACGGCCGCCGTCGCCTTGCTCAGGGATGCCGTCGCGATCCAGCGCGAACTGCACGACGGGCCGCACCCGGATCTCGCCCAGGCGGTGAACAACCTGGGCTTCGTCGTCAGCGAGCTCGGCGAGTACGAGGAATCGGAGCAGTTGTTCCGCGAGGCCCTGGCGATGAAGCGCGTGTTGTACCCCGGCGACGCCCATCCCGAGATCGCGATGGGCATGAACAATGTCGCCTTCGTGCTGCACGACCAGCGCAAGTACGAGGCGGCCGAGGCGCTGTACCGGGAGGCCATCGCCATGCAGCGCAAGCTGCTCGGCGACAACCATCCCGACGTCGCGATGGGACTGAACAATCTCGCCTTCCTGACGCACGAGAAAGGCGATCTCGAAGGCGCCATCGCGATTGCGCGCCAGTCGCTCGACATCTACCGGCAGGCGGTCGGCGAAGAGCATCCCCTGGTCGCCCGCAGCATGAATAACCTGGCCATGTGGCAGATGGAAGATCGTGACTTCGCCGCCGCCGAACCGCTGTTGCGGGACGCGCTCGAGCTTCGCCGCCGGCTGCTCGGGCCGGAGCACGCGGATGTCGCCGCCAGCATGACGCTGCTCGCCGGGCTGCTGATCGATACCGACCGCTTCGAGGAAGCGCTGCCGCTCGCGACCGAGGCCAAGGCAATCTCGCTGGCCGCGTTCGCGCCTGATCACTGGCGCACGGCCAGCGCCGCGAGCGCCGAGGGCGCCGCGCTGGCCGGACTGCTGCGGCACGAGGAAGCCGAGGGTTTGTTGCTCGCCGGTTACGCGATCCTGAGCAGCGACACCGGCACGCTGCCCTATTACGTCTCAAGCAGCCGGCGCTGGCTGGCTGAGCTCTACGAGGCGCTCGGCCGGCCGCGCGAAGCCGCCAGGTACGCCCCCCCGCAGGGCGCGGGCGGTTGACATAATCACCCCCTAAGTTACTGAATTTGCTACAGGGTCCGTTCCAGCGTATCGTGGCTCGACTGCGCTCACCGGCCCGGAACACAAGGGCCGGGCGTGCAGTGGTCGCCGGCGTGCCGGCGTGCTGCACTGCTTGAGAGGGGAGTTTCGATGAAGATTCACTCGTTGGCCGGGATTGCTGCAATCCTGGCGTCGGCCCTCGTGCCGACAGTGCTTTTTGCCGCACCAGTGTTTGGCCCAGTCGTCGAATTCGACGGCCGTCATTACCAGGTGGTCAAGGAGAACGGCATCAGCTGGCATACCGCGAAAGGGATTGCTGAGAGCCAGGTTTACGACGGCGTCACCGGCCACCTCGCGACGCTGACCTCGCAGGCCGAGGACGAGTTCGTCGACCAGTTGCGACGCAAGGGCGGCCTGTCCCGCCCTGAAGTCTGGGTCGGCGGATTCCAGCAGGAGTGCACGCCGAAGGCGGCCGGCTGCGGCTGGCAATGGCTGAACGGCGAGGGTCCGATTTCCACGCCCCAGGTACCGCTGCTGTCCTACTCGAACTGGCTGCCGGACGAGCCAAACGACAATACTGGTCCCGGCAGCGAGCAGCATGTCGCCATCGGCCTCCGCAACGAGTTCGGCTGGAACGACGAAGGCGCGCTCGGCAACATCGGCGGCTTCGTCATCGAGTACGACACCGCGAGGATCGTCGAACCGAGTGAATGCATCGATGGCGACGGCTGCGAGACGACCACCGGCCAGATCCTGTTGCTGCCGCCAGTCGAACTCGGGGAGAACGCCGCGATCGGGATTCGGACTTTCGAGTTCACGGATGATCCAGCCCGCTGCGGCGTCGCGCCACTGACCCTGTTCGGCGGCAGCGATCCGCGGCCGCCGCTGAAAATTCCGCCGTACTTGTGCGGCTCGCCCAGATTCCTTGTCGTCGAGGTGAATACCCAGGACTTCGCACTCGCGCAGGGCACTGTACTGGTCGAGAATGAGCCTGCGGAAGCGCTGCCGGGCAACCTGTACGAGTGCGACGGCCCGCTCGCCCAGGATCCGCTCTTTCCGGACCGGGACCCGCAGCATCGCGATGTCGTGGCATGGCAGGCAACCGACTTCACGACGATGCTCGAGAATGACCTCGGCGCCTCGGTCGACTCGGCATTTGCCGGGGCGCTCGGCGAGTTCACGTTCGAGTGCGGCAGCTCCCGCGGCAAGATCAAGAGCGCGTCGTACTACGTCATCGGCATGCATATCGACTTCGGCCCGGGGTTCGACCTGGCGGAGAATGCCGCGGCCAATCACCAGAAGTTCGTGGCGCTGACCCGGTACAAGTTGCTGCTCCTGCGGGCCTCGGTCGTGGAATCGAGACCGGCCCTGAACGGGGTCGCCTACGCTGTGTTGCGGGCCCTGGTCGACAGCACGATCAAACTCCATGATCGCGGCCGGTTCGACGCGGCTCTGGCGGGCACCAGGCTGTTCCTGCGCCTGGTCGAGGGTTTTAGTTACGCGACGATCCCTGGCGAGAACTACAACGGCGAGCACCTGATGCGCGGTAGCAACCTCCAGTTCATGTACGAGGAGAAGGTGATTCCTTTCGCGCCGTAGGCGGAACGCTGCTGCAGCCATCACGCTCACGGCTTACCGCCATCCATCAAAGGGCCCGCAAGGGCCCTTTTTTTCAGATCGCTGCAACACGACGCCGATGCAGTAATATCCTTTCGATGACACCGGCACGCCCAGCGACCGCAAGCACGGCGATCGGCCACGAAGCAGCGCGCGGCCGCGACGACCGTCTTCCGGCGGACCTCGTGCCGCTCATCGTCGGCGTCACCGGCCACCGGGACCTGGTGCCCGCAGAGGTCCCGGGCTTGCGCCGCCGCGTGCGCGACTTCCTCGCGGCACTGCAAGCGCAGCATCCCGACCTGCCGCTCGTCGTCATGAGTCCGCTCGCCGAGGGTGCCGACCGGCTGGTCGCCGAGGAGGCGCGCGGCCTCGGCATTCCGCTGATCGTGCCCCTGCCCTTCCCCGCGGAGCTTTACGAGCGGGATTTCGGGGAGCCGGACTCGTTGCAGGCCTTCCGTGCATTGTGCGCCGGTGCCGAAGTCGTGGAATTGCCGCTGCTGCCGGGCGACACGCAAGCGACGGTTGCTGACTACGGGCCACGACGGGATGCGCACTATGCGCGCCTTGGCATCTATCTCTGCGCGCACTGCCACGTACTGCTGGCGATCTGGGATGGCAAACCCTCCGACAAGCTGGGCGGGACGGCGCAGGTCGTCAGGTTCCATCACTGGGACGAAATGCCCGGCTTCGTGGAGCGCAACGAGGGCCAGCTGCAGATGCTCGCGGAGGACGAGAGCGATCTCGTCTACCACCTGGTCTGCTCCCGCGACCAGCCGGGCGGCGAGCCGGCCGAGGGTTTCGTGCCGCTGGACGGCTGGTGGTTCACGACCGACGAGAAGACGCCACGCAGCCGTGTTATGCCCGCCGCGTATCGAGGCATCTTCGAGCGCAGCGCCGAATTCAACCGCGACGTGCGCAAGTACCGTGCGGCCATCAAGGCCGGCGGCTGGCCGCTGCTGCCTGCTGACGCGCCGGCGACCGTCGTACCGGTCGCCGCGCCGGTGAACGCCATGTTCATGGCTGCGGACTGGCTCGCCATTCATTTCCAGTCCCAGGTCACGCGCGCCTTGCAGACGATCTACCTGCTGGCCGCACTGATGGGCCTTGCGTTCATTGCCTACTCGGACCTCCCCGGCCTGGACCTGATGGTCTATTTCTTCCTCGCGTTTTTTCTCGCCGGCGTGATGCTCTACCGGATTGCCGAGCGCCGCGCCTGGCACCGCAAGTACCTGGACTACCGGGCGCTGGCCGAGGGACTGCGCGTGCAGTGCTACTGGGTCGCGGCCGGCGTCACGGCCGGCCGCACGACCAAGTTCGCGCACGACAATTTCCTGCAGAAGCAGGATGTGGAGCTCGGCTGGATCCGCAACGTCATGCGCTATACCGGCCGCCTGGGCGATATCTCGATGCCGACGCACGCGGGCCTCGAGTTCACCCGGCGCGAGTGGGTCGGCGAGCCGCATCCCGGCGGTGGCCAACTCGCCTACTACGAACGCAAGGCCATGGAACGCACCGAGCTGCGCCGCCGCACCGCGGCCATCGGCAGCTTCTGCCTGTGGGCCGGCATTAGCGTGGCAGCCGTGCTGGCCGCGTTCGGACGCCACCTGCCGGCGACCTCGAAAGACGTGCTGATGGTCCTGATGGGCGTCCTGCCGTTGCTGGCGGCGATCCGCGAGGCCTACGCACAGAAGCGGGCCGAGAAAGAGCTGATCAAGCAGTACCTGTTCATGGCGCGGATCTTCCGCAATGCGCGCCGGCAGCTCGATAGCGCCGCATCCGATCAGCTGCGCCGCCAGATCCTGAAGGCGCTGGGCGACGCCGCGCTGGAGGAGCATGCACAATGGCTCCTGATGCACCGGGAGCGCCCGCTCGAGCACGGTCGCATGTCCTAGGCGCCGGACGCGCTCGCGCGAACACCACTCGCTGGTCGATACTAGGCCACCAGGCACCCCGGGGAATCCACATGATCACCGCCAATCAGCTCGTAGCCCACCTGGTCGGCGACTACTTGTTGCAGAGCGAGTGGATGGTGCGGGAGAAACACCATAGCAGCCTGGCCGCGTTGGTCCATGTCGTCGTCTACACGCTGCCGTTCCTGTTCCTGACGCAGCATCCGGTGACGCTGCTGGTCATCGCGGGCTCGCACTTCGTGCTGGACCGCTGGCGCCTCGCGCGCTATGTCATCTGGGTGAAGAACTGGCCGTGGCCCGGGCGGCGCCCGTGGGCCGAGTGCAAGGAAACCGGTTACCCCCCCGAGACGCCGAAGTGGATGTCGGTGTGGCTGATGATCATCGTCGACAACACGCTGCACGTGCTGATCAACGGTGCGGCAATCACGTACATCGGCTGATTCCGAGCTGGTCGCGGCCGCGGCGCGCGGCCGGCCGAACTGCGGCTCGCGGTATACTCTTGCCGTGACTCGCCGCAGTGCCTGGCGGGTATCGACATGGAGGAATACTGATGGGTACCGTGGGATGGCTCCTCGTGATCGCGGTGGGCATCGCGCTCGGCTTCACGATCGGACGGCTGTGGCCGGGCCAGGCGGCGCGCATCACGGAACTCGAGCGCGAGCGTGACGAGGCGCGCGAGGACCTGCGCGGCTATCGCCAGGATGTCAGCATGCATTTCGAGCGGACCGCCCAGCTGTTCGACAAGGTCACGCACGATTACCGCAACCTCTACGAGCACCTGGCGCTGAGCGCACGGCAGCTCAGCGCAATCCCGGGAGAGTCCAGCGAGGCGCGACTGGCCGAGCCGGAGCGGCGGCAACTCGGGCCGGTGCAGCCGGTGCAGCCCTCGCCGGATGAAGACCAGCTCGCCGCGCCGGCCGACTTCGCCGCGGACAACGCGGAGCCCGAGCCGGCCGCCGACGCCGACGCCGACGCCGAAGCCGAAGCCGAAGCCGAAGCCGAAGCCGAAGCCGAATTAGAGCGCCGGCCCGAGCCCGAACTCGGATCCGAGGACGCACCCGGACCCGAAACGGAAGACGCCGAGCCGCCGCTCGAAGCGGCGGAGCCGACGGATCGCAAGCAGCCGGACGAACTCCGCTGAGGCGCCGTCCGGCCAAGGCGCGGGGGCCGCACCCCTGCTGAACTTCGTCCAGGTTTCCGAGTGGTGATGCGAACAATGCCGTATCGAAGCCCCGCGCCCCGCGGGCTGGCGATTCTTTGGATCCTGTGCCTGCTGTTGCCGGTGGCCGGCGCCGCGGCCGGGCTCGACCTGCGCCAGCTGCACGAGCTTCGCCAGGTTGGCGAGGTCGTGGCCAGCCCGGACGGACGCCTGATCGCCTACACGCGCATCGTGCCGCGCAGGCTGTTCGAGGAGGCCGACGGCCCCGCCTGGTCCGAGCTGCACGTCGTCGATGCGCGCGGCGTCAGTCGTGGCTATGTCACCGGGGAAAGCACGGTCACCGGGCTCGGCTGGACACCGGACGGCAGCGCGGTCACTTTCCTTGCGAGCCGCGGCGCGGACACCACGCGTCGCCTGTACCGGATCGACATCGACGGCGGCGAGGCGCGGCCGTGGTTCGCCTTCGAAACCGACATCCGCAGCTACAGCATGTCGCCGGACGGCGGCCGCCTTGCGTTCCTCGCCGCGGACAAGGCGCCGGAGGCGCTCGAGGAGGCCCGCAAGCACGGCTTCACGCAGCGCGTCTACGAGGAGGACGTCGCGCCGCTGCAGCTCCGGATCGCCACGCCCGGCATGCCCGAGGCGCCGATCGTGCTGCCGCTGGAAGGCTCGCCCCAGGAAGTCGCCTGGAGCCCCGCCGGCGACCGGCTCGCCGTCAAGCTCAGCCCGCGCGAACTGATCGACGACGTCCTGATGAACACGCGCATCGTGTTCGTCGATGTCGAGCGCGGCGCCGTGCTCGGCACGGCCGACACGCCCGGCAAGCTCGGCCGCATGGCCTGGGCGCCAGACGGCCGGCATCTCGGCCTGGTCATGGCGGCGGATCGCCACGACCCGCGCGAAGGCCGGCTCGCCGTGGTCGGCGCCGGCGGCGGCGTGCCGCGCGACCTGCTGCCGGGCCTCGAGGGACATGTCTGGCATCTCGCCTGGCGCAACCCGCGCCGGCTGCTGTACATCAGCTACGAGGGCGTCGATGCGCGCCTCGGCGAGGTCGGCATCGACGGTCGCAACCGCCGCACGCTGGCGGCCGGCGGCCCGACCTGGGATGCGCTCAGCGTGTCGGCCGACGGTCGCCTGGTCGCGCTCGGCGCCCACGCGCCGGCCCATCCCCGCGAGGTATTCCGCTGGCGAGACGGCACGCGCCCGGAGCGCATGACGAACTCGAACCGCTGGCTCGACGAGGTGTCGCTCGCCCGGCAGGAAATCGTGCGCTACAAGGCGCGTGACGGGCTGGAGATCGAGGGGCTGCTGATTCACCCGCTGGCGCGCCCCGCCGGGGCGCGCGTGCCGCTGATCCTGGCCGTGCACGGCGGCCCGGAGGCGCACTATGCCAATGGCTGGCTGAGCAGCTATGCGCAGCCCGGCCAGGCCGCGGCCGCGCGCGGCTACGCCGTGTTCTACCCGAATTATCGCGGCAGCACCGGTCGCGGCGTGGCCTTTTCGAAGCTCGGCCAGGGCCGGCCCGCCGCCGAGGAATTCGACGATCTCGTCGACGGCGTGGATCACCTCGTCGGGATCGGCCTCGTGGATCGGGAGCGCGTCGGGATCACCGGCGGCTCGTATGGCGGCTATGCCTCGGCCTGGGGCGCGACGCGCCACAGCGAGCGCTTTGCGGCGGCCGTCATGTTCAATGGGCTCAGCGACAAGACCGGCATGCTCGGCACCAGCGATATTCCCCACGAGCTGCACCAGGTTCATTACCGGAGCTGGCCGTGGGAGAGCTGGGCGATGTATCGCGACGCCAGCCCTATTTTCTATGCGCAGCAGAGCAGGACGCCGACGCTGATCCTGCACGGGGATGCGGATCCGCGCGTGGACCGCAGCCAGGGCATGGCGATGTACCGCTACCTGAAGCTGTTCGGCCAGGCGCCGGTGCGCCTGGTGCTCTACCCGGGCGAGGGGCACGGCAACCAGCGCGGGGCGAGCCGCTGGGATTATTCCTTGCGGCTGATGCGCTGGATGGATCACTATCTGCTCGGCCCGGGCGGCGCGCCGCCGGATTACCCGGTGGACGCTCGTGCAGCCTGGGAGCGCGACTAGGAGTAGCACTCCATGCATCTGGCAACCCTTGGCCCGAGCGCCGAGCCGAATCGTCTCGCCCGTGGGGTGCTGGCGATCCTGGGCACCGCGTTGCTGGGGCTGGCCGCGCCGGCGCTTGCGGAGGCCGAGGCGCCGATCGAGCGCGCGGCGACCGAGCGCCCGCGCATCGGGCTGGTGCTGGGCGGCGGCGGCGCGCGTGGCGGCGCGCACGTCGGCGTGCTGACGGTGCTCGAGGAGCTGCGCATCCCGATCGATTGCATCGCCGGCACCAGCATGGGCGCACTGGTCGGCGCCACCTATGCGACGGGCGCACCGATGGCGCGCATCGAGCGCGAAATCCTGAGCGTCAACTGGGCCGCGACGATTGGATCAGAGGGGCAGCGCGCGCTCGTGCCGATGCAACGCAAGCAGGCCGGCATCACCTACAGCAACAACATCGAGTTCAGCCTCTCCCGCGGCGGCCTGCAGGGCGCCGGCGGGCTGGTATCGTCGCAGAACATCGAGGGTTTCTTCCGCCAGCTGGTCGGCGACGCGCGCTATACCGAGGATTTCGACGACCTAGCGATCCCGTTTCGCGCCGTGGCAACCGACCTAGCCGGCAGCGAGATGGTGGTGATCGGCAGCGGCGACCTGACGCGCGCGATGCGCGCCAGCATGGCCGTGCCGGGCGTCTTCTCGCCGGTGATCGTCGACGGCCGGGTGCTCGCCGATGGCGGCATGATGCGCAACCTGCCGGTCGACGTGGTGCGCGAACTGTGCGCTGACGTCGTCATCGCGGTGTCGCTGGAGACGCCGCCGCCGCAGCTCGAACAGCTGCGTTCCCTGTTTGCGCTCGCCGGGCGCTCGATCGACGCGATGATCATCGCCAACGAGCGCCAGCAGCTCGCCACCTTGACCGACCAGGACGTCACGATCATCGTGCCGACCGGCGACCTCGGCTCGGCCCAGTTCGCAAGGGTGCCGGAGACCATTCCGCTCGGCGTGGAGGCCGCGCGCGCGGCGACCGACTCGCTGGCGCGATACTCGGTGTCCGAGGAGGAGTACCGCGCGTGGCGATCGCGGCTGGATCGACCCGAGCCCGTCAGCGTGCAGGTCGAGGCGTTCCGCTTCGTGCCGTTGCGCCACGCATCGGAGGATTTTCTCGCCACCCGACTCAGGACCCGTCCCGGCGACACGATCACGCTCGGCGCGCTCGAGGGCGACATGCGCAAGGTATTCGCAAGCGGCGATTTCGTGCGTGTCGACTACCGCCTGCTGCCGGGGAACGATGGCGGAAAGATCGTCGAGATCAACGCCAGCGAGCGGCACGGCGGCACGGACTTCGTGCGCTTCGACCTTGGGCTGGCGGGCTCCTCGGGCGGCGACACGCTGTTCGTGCTGCGCGCGGACCATCGGCGCGAGTGGGTCAATTCGCTGGGAGGCCAATGGCGCAACTCGTTGCAGCTCGGTACGCTGAGCGAGCTGGAAACCGCCTACTACCAGCCGCTCGACATCCCGCAGCGCTTCTACGTCGAGCCGGGCTTCATCCTGCGGCGCACGATCGAGGACTTTTTCGACGACGGCAACCGGGTCGCGCGCTACGACCTGCTGGAGGCCGAGGCGCGCGTCGATGTCGGCGTCAACCTCGGCAACCATGCGCGCCTGCGGACCGGCCTGCGCTGGGGCGCCACGGAGTTCGACGAGGACATCGGCAGCATTCCGGGTTTCGACCTGGATCGCAAGCGTGATGCGAACTACATGTTCGGCGCCATCTATGACACGCGCGACGCCGCGACGCTGCCGACGCGCGGCATGTACGCGCAGCTCGATTTCACGAGCTCGGGAAGCTGGCTCGGCGGCGAGCAATCCTACGATGTCGTCGAGGGGGTCGTGAGCCGCTCGACCCGCTGGCAGGACGGCACGCTGCTGCTGGCTGCGGGCGGCGGCCGGACGGTCGGCGGCGACTTGCCCCGCCACCGCGATTTCCAGCTCGGCGGCATCCGCAGCTTCCCGGCCTTCGCGCCCGGCGAGCTGCGCGGTGAAGGCTACTGGTCGGTGTCGGCCGACTGGGTTTACCGCCTGGTCGAGTTCCTGCCGGTGTTCCGGCAGGTGCTGTTCGGCGGCTTCGGGCTGGAGGCCGTGCGGATGAAGGACCGGCTCGACGGCGTCAACGACGGCATCATCCTCGGCGCCTCGTTCAACATCGGCGCGCGCACGCCCGCCGGGCCGTTTCTGCTGACCGTCGGCGTCGCCGACAATGACAGCGTCACCGTGCATTTCGCGCTGGGCCGACCGATCCCGGAAGGCTCGCTGCTCGACCGGCTACACTAGGCGCTCGGCCACCCTGCGGCGAACTGAGTCGGGAGAGTCCGGAATCATGGCGTCGCGCGAACGGGTCATGCAGCTCAGGAGCGAGCTCGAAGCCCGGCTGCTGCAGATCTCGGTCGGCGCGACCGTCGTCATCGCCGTGCTCGGCGTGCTGTTCGGGCTGCTCGCGCGATCGCCGGCCATCCTGTTCGACGGCTTCTTCTCGCTGCTCGACGCCGCGATCACCTGGCTGACGCTGGCCGTTGCGCGGCTGGTGGCCAGCGACGGCAGCCGGCGCTTCCAGTACGGCTACTGGCATCTCGAGTCGCTGGTGATCCTGCTGAAAGCCTCGGTG
>CAYWYS010000004.1:0-131248 GCA_964462675.1 uncultured Thioalkalivibrio sp.
TACAGAAAAAACAAGAGGTTGTCATGGTTAAATTGCTGATGATCGACAACTACGATTCGTTTACCTACAACCTGGTGCAGTACCTGCGCATCCTCGGCGCCGAGGTGCTGGTCCATCGCAACGACGCGCTCGGCATCGACGACGCGCTGGCGCTGCAGCCGACGCATCTCGTGGTCTCGCCAGGCCCCGGCACGCCGCGCGATGCCGGCATCTCGATCGAGCTTATCAAGGCATTTGCCGGCCGCGTGCCGGTGCTCGGCGTCTGCCTGGGCCACCAGGCGATCGTCGAGGCCTGGGGCGGCCACGTGCGGCCGGCGATGACCCTGATGCACGGCAAGACCTCGCGCGTGTTCCATGACGGGCGCGGGGTGTTCGCGGACCTGCCGCAGCCGTTCGAGGCGGGCCGGTATCATTCGCTCGCGGTGCGCCGCGACGAGCTGCCCGAGGCGCTGGAAGTCAGCGCCTACACCGAGGACGGGGAAGTCATGGGCGTGCGCCACAAGTCGCTGCCCGTGGAAGGCGTGCAGTTTCACCCCGAGAGCGTGCTGACGCCGCACGGCCTGACGATGCTCGGCACCTTCCTTTCACCGGCCTTTGCGGCCCGCGACGGTGCCGCATGAACGGCCCGACGGCGACCCTCGAGAAACTCCTCGACGGCACCGACCTCGACGAGGCCGAGGCCGGCGCGCTGATGGTCGAACTGACCCGCGAGGATCTCTCGCCGGCATTGGCCGCCGCGCTGCTGGCGGCCTTGCGCGCCAAGGGCGAGACGGCCGCCGAGCTGCGCGGCTTTGCGAATGCGATGCGCGGGCTCGCGCGCAAGCCGGTGATCGAATCCGGCGGGGTGCTGCTCGATATCGTCGGCACCGGCGGCGACGGCTCCGGCAGCCTGAACCTGTCGACCGGCGCCTCGCTGCTTGCGGCGGCCTGCGGCATCCGCATCGTCAAGCACGGCAACCGCAGCATCTCCAGCCGCAGCGGCAGCGCCGACATGCTCGAGGCGCTCGGCATGCGCCTGCCGCCTGACGAGGATGCCGCTGTCGCGTGCCTCGAGGCGACCGGCTACACCTTCCTGTTCGCGCCGTACTTTCACCCGGCAATGAAAGCGCTCGGCCCGGTGCGCCGTGCGCTGGGCGTGCGCACCGTGTTCAACCTGCTCGGCCCGCTGACCAACCCGGCCGCGCCGCCGTACCTGTTGCTCGGCGCGTTCAGCCCGGTCGCGGCGCGCCTGATGGCCGAGGCGATGGCCGGCTTCGCGGGCCTCGAGCGGGGCTTTGTCGTGCATGGCGCACCCGGCTGGGACGAGGCGACGCCGGTCGGGCCGTTCCTGCTGTTCGAGGTGCGCGGCGGGCAGGTCAGCGAGACCACGCGCGACCCGGCGGAGTGGGGCCTGGCGCGCTGTTCGGCGGAGGACCTTGCCGGCGGCGATGCCGACCACAACGCGCGGCGCCTGCGCGATGTCTTCGCGGGGCGCGAGAGCGGGCCCCACCTCGATGCCTTGCTGCTCGGGACGGCGCTGGCGCTGGAGCTGACCGGCCTCGCGTCGAGCCCCCGCGCCGCGGTCGGCGCTGCGCGCAGGGCGCTGCTCGACGGGCGCGCCCAGGCCTTGCTCGAAGCGCTCGCCCGGCATGCCGCGGAGTCCCGCGAATGAACTTTCTCGAGGACATGGCGCAGCACTCGCGCGACCGCGTGCAAGCCGCCCGGGCCGCGCGCAGCGAGGCCGGGCTGCTGGCCGCGTGCCGCGCCGCGCCGGCACCGCCGCCGCTGCGGCTCGCAGGCTTCGACCTGATCGCCGAGATCAAGCGCAGCTCGCCGGCCGAAGGCGCGCTGGCCGCGGACGCGGATGTCGCGGCGCGTGCGCTCGAATACGCCGCGGCGGGCGCCGCGGCGGTCTCGGTGCTGACCGAGCCGCAGCGCTTTGGCGGCAGTCTCGAGGATCTCGCCGCCGCCGCCGGAGCACTGCAAGCGGGCGGCGTACCGGCGATGCGCAAGGATTTTCTGGTCGATCCGTGGCAGGTCCTCGAGGCCCGCGCGGCGGGCGCCGGCGGCGTGCTGCTGATCGTCGCGATGCTCGACGACGGCGCGCTCGGCGAGCTGTTGGCCGCGGCCAGCGAGCAGGGCCTGTTCGTGCTGCTGGAGGCCTTCGACGAGGCCGACCTGGCACGCGCCGCAGCCTGGCTGGGAGCGGCCCGCGAAGGCGCGCCATGGCTGGTCGGCGTCAATACGCGCGATCTGCGCACGCTGGCCGTCGACCCGGGGCGCCTGGCGCGGCTCGCGCCGTGCTTGCCGCCGGGCGTGGCGGCCGTCGCCGAGAGTGGCCTGCACACGGCCGCCGACGCGGCCGAGGCGGCGCGGCTCGGCTACCGGCTCGCGCTGGTCGGCACGGCGCTGATGCGGGCGCCCGATCCGGGCGAGCTCGCCGGCGCGATGCTGGCGGCCGGTCGGCAGGCAATCAAGGACACGGCGGCATGAGCATGTTCGTGAAGATCTGCGGCCTGACGACCCCGGAAGGCGTCGCGGCGGCCGTCAAGGCTGGCGCCGATGCCGCCGGCTTCGTGTTCTCGCCGTCGCCGCGCGAGGTGACGCCGGTCGCAGCGCGCAAGCTCGCGACGGCGCTGCCGGCGACGATGCGCCGCGTCGCGGTGTTCCGCCATCCGCCGCCGGGCTGGATCGAGCGGGTGCTCGAAGAGTTTCCGGCGGACTGGGTGCAGAGCGACGCCATGGACCTGCCGGGCGTCGACCTCGGCGGCGCCGAGGCGCTGCCGGTGTTCCGTTCCGGGGCGCCGCTGCCGGCGCTGCTGCCGGCGCTGCTGTTGTTCGAGGGACCGGACAGCGGCGCCGGCCGCGTCGCCGACTGGACGCTGGCCGCCGAGCTCGCAAGCCGCACGCGCATCGTTCTCGCGGGCGGGCTGCGGCCGGCAAACCTGGCCGAGGCCCTCGCCAGGGTGCGGCCGTGGGGCGTCGACGTCTCCAGCGGCGTCGAGTCGTCGCCGGGCATCAAGGACCCCGCGCTCGTCATGGCGTTCGTCGCCGCGGCGCGCCGGGCCGAAGCAAGCTGAAGGAGCACAACACATGAACATGACGGCGATTCGTCTCGACGACCCCGCCGGCCAGCTCGAGGCGCTGCTCGACGGCCGCCTCCCGGATGCGCGCGGGCGCTTCGGTCCGTGGGGCGGGCGCTTCGTGCCCGAGACGCTGGTGCCGGCGCTCGACCGCCTCCAGGCGGGGGTAACCGAACACCTGCATTCCAGGGCGTTCCAGGAATGCCTCGGCGCGGAGCTGCGCGACTGGGTCGGCCGGCCGACGGCGCTGACCTTTGCGCCGCGGCTGTCGGCGGCCTGGGGCGCGGAGGTCTGGCTGAAGCGCGAGGACCTGGCGCACACCGGCGCCCACAAGATCAACAATGCGCTCGGCCAGGCGATGCTCGCGAAAATGCTCGGCGCGAAGCGCGTCGTCGCCGAGACCGGCGCGGGGCAGCACGGCGTCGCGTCGGCCGCGGCCTGCGCGCGCATCGGCCTGCCGTGCCTCGTCTACATGGGCGAGATCGACTGCGAGCGCCAGGCGCTGAATGTCGACCGCATGCGGCGGCTCGGCGCGGAGGTCATCCCGGTCACGAGCGGCGACCGGACGCTGCGCGCCGCCATCGACGAGGCGTTGCGCGACTGGGTGTCCGACCCGGAGGGCACCTACTACCTGCTCGGTTCGGTGGTCGGGCCGCACCCGTATCCGTACCTCGTGCGCGAGCTGCAGGCGGTCATCGGGCGCGAGGCCCGCGCCCAGGTCATCGAGCGTGCCGGCGGCCTGCCGGACCTCGTGGTGGCCTGCGTCGGCGGCGGCAGCAATGCGATCGGGCTGTTCCACGGCTTCCTCGGCGACCCGTCGGTGGAAATCCTCGGCATCGAGGCGGGCGGGCGCGGCACCGGCCTCGGCGAGAACGCGGCGACGATCAGCTTCGGGCGCCCCGGCGTGCTGCACGGCACGTATTCCTTGCTGCTGTCCGACGACGACGGCCAGGTCTACGAGACGGACAGCGTGTCCGCCGGCCTCGACTATCCGGGCGTCGGGCCGGAGCATGCGTTTCTGGCGACCATCGGCCGGGCGCGCTACGAGTATGCCGGTGACGCGGAGGCGCTCGCTGCGCTCGACGAGTGCTGCGAGCTCGAGGGCATCCTGCCGGCGCTCGAGACCGCGCATGCTTTCGCCGGCGCCAAGCGCTGGGCGCGCGACCACCGCGGCCAGCGCGTGCTGCTCGGCCTGTCGGGGCGCGGCGACAAGGACATGCCGACGCTCGCGAAGTTTCCGAAGCAAGGGCTGGCCCGATGAGGCCGCACGAGCAGGTCAGCGCCGCAATACGCGCCGCCGGAGACGAGGGCAGGACGGCGATCGTCGCGTTCATCACGGCGGGCTATCCCGACAAGACGCGTTTCCGGGAGACGCTGGCGGAGGTCGCCGGCGCTGCGGATGTCGTGGAGGTCGGCGTGCCGTTCACCGACCCGATGGCCGATGGACTCACGATCCAGCGCGCCAGCCGCGCGGCGATCGCCCAGGGCGTCACGCTGTCATGGATTCTCGACGAGATCGCCGCGATGGAGCCGCCGCCGGCCGCGCCGGTGGTGCTGATGAGTTACCTGAACCCGCTGCTGGCGATGGGCTATGAGCGCCTCGCGGCGCGCGCTGTCGCGAGCGGGGTAGCCGGCTTCATCGTGCCGGACCTGCCGCTCGACGAGAGCGCGCCGCTCGACGCCGCGCTCTCCGCCCTGGGGCTCGCGCTGATTCACCTGGTCAGCCCGGTGACGCCGCCGGCCCGGATCGAGGCCGCCGCGCGCGCCAGTCGCGGCTTCCTGTATGCCGTCAACGTCACCGGGATCACCGGCGGCGCGAAGTCGGCCGGCGCGGACCTGAAGAGCTATCTCGCCCGCATCGTGGCGGCGTCGCCAGTGCCGGTGTGCGCGGGCTTCGGCATCCGCGCCGCCGCGCAGGTAGCAGACCTGGGGCAGGTCGTGCCCGGCGTCATCGTCGGTTCCGCGCTGGTCGAAGCGCTGGAGCGCGGCGAGTCGCCGGCCGCGTTCCTCGCGGGGCTCGTCGCCCCGGCCAGTTGAGCCGGTCTCAGCGCTGCGGGTAGTTCTCGAGGTATAGTGGGCACGGCATGCGGCGCAGCGTGTCCTCGATGAAGGCGATGTCGTCGTCGCGCAGCGTTTCACGATAGCCGCCGACCTGCCCCTTGCGCACCTTGAATGAATCGGGGTCAGATACGTCTTTCGGCTTCAGCGCCGAGTCGCGCAGGCGGCCGCTGGATTCAAGCTTTTTGAGGTTGTCGAAGCGCGCGAACTCGATCGCGCTGGCCAGTTCCTCGTCGGTGACTGCGCGCAGTCCCATCGCCTCGAGCACGCCGCGCAGCGTCGCGACGGGCGCCGCGTGCATCGACTCATAGCGGACCAGGTGGAACGAGCGCAACTGCGAGATGTTCTCGTGCCAGAGGTTGTGAAACGCGATCCACTTCAAGATGCCGCGCTCGCTGCTGCGCACGAACTCGCCGATCTCACCGACGCTGCCGGTGATGGATTCCGAGCGCTTCACGGCCTGGAAGTAGGATGACACCAGCGTGTCGCGCGGATCGCGCATCACGAAGATGATCGCCTTGCCGGCGAAACGCCGGTCGAAGACCAGCTCGTCGTGTCGCGGGCACGGACTCTTCAGCGAGGCGCCGCCGTGGTGCCACTTCAGCACCGGCAGCCCGGCCGCCGCCGTCAGGCTGCGCGTGTTCAGCAATTCGGTCTCCGGCAGCCCGGTCCTGCCGCACAGCACCCGGCCGACCATGGCGCGCAGCCAGGTGCGGCCGCTCTTCGGATGGGAGATACCGTATTGTCCCGGCGGCCGCACGGCGCCGAGCAGGATACGGGCGCCCATCTGCACGCGCGCCGTGAGCGAGGGACTCCGGCCAGGGTGACGATCGTTCGGGTTCATTCTTGCGCCAGTCGGCTGTGTTTCCCGGCAATGATAGGGGCATTCAGGCGAGCTTGTCTCGCCGGGCGCGGGGACAGCGTCGAGACCTGCATCCGGCAGCGCGATGCGCTGGGCGATCCGGCCGCAGCGAGCTATGCTTAAGTCATGACGGACGCGCCCGACTCTCGGTCTGGCGCAAGCCGTTATTACCGGGGGAGCAAGACCTGACGTGAACGCCCTGCTTACCTTGCAGGCGAGGCTGGAAGCAGAGGGCTACCGGGTGGGCATGCACCTGCTGGCGCCGGGGACGGCCTTTGGCGAACACTGCCTCTGCGAAATGCGCATCGGCGCGGTATTTTCCGGCCAGCTCAAGGTGGTCATCGGCGGGTGTACCCATCTGCTCGGCCCGGGCGACTGGATCGAGGTGCCGGCCGGCGTCGCGATCAGCGCCGAGGTCGTCGGCGACGAGCCGGTGCTGGAGCTCGATGCCGCGCGTGACCCGCCCGCCCAGTAGTGCCGCGCTGTTGCGGCGGACCGCGGCCGGGCGCTCCCTGCCCGGCCCCGTCCGCGTCGACCGTCAGCCGCGGCGCGCATCCAGCGACAGTCGTCCGGCGCCGTGCGCAAACAGCGCCAGGAAGCCGCCGGCGATCGCCAGATTCTTCAGGAACTGCGTCTGCTCCGCCGGATCCAC
Organism: uncultured Thioalkalivibrio sp.; assembly: GCA_964462675.1. Classification (GTDB taxonomy): domain Bacteria; phylum Pseudomonadota; class Gammaproteobacteria; order Steroidobacterales; family XN24; genus XN24. The sequence continues at coordinate 6,635 of CAYWYS010000004.1, forward strand.
GAACATGTTGTGGAACACCAGCGCGGACAGCAGCGAGAAGCCCGCCAGCAGGAACGCAAACAAGCGGGTCCGATAGCCGACCGCGATCGCAAGGCCGCCGACGATTTCCAGCGCGATGACGAGGGGCAGCAGGCTGCCCGGGACGCCCATCGCCTGCATGTAGCCGGCGGTGCCCTCGTAGCCGGGGATCTTGCCGAGGCCGGCGACGACGAACAGCGCCGCCAGCAGGATGCGGGCGGCGAGTTCCGCCCAGGGATACAGCTTGGTCATGGTCTTTTCCTCGGGATAGTGGAGCAGGGCGGGGCCCAGGCCCCGTTATTGAACGATCGGCGCGACCAGTGCGCCGGACTGGTAGTCGCGAATCGCTGCGCGAATCTCGTCGGCGGTGTTCATGACAAACGGCCCGTATTGCACGATCGGTTCGCCGAGCGGCCGGCCGGACAGCAGCAGCATGCCGGCGCCGGCCTCCTGGTCGGTGCGGATGTGCACCTCGCCGTCGCCGTCGAGCACGGCCATCTGGCCGCTGTCGAGCAGCGCCGCCGGACCGGCGGGGTTGCCGATCCGGACCCGGCCCCGGAACGGCCGTAGCAGCGCCCGATGGCCGGCCGGCGGTTGCCAGCGGAAGTCGGCGCCGGCGTCCAGCCGGAGCTCCATGATGGTCGCCTCGCAGGCCGTGCGGTCGATCGGCGACACGGCGCCGGCGTAGCGGCCGGCGATGACGCGCAGCCGGCCGCCGTCGATGTCGAGCTCCGGCAGTTCGCTGGCCTCGGCCTGCTCGTAGTCGGGCTCGCGCAGCTTGGCGGCCGCCGGCAGGTTGATCCACAGCTGGAAGCCATGGATCGTGCCCTCGCCGGGCAGCGGCATCTCGGAATGAATGACCCCGCGGCCGGCCGACATCCACTGGGCGCCGCCGGCGCGGATCGCCGCGCGATGGCCCATGTGGTCCTGGTGCTCGAAACCGCCGTCGAGCATGATCGTCAGCGTCTCGATGCCGCGGTGCGGATGCGACGGGAAGCCCGCAACGAACTCCTCCCGCTTGTCGGAGCGGATTTCGTCGAGCATCAGGAAGGGATCGAGGTCGTGCTGGCCCTGGCCCACGATGCGGCGGATCTTGACGCCGGCGCCGTCGGAGGCGGGGTGGCCGTCGAGTAGCTGGCGGATGCGTCTGCTGGTCATGGCGGTGTCCTGTTGAATCAGCCTGGTCAGCAAATTATCTTCGACTGCATCGAAGATAAATGGCAAAATACTCGACAATATGTTCGAGTAAATCGAAATGAGACCGCGAGTAACCCTTGAACAATGGCGCATGCTGCAGGCCGTCGTGGACCACGGCGGCTATGCCGGCGCTGCGGAGGCGCTGTCCAAGTCCGTGTCGACGGTCAATTACGGCATCGGGCGGCTGGAGGCGGGACTCGGCCTCGAACTTCTGGAACTCGACGGCCGCCGCGCGGTGCTGACTCGCGCGGGGCGGGAGTTGTTGCGGCGCTCGCGCTACCTGCTCGACGAGGCGCTCGCAATCGAACGCGCCGCCGGGCTGCTGGCGAAAGGCTGGGAGCCGGTCGTGACGCTGGCCGTCGAAGTCATCTTCCCGCAGGATCGGCTGCTGGCCAGTCTCGACGCCTTCGCGCGGCTGACCGGCACGACGCGCGTCGAGTTGATCGAGTCCGTGCTGTCCGGCACCACCGAGCAGCTGTTTTCCGGCACGGCCGATCTCGCGATCACGGCGTGGGTGCCGCCCGGGTTCCTCGGCGAGCCGCTGGGCACCGTCGAATTCGTCGCCGTGGCCCATCCCGGGCACCCGTTGCATGCGCTGGGCCGGCCGCTGACGCAGCGGGACCTGCGCCAGCATCGCCAGCTCGTGGTGCGCGACTCGGGCGTCAAGGAGAGTCGCGACGCGGGCTGGCTGGGCGCGGAGCAGCGCTGGACGGTCAGCCACCTCGCGACCTCGGTCGACGCCGTGGCGCGCGGCATGGGGTTCGCCTGGCTGCCGCGCCATCGCGTCGAGCGACTGTTGCAGGCCGGCGAGCTGCTGCCGCTGCCGCTGGTCGAGGGGGCGCTGCGCCACCACGAGCTGTACCTGGTGTTCGCGGACCGCGACGATGCCGGGCCGGCGACCCGGGCGCTGGCGGATTGCCTCAGGAAGAGCTGCCCGGGCGACTGAGCGCCAGCAGCGCAACGCCGGCGGCCAGCAAGGTCCAGCCGAGCAATGGGGGCGAGGCGCCGAGGCCGAGCCACAGGACCCCGCCGATCAGCGCCGCGCCGCCGCTGCCGGTGCGCCAGCGCGCCTGCCGGCCGGCCCGCATCTCTTCCCGCAGCGGCTCGAGCCCGGGATGTTTGACCTCGACCTGCAGGCGGCCTTCGGCGGCGCGCTGCAGGATGGCGTGGATCACCTGCGGGAACTCCTGGATCGTTTCGCCGACCTCGGGCAGCTGCTCGCGCAGCCGCTCGACGATCGCCCGGCCGCTGACGCGCTCGCGCATCCACTCCTCGAGGATCGGCTGCGCGGTCTCCCACAGGTCGAGGTCCGGATACAGCTCCCGGCCGAGGCCCTCGATATTCAGCAGTGTCTTCTGCAGCAGGATCAGCTGCGGCTGCACCTGCATGTCGAAGCGGCGCGCGACCGTGAACAGCCGGACGAGGAACTGGCCGAAGGAAATGTCCTTCAGCGGCCGGTTGAAGATCGGTTCGCAGACGGTGCGGAACGCGGACTCGACCGCGTCGATCCGCGTCCCCGGCGCGACCCAGCCCGACTCGACGTGCAGCCGCGCGACGCGGTGATAGTCGCGGTTGAAGAAGGCGAGGAAATTCTCCGCGAGGTATTGCTGGTCGCGCGGGCTGAGGCTGCCGACGATGCCGAAATCCACGGCGATGTATTGCGGCAGCGCCGGATTGGCCGGATTGACGAAAATGTTGCCCGGGTGCATGTCGGCGTGAAAGAAATTGTGGCGGAACACCTGGGTGAAGAAGATCTCCACGCCGTTCGCCGCCAGCCGGCGCATGTCGATGTGCGCGGCGTGCAGCTGCGCGGTCTCGCCGATGTTGATGCCGTGGATCCGCTCCATGACGAGCACCCCGGGACGGCACCAGTCCCAGTAGACCTCCGGCACGTACAGCAGCGGCGATGCCTCGAAGTTGCGCCGCAGCTGGGCCGCGTTCGCCGCCTCGCGCATCAGGTCGAGCTCATCGACCAGCGTCGTGTCGAACTCCTGCACGACCTCCCGCGGCCGCAACCGCCGCACTTCGACCCAGTAGCGCTCGGCCAGCGCGGCCAGCGCGTGCAGGACCTCCAGGTCGCGCCGGATCTCTTCCCGGACGCCGGGCCGCAGCACCTTGACGATCGCCTCGCGGCCGTCCGGCAGCTGCGCAGTGTGCACCTGGGCGATCGAGGCCGCCGCGAGCGGCTCGTCGTCGAAGCGCGCGAACAGCTCGCCGAGGGGTCGCCGGTAGGCGACCGCCAGCTGGCGATGCGTCTCCGCGGCCGGGAACGGCGGCACCCGGTCCTGCAGCTTGGCGAGCTCGTCGGCGATCTCCCGCGGCAACAGGTCGCGCCGGGTGGACAGCGCCTGGCCGAACTTGACGAAGATCGGCCCGAGCTCGACCAGCGCCTCGCGGATGCGCACGCCCATCGGCTGCTCGCGAGCGGCCTTGCGCATGCCGAGGCCGGGGATGCGCCGCAGTCGGGCGAGGGGGCGAAACAGGTGCGTGGCCGCGACCAGCTCATCCAGCCCATGTTTCAGGAGCACCTGCTGTATGTGCAGCATCCGCAGCAGCTGGCGCGGCCGGATCAACGCGCCTGCTCCAGTCTGCGGAGGCGCGCCTCGACGCGCGCTGCGGCACCGGCCAGCTCGTCGACGTGGTCGAGAAATGCCTCGACCTCCGCGCGCGCCGGCAGGTCGCGGCCTTCCTCCTGCAGGTACTCCGCCACGGTGCGCGACAGCCGGTCGGCGGCATCGAAGCTCCAGCCGGTGACGCCGCGCACGAAGTTGCCGAGCTGGCGGGCCGCGACGTCGCCGACCAGGCGTGCCAACTCTTCCTCGAAATCGGGCGCGGCGAGCGAGATCAGGTCGCGGAAGTCGCGCGCCACCAGCGGATCGCCGCTGATGCGCACAGCCCGCGAGCGCAGCAAGGCCTCGTCGCCGGTCGCCGCAAGACGCGCGAGCGCGCCCGGGGTGCCGCTGAGCCGCGCGTCGGCGGCCGCGTCCTGGCTCAGCGCGACGCTGTCGCCCTGCGAGACCAGGGTGAGGCCGAGGCCGAGCCCGTCGAGCTCGATGCGGAAACTGGCGCCCTGCAGCGCGCGACAACGCCGCGTCGCGTCGGTCGACGCGCGGATACCGCGGTTCAGCAGCGCCGCGAGGGGGTCGAACATCAGTACTTCCAGCCGCGGTGCAGGGCGACGATCCCGCCCGTGAGGTTGTGGTACCGGCAGTCCTCGAAGCCTTGTGCCGCCAGCATCGCCTGTAGCGTCTCCTGGTCCGGATGCATGCGAATGGACTCCGCCAGGTAGCGGTAGCTGGCATCGTCCCCGGCCACCAGCTTGCCGATCGCGGGGAGCACCCGGAACGAATACAGGTCGTAGGCCGGGGCGAGCGCCGCGACGGGCTTCGAGAACTCCAGGATCAGCAGCTGCCCGCCCGGACGCAGCATGCGGAACATCTCCGCCAGCGCGCGCTCCTTGTGGGTCACGTTGCGCAGCCCGAAGGCGATCGTGAGCACGTCGAAGCTCGCGTCCTCGAACGGCAGCGTCTCGGCGTCGGCCAGGCAGTACTCGATATTTTCGCCGGCGATCCCCTGGTCGAGCAGCCGCTCGCGCCCGCGGCGCAGCATGGCCTCGTTGATGTCCGACAGCACTACCCGGCCGCCGGGCGCCACCCGCGGCGCCATCAGTGCGGCCAGATCACCGGTGCCGCCAGCGAGATCGAGGACCTGCAGGCCCGGCTTGAGTCCTGCCTTCTCGACGGTGAAGCGCTTCCAGACCCGGTGGATGCCGAGCGACATCAGGTCGTTCATCAGGTCGTAGCGGGCGGCGACCGAGTCGAACACGCCGCGCACGCGGCGCGCCTTCTCGGTGACCGGCACCTCGGTGAAACCGAAGTGGGTGGTGTCCTTCTGCTCGCTCATTCCGTCGCGGCTTCCTTGCGCTGGTAGCCGACCTCGTCCAGCCGGCCCAGGTACGTGGCCCAGTTCTCGTCGTAATTGGCCCCGAGCCAGTGCAGATACGACCACGAGAACAGCCCGGAGTCGTGCTTGTCGTCGAAGATCAGCTTGATCGCGTAATGCCCGACCGGCTCGACCGCGCTGATATTCACCTTCTCCTTGCCGACCAGCAGCACCGCCTGGCCCGGCCCGTGACCCTGCACTTCGGCCGAGGGCGAGAACACCCGCAGGTACTCGCAGGGCAGCCTGAACGAGGTCCCGTCTTCCCAGCAGACTTCGAGCACCCGGGACTTGCGGTGCATGCGGATCGCGGATGGTGTAGGCGTGTCGGCGCTCATGGCGTCTCCCGTGGACCGGGGTCAGATACGCAATTCGAAGGAATTGCGTATCTGACCCCGAACTGGTGCTAGAGGATATACCGGGACAGGTCTTCGTCGGCCGCCAGCGCGCCCAGCGCGCCGTCGACGTAGGCCGCATCGACGACGATCTCGGTGCCGGCGCGGTCGGCCGCCTCGAAGGAGATCGTGTCCAGCAGGCGCTCGAGGACGGTGTGCAGGCGGCGCGCGCCAATGTTCTCGGAGCGCTCGTTGACCTGGTCGGCGATCTCGGCGATCCGCCGGATGCCGCCGGCGTCAAAGGAAAGTTTCACGCCCTCGGTCGCCAGCAGCGCCTGGTACTGCACGCTCAGCGAGTGGTCCGGCTCCGTCAGGATGCGGACGAAGTCGCCGGCGCGCAGGGCATCGAGCTCGACGCGGATCGGCAGCCGGCCCTGCAGTTCCGGAATCAGGTCCGACGGCTTGGACAGGTGGAAGGCGCCCGAGGCGATGAACAGGATGTGGTCGGTGCGCACCATGCCGTAGCGCGTGCTGACCGTGCAGCCCTCGACCAGCGGCAGCAGGTCGCGCTGCACGCCTTCGCGCGACACGTCCGCGCCGGCGCCGAGCGCTCCCTCGCGGCGCGTGACCTTGTCGATCTCGTCGATGAACACGATGCCGTTCTGTTCGACATTGGCGATCGCCTTGAGCTTGATCTCCTCGTCGTTGATCATCTTCGCGGCCTCGTCGTCGACCAGCAGCTTGACGGCGTCGCGCACCTTCAGCTTGCGGCTGCGGCTGCGCCCGCCCATGTTGCTGAACAGTCCCTGCAGCTGGTTGGCCATCTCTTCCATGCCCGGCGGCGCCATGATGTTGACGCCGCTCGGCGCCGCGCTGACCTCGATCTCTATTTCCTTGTCGTCGAGCTTGCCCTCGCGCAGCATCTTGCGGAATTTCTGCCGGGTATCGGCGCCGCGCGCGGCCTCGCCGCCGGCGGGAGACGAGCCCGCATCCCAGCCTGACCGGGTGCCCGGCAGCAGCGCATCGAGAATGCGCTCTTCGGCGGCGTCCTCCGCGCGGTGGCGCACGCGCTCCATCTCGAGCTCGCGAGTCATCTTCACGGCCGCATCGGCGAGATCGCGAATGATGCTGTCGACCTCGCGGCCGACGTAGCCGACTTCGGTGAACTTGGTCGCCTCGACCTTGATGAAGGGCGCACGCGCCAGCCGCGCCAGCCGCCGCGCGATTTCCGTTTTGCCGACGCCGGTCGGGCCGATCATCAGGATATTCTTTGGCGTGATCTCGGAGCGCAGCGGCTCCTCGATCTGCATCCGCCGCCAGCGGTCGCGCAGCGCAATCGCGACGGCGCGCTTGGCGGCGTTCTGGCCGACGATGTGCTTGTCGAGTTCCTGCACGATCTCGCGCGGCGTCATCGGCGTGTCGTTCATGAAAGCGTCTCGATGACGACATTGCGGTTGGTGAAGACGCAGATGTCCGCGGCGATGCCGAGCGCCTTCTCGACGATCGTGCGGGCGTCGAGCTCGGTGTTCTCGAGCAGCGCGCGCGCGGCGGCCTGCGCATACGGCCCGCCCGAGCCGATCGCCATCAGGTCGTTCTCCGGCTCGATGACGTCGCCGTTGCCGGAGATCACGAAACTCTTGTCGCGGTCGGCGACGCACAGCAGCGCCTCGAGACGGCGGAGCATGCGGTCGGTGCGCCAGTCCTTGGCCAGCTCGATCGCGGCGCGCGTCAGGTTGCCGTGCTGCTGGAGCTTGGCCTCGAAGCGCTCGAACAGCGTGAAAGCGTCGGCCGTGCCGCCGGCGAAGCCGGCCAGCACCTTGCCGTCATGCAGCCGGCGCACCTTGCGCGCGTTGCCTTTCATGACGGTGTTGCCCATCGAGACCTGCCCGTCCCCGCCGACGGCGACGACACCGTCGCGGCGCACGGACAGGATGGTAGTGCCGCGGAACTGTTGCATGCTGGCTCCTCTGCCGGGAATCGCGGGCGCGCTTCAGCGCCGCTTGCGCGCACGCGGGTGCGCCTGGTCATAGATGCGGGCGAGGTGCTGGAAATCAAGGTGCGTGTAGATCTGGGTCGTGCCGATGTCCGCATGGCCGAGCAGCTCCTGCACGGCGCGCAGATCGCCGCTGGATTCCAGCAGGTGGGTCGCGAAGGAGTGGCGGAACGTGTGCGGGCTGACGCCCTGGGGCAGGCCGAGCTTGCGGGCCCAGTACTCGACGCGCGCCTGGATGTTCCGGTGCGACAGCGGTCGCCCGATGCGGCTGATGAACATCGCGGACGACGCCGACTTCAGCAGCTGCGGTCTGACCTTGAGCCAGTCGCGCAGCGCCGCCCGGGCCTTCGCGCCGACCGGGACGATGCGGGTCTTGGCGCCCTTGCCGGTGACCCGGACAGTGCCCTCGACGAGGTCCACGTCCCCGACTTCGAGGCCGGCGAGCTCCGCCAGGCGCAGCCCGGAGGAATAGAACAGTTCCATGATCGCCCGGTCGCGCGTCGCGATCGGGTGATCGCCGCGCACGTCGAGCAGGCGGCCCATTGCATCGGCATCGAGCGTCTCCGGCAGGCGGCGGGGCGCTTTCGGGGCAGTGATGTCGAGCCCCGGGTTGGCGCCGACCACGCCTTCCCGCAGCAGGTACTCGAACAGGTTGCGCAGCGCCGCGAGGCGTCGCTGGATGCTGCGCGGCGCCTGCCCGCGGCGGTGCAGGCGGGCCGCGAAGGAGCGCACGTGCCCGCTGTCCACCAGCGCCCAGTCCGTGACCTCGGCGTTGCACAGGAAGGTGTACAGCGCCTCGATGTCACGGTGGTAGTTCTTGACGGTCAGCGCCGACAGGCGCCGCTCGAATTGCAGGTGGTCGAGCCACCGCTTCAGCCATCCGCGGTCGGGGCCGGCCGCGTTCATAAGTCCCCGCGCGAAGTCTCCAGCCGGAGCCGCGCGGCGGCCAGGGCTGCGGCGGCCAGGTCGCCGATGCGCGCGAGAAAGTCCGTGCTCATCGACGGATTGAAGCGGCTAGAATCGCTGCTGCCGATCGCGAGCAGGCCGATCTCGCAGTGCTTGCCGAGCGGCACCATGGCGACCGACGCGATGCCGGCGGCGTCGCCGGGAAACAGGAAGTCGCGCTGCACGTCGCGAACGCGGCCGCAGCGCGGCCGGCTTTGCTGGATGAAGGTCGCGAAAGCCTTGAGCGCCGGGTCGGCACGATCAGCGGTTCGCAGGAAGCGGGTCGACGGGCCCTGCACGATCTCAGACGTGTTGTGCAGCAGCACGACGACGGCCTGGCTCGCGCCGAAGTCCTCGCGCAGGCCGCACTCCAGCCCGGCCAGCACGGAGGCGGCGTCGGTGGCCCGCAGCAGCCGGATGGCCAGCGCATGGACCTTGTCGGACAGCGTCGTGTTCGAGCGCGCCACGTCGACCAGCTCCCTGAGGCGGCGCTCCAGCACGCGGTTCTTGTCCTGCAGCACGGCGACCTGGCGCTCGACCAGCGAGACCGTCGCCGAGCCTGTGCGGTGCGGCAGCCTGAGTCGCTCGAGCAGCCCGGCATGGCGCTCGAAGAAATCCGGGTGATCGGCAAGGTAGTCAGCGACGTTCTGGTCGCCGGCCGGCTTGGCGGCAAGGCCGCGCTCGTCTCGGATGCTCACAGGCTGATGCTTCCCTCGAAGACCTTTCTGGATGGTCCACTGAGCCAGGCAGGCGTACCGCGTCCGTGCCACTCGACGAGCAGCTTGCCGCCTGGCAACTCGACCGTCACGCGCGCATCGACCGCGCCGCAATCATGCAATACCGCGACCGCCGCGCATGCGCCGGTGCCGCAAGCGAGCGTCTCGCCACAACCGCGCTCCCAGACGCGCAACGCGATCCGGTCGCGCCCCAGGGGCTGCGCAAAACCGACGTTCACGCGCTGCGGAAACATCCGGTGCGTCTCGATCTCGGGCCCCAGGCTCGCGACCGGTGCGCGCGCGATGTCGCGCTCGCCTAGCTCGTCCAGCACGATCACGGCGTGCGGGTTGCCCATCGATACCGCCCCGATGGCCAGGGCGCGTCCCCCGGCGTCAATGGTATAGCGCGGGGCCTCGCTTGTCGCGGCCAGCGGAATGCGCTCGGGGCGGAACTCGGGCACGCCCATCGATACCGCGGCCTGGCCCTGCTCGACGCGCGCCGCGACGAGCCCGGCGGCGCTGCGCATCACGAACGCAGCGGCGCCAGGCGCGAGCTCCGTCGCCCAGAGAAACGCGAGGCAGCGCGCGCCGTTGCCGCACTGCTCCACCTCGCTCCCGTCGGCGTTCCAGATCCGGTAGGCAAAGGCGGCCTCGCCGGCCGGGTCCGGCCCGATGACCAGCAGCTGGTCGCAGCCGATCCCTGCGCGCCGGTCGGCAAGCCGCCGCGCCAGCAGCGCGTCGGGCGTGAACGGGCGGGCGCGCGCATCGACAACGACGAAGTCGTTGCCGGCGCCTTCCATCTTGTGGAAGGCGAGGCGGGGCAGAGTCGATTTGACAGAAGTTTGGCGCATGGCTGGAGCGCAATTATAGTGGGCGCGCCGCGGCCAGGGTGCGAGCATGAAATATACCGACCTGAGGGACTTCATCCGCCTGCTCGAGGAGCAGGGCGAGCTGCGGCGCGTCACTGCGCCGGTCAGTCCCGTGCTCGAGATGACCGAGATCTGCGACCGGGTGCTGAAGCGCGGCGGGCCGGCCTTGCTGTTCGAGAATCCGACCGGTCACACGATGCCGGTGCTCGGCAACCTGTTCGGCACGCCGCGCCGTGTCGCACTGGGCATGGGCCAGGATTCCGTCGAGGCGCTGCGTGAGGTCGGCAAGCTGCTGGCCTTCCTGAAGGAGCCGGAACCGCCGAAAGGCATGCGCGACGCCTGGGACAAGCTGCCGATCTTCCGCCAGGTGCTGAACATGGCGCCGAAGACCATCCGCTCGGCGCCCTGCCAGCAGAACTTCGTCGCGGGGCCGGATGTGGACCTCGGGCGGCTGCCGATCCAGACCTGCTGGCCGGGCGATGCCGGCCCGCTGCTGACCTGGGGGCTGGTGATCACGCGCGGGCCGGAGCGCGCGCGCCAGAATCTCGGCATCTATCGGCAACAGCTGATCGGCCGCAACCGCCTGATCATGCGCTGGCTGTCGCACCGCGGCGGGGCGCTGGACTTTCGCGACTGGCAGCTGAAGCACCCCGGCGAGCCGTTCCCGGTCGCGGTCGCGCTCGGCGCGGACCCGGCCACGATCCTCGGCGCCGTGACGCCGGTGCCGGACACGCTGTCGGAATACGCCTTCGCCGGGCTGTTGCGCGGCGGGCGCACCGAGGTCGTCAAGTGCGCGGGTTCGGAGCTCGAGGTGCCGGCCAGCGCCGAAATCGTCCTCGAGGGCCACCTGGCGCCAGGCGACAACGCGCCTGAGGGCCCGTTCGGCGACCACACCGGCTACTACAACGAGGTCGAGGAGTTCCCGGTGTTCACCGTGGACCGGATCAGCTGGCGCAACGACCCGATCTACCACAGCACCTACACCGGCCGGCCGCCGGACGAGCCGGCGGTGCTCGGCGTCGCGCTCAACGAGGTGTTCGTGCCGATCCTGCAGAAGCAGTTCCCGGAGATCGTCGATTTCTACCTGCCGCCGGAAGGCTGCTCCTACCGCATGGCGGTGGTCAGCATGCGGAAGCAGTATCCCGGGCACGCGAAGCGCGTGATGCTCGGTATCTGGTCATTTTTGCGCCAGTTCATGTACACCAAGTTCATCGTCGTCACTGACGACGACGTCGACGTGCGCAACTGGCAGGACGTCATCTGGGCGATGACGACGCGGATGGACCCCGATCGCGACACCGTGATCATCCGCAACACGCCGATCGATTACCTGGACTTCGCGTCGCCGGTGTCGGGCCTTGGCTCGAAGATCGGCTTTGACGCGACCAACAAGTGGCGCGGCGAAACCGAGCGCGAATGGGGCCGGCCCATCAGCATGGACCCGGCAGTGCGCGCCCGGATCGATGCGCTGTGGCCCGAGTTGGGTATCGATTGATTATGGAAAACGGCTTAGCCTCAGGCTAGGTTTGGCGGACCCTCAGCTGGAGTGGAGAACGATGCGGCATATCCTGGTGATGAACCCGAAGGGCGGTTGTGGCAAGAGCACGATCGCGACCAACCTCGCGAGCTGGTACGCGCTGCGCGGCAAGCAGGTGGCGCTGGCGGATTTCGATCCGCAGCGTTCCAGCATGGACTGGGTCGGGCTGCGTCCCGCCGATGCGCCGCCGGTCACCGGCGTGCCGGCCTTCGAGGACGGCCTGCGGGCGGTGCCGCGCAACGCCGACGTTGTCATCATGGATGCGCCGGCACGCTCGCACGGCCGTGAAGTCACCGAGCTGGTGCGCCGGGCCGAGACGGTGCTGGTGCCGGTGATGCCGTCGGCCATCGACATGCGCGCGGCGACGAATTTCATCACCGAGCTGCTCGAGGTCGGGCGGGTCGCGCGCCAGCAGGCGAAGATCGCGGTCGTCGCGAACCGCATCAAGGAGCACACGCTGAGCTTCGACGAGCTCGACGTGTTCCTGCGCAAGCTCGGCATCCCGTATATCGCGACGCTGCGCGAGGCGCAGAACTACGTGCGCGCCTATGGCCGCGGCCTCGGCGTGTTCGAGCTGCCGCATTACCTCGCGTGGCAGGACTGGGAGCACTGGCTGCCGCTGACCGACTGGCTCGAGAGCCCGGCGAGCCGGCCCTAGGGGACACTGCTCCTTGGAGCAGTGTCCCCTTTACACTGCTCCTTGGAGCAGTGTCCCCTTTACACTGCTCCGGGGAGCAGTGTCCCCACCCAGCCGGTCACCGGGCGAATCTCCCGCACCCAGTGGCGCAGCACCGCCTCGGCCGCCTGGTCGACCTCGCCGGCGCCCAGCAGCCGCGCGATCTCGGCATGTTCCGCGCGCGCGGCCTCGATCTCGGTGCCGCTGCGCGCCCAGCTGCCGCTGTATTGCCGCACGCGGCCATGGGTGCGCTCCAGCAGCGTGGCGAGTTCGCGGTTCGGGTTCCGGCTGACCAGTGTCTCGTGCCAGCGCCGGTCGAGGTCCGCGCGCTGCCGCGGGCTGAGGTGCGGCAGGGCGAGGCGCTCGTTCAGGCCATCGAGCCCGGCGGCCAGTGTCCTGGCGTGCGGTCCGCTGAGCCGCAGCGCGAGACCCTCGAGGCTGCCGATCACCGGGTACAGGTTGCGCACGCGCTCGGCCGACAGCTTCGGCACGCGAAAGCCGCGCCGCGGCACGGCCTCGACCAGTCCGTCCTGGGCCAGGCTCGTCAGCGCCTCGCGCAGCGGCGTCCGGCTGACGCCGAGCCCGCGGCTGATGCGCTCTTCCTCGAGGCGCTGCCCGGGCGTCAGGCGCCCGTCCGAAAGCCACGCGAGGAGTTCGTCCCGCACCTGGTCCCGCAGGTTGAGGCGCTGAATAGCCATTGAATTTGCTCCGGATAGTCTACGTCCGGATACTGTATACGGTATTCAGCCAAGAACTTCAGCATCTTCGGCCAGGCTCGCGGCAATGCCCGTATCGAGCGACGCATAGCGCGGCTGGAAGCCGAGGACCTGGCGCATCCGCCGGGTATCGACGCGCCGGCGTTCGGCGAGGAAGCCCCGCATCGCGGGGGTGACTTGCTCGAGCAACTCGGCCAGCGGCAGCTCCGGCGGCGCGGCCAGGCCGGCGGCGCGGGCCACCGCGTTGAAATACGCCGTCATGCTGTCGTGGTTGCCGTCGCCGACATTGAACACTTGCTCCGCGCCCGTGAAATCCGCCGCCGCGAGGCTGGCCGCGGCCAGGTCGTCGACATGGATCCTGTTGCCCGGACCGGCATCCTGCTGCCGCACGACCGGCGCGCCCTGGCGAATGCGCTCCACCGGCAGCCGGCCGGGCCCGTAGATGCCGGGCACGCGCAACACCCGGACCGGCACATTGGCGCCGCGTCCCCAATCGAGCACGGCATGCTCGGCGTCGAGCCGGCGACGGCCGCGGCCGGACGCCGGCGCCGGCGTTGTCGTCTCGTCCACCGTGCCGCCGCCGGTGTCGCCATAGACGGCGGTAGTGCTGAGGTAGACTAGCGCGACCGGCGCCGTGGCCAGCCGCGCGAGGAAGGCGCGAACCCGGGGGTCGGAATCCCCGGCGTCGGGTGGCGGCGCCATGTAGATCACCGCCCGGCGCTCTGTACAGGCGCGCGGCAGCTGGCCGCCGGGCGCGTCGAGATCGAGAACCTCCGCGGCGGCGCCGGCCGCGCGCAGGCTCTGCAATGAGTCCTCGGAGCGCACCAGGCCCAGGAAGTCGCGGCCGGCGGCGCGGCAAAGTGTCAGCAGGCGGCGGCCCGTATAGCCGCAACCAACCACGGTGATGCCGGCACGCGCGGCGGCAGGGTGCTCTGCATGGTTCATGTCGTCAGATTACATCCCGGCGGCGAGCGCTTCGAGGTGCTTGACGACGAATCGGTGCTCGCGGCGGGGCTGCGCGCCGGCCTGCACCTGCCGCACAGCTGCCGCGGCGGCAGTTGCGGCGCGTGCGAGGCGAGGCTCCTGTCGGGCCGCGTGAACTATCCGAACGGCTTGCCGCCCGGGCTGACGCCGGCGGAGGCGCAGTCCGGGCGGGCGCTGCTGTGCCAGGCCCGCGCGCTGTCCGACCTGGCGCTCGAGGCGCGGGCGCTGGCGGTGCCCGAGGAAGTGCGCATCCGCCGCCTGCCGTGCCGGCTGGAATCCCGCGAGCTGCTGTGTCACGACGTCATGCGGCTGATCGTCAAGCTGCCCTCGCTGGAGCCCTTCGTGTTCCTGGCCGGCCAGTACATCGACTTCCTGCTCGAGGACGGCCGCCGTCGCAGCTACTCGATCGCGAATCCGCCGCACGAGGCGGAGCGGCTGGAACTGCATGTGCGCCGTGTCAGCGGCGGCGACTTCACTGCGCAGGTGTTCGAGTCCCTGGCGGTGCGCGCGCTGTTGCGGCTCGAAGGCCCGCTCGGCGGTTTCTGGCTGCGGGAAGACTCGGAGCGGCCGATCCTGATGGTGGCCGGCGGCACCGGCTATGCGCCGATCAAGTCGATGTTGCGCCACCTGATCCACCGCGGCGCGCAACGCCCGGTGCATTTCTTCTGGGGCGCGCGCCGGCCACGCGATCTCTACGAGCGCGCCCAGCTGGAACGCTGGGCCGGCGGGCACGACTGGCTGAGCTTCACGCCGGTGCTGTCGGAGGCGCTGCCGGAGGACGTGTGGCAGGGTCGTCGCGGCTGGGTCCATGAAGCCGTGCTCGCGGAGCACACGGACCTCGCCGGCTTCGATGTCTATGCTGCGGGGCCGCCACCGATGATCGCCGCGATCCAGGAACTGTTCCCGGCGCACGGGCTGCCGCAGGGGCGGCTGTATTTCGATTCCTTCGAGTTCGCCACGAACCGGGGCTGAGGCCGGTTTCGCCGCTCAGCCGGCGCGGCGCGGCGCGGCCAGGGCCGGCGCGCTGCCGGACGATGCCGCGAGGCCCTGGCGGAACGCCTCGGAGGCGGCGCCGGATTCGCCCAGCTGGACCAGCAGCTCGCCGTAGATCTGCCAGGTCTCGGGATGCGGACGGATCGCCAGGCTGGTCTCGAGATAGCTGCGTGCCTTGCCCCACAGCTGGTTCTTCAGGCACAGCCGGCCGCAGGCGAGCAGCAACTCGGCGTCCTCCGGCCGCTCGTTCAGCCACTTCTCGGCGGTCGCGAGCTGGGTGTTCGGGTTGCTCGTCTCGAGGCGGCCGTAGCTCGCGATCAGCACCGGCGTCCAGGTCGACTTCAGCGCATGCTTCAGCACTGGCTCGGCGGTGTCGCCGGCCCCGACGCGCAGCGCCGCCCGGGCATAGCCGTCCAGCACCATCGGATCGCGACGCAGGTCGCGGCGCATCGCCCGCCAGGCCTCGTCGAGCGCCGCGGCGTCCGCGGCGGCGTCGAGCCGCGCCGTGCCGGCGCGAACCTCGAGCGCATGGATCGCTTCGCCTTCCATCGCCTTGCGGCTGCGCAGCTGCGGCAGCAGGGCCTCGAGGGCGGGCCAGTCGGCCAGCTGCTCGAGCGCGCGCGCATGCAGCGCGAGGCCTCTTGGATGACCCGGCGCAACGGTCTCGAGCTCGCGCAGCGTCGCCAGCGCCTGCTCGAACTGCGCGCACTCGAGTTGCAGCTCGGCCTGGGTCAACAACACTGCCGGCGCCGCGGCCGCATCGGACTCGTAGGCGAGGCGCAGCCACTCGTCGCGCCGCTCCAGCGCGTGCTGTTGTTGCGCGGCGCGCGCAGCCGCGAGGTAACCGGCGAGCGAAGCCGGCCCGCGCGCCGCTCGCCCCAGCAAGCGCTCGCCGCGGGCCCACTTGCCCTCTGCGATTGCCGCGAAGGCGTGATCGAGATGGCCCTGCGCACGTCGTGCGCGGTACTCGCCGATCGCCTGGCCGGCGCGTCGCGGCGCCCGCAGGAGCCAGCCCAGCAGGCGCACGAGAAGGTACAGCGCGATGAGCGCGACGACCATTCCGGGCACGGAGGTCTCGAGGGCCCAACCGCGGAAGTCGATCAGCACGTAACCTTGCTCGCCGAGCAGCCAGTGCGCCGCCAGCGCGCCGGCGGCCAGGGCGAGCAGCAGCAGCAGTCCCGCGCGCATCTAGTCTGCCGCTCCGGCCGCACGCACCAATTCCAGCGAGCGCCCGATTTCGGGCCATTGCGGCGCAATCTCGCGGCCTTCCAGGTCCTCGAGCGCGGCCAGGAAGGATTTCACCCCGTCGTCGCCGGTCTCGAAGTAACCTTGCACCGCGCGCCGCGCCGATGCCAGGCTCTCGACGTAGTTATCGGGGTCGCGCGTCAGCACGGCGAGGCGGGCGCTCTTCAGGTCGAGCTCGATGTTGCGGTAAAGGAAGAACGATTCATTCGGCGAAAGCAGCGGCGCCGCGGGCGCGTCGGTGCGCCGGATGCGGAACAGCCCGGCCGCCACACCGCGCATGCGCCCCAGCAGCCGCTGCCAGCCGGCCTCCTCGGCGCCGTCGTCCGGCCGCGCCTCGGGCGGTGGCGCCATGCTCGCGCGCAGCGGCAGGCCCTCGACCCGGCGCGCCAGGCTGCCGATGCGCAATGCAATGCCGTCCAGGTCGATGTTCGCAACTGCCTCGACGGCTGCGATCTCGTCGTTGAGCGCGGCGCGCGCTTGCGCGAGCCCGGGATCCTCGAGCTGCGCCATGCGGTCGTCAGCCTCGCGCAGCGCGGCCAACGCGACGCGCGGGTTGTCGGCCAGCGCCAGCTCGCGGCTTGCGAGCAGCAGCAGGAACTCGAGTTCGGCGAAGGTCGGCGCGCGCTCCGGGCCGGCACCCTCGCGCGCGATCGTTTCCAGCCGGCCACGGGCCTGTCGCAACTCGGCGTCGAGATCATCAAGTTTCCGGCGCCGCTCGTCAGCTTCCCTGTTCAGCGCCGCGAGGCGCTCTTCCTGCGCGACCAGGCGGCGGTCGGAAGCGGCCACGGTGCGCCGGATTTCCTCGACCGAATCATTGGCAACCTTCCGTTGCTGGGCCAGTTCCCACCAGGTGAAAGCCGCGCCGCCGGCCGCGGCGAAGGCCAGCAGCAGCGCGAACAGCCCGAGCACGACGCCGATCGAGCGCCCGGTGGATGCAACCGGCTCGGCAGCTGCGGCGGGTGCGGCGGGCCCTTCCTCCCTGCGTTCCGCCACGATGGCCACAGTCGGCTCCTCGGCGCCGTCCTGGGGCTCGCTATCCCGGGGATCGTTCATCCTTCCGCTCCCGCGTTGTTGGGCGCCATGGCCGCGCGCCATCTGGCAATGGCCTCGGCGAGGCTTTGGTCGTCGGGTCCGTCCGCGAGCAGGCGCGCAGCGGAATGACCCCACTGCTCGGCGATTTGTAGCACACGCCGGCTCACCGTCACCAGCGGCGTGCCGCGGAGCAGCGCCTCGCCTTCCGGCCCGAGGATCACGCACAGGTTGCGAAAGATGTCGCCGCTGGTCGCCGTGTATATGTGGATGCCGCCGCCGGCCCATCGCGCGAGAATCTCGGCCCGCCGTTCGGGGGCGAGCAGCGCCGGCACCCGCCTGTACACATCAAGATAGCGCACGCGCGCGCCCCGCGCCTTCAATCCGGCGGCCAGCGCCTCGCGTCCGTCGGCGCCGCGGATGATGAACGCGCGCACGCCGGCGAGGTTTTGCAGCTCCGGCAGCTCGAGCAGATCTTCCGTCGTAAAGCCGGCCGGCCGGATATCGGGCGTCAGGCCGAGCTCCGTGAGCGCCGCGGCGGTCGAAGGGCCGATCGCCGCAACTCTCGGGCGGGGTTGCGGCAGGTAACGCGCGCCCCACGCGACGGCGTTGCGGCTGGCAAAGATCGCCAGGCCGCCGGCCGGCAGCGTGGCGAATTCCGCCAGCTCGGAGGTATCGGGCTGGATCGGCTCGATCGAGATCGCCGGCAACAGCACGGCCTCGCCGCCGCGCGCCTCGATCGCCTGCATGAGGTTCTCGCCGAGGCCCTGCGGCCGCGTCACGAGCACGCTCACCCCCGCTAGGCTGCCGGCCTTCACCGCCTCAACCACTCTCGAGCAACGCCGCTGCGCCGCGGTCGAACAGGTTGCGTGCCAGCGCCGCGCCGAGCGCCGCCGCATCGCCGGCCGGGCCACGCAGCTCGCCATGCAACACCGAGGCGCCGTCCCGCGTGGCGACCAGGCCGCGCAGCCGCAATTCGTCGCCATCGATCTGGGCGAACCCGGCCACCGGCGACTCGCAACTCGCGCCGAGCCCGGCGGCGAAGGCGCGTTCCGCGTCCACGCAGCGGCGGGTGTCGGCGTCCTCCAGCACGGACAGCAGCGCGGCAGCCTCTGCGTTGCCGCGCAGGCACTCGACGCCGACGGCGCCCTGGCCGACGGCCGGCAGCGAGACCTCGTAGGGCAGGAAGCCGGCGATGCGCTGTTCCAGGCCGAGCCGCTTGAGGCCGGCCGCGGCGAGCAGGATCGCCGCGAAGTGGCCGTGATCGAGCTTGCGCAGGCGAGTTTCGACGTTGCCGCGCACGGGCTCGACGAGCAGGTCCGGGCGCGCGTGCTGGAGCTGCGCCTGGCGGCGCAAGCTGGACGTGCCGACGATGCTGCCGGCCGGGATGTCGTCGATAGCCAGGTAGCGGGCCGACACGAGCGCATCGCGCGGGTCTTCGCGTTCCAGCACGGCGATGATCTCGAAGCCGTCAGGCAGCTGCGCCGGCACGTCCTTCATCGAGTGCACCGCGATATCCGCGCGCCCCTCGAGCATCGCGGTCTCGAGTTCCTTGATGAACAATCCCTTGCCGCCGATCTTCGCCAGCGTCGTGTCGAGGATCTGGTCGCCCTTGGTGGTCATCGGCACCAGTTCGACCGTCAGCCCCGGATGGTGGCGGCACAGCAGCGCCGCCACGTGCTCGGCCTGCCAGAGGGCGAGACGGCTCTCCCGGGTCGCGATCCTGATCGTCCTGTTCATTCTTTCTGCATCCTCCTGCGCGCCTCGGGCGCATGCCGGCGGCTGACCGCCAGGGGTTCCGGTATGCCGTCGAGTCGCGCGCACAGCTGGCCCTGCGCATCCCGCTCGAGGGCGACGACGAATCTCAGCGCCACCAGCGCGTTGCGGTGGATGCGGACGAAGTCTTCCCGGAACTCGGCCTCGAGTTCCTTCAGGGCCTCGTCGATCAGGTCCGCGCCGCCGGCGTGATGGACGGTGACGTACTTCTGGTCAGCCTGAAAGTAGCGAATTGTATCAACCGGGATGAGCCGCAGCGTATCGCCGAGCTTTGCGGCGATCCGGCGGCGGCGCGCGCTGGCCGAGCCGGTCAGCGCCGCGAGTTGCGGCCGCGTGGGTCGCGCGGCCCGGCGCAGGGCTTCGGCGAGCCGCTCCCCGCGCACCGGCTTGAGCAGGTAACCGACCGCCTGCGCATCGAAGGCCTCGATCGCGAAGGTGTCATACGCCGTCACGAAGATCACGGCCGGCGGCTCGCTGAGCGCCGCGAGGTGGCGCGCGGTCTCGATGCCGTCCATGCCGGGCATGCGGATGTCGAGCAACACGACGTCGGGCCGATGCTTCGCGACCATCGCGAGGCATTCCTCGCCGCTGCCGGCCTCGCCGACGACCGCGTGGCCGTCCTCCGCAGCCAGCAGCGCCGCGAGGCGGCGTCGCGCCAGGGCCTCGTCGTCGACGACCAGGATTCTCACGCCGGCAGCTCCGCGGGAAAGCGCAGCACGACCCGGTAGCGCCCGCCGCTGCGCCCGGCCTGCACCGAGGCGCGCGCGCCCCAGGCGAGGGCGAAGCGCTGCCGCAGGTTGTCCAGCGCGATGCGATTGCCCTCGCGATGAGTGCCATGATCCGGTGTGTCGTCGGCCAGCGGGTTCTCGATGGCCAGCTCGATGAGGCCCGCGGCGTCGTCGTAGTGTCCCTCCACGACCACCGTGCCGCCGCCGGGCAACTGCTCGATGCCGTGATAGATGGCGTTCTCAAGCAGCGGCTGGACGGAAAGCGCCGGGATCCGGGCCCGCAGCGGCAGCGAGGTGATGCGCCACTCGACGGCCAGCCGGCTGCCGAGCCGATGCTCCTCGATGCGCTGGTAGATGCGCGACAGCTCGAGCTCTTCCTTGAGCGTCACCGTCGAGGAGGCATCGGACAAGGAGGCGCGAAACAGGTCGGCGAGATCCTCGACGGCTTCCTCGGCGCGCGCCGGGTCGCTGCGCGTCAACGCGGCGATCGTGTTCATGCTGTTGAACAGGAAATGCGGGCGAATCCTGGCCTGCAGGGCGCGAATCCGGGAGCGGGCCTCTTCCTCGACTTCGCGGCGCCACTGGGCCGTGACCCAGAAATAACGCAGCAGCAACCCGGTTACGATCACGGCGATCAGCAGGTTCGTCAGCAGGAACTCGGGCAGCGCGCCGGTATCGCCGGCCGCGAACAGCGCCGGCAATTCCTGCCATGCGCGTGCCATCCACCAGGCGCCCAGCGAGACGACGAGCACGCAGCCGACGACGATGCCAAGCGCCGCCAGGCTCGTCGCCACCGGGTCGCGGCCCTCGAACAGCTTGCGGGCGGCGCACAGCAGGCCGGCCGACAGCAAGGTGCACCACAGCAGGAACAGCGAGATCCGCGCGAGATTGTCCCAGAACTGCCCGCCGGACTCGTAGCGCGCCAGCGCCAGCACGATGGCGACCAGCCCCGCGAGCAGCACGACCGCCAGCACCGCCCGGGCAGAGCAGAAATCCGGCAGGAACAACCCGTCGCCGCGACGGGACTCGCGTGGCTCGCTGGAAACCATGTCTTGCGCGCTGGCGCGACTCAGTCGCCGCTGGCGGAGAACATATCCGATTTGAGGCGGAAAAGCGCGGAGATATCTTCCTCCGCGCTGGCGGCCGGCAGGCGGGCGTAGTGCAGCAGCGTCATCTCGACGACCGGCAGCTTGACGCCGAGCTCGGCCGCCATCTGGCGGCAGATCTCGAGGTCCTTCGCATGCAGGCCGACCTTGAAGCCGAGCGGGAACTCGCCGCGGATCATCGTCGGGCCGCGCTTGCTCAGGAACCAGTTGCCGGCGGCGCCTTTTTCGAGCGCCGCGATCAGCCGTGCCATCGGCAGGCCCTGGGCCTGGCCGAAGGCCAGCGCCTCGGTGACGGCCTGGTTGATGCCGGCGACCATGATCTGGTTGGTGGCCTTGGCCGCCTGGCCCGCGCCGACCGGGCCCATCAGCGTGATGCTGCCGCCCATGGCTTCGAGCGCCGGCCGGGCGTGCGCCAGCACGGCCTCGTCGCCGCCGACCATGATCGACAGCGTGCCGGCGCGCGCGCCCTCGGTGCCGCCGCTGACCGGGCAATCGAGGAATGCCGCGCCGATGGCAGCCAGTTGCCGGGCCGCGGTGCGCGCCGTGCCGGCGGCGACCGTCGAGCAGTCCACGACGACAGCGCCGTGGCGTAGGCCCGGCAGCAGTCCGGCGACGACCTCCAGCAGGTCGGCGTCGGCCGACACGCAGGTGACGACGAGGTCGCAGTCCGCGGCCAGCGCCGCGAGCGATGGCGCTGCCGGCACGCCGGTCTCGGCGGCCAGCGCAGCCGCCTTGTCCGGGCTGCGATTCCAGGTCCCGACGAGCAGCCCGGCCCGATGCAGGTTGCGGGCCATCGGCAGGCCCATCGCCCCCAGGCCGACGAAGCCGACACGCAGCGTCATCAGTCTTCCAGGTAGGTGTAGCCCGACAGGCCGTCGCTGAGCGCGCGCAGGAAGTAGCTCTGGTCTTCCTCGTCGAGCCCGGCCCCGGCAATCTTCCGGGCATAGGACGCGCGCAGCTCGTCCGGCGCGAAATGCACATAGGCCAGCAGCTGCTCGGCGGTGTCCCCGCTGCGCGGCATGCCGAGCACCGGCTCGCCGGAGGGCGAGAGATAGACATCGACGCTGTCGGTGTCGCCGAACAGGTTGTGCAGGTCGCCGAGGATCTCCTGGTAGGCGCCGACCATCAGGATCGCGAGCAGGTACTCGTCGTCGGCCTTCAGCGAGTGCACCGGCAGGCTGTGCTCGATGCCCTCGCCGTCGACGTACAGGTCGACGCGCCCGTCGGAGTCGCAGGTCAGGTCACGCAGCACGCCGCGGCGCAACGGCGCCTCGTCGAGGCGCTGCGCCGGCAGGATCGGGAACACCTGGTCGATCGCCCAGATGTCGGGCAGCGACTGGAACACCGACATGTTGATGAACAGCTTGTCGGCGGTGATCTGCTTCAGCTCGTCGAGGATCACGCGCGGCGGATTGCTCTGGCCCAGCAGCCGGTCGCGCACCGCGTGCATCAGCGCGCGCGCCAGCGCCTCGCCGCGGGCCCGCTCGCGCAGGTCGATCTCGCCGGCGATGTAGCGCTGATGGAGTTCGGCCATCAGGTGCTGGGTCTCGCGGTAGACTTCCTCGGGCGAGCTGTCGGCGAGGCGCTCGAACTGGTCCCACAGCGCGCGCACTTCGGCGCCGCTGTCCGCCGGCGGTGCGACCGGCCGGGTGTCGGTCGGCACGTCGGTGTCGATGACGTTGGTCACCAGCACGGCGTGCTGCGCGACCAGCGCCCGGCCCGACTCGGACACGATCTCCGGCCGGGCCTCCCCGGCTGCGTCGCAGACCTCCGCGATCGTGTCCACGACCGTGCGGGCGTAGTCCTCGATCGTGTAGTTGATCGAGTTGGCGCTGCGCGAGCGCGTGCCCTCGTAGTCGATGCCGAGGCCGCCGCCGACGTCCATGAGCACGAGCCCGAGGCCGGCGGCGCGCAGGTCGATGAACACCCGCGACGCCTCCGTCAGGCCGCGGCGGATGTCGCGCAGGTTCGGCACCTGGGAGCCGACGTGCACGTGCAGCATCTTGATGCAGTGGCCCATGCCGGCCTGGTTGGCGCGTTCGGCCGCTTCGAGCAGCTGGCCTGCGGTCAGGCCGAACTTGGATTTCTCGCCGCCGGTGTCCTGCCAGTTGCCGGCGCCGATGCTCGACAGCCGCAGTCGCACGCCGAGCCGCGGCTCCAGCTCGAACTCGCGCGCCAGCTGGATGATGCGGTCCAGCTCGGAGAGCTTCTCGATGACGATGTAGACCTCATGCCCG
The DNA here is from genome assembly GCA_964462675.1 of uncultured Thioalkalivibrio sp. Lineage (GTDB taxonomy): Bacteria > Pseudomonadota > Gammaproteobacteria > Steroidobacterales > XN24 > XN24. The sequence goes on from CAYWYS010000004.1 coordinate 29,674, forward strand.
AGCCGCTGCGCGATCAGCGCCAGCTCGAGGTACTCATGGTCCTTGTAGCCGTTGCAGACGATCATGCCGCCCGGCGGCGAGACGCCGAGCACGGCCATCAGCTCCGGCTTGCTGCCGGTCTCGAGGCCGACGCGGGCGCCGCCATGGCCGACGAGCGTGTCGACGACGGTGCGCTGTTGGTTGACCTTGATCGGGTACACGACCCGGTAGCGGCCCTGGTAGTCGCGCGCGGCCATCGCCTCGCCGAAGGCGCCGTGCAGGCGGTCGAGGCGGTCGCGCAGGATGTCGGTGAAGCGGAACAGGATCGGCGGCGCCAGGCCGGCGAGGCGCGCGCGACGCACCAGTTCGACGAGGTCGATCTCGACGCCGTTGCGGGACGGCTTGACGACCAGCCGGCCGCGCTTGCCGATGTCGAAATAGCCGTCGCTCCACCGGGAGATGCCGTAGAGCCGGCGATTGGCCTCGATCTGCTCCTCGCTCATTCGCGGACGCCTCCCGGGGTTCCCGAACGGGGGGATGAAAAGGCCGCGCAGTATAGCGCAACCAGGCGAACGGCAAGCGTTCAGCGGCGCCGCGGGAGCGCGGCAGTCGCGCGTGGAGAAACCCCGGGGGCCGGCCGCAGCCGGCGGCTAGTCGACGCAGTAGTCCGCGACAGCCTGGCGCGCGGCCAGCCGGGCGGCGACCAGCTCCTCGTCGCTGAGGTAGCGGCGTCCGCCATCCGGCAGTTCCTCGTAGAGCCGGGGCGAGCGTTCGTAGGCTGCGGCAGCCTCGCGTGCCTGGCGGCACACCTCGGCCATGCGCTCGGCTTGTTCGGCCAACCCGGCCGACATCTGGGCATTGGATGCGGCACGCTCGCGCCGCTGGGCATCCGCCGCGCTGCTCGCGGCAGCCTGCTCAGCGGCCTCCGCGGCGACCCGCGCCGGATCCGTGGGCCTGGTCTCGACGGCGACCCGCTCGGAGCGCGCCGACAGCGGCCGGTCGCTGTAGATCACCACGCCGCGCTCGTCGACGGTGCGGAACACTTCGTTGGCCGCGACCGACGTCGCCGCCAGCAATGCCACGAGGGCGGGAAGCAGTAATCTCATGTTTCGTGGTCCCCTTAGAGCGCCTTCTCGTCAGTCTCGCCGGTACGGATCCGGATCGCCTGCTCGAGGTCGTAGACGAAGATCTTGCCGTCGCCGATCTTGCCGGTACGCGCGATGTTGACGATGGACTCAATGACCCGCTCCAGGGAATCGTCGGGTATAGCGAGTTCGAGCTTCACTTTCGGAAGAAAGTCCACGACATATTCGGCGCCTCGATAAAGTTCAGTGTGGCCTTTCTGGCGACCGAAACCTTTGACCTCCGTCACAGTAATGCCCTGCACGCCGAGGTCCGCGAGCGCCTCGCGGACGTCGTCCAGCTTGAAGGGCTTGATGATGGCGCACACCATTTTCATCGTCGGTCTCCGGGGCCTGGGTCGTCTGTGACGCAGTCTAGCATTGCCCTGTGAGCGCTGTAGAGGGCCCGTAAACAAAGGCCGGGGGCGGAATCCGCCCCCGGCCGCGTCCCAGGCGCCGCGCGCCCGGCCTTGCTCCGCCCGTATCAGTCGCCGGCCTTGGTGAACTCCGGGTAGGCCTCGAGACCGCACTCGTGCAGGTCCACGCCCTCGTACTCCTCCTGCTCGGAGACGCGGACGCCAACCGTGACCTTCAGGACGAACCACACCAGCAGGCTGAGCAGGAACACCCACGAGAAGATCACGGCCAGCCCGATCAGCTGACCGGACCAGGTGGCGTCGCCGTTCGACAGCAGCACCGCCAGCACGCCCCAGATGCCGGCCGTGCCGTGCACCGAGATTGCGCCGACCGGGTCGTCGATGCGGAACTTGCGGTCCAGCACGACGATGGATCCGACCACCAGCAGGCCGCCGATCAGGCCGATGATGACCGCCAGCAGCGGCGTCGGCGAGAGCGGATCGGCGGTGATCGACACCAGCCCGGCGAGCGCGCCGTTCAGCGCCATCGTCAGGTCGGCCTTGCCGAACCAGATCTTGGCCAGCAGCAGCGCCGCCACGAGTCCGGCCGCCGCCGCCAGGTTGGTGTTGGTGAACACCAGCGCGACGTTGTTGGCCGATTCCACGGCGGACACCTTGAGCTCGGAGCCGCCGTTGAAGCCGAACCAGCCCATCCACAGGATCAAGGTGCCGAGTGTCGCCAGCGGCAGGTTCGAGCCGGGGATCGCGTTGACCGCCCCGTTGGCGCTGTACTTGCCCTTGCGCGCCCCCAGTACCAGCACGCCGGCCAGCGCCGCCGAGGCGCCCGCGAGGTGGACGATGCCCGAGCCCGCGTAGTCGGAGTAGCCGAGCCCCTTGAGGAAGCCGCCGCCCCAGGTCCAGTAGCCTTGCACCGGGTAGATGAAGGCGGTCATGACCACCGCGAACGCGAGGAACGACCAGAGCTTCATCCGCTCGGCCACCGCGCCCGAGACGATCGACATCGCGGTCGCGACGAACACCACCTGGAAAAAGAAGTCGGCGAGCTTGGAGTAGTAAGGCGCGCCTTCCTCGCCCGAGACGACGTCCGCAACCGCGTTGTCCTCGGCGCCGAGCATGCCGAAGCCCGGGATGATCCCGCTGCCGTCGCCGTACATGATGCCGTAGCCGATCAGCATGTACATGATGCAGGCGATCGAGTAGAGGCCCACGTTCTTGGTCAGGATCTCCGCGGTGTTCTTGGCGCGGACCAGTCCCGCCTCGAGCATCGTGAAGCCGGCGGCCATCCACATGACCAGCACGCCTGACATCAGGAAGTAGAAAGTGTCCAGCGCATAGCTGAGTTCGGTCAGTTGTTCCACGTTCGTTTCCCCCTGCTCAGACGGCTTCAGGGCCGGTTTCGCCGGTGCGAATCCGGATGACCTGTGCCAGCGGCATGACGAAGATCTTGCCGTCGCCGATCTTGCCCGTGCGCGCCGTGTTGCTGATGACCTCGATGACCTGCTCGAGCAAGTCATCGTCGATGGCGACCTCGACTTTCATCTTGGGCAGGAAGTCGACGACGTACTCGGCGCCCCGGTAGAGCTCCGTGTGGCCGCGCTGCCGGCCGAAGCCCTTGACCTCGGTGACCGTGACGCCCTTGACGCCGACGTCCGCGAGCGCCTGCCTGACGTCGTCGAGCTTGAATGGCTTGATGATTGCGATGACGAGTTTCATGCCGTTCACCGCAAGTCGAAGGTCTTGCCGAGAGTGAACACCAGCGAGGTCTCGCTGGAGTCGCCCGGGGCAAGATCGCTGTCGCTGTAGATCGCCGCGATGGCCACGTCGAAACCGGCGACCTCGGTGCCGTAACCGACTTCGAAATAGTCGCCGTCGAAGTCCTTGCCGAAGGTCCCGTACTTGCCGTAGAAGCCCTCGTACTCGAGCGTCGCGGACAGGAAGTCGTAATCCAGGCTCGATTCGTCGAAGTTGTCGTACTTGCCGTAGGCGTAATCGATCGTCAGGAAGCTGTAGCCGACGCTGAGATTCAGTTCCTGGTAGGTGTCGTCGAAATCGTCGGTGTAGAAGTAGCCCGTGTAACCGATGCCGTAGCTGAAATCGCCGACGCTGCCGCCGTAGCCGCCATACAGGTCGTACTCGAGGCCTTCGCCGACTTCGGCCGCCCAGGTGCCGACGAAAAAGCCCGAGTTCGAATAGTCTAGGCCGGCGAATGCGGCGGCGTCGTTTTGCTTGATGCCGCGGAATATGTAGTCCGACATCATGCCGATGTTCGCGCTAAACTCTTCGTCGGCCAGTACGGGTGAGCTGGCCGCGAGGGCCAGGGCGACGAGCAGGTAACGGGATCGCCCCATTTTTGTATCCTCCGAGTGAGTTGCAGGAGCCGGGCCGCTGAGCCGCGGTTGAATGCTGCAAAGCACGATGCGTGCCAGCCTTTATAAAACAGGGACTTGGGACCTGGCGCATCGAATGGGAGGCCGTCAACGCACCCTGATGGTGCGCAGCAGCATGGTGCAATGCCCCATCACGGGGCGCGAGGAAAGCCGATGGATCCGAAGGGCCTGAATATTGATGAACTCGCCCGCCGCCTCGCGGACGCGCTGCCGAGCGGCATCAAGGCGCTGCGGGCCGATGCCGAGCAGAACTTCCGCGCGGTGCTGCAGGCGGCCCTGTCCCGCCTCGACCTTGTCACCCGCGAGGAATTCGATGTGCAGGCGGCTGTGCTCAAGCGCACCCGCGAGAAGCTCGAGGCGATCGATGCGCGGCTGGCGGCGCTCGAGGAGCCGCCTGCCGACTGAGCAGGGCTCGACGGACGCCGGACGCGTCCCCAACCCGGGTGGCAGCCCCCGGGTTCCTGGTCCATGGTTGAGCAAGGACGTGGCCTGCGGTCAGCTCAGCCTGCCAGGAGGCGGCACGGCGATGGTTGCGGCGGCGGTGGGTCGTGCCCTCATGCTGATCGGTGAGCTCGAGAAGCGACGCCTGTGGGTGGAGTGGAAGACCATGCACGAGTGCCTCCGCGTCTATTACGAGGCGCTGGAGTCGATGGGCGACATCGACTCCCAGGTCGCGATCGACACGCGTTACATCGGCGAGGTCGCGTGCGAGGGCGCCGACTTCATGAAGTACTTCGGCGGGGTGGCTTTCGAAGACGACCTGCCATCCGTCAGCGAGACCGCCGCCTACGACCTCGCGAGCCTTTGCCAGTTTGCCCATGAAGCGCGCTTCGACTGCGAGAAACTGATGTTGCAGCAGTTGCTCGCGCTGGATGCCGAAGAATCCTCCCAGAGCCACCGGCAGCGGCGCGGCCTGCGCGGTGTGCGCCTGGCGCAGACCAAGCTGGCGGTCTATTACCTTGCCGCGGGCGAGGAGGCGAAGGCGCGCCTGGTGGCCCAGGACATGTGCGACATGTCCGCGGATGTAAAGGCCTCGATCCGTGAAGAGCTCGCTGAGGAAAGCCCGCCGCACTTCTGGGAAGTCGTCGATCGCGGGCGCAACCTGCATTACCTGACCGGGCCTGAGCGCGCGAAGCTCGACACCTTCCTGGGCTGGCTCGGGGAGGCGCGGGCCTAGTCCGGTCATGGCGGCCGGCGGTGCGGGACCGCGATTTCCGGCCTGAACGCCCGGATTGGCGGCATGGCCCGGGGCGCGTCGCGCGGCCACCATGCGGCCTTTCCATTCGGGAGAGGCGCGCATGGCCCTGGCGAGAGTGCTCAGCCGCGCGCAATGCGGTCTCGAGGCGCTGCCCGTCACCGTGGAGGCCTATGTCGGCGGCGGCCTGCCCGGCTTCTCGGTGGTCGGCCTGCCCGCGACGGCGGTGCGCGAGAGTCGCGAGCGGGTGCGCGCGGCCCTTGCGACCTGCGGCTTCGATTTCCCGGACGGCAAGGTCATCGTCAACCTTGCGCCCGCCGACCTGCCGAAGGAGGGCGGCCGCTTCGACCTGCCGATCGCGCTCGGCGTGCTGGTCGCTTCGGGACAACTGCCGCGGCGCGGCCTCAAGGTGACAGAGTTCGTCGGCGAGCTGTCCCTCAATGGCGACCTGCGACCTGTGGCGGCGTCGCTGTGTGCAGCCATCGCGGCAGCGCGCGCCGGGCACACGCTGGTCGTGCCCGAGGGCTGCGGCGAAGAGGCGGCGCTGGCGGGCGAGGGCGAGGTGCGCCGCGCGAATCACCTGTTCGAGGTCGCGGCGCACCTGAAGGGCCGCCGGCCCCTGGGCGTGGTGCCGCCGCCGGCGCGCCCGGATCCCAGTGCCGCAAACGAGCTGGACCTCGCCGATGTGCGCGGCCAGCTGCACGGCCGGAGGCTGCTCGAAGTGGCGGCCGCGGGCGGCCATAACCTGCTGCTCATCGGCCCGCCCGGCACCGGCAAGACCATGCTGGCGCGGCGCTTGCCCGGCCTGTTGCCGCCGCTCGACGCGGAGACGGCGCTCCAGGTGGCGTCCATCGCTTCTGCCGCGGGCCGCAAGTTTCACGCCGCGGAGTGGGGCCGGCGCCCGTTCCGCGCGCCGCATCACTCCGCCTCCTCGGTGGCGCTGACCGGCGGCGGCTCGAACCCGCGGCCGGGCGAGGTCACGCTGGCGCATCACGGCGTGCTGTTTCTCGACGAGTTGCCGGAGTTCAGCCGCCCCGCGCTGGAGGCGCTGCGCCAGCCGGTCGAGGAAGGTGAGCTGACCATCAGCCGCGCGGCCGTGCAACGCACCTTCCCGGCGCGGTTCATGCTGGTGGCGGCCATGAACCCCTGCCCGTGCGGCTACCTCGGCGATCCGCGCGGCAACTGTCGCTGCAGCGCCGAGGCCGTGTTGCGTTACCGCAGCCGGATCTCCGGGCCGCTGCTCGATCGCATCGACCTGGTCGGGGAGATGCCGCGGCCGGCGCCGGCCGACCTGCTTGGCCCGCCGTGCGAGAGCTCGACGGCGGTGCGCGCCCGGGTGCTGGCGGTGCGGCGGGCGAGCCACGGCCGCCAGGGCTGCGTGAACGCGCGGCTGGAGGGCAAGGCGCTGGACCGGCACGCGGCGCTCGGCCCGGCGGAGCGGGCGCTGCTGACGCGCTCGGCGGAACGGCTGGGGTTGTCGGCGCGGGCGCAGGCACGGGTGCGCCGCGTGGCCCGGACCATCGCGGATGCGGCCGGCAGCGACACCATCGGGGTGCAGCACCTGGCGGAAGCGCTGGCGTGCCGGGGAATGCCGGGCTAAGTCGTGCGACGCGGCTGCGCACGCTGCGCCCGGGGCGGGCCGGCCGTCAGACGAACCTGACAACCAGGAACAGCCCGACCATCGCGATCCCCAGCGCCAGCTTCGCGGCGATGCCGATGGCCAGTCCGAGGGTTGCACCCCAGCCGGCGCGGCTGGCGGAAGCGAGATCTCGCTGGGCGGACAGCTCGCCGAGCACGGCACCGACGAAGGGCCCGAGCAACAGGCCGGGCAGGCCGAAGAACATGCCGACGACCGCGCCGAGCGCGGCGCCGACCACCGAGCGCGGCGAAGCCCCGTAGCGGCGCGCGCCGAAGGCTCCGGCCACCAGGTCGGCGAGGAACGCCAGCAGCGCCATCACGCCGAGCGCAGTGAGTGTGCCGGCGCCGACGTGCACGAAGCCCTCGGCCCAGGCGGCCACCAGCAAGCCGAGGAACAGCAGCGGGGGGCCCGGCAAAACAGGCAGCACCAGCCCCGCCAGCCCGGCCAGGATCAGCACGACCGCGAGGATCCAGATCAGCACTGTCACCCGCGTGACTATAGCGGCGTGGGCCTCCGGCGCCTATGCCGGTGCTGGTGCGCCCGGGTCTCGCGGGCCAGAAACAGGAAAGCCCGCAGCGGGCTGCTGCGGGCTTTCCCAGGACGGTTTGCAGTATCAGCTTGTCAGGGGTTGTGGCTCAAGTCAGGAAACCGCCGCCACAGGTGCGACCAGCTCGAATCCAGGGCGGTGCGGAAATCGGCGCGCAGGCGCTCGCTCTCGGCCTCGCCGCGCACCTTGGCCACGACCTCCCAGACGCTCGCGCGGCTCTCGTCCAGCGCGGCAAAATTCTCGAAGGGCACCACGGAGAAATAATCGGCACCGTCCGCTTCCCTGCCTTGCACGTCGTACCAGTAACCACGCGGCTGGCCCTCGGCCTCGGACATGGCGCCGAGCGCGGCCCAGTTCGGCAGCGTGAAGACCACGGCGTAGACATTGCCCTGGCCCTGCTGGCGTTGCCAGGTGTTCCAGCTGCGAGTGCCCTTCTGCGCCAGGTAGCATTCCTTCCACGCGGTGACGCCCGCCTTGAACTGGTCGTTGTGACCGGACTGGACGTGGAACTCGAACATCTGCAGCAGGTGACCGGCCGGTTCCTGCGCCGTCGTCGTCGCGGACAATGACAAGGCCGTGGCGCTGAGTGCAATCAGCGCCAGTCGTCTGGCGAATCTCATGATTTCTCTCCCCAATGGGTCGATTTGTTATTAGAGGCACACGTACGCCGACGAATCGGCCGCAGCGCCCGTTCAGGCCCTAGTCCACAACCGGGACTTGTCAAGAAAACCGGCCGGCTGCTTCGGGTATAGTCCGCGCTCCCCACACCATGCCGCACGCTGCCAATGTCCCTGAATCCCGCCCAGCGCGAGGCCGTGCGCTACACGGCCGGCCCGTTGCTCGTGCTCGCCGGCGCCGGCAGCGGCAAGACGCGCGTCATCACCGAGAAGATTGCCGCGCTGGTCGCGGGCGGCGTGGCGCCGCAGCAGATCGCGGCCGTGACCTTCACCAACAAGGCGGCGCGCGAGATGCGCCAGCGCGTCGCCGCGCTGCTGGACGCGAATGTTGCCAAGGCGCTGCGAGTCTCGACCTTCCACACGCTGGGGCTGAACATTCTCAAACGCGAATACGGCAATCTCGGCTACAAGCGCGGCTTCACGATCTTCGATGCCCACGACAGCCGCAGCCTCGTCAAGGAGCTGCTGAAGAACGACAACGCGGACACCGAGGGCGCGATCGACGGCGCCTGCGTGGCGTTCTCGGCGTGGAAGAGCGAGCTGGTGGCGCCGGAGACGGCGCTGGCCGGTGCCGCCGACGAACTCGAGCAGGCCCGCGCGCGGCAGTACGCCGCTTACCAGCGCGCGCTGCAGGCCTACAACGCGCTGGATTTCGACGACCTGATCGCGCGCCCGGTGTTCCTGTTCCGCGAGCTGCCGAAAGTGCTGGCGGCCTGGCAGGACCGCATCGCCTACATGCTTGGTGACGAGTACCAGGACACCAACCTGGCCCAGTACCAGCTGATGGGCCAGCTGGTCGGCGCGCGCGGCGCGTTCACCGTCGTCGGCGATGACGACCAGTCGATCTACGCCTGGCGCGGCGCGCGACCGGACAACCTGAAGAAGCTGGCCAGCGATTACCCGGCGCTGCAGGTCATCAAGCTGGAGCAGAACTATCGCTCCTCGGGGCGCATCCTCGAGGCCGCCAATGGGCTGATCGCGCACAACCCGCACCTGTTCGACAAGAAACTGTGGAGCGCGCATGGTCCCGGTGACCGGATCCGCGTGCTGGTGGCGCGCGACAGCGCTGACGAGGCCGACCGCGTCGCGATGGAAATCATGCGCATGCGCATGGAGCGCGGCGGCGAGTGGCGCGACTTCGCGGTGCTCTATCGCGGCAACCACCAGGCGCGGCCCTTCGAGCAGGCGCTGCGCGCGCTCGAGATCCCGTACTCGGTCACCGGCGGCACCTCGTTCTTCGACCGCACCGAGGTCAAGGACGTGCTGGCCTACCTGCGGCTGATCGCCAACCCGGATGACGATGCGGCGTTCCTCAGGATCGTCAACGTGCCACGCCGGGAGATCGGCACGGCGACGCTCGAGAAGCTCGGCGCCTGGGCGTCGAGCCGCGGGCTGGGCCTGCTGAGCGCGAGCCTCGAGGCCGGGCTGCACGGCGTGCTGCCGTCGCGCACGGTCGAGCGCCTGCACGGTTTCGCGCGGCGCATGATCGAGCTGGGCGACGCGGCCGAGGGCGGCGCGCCGGTCGACGAGCTGGCGCGCGAGCTGATCGAGGAACTCGGTTATCGCGACTGGCTGTTCGAGAACGCGCGCGACCCGCGCCAGGCGGAGACGGCCAATGAGAACCTGGCCGAGCTGCTCGACTGGCTGGCGCGCGCGGCGCGCGGCGACGATGAACCGACGCTGGCCGACGCGCTGCGCAAGCTGTCGCTCATGGACATGCTCGACCGGCAGTCCGGCGAAGAGCAGGACGACCGCGTCCGGCTGATGACCTTGCACGCGGCCAAGGGGCTCGAGTTTCCGACCGTGTTCCTGGTCGGCTGCGAGGAAGAGCTGTTGCCGCATCGCGCGAATCTCGACGGGCCGGGCCTCGAGGAGGAACGCCGCCTTGCCTATGTCGGCATCACGCGCGCCCAACGGCGCCTGTTCATGACCTACGCGCGCCGCCGCAAGCGCTTCGGCGAGACCCTCGATTGCTCGCCGAGCCGCTTTCTCGAGGAACTGCCGGCGGAGACGCTGGAGTGGGAAGGGCGGGTCGAGCTGAGCCCTGAAGAAACCAGGGCCCGCGCAAGCAGCGTGATCGCCGGCCTGCGCTCGCTGCTCGACTAGAAAATCGGGGTCTGATGCCTCGCGCCGAGCATCAGCCAATGCCGGACCCGGTCGAAACTGCAGGCGCCGTCCGCCAGCGCCCGCAGGCGCCCCGCGCTTGCTGTCGAAGTTTCCACGGCCCTATATTAGGGGCGTCGCCAACGCGGGTCACTCGATGCCGCGGGGCCGCCGTGACGAACTCCCCTGGAGCCTGCCTGGCCGATGAACACCGCCCTGCCCGCCCGGACCCTGCGCACGCGCAGCCTGTACCGCTTCATGTTCAAGGGCCTCAAGCTGCCGCGCGATTTCGTGCACTCCAGCCTGAGCGCGCTCAAGCGCATGAGCGCGCGCCAGCAGGTCGCGCAGCGGGCGCAGCTGGCCACAGCGCTCGGGGCCTCGGCCGAAGGGGCGCTGGCGCTCGACGAGGCGCGCGCCTGCCGGCTGTTCGCGCCACGTGAATTGCCCGGCGCGATCGAGGCGGCCGCGCGCTGCCGGGAAATCTTTGCCGAGTTCCAGGCCTCCGGGCGCGGCCAGGAGGAGATCTCGCGCAACCCCAACAAGCGATTCCTGCTGGCGGTGATTTCCGGCAACGAGTTCCACGCCTACCCGGAGCTGATCCGGTTCATGGTGCAGCGGCCGCTGCTGGACGCGGTCTGCCGATACCTCGGCACCGTGCCGGTCGTCGAGGGCGCGGCGCTGTGGTGGACGCCGCCGAACGACACCGTGCAGTCCAGCCAGGCGGTGCACGTCGACCTGCTGGCCCAGCGCCAGGTCAAGGTCATCATGAACTGCACTGCCACGACGATGGCGCAAGGGCCGTTGCATTTCGTGCCGGCGGATGTCTCCGACCGCCTGCGCCAGCGCGCGCACCACAGCCGGGGCCGGCTGGCCGACGAGTGGCTGGAGGAACCGCGCGCCGCCGGCGAGCTTTATGCGGCGACCGGCGAGCCGGGCTCAGGCGTGATCTTCGACTCCTCGCGCTGCCTGCACTTCGGCAGCCGCGGCAACCGCGAGGATCGCCTGGTGCTGACCTTCCACTACCTGCCGCTGGACGCGCCGACCGAGACGCGCTACCGGCTCGATCCTTCGCCCTCGATGCATGCCGATCCCGGCCTGGACGAGCTGCAGCGCCTGGCGCTCGGCTTTGTCGGCTGAGCTCAGCGCACGCGCTGCAGCGACCACGCGCCGAAGGCGATCAGCAGCAGCGGCGGTATCACGGTGACCGGGACCGGTGGCCATGACGCCACCAGCGCCGCGTAGGTGAACATCTCGGTCAGCATCTGGTAGCCGAGTCCCAGCGCCATCGCCGCCGCAACGCGCAAGCTGGCGGCGCGGCTGCGGGTCGACGCGACGGCGGCGGCCATCGCGACCAGCGCCATGCCGATGCAGGCCAGCGGCAGCGCCAGTCGCCGCGCCAGCACCATCGCGAATTCGCCGGTGTCGCGCTGCTGCGCGCGCAGCGTCGCGAGGTATTGCCACAGGTCCGTCAACGGCAGGCTCGCCGGCGGCCGCAACAGCAGGTCCAGCTCGGCCGCCGACAGGAAGGATTGCCAGGCGAGCTCGGGGTAAGCCTGGATGTCCCGTTCCCTGGCGTCCGAGTAGCTGCGCGCGACCGCCTGCTCGAGCAGCCAGCGCCCGGATTCGTCCGGTTGCGCGCGCGCCGCACGGATCTGCCGCTGCAGGCGGCCGGAGGCGTCGAACTCGTAGATGCTGACATCGGCCGGCATACGACCGAGCTCGAGTCGCGCAACGTTGAGGTAGACCTGTCCCTGGCGCAGCCAGATGCCGTGCGAGGCGTGCCACAGCCCCTCCTCGCCAAGCTGCGAGCCGGCGATGCGCGTGGGCCCCTGGTAAAGCATCGGGGTCGCCCACTGCAGCATCGCGAGCGCCAGCAGCGCCAGGCCCGCGGCGGGCAGCAACGCGACCAGGCTGATGCGTGCCAGCGGCACGCCGGCGGCCCGCATCGCCGTGATCTCCTGGTCGCGGTTCAGGGCGCCGACTACCGCGGCCGTCGCGAGCACGACCACGACCGGCAACAGGTCCACCATGCTCTCGGGCAGCACCCGCGCGGCCTGCCAGCCGAGTTCGAACAGCACCAGGCCGCCGCCGGCCGCAAGCTCGAGCAACTGGAGCATCTCCAGCAGCCACAGCAGCGCGGCCAGCGACAGGCTGACGACGAGGTAACCGCGCAACAGTCGCAGCAGCAGGTAGCGGCGCAGCAGTCTCACAACGGCCCCCCGGGGCCGCGGTGCACCAGCCGGTAGCGCAGCGCCAGCAGCGCCAGGGCTGCGACCGGCAGCCAGAAGACCCCCGGCCAGGGCGCAAGCCGCCCCTGCTCGAGCCAGTTCATCAGCACGCCGAGCACGCTGAAATACAGCGTGGCGACGAGGCTCGCGCTGAGCACCCGCGCGGACTGTCCGCGGCGCGGGTCGATGCGACCCAGCGTCACGCCGGCCAGCGCGAGCACCAGCACGCTGAGCGGTGCGAGCAGGCGCCACTGCAGTTCTGCGGTGTACATCCGGTCCTTGCTGGCGCGCAGCTGCGCGAGCGGCAGGGTGCGTCGCACGCGCTCGCGCGCCGGGGGCGGGGGCGGCGTGAACACGACCTGGAGTCGGTCGAATCGGCCGAGCAGGTCGCCGCGGCCATCGGCGCCGAGCCGATAGAAGTGCACGTTGCCGGCGAACACCAGGCGCTGCCGGTCCGGCGCGTCCGTCTCCTGGTACAGGCGCTCGGCCCGCATCAGGTTGACCGTGTCCGCCTGGCGTTGCTGGACCAGCACCTGTGCCAGCTCGTCGCCATCGCGGCGCTCAGCGAACAGCAGCCACTCGCGCGACAGCGGGGTGAAGCGTCCGGGCTCGATCTTCGCGAGATCGATCTGGGTCGCGATCTCCGCCTCGATCCGGTAGAGCGTCGCGTAGGCCCAGGGGCGATATAGCAGCGACACCGCGGCCACCAGCAGCGCCAGCGCCAGCGCGGGGCCGGCCAGCGCCACCAGGAGCCGCCGCCGGCCGGCGCCGACCGCGGCGATCGCGGTCATCTCGTGCCCGGTCTGCAGGCGCCCGAGCGCGAGCACGACGCCGAGCAGCAGCGCGACGGGCACCAGCACGTCCATGTACATCCCGAGCCGCAACAGCACCAGTTGGCCGACCACGGCCATCGAGAAGCGGTCGGCAGCGGCCTCCGCCATGACCTTGCTGGCATAGAACACCAGCACGACGACGATCATGCCGAGCAGCGCGCCCGCCACGGGGCGGGCGATCTCCGCCGCGAGGTAACGCTCAATGCGTCGCACGCGCTGCACGTCGGGCGGCGATCTGCTCCACCAGCCGCAGGTCATCGAGCGTGTCGACGTCGACCGCCGCCTCCGGATCGTCGAGCAGCACCGGCACGATCTTCACGCCCGCCCGCGCCGACAGCGATTCGAACGCGCGTCGGCGGGTCATGCGGCCCGCGAGGTAACGCAGCAAGTTGCCGACACCGAGCCACGCCACCATTCGCCACGGCCTCTTGCGTTGCCGCTCGAGCTGCTGCCACAGCATCGCCACGCGCCGCGACCGCGGCGAGCGGAACACGAACAGGTTGGCGCCGCACAGCGCACCGTCGGCGAAGGCCAGGCGCGTGCGGCGGTTGCGCGGATAGCTGTCCTGCACGCGCTGCAAGGGCACCAGCGCGGTGGCGAGCTCGGCGCGTTGCGCGCGTGCTTCCTGCAGCAGCGTCGCGAGCCAGCGGCCAAGCAGCAGGGGGTGGTCGGCCGTCACCAGCAGCACCTCGCTGTCCGGTGGCAGCACAGCCAGCGCGGCTGCCGCGCTGGCGCTCGGCGATGCTTCGGCCGGCAGCAGGCGCAGACTTTCCGGCGGCAAGCGCGTGGCGCCGGCGGCCCGTGCGTAGGCGGCGTCCTGTGGGCACACCAGCACCACGCTGGCCAGCCCCGGCAACTCCGCCAGCGCATCGAGAACATGCGCCAGCATCGGCCGCCCGCCGACCGGCGCGAGCGCCTTGCCTGGCACACTGCAGTGGGTCGCGATCGGATCGGCCGGACCACGGTCGCCGGCCAGCACGATTGCATGCAGCTCAATCGGCATGGGCATCGACCAGGTCGAACGCATAGATCCGGTAGCGCTTGTACACCCGCCCGCCGAAGGACTCGATGACCGAGCGCATGCCCTGGTTGCTCTCGAGGATCCAGGACAGCTCCACGTCGCGGATGCCATCGCGGATCAAGGGTTGCCGAACCGCGTCGATCAGGCTGAAAGCCAGCATCGCGCCGAGGGGGCGCCCGTGGAAGCGCCGGCGCACGCCCATCAGCGGGACGCGCGCCGTGGTCGCGCGGCCGCGCTTGAGGCGCCAGAGCAGCTTCAGCCAGCCCAGCGGCAGCAGCCGGCCGTCCAGGTCGCGGATCAGCTCGTTGATGTTCGGCAAGGCGAGAATGAAGCCCGCCGGCTCGCCGTCGAGTTCCGCCAACTGGATGTACTCGGGCCCGACGAGCGGCCTGAGCTCTCGCCCGAGGTGACGGAACTCTTCGGCGGTGAACGGCACGAAGCCCCAGTTATCCGCCCAGGCGTCGTTGAACAGTGTGCGCAGCAGTTCCAGTTCCTGCCAATAGCGGCGTGTCTCGAGCGGCCGCAAGCGCAGCCGCCCGGCGCTGCGCGCCACGAGCCGCTGCATCGCCGGCGGCGCATCGAAATCCGGCGCGACGACGTAAGCCAGCAGGTCCATGGCCGGCCGCAGCCCGGCGGCCTCGAGGCGCGCCCCGTAATACGGCGGCTGATGTCCCATCATGATCATCGGCGGCGTGTCGAAGCCATCGACCAGCAGGCCGCAACTCTGGTTGACGCCAAGGTCGAAGGGCCCGCGCAGCTGGCGGCAGCCCTGCGCGCCGAGCCACTCGCGGGCCTGCGCCAGCAGCGCGGCGAACACCGCCGCGTCGTCTTCGGCCGACAGCTGCCCGAAGTAGCCGACCGCTTCCCCCCAGGTCCGCCGGTGCAGTTCATCCACCTGGGCGCTGATCGAGCCCACCGCCCGGTCGCCACGCCATGCCAGCCAGGCCTGCGCGCGGGCATGCGCGAACCACGGATTGCGGGGCGACCACAGGCTTTTTATCTGGCTGTCCAGCGGCCGCACCCAGTACGAATTGTTCGCGTTCAGCCGTGCCGGCAAGTCCAGCAGCGCACGCCAGTCACGCCGGCCGTGCACCGGGCGGACCTCGATGGTGGCGCCGGTCTCCCGGGTTGGGTCCGTCAATGTGGGATGCCCGGCTTGACGCTGGCGATTGTTTCCATGTCTTATATTCGCTCTAATACGGTCCGCGCTAATATATCCGGAATCACTGCGGGCCTCTCGCCGTGGTCGAAAACAGGGACGAGCACTCGATTTTGAGCCAGCGAATCACCCCGACCGAGCACCAGCTGCCCTTGAAGACCGACGGTTTCTGCAACCTGGCAGACGCTTTGGACTACGCTGCGCAGGGCGACACCGGCTGCAACTTCTATGACGGCCGCGGCGAGCTGCGGACCGTGCTGCCATACCGCGACTTGTGCGCCGACGCGCGCCGGCTGGCAAGGCACCTTCACGGCATGGGCCTCGCGCCGGGCACGCGGCTGGCCCTTGTGGCCGACACCCACCCGGACTTCCTGCGCATGTTCTTCGCCTGCCAGTACGCCGGCCTCGTGCCGGTGCCGCTGCCGGCGGCGGTGCATCTCGGCGGGCGCGAAGCCTTCGTCCAGCACCTGCGGGCATTGCTGATCGACTGCGACGCGCGCGCGGCGTTTGCTTCCGGTGATTTCTGCGGCTTCCTGGCCGAGGCCGCCGACGGCCTGGACCTGCGATGCCACGGCACGCTGGCCGAGTTCCTGGCGCTGCCTGCTGCGGCGAGCTTGCCGCCGCCGGCCGCGCCGGAGGCGCTGGCCTACCTGCAATACACCTCCGGCAGCACGCGCTTCCCGCGCGGCACGATGATCACGCAACGGGCGGTGCTGGCGAACCTGGCCGGCATTCTCCAGCACGGCATCCAGGTGCGGCGCGGCGACCGCTACGTGTCGTGGCTGCCGTTCTACCATGACATGGGGCTCGTCGGGCTGATCCTTGCGCCGGTCGTGTCGCAGGTGTCGGTCGACTATCTCGGCACGCGCGAGTTCGCGATGCGCCCGCGCCTGTGGCTCGGCATCATGTCGCGCAACCGCGCCACGGTGTCCTTCAGCCCGCCGTTCGGCTACGCGCTGTGCGCGCGCCGGCTGCGCGAGGCCGATGCCGCGCAGCTCGACCTGTCGGCCTGGCGGGTCGCCGGGGTCGGCGCGGAAATGATCCGGCCGGCCTGGCTGCAACGCTTCGCCGACACGCTCGCGCCGGCCGGCTTCCGGCGCGAGGTGTTCACGGCGTGCTACGGCATGGCGGAGGTTTCCCTGGCCATCAGTTTCGCGCCGCTGGGGCAGGGGCTGGAGTGCGACCGGGTGGCGTCCGACGTGCTTGCCCACGAGTCGCGCGCCCAGCCGGTCGATGCGCTGAGCCTCGATTCGCGAGCCTCCGAGTACGTCAATTGCGGCCGCCTGTTGCCGGGCTTCGAGCTGAGGATTTTCGATGGCGCCGGCTGCCCGGTGGCGGACCGCGAGTGCGGCGTCATTCACCTGCGCAGCCCCAGCGTCATGAGCGGCTATGCGGGCAACCCGGAAGCCACGCGCGAGGCCTTGTCGCCCGACGGCTGGCTGAACACCGGCGATATCGGTTACCGCGTCGGCGATTTCCTCTATATCACCGGCCGCGCCAAGGATATGCTGATCATCAACGGGCGCAATGTCTGGCCGCAGGATCTCGAGTACCTCGCCGAGATGCAGCCGGAGGTCCGCTCCGAGGGCGCCGCGGCTTTCTCGATCGCGGGAGAGGACGATGCCGAAGTGGCGGTGCTGGTGGTGCAATCGCACGAGAGCGATCCGTTTGCGCAGGCGAGCCTGACCGACCGGCTCAAGCACATGATTCTCACCGAGCTGGGCATCCATTGCCTCGTGGAACTCGTGCCCTCGCGGACGCTGCCGCGCACCTCGTCCGGCAAGCTCTCGCGCAGCGCGGCCAAGCGCGATTTCCTGCAGCGCCATCCAGAGTTGCCGGCCGGCATCCGCGCCGGCACAGTGCTGCGCGCCAGCGAAGCCTGAGTCCCGTTGTCGCGAGCTGATGCGCGTTCCGCCGCGGCGCCCCTGCATGGCGCCGTGCCGGGCGGACTCGTCGCGCTGACCGGCGGCAGCGGCTTTGTCGGCAGCCACTTGATCGACCAGCTGCTGGCGGAAGGATTTGCGGTGCGGGCGCTGTGGCGCTCGGGCCAGCCAGCGGAGCGGCCGCGCCTCGAGTGGGTCCGCGGTTCGCTCGAGTCCGACGCCGCCCTCGCCGAGCTGGTGCGGGGGTGTGATGCCGTGGTGCACGCAGCGGCGGCGATCCGCGGTCGCCGGCGGGAGCAATTCAACGCGACGAATGTCACGGGCACGCGGCGCCTGGCGGACGCGGTTGCCAGGCATGCGCCGCGCGCGCGCCTGGTCGCCGTCTCGACGCTGGCGGCGCGTTCGCCGGAGCTGTCGTGGTACGCGGCCAGCAAGGCGGCCGGCGAGGCGGAGCTGCTGGCGGCGACAGAGACGTGGAGCATCCTGCGGCCCCCGGCGGTCTACGGCCCGCGAGACCCGGCGCTGGCGCCGCTGTGGCGCGGCCTGGCGCGCGGCTGGCTGCCGCGCATCGGCCCGCCTGATGCGCGCTTCTCGCTGCTGCATGTCGCGGATCTCTGCGAGGCGGTGGTCCGCTTGCTGCGCCGGGCCGAGCCGGTCGGCGGCCTGCTGCCGCTGCACGACGGCCGGGCGGGCGGGTACTCGTGGCGGGACGTGGCCGAGATCGGCGCCGCGTTGCGCGGCGCGCCGGTGCGCATAGTGCCGCTGCCGCGCAGCCTGCTGGCCGCGGTGACTGCGCTGAACCTGCGCACCGCGGCGCTGCGGGGCGCGCGCCCGATGCTGACCCCGGGGAAGCTGCGGGAATTGGTCCATCCCGACTGGGTCTGCGATAATTCACGCCTCGCGGCGGCGCTGGGCTGGATGCCCGCAAGGTCGCTGGAGACGAGCTTGCCGGGGCTGCCGGGCTGGGAGAAGCACCAATGAGTTTCACTCCGGAAGGCATCGAGGCAGTCGTGCTGGAGGCTGTGCGGTCGATGCTGCCGGGCTTCAGTCCGGCGCAGCAGGATGCCGAGCTGATGGCCGAGCTCGGCCTGGACTCGATGCAGGTCATGAACCTGGCGATGGAAATCGAGGACCGGCTCGACATCAGCATTCCTGTCGAGGTGCTGGCGGAGGCGCGCACGCTGCGCGAACTGGTGGACCAGTTGGCCGTGCATGCGGGGGCTGCGCAGCCGTGAGCCTGTTTGACAAGTTTCGCGCCCTGCAGCTGGTTCGCGACGAGCTCGCGCGGGCGCGCGTGTCGCCGGTCGCGACGCCGATCGAAGCGGTGCACTCCGCCAGCCGCGCGACCATCGACGGCCGCGAGGTGCTGCTCGCGGGCACCAACAACTACCTCGGCCTGACCTTCCATCCGGAGATCATTGCGGCCGCGACCGAGGCCTTGCGGACGCAGGGCTCCGGCACGACCGGCTCGCGCATGGCGAACGGCAGCTATGCGGCACATCGCGCCCTCGAGAGCGAGCTGGCGGCCGCCTATGGCTGGCCGTCTGCGATCGTGTTCTCGACCGGTTACCAGGCCAACCTCGGCGTGTTGTCGGCATTGGCCGGCCAGGGCGACACGTTGCTGATCGACGCCGATTGCCACGCCAGCATCTACGACGGTTGCCGTCTCAGCAGCGCCGAAACGCTGCGCTTCCGCCACAATGACCCAGACAGCCTCGACCGGCGCCTGCGCCGGCTTGGCGAGCGCGCCAGTCGCACGCTGGTGGTCGCCGAGGGGCTCTACAGCATGCTTGGCGACCAGCCGCCGCTGGCCGAGCTGGTCGAGGTCAAGAAGCGCCACGGTGCCTGGCTGATGGTCGACGAGGCGCATTCCTTCGGCGTGTTCGGCGCACGCGGCCTCGGCCTCGCCGAGCAGCTCGGCCTGCTCGCCGATGTCGATTTCATCGTCGGCACCTTCTCGAAGAGCCTCGCCGGCGTCGGCGGCTTCTGCGTCAGCCCGCATGCCGAGCTGGAGATGCTGCGCGTCGCCAGCCGGCCCTACATCTTCACGGCCTCGCCGTCGCCGGCGATGCTGGCGTCGACGCGCGCGGCGCTGCGTCTCGTGGTGTCGGGCGCAGCGCTGCGCACGGCCCTCTGGCGTAACATCGAGCGCTTGTACGCGGCGCTGCCGTCGCTCGGTTTCCGTCTCGGCAGCCCCGTGCCCGGCCCGGTCGTCGCGCTGCTGCTGCCGGACCGGCCGACGGCGCTCGGCATCTGGCAGGCGCTGCTGCAGGAGGGGATCTACACCAATCTGATGCTGCCGCCGGCCACGCCCAATGGCGAGCACCTGCTGCGGATCAGCGTCAGCGCCGCGCACACGGATGCGGACATCGACCGGATCATTGCGGCCTTCACGCGCCTGGCAAAGCCGCAGGCGCGCGCCAGCGGCGCAGTCTGACGGCGCCGGCCGCTACCAGCCCTCGACGATCGTCTTGCGTTCCAGCGGATCCATCGCCGCGATGGCCGGATCCGCGTAATACGAGTCGCTGCGGATCGAGCGCGTCGAGATCTCGGCAAAGATGCAGCCGCTGCGGCTGGTGAAGGCGTGCAGCTGGCCGCGCTCGACCAGCAGCTTGTCGCCCGGGCGAAGCTGCCTGCGGTCGCCGCCCAGGTCGACCTCGAGATCGCCCCACAGCACGTGGAAGGTCTCTTCCTTCTTCTCGTGGCGATGCGTCGGATGCGCCTGGCCCGGCAGCATGATCAGGAACTTGTTGCAGTACTCGCGGTTGATCGAGTTGACCAGGATGCAGCCGATTTCGCGGCAGCGCTCCAGGCCGTAGTGGTGCGACACCTCGATCGTGATGTCGTCGCCGAGCGCGATGCCGGCCTCGTAGAGCTGGCCCTTGGCGTCGTGCAGGATGCCGCGCAGCAGCTGCAGGCTGTCGTGCTGCGCCTCCTCGAAGATCGCCGCATCGGGCGCGTAGTCGCGCGACGCGACGAAGTGCGTGCGGTACTGGCCGAAGCGCCCGGAGCTCAGCTGGCCATCGGCGCAGGGCATCGCGAAATATACGTCGTCCGATCCGATCGGCTGGCCCTTCTCGATGGCGTGCCGCGCGAACACGCCGCGCTGCAGCTCGAGCAGCGACAGCCGCTCCGCCTCGGTGACGGGCTTGTCGTCGCCGCTGCCGCAGATCGCGCGGGCGCGCTCGGCGGCGCCGAGCCAGCTGTCGGCCTGCTCGGGATTCATCGAATACGCGTTCAGCGAGATCGTGTCGGTGGGCACGCCGAAATGCCGCTCGAGCAGCCGCGCGCCCTTGCCGACGGCGACCGCGACAACCTCGGTGTTGTCGGGCGGCTCGTGGCCCGAGTACCCGACTGTGACGTAGGGATAGCGACGGATCAGCCGCGCCATGAAGTTCATCGCGTGCTGCTCCGGCGGCGTCGGGTACAGCGATACGCAGTGCATGATCGCGAGCGCGGGGACGCGCTTGCTGAGGAAGGTCACGAGGTTGTCGATCTCGTAGATCGACAGGCCGCCGGTCGAGGCGATGACCGGTTTGCCGGCCCTGGCGATGGCTTGCAGCAGCGGCCAGTCCGCGGCGGAGCAGCTCGCGACTTTGATGATGTCGACCGGCAGGGCCTGGCAAAGCTCGACCGACGGCTCATCGAAGGGCGTGACGACGCTGACCAGGCCGGCGGCCCGCGTCGCCGCGACCAGTTCCTGGAATTCGCCGGCATCGAGGCGCGTCGACTCGAAGCGCGGAATGTGCTTGACGTCAGGGCGGCCGCGCGCTGCAGGGTGGATGAAGGTGCCGAGCTCGCGGAACTGCAGCTTGGCGGCGGCGCGCACGCCGTGCTTGCGCGCCAGCGCGGCGGCCGCGTCGATGATCTTCAGGCCATGCGCCAGGCTGCCCTGGTGGTTGTTGGCCATCTCGAAGATGTACAGCTTCTCGAACAGCTCTGCGTGCGCGTTTGTCGTCATTGCTCAGTCCGCCGGATCGTCCAGTCCGCACATGGCGAGCGCCTGGCACAGGCCGAGCGCCCGGTCGTCGATGTAATAGTCGGCATGAGGCTTGCCGAAGTGCAGTGCATGATAGCGCACGCCCCAGCGGGCCAGCTGGCCGCGGGTCACTTCCGTCCAGTCCTGGCCGGTGGCCGAGCCACGCGCCGTGAACAGCACGATCTCGCAGCCGGCCGCGTGCAGCGCATTCAGCCGCGCGATGTTGTCAGTCATTGGCTCGGCGGCCGCATAGTTCGTGTCGGCGCGCGCGGCCGCGAGCACGCCGTCGATGTCCACGACCAGGCGCCGCGGCCGGGCATCCCGCGCCGCCGCCGGCGCCGCCGGGCGCGCCTCGAGCAGCGCGGCCGCGCGCGCCAGGTCCTCGGGCGTGTCGATGCTGACCAGCGGCTCGTCCAGCACGACCGCGCCCGCGCGCCGCCCCAGCAGGCTGCGCTGGGTCAGCAGGCAGTCGCGCGTCAGCGCATAGGCGACCCCGTTGCGGTGATAGACCGGGGTGAGCTGCTGACGCGCGATGATCGCCGCGCCGCGGGGATCGAAATAGTCCAGCCGGCCGTCGGCGCCGATGACCAGCTGCTTCAGCGGATGCGCCTTGAGCTCGGTCGGGCTGACAGTCCAGGCTGCGTCCAGTGATTCGTCGAGCAGCTTGTCGATCGTCGCGGTGACTTGCGCGGCCTGGCGCAGCGGCGAGGTCGGCTGCAGCATGACGATCACGTCGTAGTGCCGGCCGTCGTCGGCCTCGGTAGCCTCGAGCGCGTGCACCAGCACATCCACGTCGCCGATGCGGTCCCCGGACAGCGCCGGCGGCCGCAGGAACGGCGCATCCAGGCCCGCCGCCATGGCGGCGTCCCGGATCAGCAGGTGATCGGTCGAGACCACGGCGCGATCGATCCAGTCGAGCTCGGCGACCAGCGCGCCGACCGTGGCCACCAGCGGCCGGCCGCCGAACGGCTGCAGGTTCTTCAGCGGAATGCCCTTGCTGCCGCCCCGCGCCGGCACCACGACCAGGACTCGCCGGCCGGCGCGCATTACAGCGCCGGCGTCGGC
Organism: uncultured Thioalkalivibrio sp.; assembly: GCA_964462675.1. Taxonomy (GTDB): domain Bacteria; phylum Pseudomonadota; class Gammaproteobacteria; order Steroidobacterales; family XN24; genus XN24. The sequence continues at coordinate 51,867 of CAYWYS010000004.1, forward strand.
GCGGCGTAGTCGACCCGCGCGACGCGGCCGTCGCGCGCAGCCGTGATCGCGGCCGCGATCACCCGCATCGTGTCGAGGCCGGCCTCCAGCGACAGCGGCGAGGACAGGCTCGCGTCGTCGAGCAGGGCGCCGAGGTGGGCGATCTCGCCGCGGAAATCGTCCGGCCGGGTCTTGGCAAGCCGCTGCGCGCGCTCGGGCCGGCCGTGCTCGACGAGGCGCACGAGGTCGTGGTCGGGGTCCGCGTTCACCTGCCACTCGAGGTAGCCGCGCTCTGCCTCGAGGCGCAGCCATTTCTGCGCCGGGCGCGTGACCACGTCCTGCACGATCGTGCCGAGCAGGCCGGACTCGGTGCGCACCGAGAGCTGCGCAATACGGTCATATGCGGCGCCGACGGCCTGTACTTCGTCGAGCATCGCGCCGACTTCGACAATCCGGCCAAGGCCGGCGAGCCCGGCGAAATACTGCCAGATGTTGATCGCGTGGCTGTGCTCGCCGAGTGCGCCGCCGCCGCGCGCAGTGAAGCCGAGATAAGTGTCGTGCGGGCCGGACAGCCACGGATGCGCCGCGAAGATGCCGCCCCAGTGCTCACGGAACAGCGCGCGCAGCGTCGTGACGGCGCCGAGTCCGGCGCCGGCCAGCCACTCGGCCGCCAGCTGCGTGTGCGCCGTCAGCCGGTGGTTGTAGCCGACCAGCACCCGGGCGCCCGCCGCGCTCGCGGCCGCCGCCAGCTGGTCGCAGCCGCGCAGCGCCGGCCCGCACAGCGGCTTTTCAAGCAGCAGCAGGCGCGGCGGTGCGGCCGCCAGCTCCGCCAGCGCGAGCGGCACATGCAGATCCGGCGGCGTGCCGATGATGACGACGTCGAAGGTCTCGCCGCGCACTTCGCCGGGCTCGGCGAGGCGGATCGCGTCGTCCCAGCGGCCATAGCGGGCAGGGTAGATTTCCTCGCGCGTGCGGCGCAGCGCCGCCGCGTCGATGTCGCATAGCGTGACGGCCCAGCCGAGTTCGCGACAGGCATGCGCCAGGTGGTTGCCGATCGAGCCGGCCCCCAGGATCTTGACTTGTTTCATGGGTTCCTCAAGCAGCGTGCGGCGGCGCCCGGGCGGCCGGACCCGCCTATTCTAGCGGCAGCCCCGGCGCAGCGTCACGGCGCCAGCTCAAACACGTCCGCCGCGACCTGCCGCAAGCCCGGCACCGGCGCGCCGAGGCACTGCGCCAGCAATGTGGCGCGCGCGCGGGCTTCGGCGAGGCTGATCGCCGGGAACATGTGCTCGAGGTAGGGTCGGTAGTTGGCCGTGCCGGGCAGACGGTGTTCCATAACGCGTGCGGCGCGGCGCAGGCCGAGCGTCAGCCGGGCGAGGCCTGGTCGCGCGCCGTCCGGCAGGCACATGTTGCCAAGCAGCGGCTGCAATGCCTCGAGAATCCGATCGCATGCGAGACCTTCCCCGGTACAGCCTGCGATACTCGCCTCGGCCAGGCGCCGGCGGGCCGGGTCTGCCGCGAGTGCGGCGAACGCGGCCGCCGGGTCGGCGCTTGCCGCTTCGACCGCCCCGACCAGCGAGTTCAGGTCGTCGCACTGCTGACTGAGGCCGTTGGGCAGCGGGTGGTCGAATGTCGCCGAGCGCACCGGCATCCAGGCGAGCGCGGGGCAGCCGAGCAGGAAGGACTCGACGGCCGTGGTGCAGCCGTTGTGGACCAGCGCGTCCGCCGCCTGCAGCCAGGCCACGACGTTGCCGCCGTGATCCACGGTGACGTTCGGCAGCGGCGCCGCCAGCGACTGCCAGGTCTCGACCCGCTCGCTAGGGTGCGGCCGGATGATGAAGCGGTGCCCGGGCAAGGCCTTCGCCAGTGCCGGAAGCATCTCGAGGAAGGCATTGAACAGCGCAAACTTGTGCGCGGCGAAGCCGCCGCGCGGATCGTTCGGGCGGCGCTCGCGCAGCCACTTCAGGTGGCGGCTCTGGCCGGCCTGCAGGTGGTTGACGCGCGAGAAGTTCGTGTTGATCAGCACGAAGCGGCCATGCGCCGCGCGCAGGGCGTCGACCTCGGCGGCGAACAGCGCGCGGAATTGGGGCCGCAACAGGTCGGCGCGCGGATTGCCGGCCACCGCGATCGCGCCGCCGGCGTAGGCCGGATGTTCGCGCCACGCGGCGGCATTCTCCTCGCCCCACGCAAGCAGCAGCTCCGGGTCGCGCAAGGTCGCGCCGTCCACCTTGGTGCGCCAGTACACCTCGCGCGAAGCCCAGACCAGGCCTTCCTCGTCCCACAGCGCCACGCGATGCCCGCAGGCCCGGGCGAGCGCGAGGTTGTGCCGGCTGCGCGCGGTCACGCTCTTGCCGACGTACACGCCGGCCGGCAGGCTCGCCAGCCGCAGGTCGATGGTTTTCTTGTTGCCGACGATGCTGCTGATGCCGCGCCCGGCCGCGGCGACCGCCAGCAACAGCTTGGCGTCGAACTCGCGCACGCGCGTCTCGCAGGGCAGGATCAAGTGGCGCAAGGCAGTTCAGCGGTAACCGAAGGCGGGATGCAGCCGCTCGGCGACGAAGCGGTCGATCTTGTCAGCCTGCTCGGCGGTGAAATAGTCCCGGTAGCCGCCGACCTTGCCGCGCCGGACCTTGAACGAGTCCGGATCCTCGGCGTTGCGCGCCTGCAGCCGGCTGTTGTTGAAATAGTTGTCGCGCTCCTTGCGCTTCAGCGACTCGAAATCGGCGAAGGCCACGGCCTCGCTGATCGCCTCCGGCGTGAAGTCCTCGCCGAGAAACGCGCATAGCCGGGCCAGTTCCGCTGCCGGCGCGGCTCGCAGCGCCTCGTAGCGCAGCTGGTGGACACGCTGCCAGCGGGCCAGCTCGTCGTGCCAGTGATTCAGGTAGTCGCAGATTGCCGGCAGCCCCAGCGGTGACTGCATCAGGAAATCGAACATCGGCGCAGACTGTTCGACGCCATAGAGCTCGCGCTTGTGCGCTTTCGCCCGGCGGGTCGTCTGGAAATACTCCGAGACGGCGACGTCGCGTGGGTCCCGCGCGAGGAATACCAACGGCTTGGCGCGCAACGGCGCCCCGTGCCGTGGATGGCTGGCGAGGCGGTCCAGGTAGTGGCCGTGTGTCATGGCCACGACCGGCGCTGCGGGGTCCTGGCGGTGGAAGTTGTCGAGCTCGAGCAGCTGGTGCACGTCCAGGCCGTGGCGCTGCTGGTAGAGCCGCGACAGCATGACCCTGAGCCAGGTGCGGCCGCTCTTGGCGCGCGACAGCACGATGTAGTCCGCGGCGAGCGCCTGCCGGTTGTCGAGCCGGGCCCGCAGCGCGTGACGAGCCGCGACGCGACGCTGCTGCGGCAGCGCGACCGTAAGCGCCCAGATCCCGGCGCGCAGGAGGCGCTGTTGGTCGATCATCGGAGGGTCTCGCCAAACGGGAAAGCACTGTATTATACGGGGCCTACCGCGACCGTGGCCATCTGCCGCGCAGTTGCGCTGGTGTGCCGCGGCCCAGGGCCGGCGCAGCGCGTCCTTGGGAATCATCCTCATGGTCATGTTACCGACGCTCCAGGCAGATCCGCGCATCGCTGCGCCGCCTTCGGCGCTGGCCGCGGCCAGCGACTGGGTCCTGTTGAGCAACCCGCAGAGCTTCCGCATGTCGCTCGGGGACCGCGTGCAGCGCCTCGAGGCGCTCGCGGTCGCGCGCGACATTCCCGTGTTTCGTGTCAGCGACCTGGCGTCCATCGCCGCCGCTGTCGCCGCGGTCGCCGAACGAGGCGCGAGTTGCCTGGCAGTAGCGTCGGGCGACGGGACCTTGCATGCCATCGTCTCGGAGCTGATGCGCCGCGCGCCCGTCGCGCGATGGCCCGCCGTGCTGCTGCTCGGCGGCGGTCGCGGCAATTTCATCGCGCGGGATCTCGGCAGCGCGGGCGACGTGGCCACGGTGTTTTCGCGCGTGCTGGAGCGCGGCGGGCAGCCGCTGCGGCGCACCCGCCGCGCAGTGCTCCACATGCGCCAGGCCGGCGGCTTCAGCGAGCACGGCTTTTTTGCCGCCGGCGCGATGGTTGGCGAAATCATTCGCGACTGCCACGATTACCGAGCTGCCGGCAGCGGCTGGCTGCGCACCGGTCGCCCGGCCACGCAGTGGCGGCTGTTGCAATTGAGCGTGCTGGCCGCGCTCGGGCGGCGGCGCTTCGCGACGCCCGAGCTCGCTATCGAGGCGGATCCGCTCGGCCGGATGAGCGGGCCCGTGCGACTGCTGGCCTGCAGCTCCTTGCAGCACGCGGACGGCCTGTTGAATCCTTTCGCCGCCCGCGGTGAGGGTCCGGTACGCCTGACCGCGGTGCGTGCCGGCGCCGCCGGCGCCTGGCGTCGTGTGCCGGGCCTGATGACGGGTCGCAGCAGTCCGTCGATGCAGCCGGTGCAGGGCTACTTGAGCGGCCGTTGCGATCGCATCTCGATCATGGGACTCGACAGCCTCGTGATCGACGGGCAGGCCCATCGGATCGACGCCAGCCTGCCGCTGGAGTTCAGCGCCACGGAATCATTGGAGTTCCTGTTGCCGTGAGCGCGCTCGAGACATTCATGGCGGAGGACTTGCGCGGCACGCCGCTGCCCGATGGCGTCGCGGCGCTGGCCGTGGCGATTCGGCAGCAGTTCGCCGGCGCCGCCCGCGCGCTCGTGCTGTACGGCTCCTGCCGGCGGCGGGCCTCCGCCGAGGGGCTCGTGGACCTGTTACTGATCGTGTCCGGGTACCGGCAGGCGCATGCCGGCCGTATTGCGGCAGGGCTGAATGCCTGCCTGCCACCGAACGTCTACTACCTCGAGACCGATACGCCGACCGGCCGCGTGCGCTGCAAGTTCGCGGTCGTCAGCGAGGCGGCGTTCGCGCGCCGCTGTCGCGGCGGCCTGGATGCCTGGTTCTGGGCGCGCTTCAGCCAGCCGGCGCGGCTGCTCTGGTCGGCCGATGCGGCCGCGGGGATGGCGGTTGCGGCGAACCGGGCCGCCGCGGCCCTGCAGTTCGCGCGTGAGGCCGCCGCGCTGCAGGCCGGAGAATTCGGCGCCGTGTCGCTCTGGCGCGAGGGACTGGCCGCGAGCTACCGCTGCGAGTTGCGCTCCGAATCGTCTGCGGCCGCGCGCGCGCTGGTCGACGCGGACCCGGCTTACTGGGAGGTGCTAAGTGCGCTCGTGCTGCCGCGAGTGCCGACGCTGCGCGAAGTGTCGGCGACGGTTTATGCCTATCGCGGCGGCAGGCTGCAAAGAGCGCTCGGCGCGTTTCGCTGGAGGCGGCGCCGCGCCTGGGGCAAGCTGCTCAGCGTGCTGCGCCTGCTGAAGGCCGCGGGGACCTTCAGCAACGGCGTCGATTACCTGTTGTGGAAGGTCGAGCGCCACAGCGGCGTGCGCGTGGAGGCGACGGCGCAGATGCGCCGGCATCCTCGTCTCGCGGCCTGGGGGCTGGCGTGGAAGCTGTGGCGCAGGGGGGGGTTCAGATGAACGGCGAGGCACCGCAGCGCAGCGGCGACACGCCCGGCGCGTGGCCGATGTTCCTCGCTTTCCTGCGTGCCTACCCGGGTCGCAGCGCGCTGGCGCTGCTGGCGCTGTTCCTGGCCGGGCTGATGGACGGCCTCGGCTTGTCGACCCTGTTATCCATGCTCAGCCTGGCGACCGGCGGGGGCGATGATCCGTCGCTGCCGGAGCAGCTGGCGCTCGAAGTGGCGGCGCGGCTCGGCATCGCGCCGTCCGCCGGCGCCCTGCTGCTGCTGGCGATCAGCCTGATCGCGCTGAAGGCCGGCATGGTGCTGCTGGCGCAACGCCAGGTGGGCTACACGGTGGCGCACGTGGCGACCGACCTGCGTCTCGCGCTGATCCGCGCCGTCATGGCGAGCCGCTGGCGCTACTACCTGGCGCAGCCGATCGGGCGCCTGTCGAACGCGGTCGCCACCGAGGCGCAGCGCGCCTCGGAAGGCTACCTGCAGGGCGCAGTCATGACGACGCAACTGCTCAATGCGTTGATCTATACCATCGTCGCCGTGCTGATTTCGTGGCAGGCAAGCATCGCCGCGCTGCTCGCCGGGGCCGTGCTGCTGGCCGTGCTGCAGGCGCTGGTGCGCAGCGCCGGCCGCGCGGGCCGCAGCCAGACGGGGCTGCTGAAGGCGCTGCTGTCGGTCATGACCGACCAGTTTGGCGCCGTCAAGGCACTTAAGGCGATGGCGCGCGAGCAGCATGTCGACCGCCTGCTGTCGCGCCAGACCGAGCAGCTGAACCTCGCGCTGCGGCGCCAGGTCTTCAGCAAGGAGGCGCTGACGGCGCTGCAGGAGCCGCTGCTGGCGATTCTCGTCGGCATCGGTTTTTTCGTGTTCATCGTGCACCTCGAGATGCCGTTGCCGGCGGTCATCGTGATCCTGTTCCTGCTGGCGCGCGTGGTGAACTATCTCGCCAAGGCGCAGCGCGCCTACCAGAGCATGTGCATCGCCGAGAGCGCCTACTGGTCGCTGCGTGAAGCGATCGACGGCGCACAGCGCGAACGTGAGCCGGCGCAGGGCCACCTGTCGCCGTCGCTGGAGCGCGAGATCCGCCTCGACACGGTCAGCTTCCGGCACGACCAGCGCGGTGTGCTCGAGCACTTGTCACTGCAGGTCCCGGCCGGGCAGCTGACAGTCATCACCGGACCGTCCGGCGCCGGCAAGACGACGCTGATCGACCTCGTGGCCGGCTTGCTGGAGCCGGACAGCGGCCGGATTCTCATCGACGGCGTGTCGCTGGCGGACATTGACCGCCACGCCTGGCGCCGGCAGATCGGCTATGTGCCGCAGGAGCCGTTGCTCGTCAACGACTCGGTGCTGCGCAACGTGACGCTCGGCGAACCGGGACTGACGGAGGACGATGCCCGGCGCGCGCTCGAGGCGGCGGACGCCTGGGACTTCGTCAGCGCGCTGCCCGAGGGGCTCCACAGCACGGTCGGCGAGCGCGGCGGTCGGCTGTCCGGCGGGCAGCGGCAGCGGCTGGCGATCGCCCGCGCGCTCGTCCACCAGCCGCGCCTGCTGATCCTCGACGAGGCCACCAGCAATCTCGACCCGGTCTCGGAGCGGGCGGTGCTCGAGACCATTCGGCACCTCAAGGGACGGCTGACGATGCTGGCCGTCAGTCACGACGAGGGCCTCGTGCAGACGGCGGACCAGGTGTGCCGGCTGCAGCCCGTGGGCCAGGCACCGGGAGCGCCGACCCATGGCTAGGCGGCTGCAGAAGGCGCGCCGCCGTGCCGCTTTCCAGCTGTTCAGGGCCTTGGCGTTGATCTGCAGTTTTCTCGGCGGCTTGCCGCTGGCGCGCCGCTGCGGCGAGGCGCTCGGCGAACTGCACTACTGGCTGGGAGGACGCACGCGCCGCGATCTGCAGCAGCAGTTTGCGCAGCTGTTTCCGGCCACCGACGCTGTGCTGCGCCGGGCGCAGCTGCGTCACGCGTATCGGGCCGGGGACCGCGCCGTGTTCGAGGCCACTGCGATGGGCTGCCGGCGCGTGCCGGACGAGGTGATCCGGGCGAGCTGCGAAATCGCCGGGCGCGACCGGCTGCGGGCCGCGCTGGCCGGCGGGCGCGGCGTGATCCTGCTCGGCATGCACATGGGCAACGGCCTGCTGATGGCGGCGCAGCTGGCGGTATCCGGCATCCCGGTCAGCGTGGTGTACCGCGAGTCCCGCAAGACGGCCGGCGGCGTCATGGAGCGCTGCATGCGCCTGCATCGCATGGCGGGCATCTCGGCGCGCCAGCCCAAGCGGGCCTACCGCGACATGACGCTTGCGCTGCAGGGTGGCGGGGTCGTGTTCGTATTGATGGACCAGGCCAGCAAGCAAGGCGGCATTCCCGTGGAGTTCCTCGGCAAGCGGGTCTGGTTGCCGGCCGGGCCGTTCCGGCTCGCCCGGCGCACCGGCGCGCAGATGGTGACAGCCTTCGCGCACGCGGCCGAGCCCCGCTGGCGCTTCGAGATCAGCGCCTTGCCCGACCTCGAATCCGGCGATGAGGTCGGCGATGAGGCCGGCGACGAGGCGCGGGCCGCCGCGCTGGTGGCGCGCGCCATGGCGTCTCACATCCGCGCACACCCGGACTTGTGGACATGGCACCATCGGCGCTGGCGGCGGTATCCTTTCATCGCGGCGGCCGCCGATGCCGGCGGCGCTGCAAAGGAGTGACTGAGTCGCCATGGGCTTGCTGATTCAACGCCTGCTTCGCGGGGCGGTGCCATGGCTGGATCCGGACCGCCCGCCCGCCGACCGGGATCCCGAGCGGGTCGTGCTCGGCGTCCGTCACGGCTTGCGGCCCTCCGCGCTGCCGCCGGTGAGAATTTTCCTCGGCACCGAGCGCCGGCAGTTCCGGGCCGAGCGGGTGTTCCTGTGGTCGATCGAGAAGCACCGGGATCCCTCGAGAATCTACGAAGTTTTCCTGATGCGGGACCTGGCCCGCTTCCGTCGCCGCCTGTGGCTGACCGGGTTCACCAACTATCGCTTCGCGATCCCCGCACTGAGCGACTACCGCGGCCGGGCCATCTACAACGACGCGGACCAGGTCTACCTGGCCGATCCCGCGCAGTTGTTCGACACCGACCTCGGCGACGCGGGCTTCCTGTCGATTTCCGATCGCGACACTTCGGTCATGCTGATGGACTGCGCGCGCATGGCGCAGGCCTGGGAGGCCGCCGCGGTGCGTCGGCTCAGCCGCAAGCAGCTCGAGGCACGGGCCCGCGGCGCGCGCCTCTGGGGCCCGCTCGACGGCGGCTGGAACGCCCGCGATGCGGAGTACCGGCCCGGGGAGTCGCGGCTGGTGCACTTCACGACTTTGCACACGCAACCCTGGTGGCCGTTCCCCGAGCAGTTTGTCTACTTCGACAACCCGACCGACCCGCTGTGGCACGATCTCGAGCGCGAGGCCGACGCAGCGGGCTTCATGCCCGTCGCCGCCAGCCGACCGTCGAGCGACTGGCCGCAGGCGCTACGACTCTTGTCGGCGGGCCCGGACGGCGCGACGCTGCAGCGCCTGCTGGCGCCCGAGGCGCCGACGGAACGGGTGCCGGAGCTGCGGCTCGACGGCGTGCTCGAGCACGTGCCCGACGCCGACCTGCCCTGGGTGCTGGATCGTGCGCTCGGCCATGCGGGGCGCGTCGTCGCGTCGATCGAGGAACCGCTGGCCCAGCGGGCCGGCCGTTATCGCCGCTCAGCGGCGTTCTGGCACCAGCAGCTGCACGCGGCGGCGGCAAGACACCCGGCGACGGCCTGGCAGGTGACGCGGCGGAGCCTGTCCGGGCGCGAGACCTGGCGCGGCGGACCCGCCGCCCCGGGCGAGATCCTGGTGCTGGCGCACCGCAAGCCCGGGCATGACAACCAGGCCCTGGCACTGGCGCAGGCGTTGTCGCGCCGGACCCGGCGCGCGCTGCGACAGCAGCCGGTGCCGTGGAGCGACGTCAGCGACTTCTTCCTCCGGCCGGCGCAGCCGGAATGGGCCCGCGATGCCGCGATCATCGTGGCGTCCGGCTGGTTGCCCTGCCGGGTCGCGCGGCGTCTCGCGCGCCGCGCGGGCGGTGCGCCGAGACTGGTGCTGCTCGGGCGCAAGAGCGGGCCGCCGCCCAAGCAGGGCGGCGTGACGGTGCAGTGCCGCCATTTCGGCTTGCCGCTGCACGGCAACCGCATCAGCACGCTGCTGCCGCTGAATGCCGGTCGAGCCGCGCCGCCGGACGCTGCCGAGGGCTGGGGGGCGTGGCTCGCGGCGCCGCATCGCGTCGCCCTCCTGGTCGGCGGGGACAGCCGTTCGCACCGGCTCGATGCGGCCGAGGCGGTACGACTCGCTGGCGAGGTATCGGCCTGGGCGCGCGAGCAGCGCGCCGCCCTGCTGGTGGTCGGCAGCCGCCGCACGGGCGCGGCATTGGCGGCGCTGCGCACAGCGCTCGGCGACGGCGACCTGCTGTATGCCTGGCCCGATGCGGTGCGCGCCAATCCCTACCCGCTGGCGCTGGCCCACGCCGACACCCTGGTGGTCACCGGCGAGAGCGAGTCGATGCTGGCCGACGCGGTGGCCAGTCCGGCGGCCGTGCTGATCTGGCCGCTGCCGCCGCGCCGCGCCCTGGCATGGCAATGGTTCTGCGCATGGCTGGCGCGGACTGCACGACAGCCGCGCCGCAACCGGCGCGGCAGCATCCGCCCGCAGCAAGGGCTGAGCTACGTGGCCGCGCGCCTGCTGGCATCGGGATTCGTGCTGCCGCCGCGCGATCTCGAGGGACTGCACGCGGCGCTGGTCGAGCGAGGCCTGGCCGCATACTTCGGCTCGGCGTCGCCGCCGGGCGACAGCGCCTACGCAGAGCTCGAGACCGTGACTGAAGAAGTGTTACAACGCATCGGCGCCGCCGCATCGCCGCGGCATCGCAGCGAAGAGCTGACGGAGGTGGTCCATGGACGGCAGGGCTGAAACGCCGCTGATCGACGGCGGGCGGCTGCAAGGCATTCCCGCACGCAGTTTCCGTGAGGCCGTGCCCTATCCGTGGCTGAGCCTGGAGGGTGTGCTGACACCGCAGGCCTTCGACCTGCTGCGCGCCTCGTTGCCGCCGCTCGAGCTGATGAAGCCGAGCTTCGGCCGGACGCGTGCCCATGGCCAGCAGCCGCACGATCGTTACGCGCTGGAGTACCACCCCGATCTGCCGGTGCACCCGGCCTGGCACCAGCTCGTGACCGAGTTGCAAAGCGCGCCTTACCGGGACTGGCTGACCGAGCTGCTCGATACCACCAGTTATCGGCTGAGCTTCCACTGGCACTACACGCCGCGCGGCTGTTCGGTCTCGCCGCACTGCGATGCCTGGCACAAGCTCGGCTCGCATATCTTCTATTTCAACACCGAGACGGACTGGCTTCCCGAGTGGGGCGGTGACACGCTGGTTCTCGATGATGGCGGCCGCTATTCGCGGCGCAGCGCGCCGGGCTTCGAGGACTTCGAGCGCTCGTGGTCGGCCAGCGCGATCGGCAATCGCTCACTGCTGTTCCAGCGGCAGGGCAACTCCTGGCACGGGGTACGCCCGGTGGCTTGCCCTGAGGGCCAGCTGCGCAAGGTGTTCATCGTCGTCATCAATGCCGATACCCTGTTGGCCAAGGCACGTCGACTGCTGCGCAAGCCGGCTGGCTACTGATGCGGGCAGCGGCGAGACGCGCCGGGAGGCCCGGGTGCGCCGCGCTGGCCGCGATGCTGGCCCTTGCGCCGGCCCTCGCGGCTGAACCGGCCGTGCGGCTGCCGTCCGCTGAGGCATTGCCGCTGCCGGAGCACACGGCGCGTTACCTGGTCTCGCAGCGGGGCAAGGAGGCGGGCTACCTGGATCTCCGGCTCAGTCGGCGCGACGATGGCTCATACGAGTACGCCGCGACCACCAGGGCTACCGCGGTGCTGCTGCGTCTGCTCGGTGTGTCGGTTCGCGAGCACGGTCGCTTCGATTGGCACCAGGGGCACATTCGCCCGGTGGCCTACAGCCAGGTCATCACGCGCCCGGGGCGGAACCGTTTCTGGGAGGCTGATTTTGACTGGCGGGCGATGCGGGCCACGGGCCAGAGCCATCGGGGCGAAATCGATGTGGCGTTGTCGCCCGAAGTGCTGGACCCCCTGACGCTGCGCCTGCAGCTGGCCGTGCTGATGGCGAATCCGGACGGACCGGCCCCGGCCTACGAATTCCAGGTGCTGGAACGCGATCGCATCGAGGCACACGCTTTCTTGCTGCGCGCACTCGAGTCATATGCCTTCGCCTCCGGATGCTTGTCCGTCGCGCGCATGGAGCGGCTGCGCGAGGGCGACGACCGCAAGTACTACTCCTGGCATGCGGCGCAGTTCTACTGGCTGCCGGTGCGCATCCAGCAGGCCGGCGATGACCGCGAGGAGCTCGAGCTGCGGCTCAGCGAGACCTCGATCCCGCTGGTCGTCGAGGCGTGTCCGCGGTGAGCGCGCGTATCGCTTTGCAAGCCTTGGCGCTGGCGCTCGCGCTGGCGCTGCCGGGCGCCGGCGGGGCAGCCGATCGCGAGCATCCGATCGACATCTCCGCGCGCGATTCGCAGTATGACGTCGGCGCCGGGGTGTGGAATTTCTCGGGCGAAGTGCGCATCGTCTACGGCAACGTCGAGGCGCATGGCGATGCGAGTACCGTGCAGCAACAGGACGAGGAGATCACCGGCATCGAGCTGCGCGGCAGCCCCGCCACCTGGCGCGAGATCCTGGATGACGGCCGCGAGATCACCGGCCAGGCGCAGGCGATCCGCTTCGATCCCGTCCGCGAGCTGCTTGTCATGACCGGCGACACCCGCGTGTGGCATCCGCGCGGCGTGTTCAGTGGCGACCAGCTCATCTACGACCTCGTCAGCCGGACGCTGAGCGGCGCAAGCGAGGCCGGCGGGCGCGTGCGCATGACCATCCAGCCGCCGGACCCCGCGCCAGAGTGACGGCGCCGGCGACCCTCGCGGCGCGCCAGCTGTGCAAGCGCTATCGCGGGCGCGTGGTGGTGCGCGATGTCAGCCTGGAGCTGCGCAGCGGCGAGGTCGTCGGCCTGCTGGGACCCAATGGCGCCGGCAAGACCACTTGCTTCTACATGCTCGTGGGCCTGGTCGCGACCGACGGCGGCAGCATCACGCTGGATGGCCGCGACATCACCCGCGACGACATGCACCGGCGCGCGCGGCAGGGCCTCGGCTATCTGCCCCAGGAACCGTCCGTGTTCCGCCGCATGAGCGTGCGCGACAACCTGTGGTCGGTGCTCGAGCTCAGGCGCGACCTGGATGACGCGGGGCGACGACAGGCGCTGGCCCGGTTGCTCGAGGACTTCGGCGTGGAGCACGTGGCCGGCCAGCTGGGCCAGTCCTTGTCCGGCGGCGAACGGCGCCGGGTCGAGATCGCGCGCGCGCTTGCGGCGGCGCCGCGCATCATCCTGCTGGACGAGCCATTCGCCGGCGTGGACCCGATTTCGATCGGCGAGCTGCAAAGCCTGGTGAGCCGGCTGCGCGCGCAGCAGATCGGCGTGCTGATCACCGACCACAACGTCCGCGAGACGCTCGGGATCTGCGACCGGGCCTACGTCATCGGCCAGGGCCGCGTGCTGGCCGAAGGCACCCCCGCGGCCGTGCTGGCCGATGAGCACGTCAGGGCGACGTACCTCGGGCACGAATTTCGCCTGTAGCCGGCGCGTAGGTCCGGAAGACGAGGTCCCACAATGGCGAACTCACGCCGTAGCGTGCGTTCTGGCCGGAGAAGTGGTGCCGCATGTGATATTGCTTCAGGTAGCGCAGCGCGGGATGCCGCATCGGGAAGTGATGCGTTGCAAAGTGGATGTAGTCGTAGACCAGATAGCCCGCAACGAAGAAGGCCAGGAAAGGCTCATGCCACGGGTGCGGCAGCAGCAGGCTGAACAGCAGCCACAGCGCCACCATGATCGGAATGGCCCCTGCCGGCGGCATGACGAGGCGCGTCTTGTCGCCCGGCGAGTCGTGGTGCACGCCGTGGAAAAGGTACACCAGCCGCTGTCCGAGGCGACTTCTCGCGGGGTAATGAAACACGAAGCGGTGCAGCGCGTACTCCACAAAGGTCCAGGCCAGTAACCCCCCGCCGGCCGACGCCAGCAGCCCAGTCAGGCCCAGCTCGTGCACGAATGCCGAACGGTACAGCAGCCAGGCGATGACCGGCAGCCAGGTCAGCAGCGGCACGACCGGGTGAACGTGGCTCAGCGATTCGAGCACCGGGTTCCGGAACAGCCGGATCGAGCCTTGACGCGTGCTGTGGGCCGGCATGGGATCTCTTGCCTGGACCTAGATCGTGTCCACCATGTACTGGACGGCGTCCCGGACCTGCTCGTCGCTCAGGTTCGAGAACCCGCCGCGCGGCGGCATGAAGCCGGCCTGGCCCTGGAAGCCCTCGATCGCGTGCCTGACCAGGGTGTCCATGCCCTGGTCGATGCGCGGCTGCCAGGCTGCGGCGTCACCGGTCTTCGGTGCGCCGGCAATCCCCATCCCATGGCAGGCCGTGCAGGCCGACTTGTAGACGGCCTCGCCATCGAGGTCGGCGGCAGCCTGCGCGGCTGCGGGCGCCGGCGCCATGGCCGCGGGCGCGACGCCGCCCGGATCACGCAGCGCGCTGTTGTCCCGTCCGGCGATCGCAACCTGGCCGATCGGCCGGATGCGTTCCTCGATCCGTTGCTGGAAGGCAGGGTCTTCCTTGAGGTGAGCCACCTGGTGGCGGTTCGCCAGCGAGGTCGCGAGGAAGAAAATGGCGATGGAAATCACCACCAGGATGCCGAGCACCACCATGAAGGTGTCGAAGAACTTGCGATCTGTTTCTGCGCTCAACGCCTCTTCCCCTCGAGCTTTGCGTAAATCGCCGCTGATCCGGCGCCCCAAAACCCTGTGATTATAGGGGTTGTTCTCGCGGGGACCAAACCCCGTCCGGCCGGGGAGCAGCGCGTTTCGGCGCCTTGTGAGCGGTGCCTGCGCCAATGTAGACTCCGGCCCCAACCGGCGCCGGGTGTCGTCGGAAAGCCCCTCCGCCAATCCCAGGTAGCCGCCGTGAAATCAGCCTTCGCCGTCTTTTCCGCCGTTGTCGTACTGGCCCTTGCAGGATCCGCCCAGGCCCTGGCCGCCGCGGCACCGGACAAGCTCGATGCCGCCGTCGCGCAGGCGCGCGCGGCGCTGCAGGCGGAGCGCCGGGTCGTGATCCAGGGCAACATGGACTTCACGCCGGCCGAGAGCGAGGCCTTCTGGCCGATCTATGACCGCTACGCGGCCGATCTGGCCAAGGTCGGCGACCTTCGCGTCCGGGTCATCAAGGATTACGCGGCCGCGTTCGACACCATGGACGACGCGACCGCCACGCGGCTGCTCAACGATCTGCTCAGCGTCCAGGAGAAGACCCTCAAGGTGCGGCGCCAGTACCAGCGCAAGTTCGGCAAGGCCCTGCCGCCGATCAAGCTCGCGCGCTTCTACCACATCGAGCACAAGCTCGACACGATCATCAATTTCCAGCTGGCCAGCGAGATTCCGCTGGTGACCTCGCCGCGCTGACGCCAGCCGGGCGCCGTTCCGCATTGGACGCGGGCGGCGCCGAGCCGCTATCATCTCGCGCCTCCCCGCGTGCGCCCGTAGCTCAGTTGGATAGAGTGTTGGCCTCCGAAGCCAAAGGTCACTGGTTCGAATCCAGTCGGGCGCGCCATAAAAATCAGTCATCATCGGGCGACAACAGGTCCCCCGCAAAATCGCGGCCACTGTGCAATACGCGCAGCACGTCGACGTAGTGCGGCCGATCGATATAGAAGATCAGGTACGGAAATCCTGGCACGCGCCAAAACCGCAGCTCAGGGAAATTCAGCATATAGCTCAGGCGCGGTGAACCGGCGACGGGATGCGTGGCGACGCTGTTGTAGGCGTCTTGCAGCGCTTCGATGAAATCTTCGGCCACCTTAATCCCGGCCTGGTTCGCGTAGTAGGCCGCAGCATGTTCAGTATCCTGCCGCGCCTCCGCGCGTGGCCGCAGAGGTTTCTGGGTCACCGCTTGACGGATTTACGAGCGTGCCGCTTGAGCCCGGCAAAGTAATCGGCATCGACTGGCTCGGTCAGCTCTGACTCGGCGCCGGTAACCAGCAGGGCTTTCAGCACCTCTCGCTCCCGATCCTTGCGGATGAGGTCCCGCACGTATTCGCTGGTGGTGCCGTACTTGCGCCGCACTTGCTCGTCAACGTATTCCCGAAGATGCTCGGGAAGAGAGATGTTCATGGTCGCCATGCGCATCAGCCTACCAATCATGGCAAAAATTGGCAAGCCATTTGGCGACGGTACTGGCCGGCACAGGTCCCGCAATTACCCGGCAGTCACCTCACATGATCGGCGCCGTGTCCCGGTAGGCCTTCATCGTGCCCTCGTTGCCGGACAGGATCAGCGCCCCGGTGGCGTCGATGTCGAAGCTCGTGACCGCCTGCAGGATACTGAAGAATTTCTGTTCCTGCGTCATCAGCGCCGGCGCGCAGGCCATCATCGTCGCGGCCGGGTGGGTGAAGCTCAGGCCTTCGCCGGTCAGCGTGAACCCGCCGGTGAAACGGTTGCACGAGCCGAGGCCGTAGGCCCGCGAATCCTCCGCAGAGAAGCCGAGCGTGATGCGCGAGCGGTCGATGATGCCGCCGCCGTCGAGGTCCTCGACGATCCAGTTGCCGCCGGTCAGCAGGCTGAGCGGCTCGCCGCCGCAGCCGCTCAGCCGCTCATCATCGGTCTGCACTTCGACCGCAAAGGGGTGCGGCATGCCGCTCATCGAGTCGCGGCACACGCCGCGCCTGATCGTGGCCACGATGCTGCGCGCCGCGTCGGCCGCACGGTAGCGCGTGACGCAACCCGCGTGCGCCACCTCCAGCACCGGCACGCTGACGCTATGTTGCCCGAACTGGGTGACCAGCTCGAGCCGGCCATCGCCCGCCGTGAGCATCCAGCTCGGCTCCTGGCCGAGTGCCCGAAATGGCTCGGCGGGCGCCGCGTTGTCCTCCGGGCAGGCCGGCTCGTCGGGTGGCTGCGCGGGCTCGGCTGCGGACGGCGCCGGTGAAACCGGCGACTGGCAGGCCGCCAGCGCCAGCACACAGGAGAAGACGATTGCGGGCAACAGGCGATGCGCTTGGTTCATTGATCAATTCCCAGCGGGGTGGAGCGGTGTGCCATTGTCGAGTCAAGCGTCCGCCGGCGCCACCCCGGGGCCCCGTGAATTTGCCCTGAACGCGCCGCTGGCCACCTTTCGCCATGATCGCTCCCTGTTTCGCCCGCGCGCGTGCGCGCCCCTGCCACGATCCTGGCGCCTCATGGCGCTTGCACGGTGGAACACTGGGAGTCCGGGAACATGCACAGCGACAAGGAAATCCACATTCCTCGCCCTGGCTGGCGCGCCCGCTGCACGCGCTGGCTGGCGCCGTTCATGCTCCTGTTGCCGGGGGTCGTGTGCTTGCCGGTGGAAGCCGCGACCGACCCATGGGCGGCCGGGGCGGGCAGCCTCTGGCTCAGGACCGCCGCGGAGGCCGAGCCGGTCGCGTCGCTGGTCGTGGACACGGCCATGCAGGTGCGCGTCACCGGCAGCGTCGCGCGCGTCGAGGTCACGCAACGTTTCACCAATCCGCTGGATGCCTGGGTCGAAGGCCTGTACGTGTTCCCGCTGTCCGCCGCCGCCGCGGTCGACGGCATGGAAATGCAGATTGGCGACCGCGTCATCCGCGGCGAGATCCAGCCGCGTGCCGCTGCTCGTGCAACTTACGATGCCGCGCTCGCCGCGGGGCGGCGGGCCAGCCTCGTCGACCAGCATCGCCCCAACATGTTCACGACCGCGGTGGCGAACATCCCGCCGCGGGGCGCGGTCACGGTGCGCATCGCCTATCTCGAGCTCATCCCGTGGCGCGACGCGCGCTATACGCTGAAGCTGCCACTGGCGATCACGCCGCGCTACACGCCTGGCGCCACCGCGACGCCGGAGCGCGTGACAGCCCCGCTGCAACAGGCCCGTATCGAGGTCGAGCTGGCACCCGGCTTCGTGCTCGATTCGCTGCGCAGCCACCATCACCCGGTCGCTGTCGCCGAGGATGCGGGTCGCGGCAGCTTTCGCATTGCGGCCCTGCGCGCGGCCGCCGACCGCGACTTCGAACTCAGCTGGGCGCCGGTCATCGCGCCTGACACGATGGCCGCGGTGTACGCGGAGCAGCACGACGGCACTACGCACGCGCTGGTCCTGCTGACGCCGCCGGAGGCGCCGGCCGGCGCGGCGCCGCCGCGCGAAGTCATCTTCATCATCGACACCTCCGGCTCGATGGGCGGGCCGCCGATCGCACAGGCGCAAGCAGCGCTGGCGCTCGGCATCGCGCAGCTCGGCCCGCGCGACAGCTTCAATATCATCCGCTTCAGCAGCGAAGCGCGTGCGCTGTTCCCGGAGTCGCGTCCCGCGGACGCGCAGTCCCGCGAGCTGGCGCAGCGCTTCGTCGCCTCGCTGCAGGCCAGCGGCGGCACCGAAATGCGGCCCGCGCTGGAGCTCGCATTCGGCATGCCGGTCGCCGCGGAAAAGCTGCGCCAGATCGTCTTCATCACCGACGGCAGCGTGGGCAACGAGGCGGAGATCGTGGCGCTGATCCAGCGCCGGCTCGGCGACGCGCGGCTGTTCACCGTCGGCATCGGCGCGGCGCCGAATGCCTGGTTCATGCAGGAAGCCGCCGCCGCGGGCCGCGGCAGCTACACCTTCATCGCCGAGGCCGGGCAGGCCGGCGAGCGCATGGTCGAGCTGTTCCGCAAGCTCGAGCGGCCGGCGCTGGTCGGGCTCGAGCTGCATTGGCCCGGTGGCGGCCGGCCGGAACTGGCGACGCCGCTGCCGAGGGACCTGTATGCCGGCGATCCCTTGGTGGTGGCGGTGCGCTTCGGCGCCGAGCCATTGCAGGGCATGTTGACGCTCAGCGGCCAGGACGGCGGCGGCGCATGGGTGCGCCAGGTGCCGATCGTGGCGCTGGCAGGGGAAGCCGGCATCGCACGGTTGTGGGCGCGCGAGCGGATCGCGGAACTGGCGCGCCGCAAGCGCCTCGGCGGCCGCGACACAGACGCGAGCGAGCTGGATGGCCAGGTACTCGCGCTGGCGCTGGCGTATGGCGTCGTCAGCGAGTTGACCAGCCTGGTCGCCGTGGATGCCACGCCGGCGCGTCCGCCCGGTGCGCCCGGCCGGCTGGAACAGGCGCCGACCTCCGCGCCGGCCGGTGGCGCATGGGGGCGCTCGGCCGGCTTCCCGGTGACCGCGACGGCGGCGCCGTTGTTGAGCTGGCTCGGCGCTATCGCGCTGCTGCTGGCCGGGCTGCTGTCAGTTGCGGGCCGCGTGCGGCAGCGCGCGCAGTGAGCGCCGGTTGGCGGCGCTGGCGCGCGGCGCTGGTCGTGACGCTGCTGCTGGCCGGGAGTGCCAGCCTCGCACAGGCCGGCTGGATCCGCGCCAAGGCGGCGCTGGCGCAAGTGCTGGTCGCGCATGCCTTCGAACGCGCGCGGGACGGAGATCGGGGTGATCATCCGGCGCGCCCCTGGCCATGGGCCGACACGCGCGTGGTGGCACGCCTGCACATGCCGCGTGCGGGCGGCACGCTGCTCGTGCTGTCCGGCGCAAGCGGGCGCAACCTCGCCTTCGGGCCGGCCCACGACACGGCGAGCGTGCTGCCCGGCGAGCCGGGCAACAGCGTCATCGCCGGGCATCGGGATACGCATTTCCGGGCGCTGGAACGGCTGCAAATCGGGGATCGTCTCGGCGTCGAGCTGGTCGACGGCCGCAGCATGGAGTTCGAGGTCACCGCGCTCGAGGTGGTCGACAGCAGGCGTTGGCGCATCGCACTGGATAGCCCCGCACCGCGCCTGACACTGGTGACCTGTTACCCGTTCGACGCGGCAGACCCCTCCGGGCCGATGCGATTCGTCGTCACCGCTGCTGCTGCTGCTACTGCAATGCGAAGCGTACCCTGAACCGCACGCGCCGTTCGTAGATGACGCCGTCCAGGGCGAACGGCGTATAGCGGTAGCGCGCGACCGCGTCGGTGGCCGACTGGTCGAAGCGCCCGGCCGGCTGCGCGCCAATCACGACGATATCGCGCGGCCGGCCGTCGCGGTCCACGATGAACTCGAGTTCGACCCAGCCCTCGATGCTGTGGCGCAGCGCCGGCTCGGGGTAGACCGGGGGATGGAACTCGACCAGCTCCAGCTCGTTGGCCGGGGTCGCCGTCGCAAGGAATTCCGCCTGGGTGCGTGCGACGGTCAGGTCCCTGGCCAGCGCCCCGACGAGGCCGGGCTCGGCCTCGATCCGCTCGAGCCCGGCGAGCCAGGCCTGCGCGCCGCCCCAGTCCGACGCGGCGATGGCTGACCGGACATTGGCCGCCAGCCGCGCAGTCAAGGTCTGCCACGCCTGCTCGAGCCCGGGTCGGGCCGGGTGCTCGGCCCGCAAGGTCGCCAGGTAGTAAGCCGCGCTGTCGTTCTCGGGCGCGATCAGCCGCCCGCTGCGCAGCCGCTCGAGGCCCTGCGCGAGCAAGGCGTCCTCGCGCTCCTGCCGCAGCGCGTCGCGCAGTGCGCCCAGCTGGACGTCCAGCTCGGCCAGCCCCGCTGCGTTCTCGTCGAGCGCGCGCGCCTGGTCCGCGAGCGCCCCGGCTTGCTCATGCTCGCCGCTCTCCAGCGCCTGCTGCGCTGCCGCCACGAGCGCCCCGCCAAGCCGGGCGCGTGTCGCGATGACGCCGGGGGCTGTGGGGTCGAGCTCGGCGGCGCGCGCAAGATAGCTCAACGCACTGTCGTCTTCCGGCAGCAACAGCTCACCGCGCCGGATGCGCGCTCGCGCGCTCGCGAGCAACCCGTCAATCTCGGTCGGCAGCTGAGTTTCCGCCGGCGGTGGGGTTTCGGTCGGCGGTGGCGTCTCGGCCTGCGCCGCAGGCGCCGCCAGCAGCCGCGCGCGTTCCACCTGGGCGTCGAGAAACGCGAGCCGCGGGCTGTCGGGCTGCGCGCGGCGGACATGCTCGAGCGTCGTTGCCGCGAGCTCCGGCGCGTCGCCGAGCAGCGCACTTTCGGCCAGCGTGAACAGTGCACTGACGGTCAACTCGAGCCCCGCAAGCGCGAGGTCGTGGCCAGGCTGATCGGCCAGGATCGTCATGAAGCCGTCGAGCGCGTTGTCGCCGGGCGGCTCGGCCAGCCGGCCGGCGTCGAAGGCATCCTGCGCCAGCGCCAGCTGCCCGGCCCAGGGATCGATCGCGGGGATGGGTTCGACGGGCAGCGGCGGCGCAGCGATGCGCCCGGTATCGGCCGGAGTCGCGGTCCGGGTCGGTTCCGCCACCGGGGCCGGGGCGCGCGACTTCATGCCCAGCCCGGCAACCACGACGCCGCCGAGCACGACCGCCATCGCGGCGCCCAGCGCCAGGGCGCGGCGGCGGAGCGACGAGTCCGGCCGGGCGCGTCCCAGCGCCGGTGCTGCCGTTGCCGGGCGCTCCCGCAGCTGCTTGCGCCGGTTGATGGCGGCCTCGATCAGCAGCCGCGTGTTGCCGAGCGAGGCGGGCTTGATCAGCAGGCGGTGAATGCGGCGCTCTGCGAGCGCCTTCATGGGTTCCGGCGCCGCGCTGAGGCTGGCCGCGGCGACGATCACCGGCGGCAGCGCCTGCCGCTCGAGCTCGGCCAGGTGTGTCTCGAGGCCCGCGCCGATGCGATCGAGGTCCAGCAGTACGATGCTGCAGCTGCCATCCTCGACGGCGGCGACGATGTCCGGCCAGTCCTCCAGTACTACGATGGACTGCTGCGCGCCGGTGGCCCGGCGCACGGTGCCGACGAGCCCGGCATCCGCGGACAGGACATAGATGCCCGCGCCGTCCGCGCTGAGCAGCTGTTCGAACGCGGCCGGCGCCATCGTCTGGTCGAACGCACTGGCGGGCGCGGTGCCGAATTCTTCCCTCGATTTCAGGACCTTAGTGGGCATCACCGCTCCGTGGCCGCTGCGCCGCGTGCGCCTCGCGGCGTCCAATCGGCGTCAGCAGCCACCGTCAGGCAGCCCTCCCCCACGCGGAGAATCCCACAAGTCGCGGCTCCGGAGGCGCGACGTGGGTCACACAGTTGCAAGTGCGGGGCCCGGCTGAATTTCGTGCACGGGTCACGCCCGGTACGCCGGCAGCCCTGCTATATATGGCCGCCATGCGTCGCCGTCCTGTCGTCATCGCGGCCTGCGGGCTGCTGGTCGTGTTCATTACGCTGGCCTTGTCGAGGGACGAGCAGACCGGCCGCGGCTGGTTCACCTGGCTGCCCGGCGTGGCACGGCATTCCTTCGCCCACGCGGACTGCGGCATCCCGATTCACTTTGCGCTCGGCGAGGTCGACCCGCGCTTCGGCTTCGACCGCGACACGCTCATGGCGGCGCTGGTCGAGGCCGCCAGCCTGTGGCAGGCGTATGCCGACGCGGTGCTGTTCCTGGAATCCGATCATCGCTTTGCGATGACCGTCGGCCTGCATTTCGACGAGCGCCAGCAGGCGGCGAACACCCGCCGCTCCTTGCGTGGCGGCATCGAGCTCGACCGGCGCCAGCTCGAGGCTGACGAGGCGATGCTGCAGCACTGGAGCGCCCGCATCGAGGCGGCGCGGCGCGCGCACGAACGTGACGCCGAGGAGCTCGCGCGCCGCGTGCAGCGCCACGAAGCCGAGGTCCAGGCCTGGAATGCCGACCCGGCGCAGCGCACAGAGGCGCGCCAGCGGGCGCTGGAGACCGAGAGCGCGGCGTTGCGCGCAGCACTCGCCGAGCTCGAGCGGATCGGCGCGGACATGAGTGCCGACATCGAGGCCTACAACCGGCGGGCCGGCGACGCGCGCGCCCGCGCGGACACGTTCAGGTCGCGTGTCGGCCGCTACAACAGCGCCTCATCGGCCGAGCCGGTCGAGTCCGGCCGGTACAGCTACAGTCGCGAGCAGGGCCGGCGCATCGATGTGTTCCGCGCCGAGAGCCACGACGAGCTCGTCTGGGTGCTGGCCCACGAGCTCGGCCACGCTCTCGGCATCGGGCATGTCGAGGAGCCGGGAGCGATCATGCACGCGCTGTTGCATGACGGCGGCGAGCTGCAGCCGGGCCGGGTCCGCCCGCTCGGCCTCGCCGCGGCCGATCGCGCGGCGCTGCTCGCGGTCTGCGGTGCGCGCCTGCGCTGAGGCGTGCTGTGCCAGCGCGCCGCCGGGTTCAGCGGTCGCTGGCGGTGGCCTCGGCTGCGCTGTTGGCTCGCAGGCCCCCGAGCGCAGGGTCATAGAGCCGCGGACCTTCCGTGGCGGGGATTCCGGCGCACCGGCCCGTCAACGCCTCCGCACCGGCCAACATCCAGCGCTTGCCGTGCCGCAGCGCCACCGGCGCTGCCGCCGCGGCATCGAGACAGGGCTCCATTTGCCCGGCAGCCACCAGCAGTCGTCCCTCCGGTTCCGCCCGCAGCCAGGCGGCTGCATCGACCAGCTCTTCGGCGGCATCCCGTCGGAAACCGAAGTGGATGACCGGGCGATGGACCTGCAAGGCCAGCTGCTCTTTCCAGCCGATCATTGCCAGCGGTCGCGGCGCCGGCACCGCGCGCTCGACCGCGGCCATCAGGTCAGCGGCCGAGCGGGCGTCATTCACCAGCGGGTAGCCCGCCCAGCCCTGCAGCAGCCAGCCGGTGGCCAGCAGCAGCGCCAGCGCAATCGGCTCGCGGCGCGAAGCGACGCCCCAGGCAACGAGCGTTATGCCGGCAAACCCGAGGCTGGCGGCGAGCAGGGCCGATCCATCGACCGAGAAGCCCAGCTCGGCAATGCGCTCGCCGGCACCCCCGACGTCCAGCGCCAGCGCCGCTGCCGCCCCCAGCGCGGCGATCCCCAGCACGCCGACGAGCACACCGCACAGCGCGCGCAGTCCCGGCCTGCGCCACAGCCCGCCCGCCAGCAACGGCGCGGCCGCCAGCACCAACGCGGGCAACGCCGGCAGCAGGTAGACGCCGCGTTTGCCGGGACTCAGGCTGAAGAACACGATCACGCAGGCCACGAAGCCGAGCAGCAGCCAGTAACGCGCGTCGCCGCGCGCGAGTCGCCGTCGCCAGGCGGGCAGCAGCCAGGGCAGCGCCAGCGTGGTAGGCAGCCAGGCCCACGGGATCACCTGGACGAGGTAGTACCAGGCGGGCCGCAGGTGCGTCCAGCTATTCGAATAGCGCGTGACCGTCTGGCGCAACAGCAGGTCGTCCCGGTAGGCGGTCAATGCCGGGTCGCCGGACCACCAGACCATCAGCAGCATCGGCAGCAGCCAGCAGGCGATCGGCACCAGCAGCGCTGCCGGGGCCAGCAGCCATTGGCGCCACGAGCCTTCGATCCGCGGCAAAGCGCCGGGATTGTGCCAGCGCAGCCAGGCCCACGGCAGCAGCACCAGCAGCGGCAGGAAGCCGACGCCCTTGGTGATGATGCCGAGCCCCATGGCAAGGCCGCCGACGGCGTACCAGCGCCAGTCGGGTCCAAGCAGCAGGTGGCGCAGCAGGCCGTACAGGCCCAGCGTCGTCCATAGCGACACCAGCGCATCGAGCTGCGCGGTGCGCGCCTGCAACGTGAACTGCAGGCTCAGCAGCAGTAGCAGCCCGGCTGCCAGCGCGATGCGAGGATTCCAGAGTCGCCGCGCGAGGTCGTGCACCAGCGCCAGCATGCCGAGCCCGGCCAGCAGCGACGGCAGCAGGAACGCGATCCGCAGTTCGCCGGTCAGCGCGTAGAGGCCGGCCGTCAGCCACATGAACAGCGGCGGCTTGTCCGAGTAGATTGCCCCGGCGACATGGGGGATCAGCCACTGGCCGCTGCGGACCATGTCGCGGGCGATGAGCGCGAAGCGCGGCTCGTCCGCCGGCCACGGGTCGCGCAGGCCGAGGCCGGCGCCGAACAGTACCAGGCCGGCGAGCAGCAGCCACCACAGGTCGAGGTGCGCCGACCGGCTCAGCGGCCGGACTGCCGGCCCGCTGCGAGCGAGGGCAAGCTGCAGAGCATTCACGCCTGGACTGCCTTGGGTCCCGCCCGTTGCTCGCGAATGATCAGCTGCAGGTTACGTGCATAGATGAAAAACCCGGTCAGCTGGCCGACGATGAACACCGGGTCGGCGCGGTAGATCGCGTAGGCGAGCAGCGTGGCGCCGCCAGCCAGGCTGAAATACCAGAATTCCGTCGGGATGACGCTGCGGCCCTTGCGTTCGCTGCTGAGCCACTGCACCAGGAAACGGAGCGAGAACAACGCCTGGCCGATGAAGCCGATGGTGAGCCAGAACCACTCGGCGTTCATTGCAGCCGCCTGCGGTGCAGCAGCCAGAGCACGCCGAGCAGGTCTACGAGCCCGACCCAAAGCCGGTTGTTGACGCCGTACTTGGATTGGCCGCGCAGGCGCGGGCGATGACGGACCGGTGCACTGCGCACCTCGAGACCTTCGCGGCGCACCAGCGCCGGCAGGAAGCGATGAATGTGGTCGAAGTACGGCAGCGCAAGGAACACGTCGCGCCGGATCAGCTTCACGCCGCAGCCGGTGTCCGGGACGCCGTCATGCAGCACGCGCGAGCGCACGCCGTTGGCGATCCGCGACGACAGCCGCCGCAAGCCGGAGTCGTGCCGCTCGACCCGATGCCCGATCCACAGCGCGGGCGGGGCAGCCAGGGCCTGCGTTGCGCGCCAGATGCGGGCGAGGTCCGCCGGGTCATTCTGGCCGTCGCCGTCGAGCGTCCCGAGCCACGCGCCGCTTGCGGCCAACGCGCCGGTGCGCAGCGCGGCGCTCTGCCCGCAGCTGCGCGCATGCCGCAGCAGCTGCAGGCCGGGGTAACCGGCGGCCGCGAGCGCTGCCACGCGAGCCGCCGTGTCGTCGCGGCTGCCGTCGTCGACGACCAGCACTTCCCAGTCGGCTGCCCCGGCCAGCGCCGTGCGCAGCTCCTCGAGCAGCGGCACGATGTTGTCCGCTTCGTCCTTGACCGGAATCACCACCGAGATCTTCATTGCCATGCCTCGTCAACGAATCGTTCGACGAGATCAATCTGCGCCCGCGGGGGTCAGCCGCGCGTCAAGAGGACGTGAAGGAAGCGTGAAGATCCGGGCCGGCGCCCGCGAAGCGCAGCGCCGCGACCGTGCCGCCGCCGTCGCGCTCCGCCAAGGTCACCGACCACCCCTGGCGGGCGCACAAGGCGTGCACCAGCGGCAGCCCGAGACCACCGACACGCTCCGTCAGCCTGGCGCTTCCGCGCGACTGGAACGCATGGTCCCGCGCGCCGATCCGCATGCCGGGACCGGTGTCCGTGACATCCACGCCGCCGGCATGGACGCGGACCGCGACAAAGCCCTGCTCGGTGTGCTGGCACGCGTTGCGGACCAGGTTTGCGACGACGATGGCCAGCAGCCGCTCGGGACCCCGACACGGCGCATCCTGTTCGACCTCGACGCGCAACTCCACGGTCTTCCCCTCGAGCCACACCCGCTGGCTCTCGACTGCCCGACGGACGACCTCGGCGACCCCTGGCGACGGATCGGTGGAAGCCCCGACATAGCTGGCATCGCGCGCCAGCAGCAGGAAGGTTTCGACCAGCTCGGCCATTTCCAGCGTCGCGCGGCGGATGCGCTCGACGCGCTGGCGCGCGCCGGGCGCCAACGTGGCATCCGTCAGCAGCAGTTCGGTCGCCCCGGCAATGACCGTGATCGGCGTGCGCAGCTCGTGGCTCGCCTGGTCCGTGAACCGGCGCTCGCGCCCGAGCAGCTCGCCAATCCGCGCCTCGTAGGCATCGAAGGCACGGGCCAGTGCGCCGACCTCGTCGTCGGCCTGGCCCGCGGCGAGGCGCTCGCTGGCTTCGGCGCCTCTTGCGGACACTCGTTCCGCGAGGTCGCGGACCGGCTCGACGATCCTGCGCGACAGCCAGAAACCGGCCCAGATCGACAGGTAGATCGCCATCAGCACGCCGAGTATGAGCACCAGGCCCATCCATCGCTCCCTGGCATGCATCGATTCGAGCTCGATGCTGACCAGTCTCAGCAGGCCGTCCTCTTCCTCCACCCGGACGAGCCTGGCCGGGGTGCGCAGCCGGTGCACGCCGGCCGAAAGTTCGGCCAGCTCGGGAGGCAGTTGCGCCCGGACTTCGTCCGGCGTGCCCTGGAAAATTCTCATGTCCGCCATGACCACGGCATGGGGCCGGCCGCTGCTGCGCAGGTACTCGAGCTCGCCCTCGATCAGGCTGCGGGCATGGTCGCGCTCGGAGTAGATGAATGTGCCCAGCACGTAGATCGACATCAGCATCGCCAGCAGGCCGCCGAACAGGACGAAGGCGATGACGATCCGGGTGGTGAGCGGGCGCCTAACCGGCTTCATGGATACGGTAACCGACGCGCGGAATGGTCTGCAGCAGCGACCTCTCGAACGGCCGGTCGATGACCGAGCGAAGTTTGTGCAGGTGGCTGCGCAGCGCATCGCTGTCGGGCGGATCATCGCCCCACAGCAAACGCTCGAGCTCCTCGCGCGGCACCACGCGGTGCTGGTTGCGGAGCAGGTATTCGAGGATCTGGCGGGGAGCAGGCGGCAGCTTCAACTCCTGGCCGGCGCGGGTCACGCGCAGGGTGTCGGTGTCGTAGCAGAGATCGGCGGCCTGCAGCTGTGTTGCGGCGCCATGACCGGCGCGGCGCCGGGACAATGCGGCGAGGCGCGCGAGCAGTTCCGAGAGCGCAAAGGGCTTGACGAGATAATCGTCGGTGCCGGCCTCGAAGCCCTGCAGACGCTGCTTCAGCAGATCGCGCGCCGTCAGCATCAGGATCGGCAGGTCGTCGTTCAGGCTGCTCCGCCGGGCGCGCCGGCAGACTTCGAGACCGTCCATGTCCGGCAGGCCGAGATCAAGCACCATCGCGTCGTAGGGCTGGCGCTCGAGCAGGTACAGGGCCTGGCGCCCGTTGCCGGCGAAATCCACGACATGGCCATGCGCGCTGAGGAAGTCGCTGATATTGGCGACGATGTCCGGATTGTCCTCCACCAGCAGGATCAGCACGGGGACGTCTCTTCACGGCGGCGACTCCCGGCAGGATAGCGCATGCCGCGCCGCTTATACTGCCGCCGTCAGGGCAGGGAGCGTGCGTCGCGTGGAAGACGTTCAGGCCGGGTTGCTGTCGACGCTGGTGCTCGCGGGCCACCTGCTGCTGGTCGCCGGCCTGGCAGTCCGCATCCTGTTCCGGCACCTGCCCGTCGGCACGACTTTGGCCTGGCTGATCGTGCTGTTCGTGCTGCCGGTGCTCGGACCGGCGCTGTACCTGTTCATTGGCGAGAACCGGCTCGGCCAGAAGCGCGCCCGCCGCTGGGGCGAGATCCACGACCTGTACCGCGAGTGGCAGGGGCAGCTCAAGGCGCGCGCGTCGATCGACTGGCGCGCACTGCACCCGCGTGCCGAATCACTCGCCAGCCACGGCGAGTCGATCACCGGCTTCGCGGCGCTGCAGGGCCACGCGCTCGAGCTGCTGCCGGGCTGGGACAGCTTCGTCGATGCGCTGGTGGCCGATATCGAGGCGGCCCGGCGCACCTGCCACCTCGAGTTCTACATCTGGGAATCGGCGGGACGGACCGGGGAGATCTACACGGCGCTGGCGCGCGCTGCGGCGCGCGGCGTCATTTGCCGCGTGCTCGTCGACGACGTCGGTTCCAGCGCCTTCCTGAAGAGTCGCGAGGCGGCCGGCCTGCGCAAGGTCGGCGTCAAGGTCGTGGCTTCGCTGCCGGTTGGCCTGTTCCGCATGCTGTTCGTCCGCATGGACCTGAGGAACCACCGCAAGATCGTCGTCATCGACGGCGAGATCGGCTACACCGGCAGCATGAACCTCGTCGATCCCGAGCACTTCAAGGCGGAGTCAGGCCTCGGCCGCTGGGTGGACGCCATGGCGCGGCTGCGCGGTCCGGCCGTGGAGGTGCTGAACGGCGCCTTTCTCGAGGACTGGGAGCTCGAGACCGACGAGGGCATGGACATTCTCGAGACCGCGGACATCCACAGCGTGGCAGAGCAGGGCGATGCGGTCGTGCAGGTCGTGCCCTCCGGCCCGGGCCTGAACCGCGCCTCGATCCACCAGCTGCTGCTGTCGCTGCTGTACTCGGCAGAACGCGAGCTCGTGCTGACGACGCCGTATTTCGTGCCCGACGAGTCGATGGTCACGGCGCTCGTGTCGGCCTCGCGCCGCGGCGTCGCCGTGACGCTGAACGTGCCGGAGCGCCTCGACTCGGTGCTGGCGCGCCATGCCGGCGCGGCCTGCTTCGATGAATTGCTGTCGGCCGGCGTGCGCATCGCGCACTACGAGCCCGACCTGCTGCACACCAAGGCGATCACCGTGGATGGACGGATGGCCGTGATCGGCTCGGTCAACATCGACATGCGCAGCCTGTGGCTGAATTTCGAGATTTCACTGTTCATCTACGATCCCGGCTGCGCCGCCCGGGTGCGGGCGCTGCAGGAGAGCTACCTGCGCGACTCGGTCGAGCTGCATCCGGAAGCATGGCGTGGGCGGCCCGCGACGACGCGGGTCGCCGAGGGTGTGCTGCGCTTGCTCGGACCGATGCTGTGATGATTCCGGCCGGCGCGACAGGCATGACCTTCGGCACTTCCCGTGGCGCTGGGGCACAATTCACACTCCGGCCCTTGCCAGACCCGGAGGCCTTGTGGACAAGAGCGAACTGCTGAAGCGGTTGCAGATCGACCGGAGCGCGCCGCCCGCGGCAGCACCGCGATGGCGGTGGTGGCTGGCCGGCGCGCTCGGCGCGACCATCGCGGCCGCGGGCCTGTTGGCATGGGCGCAGCGCGGCGATGGCGCGCCGCTGGTGCGCGTGGCGACGGCGCAGGCCAGCGCACAGGCGCCGGCCGCCCGCTCGGTGCTGGATGCCACCGGCTATGTCACCGCGCGGCGCATGGCCACGGTGTCGGCGCAGATCACCGGCAAGGTCGAGACGGTGCTGATCGAGGAAGGCATGCGGGTCGAGGCCGACGAGGTGCTCGCCACGCTCGACGACACCGAGGCGCAGGCGCAGCTGGCCCTTGCGCTGGCCCAGCTCGAGGCCGCGCGCTCGCAGCTCGCCGAGATTCGCGCCCAGCTGGCGCAGGCGCAGCGCGAACGCGACCGGCAACAGGAGCTGATGGCGCGCGGCCTGACTTCGCAGTCGGGCCTCGACGTCGCGCGCACCGAGGTCGAGGCGCTGCAGGCGCGCCTCGACAGCGCGGCGACCGGCGTAACGGTCGCCGACAGCTCCGTGCAGCTGGCGCGCGTGCGGCTCGACAACACCGTGATCCGCGCGCCGTTCGGCGGTGTGGTCACGGTCAAGGCCGCGCAGCCGGGCGAGATGATCTCGCCGGTCTCCGCGGGCGGCGGCTTCACCCGCACCGGCATCGGCACGATCGTCGACATGGACTCGCTCGAGATCGAGGTGGACGTCAACGAGTCGTTCATCCAGCGCGTCCGCCCGGGCCAGCGCGTCGAGGCCACGCTGAATGCCTACCCCGACTGGCGCATCCCCGCCGAGGTCATCGCGATCATCCCCACGGCGGATCGCAGCCGCGCCACGGTGCGGGTGCGCATCGCGATCCTCGCCAGTGATCCCCGCATCGTGCCGGACATGGGCGTGCGCGTCGCGTTCCTGTCGGAGGGGGAGGCTGGCGCGGAGCCTGGCGCCGGCGCCGCGCCCGGCGTCTTGGCGCCCGCAGCCGCAGTGGTCGAGGCCGGCGGCGCGACCTTCGTGTTCGTGCTGCGTGACGATCGGGTGAGTCGCAGGCCGGTGCGCGCGGGGCCGGCGCGCGGCGAGCTGCGCCCGGTGCTGGAGGGGCTGAACGCCGGCGAGCGCGTCGTGCTGGCGCCGCCCGCCGGGCTGGCCGACGGCGATGAAGTGCGTGTGGACGAGACAGGCAGGTGAACCGATGAGCACACTGATCGAGATCCGCGGACTGACCAAGTCCTACCGGCGCGGCAAGCAGACCGTCGAGGCGTTGCACGGCGTGAACCTCGACATCGAGCGCGGCGATTTTGTTGCGCTGATGGGGCCGTCGGGCTCCGGCAAGACCACGCTGCTGAACCTGATCGGTGGGCTGGACTCGCCGACCAGCGGCAGCATCAAGGTGGACGGCCAGCCGCTGGAAAGCATGAGCGGCGGCGCGCTGGCGCGCTGGCGCGCGGCGCATGTCGGCTTCGTGTTCCAGTTCTATAACCTGCTGCCGGTGCTGAGCGCGCAGCGCAACGTCGAGTTGCCGCTGCTGCTGACGCGGCTGTCGGCGGCGCAGCGCCGCCAGCACGCGGCGGTGGCATTGCAGCTGGTCGGTCTCGCGGAGCGGGCGCAGCACAAGCCGCGTGAGTTGTCCGGCGGCCAGGAGCAGCGCGTCGCGATCGCGCGCGCGATCGTCTCGGACCCCACCCTGCTGGTGTGCGACGAGCCGACCGGCGATCTCGATCGCGAGACGGCGGACGAGATTCTCGGGCTGCTGCAGACGCTGAATCTCGAGCACGGCAAGACGATCGTCATGGTGACGCACGATCCGAAGGCGGCCGGGTTCGCGCGCCACGTGCTGCGGCTCGACAAGGGCACGCTGGTTTCCGCCGAGGCCGCGTGAGGAGCTGCGCGTGAAATACCTGCACCTGGTCTGGGCCGGCCTGTTCCGCAAGAAGATCCGCACCGTGCTGACGCTGCTGTCGGTGGTCGTGGCCTTCCTGCTGTTCGGCATGCTGCAGTCGGTCAACGAGGCGTTCAGGGCGGGCGCTGACCAGGCGCGCGCGGACCGGCTGGTCACCAACTCGCGCTACTCGATCATCGAGATGCTGCCGATCGGCTACCTGGAGCGCATCGAGTCCGTCCCCGGCGTCAAGAACGTGGCCCATGCGAGCTGGTTCGGCGGTTCCTACCAGGACCGGCCGGCGCAATTCGCGGTGTTCCCGGTCGATCCGGCGCGTTACCTCGCCGCGGTGCCGGAGATCGTGTTGCCTGCCGACCAGGCAGCGGCCTGGCAGCGCACGCGCGATGGCGCCATCGTCGGGCGCAGCCTGGCTGACCGCTACGGCTGGCAGATCGGCGACCGCGTCACGGTGGTTGCAGACATCTGGCCAAAGCGAGACGGCAGCAACGACTGGAACTTCGAGCTCGTCGGCATCTACACGAGCCCCGCATCGGAGCAGAGCGAGGGCGCGTTGCTGTTCCAGCACGAGTACTTCGACGAGGCGCGGCAGTTCGCCCGCGGCACGGTCGGCTGGTTCCTCGTCCAGGTCGAGGATCCGGACCGGGCCGACGAGGTCGCGAGCGCCGTGGACGCGCTGTTCGCCAACTCCACCAACGAGACCAAGACCCAGACAGAAAAGGCTTTCGCGCAGGGTTTCGCGCGCCAGTTCGGCGACATCGGGCTGATCGTCACTTCGATCCTCGGCGCGGTGTTCTTCACGATCCTCGTGCTGACCGGCAACACCATGGCGCAGGCGGTGCGCGAGCGCATCCCGGAGCTGGCGATCCTGAAGACGCTGGGGTTCAGCGACCGCGCCGTGCTCGGGCTGGTCGTGGCCGAGGCGCTGCTGCTGATCCTGCTCGGCGGATTGCTCGGGCTGGCGCTGGCCGCCGTGGCAATCGGCGCGGTCAAGTCGGTGCTGGCCGGGATCGGCGTGCAGGGCATCAGCCTGTCCGTGGTCATGACCGGCGTCGTCGTCATGGTCGTGCTCGGCCTGTGCGTGGGCCTGCCGCCGGCGCTGCGCGCGATGCGGCTGCGCGTCGTGGACGCGCTGGGAGGCCACCAGTGAACAGCCTGAAGCAGATCCTGGCGATCGGCACGATGAACCTGCGCAACGTGCCGCAGCGCTGGAGCACTTCGCTGGTCATCGTCGTCGGCATCGCCGGCGTGGTCGGCGTGCTGACCGCGATCCTCGCCATGGGCGAGGGCTTTCGCGCGACGCTCGGCCAGGCCGGCAAGGAAGACCGCGCGATGGTGTTGCGCAGCGGCGCGACCTCGGAGCTGGTCAGCGGACTCGGGCGCGAGTCGGTCGACCTGATCAAGGGCGCGGCGGGCATCGCACGCACGCCGGATGGCCGCGCGATTGCATCGGCCGAGGTGCTGGTGATCGCCGATCTGCCGCGGCGGGGGACGGGCCTGCTGGCGAACGCGCCGATCCGGGGCGTGCAGCCGGAGGCCTTCGAGTTGCGGCCGGAAGTCCGCATCGTGGCCGGGCGCGGCTTCGAGCCGGGCCCGCGCGAGCTGATCGTCGGGCGCGGCGCCGCGAGCCAGTTCGCCGATCTCGAGGTCGGCGCGCGGCTGGCTTTTCGCGACGCGGACTGGACCGTGGTCGGCATCTTCGAAGCGGACGGCGGCGTGCACGAGTCCGAGTTGTGGGGCGATGCCGAGACAGTCATGTCGGCGTATCGGCGCAACGGCTTTCAATCCGTCACGGCGCAGCTCGAAAGCGTCGCGGCGCTGGGCGTGCTCGAGGCCGCGCTGGCGGACGACCCGCGCGTCAACGTCAAGGCGCAGACGCTGCAGAGCTACTACGCCGAGCAGTCGCGCCAGATGAGCATGCTGATCAACATCCTCGGCTACGCGGTGGGCTACATCATGGCCATCGGCGCGCTGTTCGGCGCGCTGAACACCATGTACGCGGCGGTCTCGACGCGCGAGCGGGAAATTGCCACGCTGCGCGCGATCGGCTTCGGCGGCGGCCCGATCGTCGTCTCGGTGCTGGCCGAGGCCTTGTTGCTGGCGCTGCTCGGCGGCCTGCTCGGCGGCGGGCTCGCGTGGCTGTTCTTCAATGGCTACACGGTCTCGACGCTGGGCGCCAGCTTCAGCCAGGTCGCGTTCGATTTCCGCGTCACCGGGGCGCTGTTGCGCCAGGGCATCGCCTGGGCGCTGGTCATCGGCTTTGTCGGCGGCGTGCTGCCGGCATGGCGCGCGGCGCGCCAGCCGGTGACGAACGCGTTGCGCGCCCTGTAGCAGGCCCGTCCGCCGGCGCTCAGCCAGTGGGCGTGCCGGCCTCCAGCGCGACGAGGTAGTTGATGACCTCGAGCACCTGCTCGGGCCCGCCGGCCTGGTCGACGCTGACGACGTACTTGCCGTTGACGACGACCGCGGGGACGAAGTTGAGCCGGTAGCGGCGCGCCAGAACGTCCGCGCTGCGCAGCTCGCTGTCGACCGAGAACGAGTTCAGCGCGTCGCGCGCATCCGCCGCGGACACGCCGAATCGGCCGAGGAACTCGACCATCAGCTCGATCGTGTTGAGCGGATTGCGGTTGACATGCATCTCGCGAAAGGCCGCGGCGTGGGTCTTGTCGTCGATGCCGAGCGCCTTGGTCGCGTAGAACAGGCGGGCCTGCGGTTGCCAGCCCGGATTCAGGGCTGCCGGCAGCTTCACATACTCGGCCGCGTCCGGCTTCGACGCCTTCCAGGCCTCCATGTACGGGGCCATCATGTTGCAGCCGCCGCAGCCGTACCAGAACACGTCGACGACCTCGACCTTGCCCGGCGCCACGTTGGTCGGCTGCGCCGGGTTCAGCACGCGATAGTGCTGGCCGGCGACGAAGCGCGCGTTCGAAGCTGGCGCTGCGGCCTGCGCGACCCGGACCGGCTCAGCTGCCGGTGCCGGCTCGGCGGGACGGGCGGCTGGCGGGGCTACCTGCGCGGGCTGTGCCGCCGGAGCCGCCTGGGCTTGTGCGGCAGGCGCCGCAGGGGCGTTGGCCGGCGGCTCCGCGCTGCAGGCGGCGGCCAGCAACAGGGCGGCCAAGGCAAAGGAAAATCGAGTCATATCCGGTCTCCTCAGGCGGACTGAGAGTGGTCAGGCAGTTGCGGCTCGCGGGAGTTCCCGTTCAGCGCAGTCCCTGCAGATAGGCGCTGACGGCTTGCATGTCCTCGGCGGACATCCGCGCGGCGATCTCCTGCATCATCTGGTTGACGCGCTCGCCGGCGGCGTAAGCCTTGAGCGTCGCGGCGGTGTAGGTCGCGTGCTGGCCGGCAACGACGGGATAGTTTGCCAGCGGATTGCCCTGCCCGGTCGGCCCGTGGCAGGCGATGCAGGCCGTGATGCCGCGTTCGAGGTCGCCGCCGAGGAACAGGCGCTGACCGAGCTCGACGAGCTCCGGATCCGCTTCGCGGGCGGCCGGCCGCTGAGCCGCAAAGAACGCCGCCAGGTCGCTGATGTCCTCATCGGACAGCCCCATGGCCATCGGCGACATCAGCGGATTCTGGCGCTGCCCGTCCCTGAAGGCCCTCAGCTGGACCCGCAGGAAACCGGCGTGCTGCCCCGCGAGCGAGGGCCACTCGGGGTTGGCGCTGTTGCCGTCGATCCCGTGGCAGGCAGCGCAGACCGCCGACTTGGCCTGGCCGGCCTCGGCCGAGCCCTCGGCCAGGGCAGCGGACCCGGCCCCCAGCAGGGCGACCATCGCGGCGGCGACGAAAAGCTTCCTCATGGCGCGATCTCTCCGATGATTGGCCCGTCGGCTTGCCACGCTGGCCGCCGACGCGTAGAACCCGAAATTCTACACTACGCCGCCGAGTTGCAGTCCAGACCCATGAGCGCCTATCCCGATGCCCAGTTCCTGACCAGCGCCAACAAGCCCGCGCAGTTCCTGCCCGACGAGGGTGCGGAAGTCGCGTTCGCCGGCCGCTCCAATTCCGGCAAGTCGAGCGCGATCAACGCGATCCTCGGCCGGCGGGGCCTCGCGCGGACCAGCAAGACGCCCGGCCGCACCCAGCTGATCAATTTTTTCGGCGTCGGCGAGAACGTTCGCGTCACGGACCTGCCGGGCTACGGCTACGCCAAGGTCCCGGAGTCCGTCCGGCTGCACTGGGGCAAGCTGATGGACACCTATTTCCTGCGCCGGCAGTCGCTCGCCGGGCTGTTCATCGTCATGGACGCGCGCCGGCCGCTGACCGACTTCGACCAGGGCATGCTGAACTGGGCGCGCCAGGCCGGCTGCCCGGTCCATATCCTGTTGACCAAGGCCGACAAGCTGTCGCGCGGCGCCGGCGCGGCAGCGTTGCTCGGGGTCCGCCGGACGGTCGGCGACGCCGCCACGGTGCAGCTGTTCTCCGCGCTGAAGGGGACCGGCGTGGACGCGGCGCGCGAGGTGCTCGACGCGCTGCTCCGCGGCGCCGGCGAGGCGTTGGCGCGCGGCGAAAAAAAGACTTCAAAAACAGCAGGATAAAAAAGGCCCCGGGGCACATGTGCCCCGGGGCAGAGCAGTGCCCGGCTTGGGGGAACCGGGCGGCTGGCCCGCCCAGGGAGGACGGCGGGCGAGCGTCGCATTGGCGCTCATGGATAGGGACCCTGCACTGCGGCAAAAGTTCCAGCATTCGGGGTCAGATCCGCAATTCTCTGAATTGCGGATCTGACCCCGAATGCTGACCCCGAATTTTCAGTGCGCCTCGTCCCAGTTCAGGCCGGCGGCCGCCTGGACCTTCAGCGGCACGGTCAGCACCACGGCCTCGCCCATCAGCGTGTCGAGCGCGCCGATCAACACACCCGCATCGGCCGCGGCGACCTCGAGCACCAGCTCGTCGTGCACCTGCATGATCAGCCGCGCGTCGACCTCGCCCTTTGCGAGCCAGTCGGCCACGCGAATCATCGCCAGCTTGATGATGTCGGCGGCGGTCCCCTGCATCGGCGCGTTGATCGCGCTGCGCTCGGCGTACTGGCGACGCTGCGTGTTGCGCGAGCGAATCTCGGGCAGGTGCAGGCGGCGACCGAGCACGGTCGTGACGAAGCCGTCCGCGCGCGCCTGCTTGCGCGTCTCGTCCATGTAGCGTTTCACGCCGGGATAGCGCTCGAAATAGAGGTTCACGTACTCCTGCGCCGCGCTGCGCTCGATGCCGAGCTGGCGCGCGAGGCCGAAGGCCGACATGCCGTAGATCAGGCCGAAATTGATCGCCTTCGCCGAGCGCCGTTGCTCGGCCGTGACCGCGGCGAGCGGCGTGCCGAACACCTCGGCGGCCGTCGCCCGGTGGATGTCCTGGTCCTCGCGGAAGGCCGCCTGCAGGCCAGTATCGCCCGACAGGTGCGCCATGATCCGAAGCTCGATCTGCGAATAATCGGCGGCGACCAGCCGGTAGCCCGCGGGCGCGATGAAGGCCTGGCGGATGCGCCGGCCCTCGGCGGTGCGGATCGGGATGTTCTGCAGGTTCGGGTCGGAGGACGACAGCCGCCCGGTGGCGGCCACGGCCTGGTGGTACGAGGTGTGCACCCGGCTGTGCGCATCGGTCAGCTCGGGCAGCTTGTCGGTGTAGGTCGACTTGAGCTTGGCGAGGCTGCGGTACTCGAGCACCCGGCGCGGCAGCTCGTGCTCGGCGCTGAGTTCCTCGAGCACGTCCTCGGCCGTCGACGGCTGGCCGCCCGGCGTCTTGCGCAACGGCGCCAGCCCGAGCCGCTCAAACAGGATTTCCTGCAGCTGCTTGGCCGAGCCGATGTTGAACTTGCCGCCGGCCGCCTCGAAGGCCGCGGCCTCGGCCGCCGCC
Organism: uncultured Thioalkalivibrio sp.; assembly: GCA_964462675.1. GTDB lineage: Bacteria > Pseudomonadota > Gammaproteobacteria > Steroidobacterales > XN24 > XN24. The sequence goes on from CAYWYS010000004.1 coordinate 88,790, forward strand.
ATGCCCTTCTCGAGCTCGCGGCTCTGGCGCTTCAGCAGCTGCGTGTCCAGCAGCACGCCGTGGCGCTCCATTGCGCCGAGGATCGGGATCAGCGGCCGCTCGAGCTCTTCGTAGACCCGCTGCAGGCCCGGCGTCTCGACCAGCCGCGGCCACAGGGCGCGGTGCAGCCGCAGCGTCACGTCGGCGTCTTCCGCCGCGTAGGGCGCCGCCGTCGCCACCGGCACCTGGTCGAAGCTGATCTGCTTCGCGCCCTTGCCGGCCACGTCCTCGTAGTGAATCGTCGTGACGCCGAGATACTTGAGCGCCACCGAGTCCATGTCGTGGCGCGTCGCAGTCGAGTCCAGCACGTAGGACTCGAGCATCGTGTCGTAGCGGATGCCCGCCAGTGCGATGCCGTGATTCGCCAGCACATGCCGGTCGTACTTCAGGTGATGGCCGATCTTGCCGCGTGCGGAATCCTCGAGCAGCGGGCGGAGTTTCTCGAGCGTCTCCTCGAGATCCAGCTGCACGGGCGCATCCGGGTCGCGATGCGCCAGCGGCACATAGGCCGCGCGCCCCGGCTCGACCGCGAAGGACACGCCGACGATGCGCGCGCGCATGTAGTCGAGGCTGTCCGTCTCGGTGTCGAAGGCAAACTCCCCGGCGGACGCCAGCCGCGCGAGCCAGGCATCGAGCTGCGCGGCCGTCAGCACCGTCTCGTAGTCTCTGTCTGCTGCCGCTGCCGCCACTGCCGCGGCCGGTTCTGCCGAGGCCGGCGGCGCAGCCTCGCCGTCCGGCAGCTTGCGCAGCAAGGTGTTGAATTCCAGCCGGCCATACAGCTCGCGCAGCCGCGCGACGTCGGGCGGGCGCCGCTCGAGATCGGCCGGGCCGACGTCGAGCGGCACATCGCATCGGATCGTTGCCAGCTCGCGCGACAGCGCGAGCTGGTCGAGGCTGGCGCGCAGGCTCTCGCCGATCTTGCCGCCGATCTCGCCGGCGCGCGCCTGCAGCGTGTCAAGGTCGCCGAACTCTGCGAGCCACTTGGTGGCGGTCTTCGGACCGCATTTCGGCACGCCGGGGATGTTGTCCGAGCTGTCGCCGACCAGCGCCAGCCAGTCGACGATCCGCGCCGGCGGGACGCCGAATTTCTCCTCGACGCCGCGCGGGTCGAGCACGGTGCCGCTCATCGTGTTGACCAGCGTGACGTCGTCATCGACCAGTTGCGCCAGGTCCTTGTCGCTGGTCGAGACCAGCGTCTTCATGCCGGCCGCGCTGGCCTGCCGCGCCAGCGTGCCGATGACATCGTCGGCCTCGACGCCAGGCACCTGCAGGATCGGCAGGCCGAGCGCCTCGACGACTTCCAGCAGCGGGGCGATCTGCGCGCCGAGCTCGTCGGGCATCGGCGGCCGGTTGGCCTTGTACTCGGCATACAGCTCGTCGCGGAAGGTCTTGCCCTTGGCGTCGAACACGACGGCGAAGTGCGTCGGCCCGTGCTCGTCGAGCAGCTTCAGCAGCATGTTGACGACGCCGAGCACGGCGCCGACCGGCTCTTCGCGGCTGTTGGTCAGCGGCGGCAGCGCATGGAAGGCGCGGTACAGGTACGAGGACCCGTCGACGAGGACCAGCGGCCGCTGGCTCACCCGGGTGCGTCCTCGAACAGGGCCTCGCCGCGCCACAGGTCGATGATCGTTTCGCGTGCGCGCAACACGCGCGCCTGGTCGCCGGACACCATGACCTCGCAGGCGCGCGGCCGGGCGTTGTAGTTCGAGCTCATGACGAAACCATAGGCGCCGCCGTCGGCCACCGCCAGCAGCTCGCCGGCCTGCACGGCGAGCTTGCGGTCGCGACCAAGGAAGTCGCCGGTCTCGCAGACCGGGCCGACGACGTCCACCGGCTCGGGATCCGGCACGCCGCCTGCGCGCACCGGCAGGATATCGTGCCAGGCATCGTACAGCGCCGGCCGGATCAGGTCGTTCATCGCCGCATCGACCAGCGCGAACTTGCGGCCATGGCCCTGCTTGATATACGCGACGCGCGTCAGCAGCAGGCCGGCAGGCCCGGCGATGGCCCGGCCCGGCTCGATGACGATTTCCAGTCCGAGCTCGCCGAGCGCGTCGATGACGACCGCGGCGTACTCGGCCGGTGTCGGTGCGACCTTGCCCGCGTGGTCGATGCCGAGCCCGCCGCCGGCGTCCACGTGGCGCAGTGCCACGCCGCTGGCCCGCAGCGTGCGGACGAAGGAGCCGAGCTGCCCGAGCGCGGCCGCCAGCGGCTCGAGCGCCAGCATCTGCGAGCCGATGTGGCAGGCCACGCCGTCGAGCCGCAGCCCGGGCAGCGCGCGCGCGAGCGCGACCAGCGCGCCGGCATCCTCGAGTGCTATGCCGAACTTGTGCTCGCGGCGCCCGGTGGAGATATGGCGGTGCCCGCCCGCTTCGACGTCAGGGTTCACGCGGATCGCGACGCGCGCCTCGCGGCCCGCCTCGACCGCCAGTTCCGACAGGCGGCGGAGCTCGGGCTCCGATTCGACATTGAAGCAGGCGATATCCTGCGCCAGCGCGAGCCGCAGCTCCGCGTCGAGCTTGCAGGCGCCGGAGAACACGACTTGGCGCGGGTCGCCGCCGGCCGCCAGCACGCGCTGCAACTCCCCGCCGGAGACGATGTCGAAGCCGGCGCCGCGCGCGGCGAGCACGCCGAGCACGCCGAGATTGCCGTTCGCCTTGACGGCATAGCAGATGCGCGCCGGGTGGCCGGCGAACGCCGCAGCGAACGCGTCGTAACGCTGCTCGAGCGCGCGCCGCGAGTACACGTAGCAGGGCGTGCCGAAGCGCGCGGCGATCTCTTCGAGCGGCAGCGCCTCGGCGCACAGGCGGCCGTCGCGATACGCGAAGGCCGGGTTCACGAGCCGCCTTCCGGGGCTTCCTCGTCCTCGTCGTCGTCCACCGGCTCCGGCGGCGCGGGTTCAAGCGGGACGGCGGCATCCCCGGCGATCGGCGGCGTCTCGGTGATCTCCGGGGCCGGCGGCTCCTCGACCAGGAACAGGGGGCCGTACATGCCGCAGCCGCCGAGCAACAGCAGCGCCAGCGGCAGCAGGCGCCACGGCCGCATCACGGCTGTTCCCGCGGCATCACGGCCAGTGTCAGGCGTGACACACAGACCAGCCGCCCGGCCTCGTCCTCGATGCGCGTCTCCCAGACCTGGGTGCGCCGGCCGATGTGCACCGGGCGGGCCGTGCCCGTCACCAGGCCGTGCCGGACGGCGCGCACATGGTTGGCGTTGATCTCGAGGCCGACCGCATATTCGCGCGCCATGTCCAGGCAGCAGTTCGCGCCCGAGCTGCCGAGCGACTCGGAGAGCACCGCCGACGCGCCGCCGTGCAGCAGCCCGAAGGGCTGGTGCGTGCGTGCGTCCACGGGCATCGTCGCGACGAGGTAATCGTCGCCGACTTCGGTGAAACGGATCTCGAGTTGCTCGAGCAGCGTATTGCGCGACAGCGCGTTCAGCGCCTCGACAGTCGGTCGTTGTCGCCAGATGCTCATTGCTCGTCCTTTCTGCCCGGTTTGCCGCGCAGCTTCTCGCCGACGCGCCGGTAGGCCTCGCGGAACGACATGCCTTCCTCGGTCACGAGGCGGTAGGCGTCCTCGGTCGCGTACAGCTGCTGTTCCATGCGGATGTTCTCCGCGATGAAGTTCACTTCGGGCAGCGCGTGCACGAGGATTCCGAGCGTGGCCTCGGCCAGGTCGACCGCGCGGAACAGCGGTGCTTTCAGCAGCTGCAGGTCGCGGTGGTAGCCGGAGGTCAGCTTGGCCGGCACCGCGAGCGCCTCAGACAGGCAGCCCAGTGTCGTCGCCGCGCGGCCGCGCACCAGCTCGAACACGTCCGGGTTGCGCTTCTGCGGCATGATCGATGAGCCGGTGGTCATGGAGCTCGGCAGCGCCACGAAGCTGAACTCCTGGGTGCAGAACAGGATCAGGTCGGCGGCCAGCCGCCCGAGGTCCTGCATCAGCAGGTGAATCTCGAACACCAGCTGCGCCTCGGCCTTGCCGCGCGACAGCTGCACCGCGGTGACCGGCTCGTGGACCGAGGCGAAGCCGAGGCCGCGGCGCGTGTGCTCGCGATCCAGCGGCAGCCCCGGGGCGCCGTAGCCGGCGGCGGAGCCGAGCGGGTTGCGGTCAGCGCGACGGCACGCGGCCAGCAGGCCCTCGGCGTCGTCGCGGATCTCGGCGGCGAAGCCCTCGGCCCACAGGCGCACCGAGCTGGGCATCGCGGGTTGCAGGTGCGTGTAACCCGGCAGCGGCGTGCCGGTCTCGCGCGTCGCCAGCGCATCGAGCTGTGCGGCAACGTGCAGCGCGCCGTCGTGCAGCCGCTGGCCGGCATCCTTGAGGTACAGGCGCAGCGCGGTCAGCACCTGGTCGTTGCGCGAGCGGCCGAGGTGCAGGCGCGCGGCGGCCTCGGGCGCGGTCAGCGACAGCCGATGCTCGAGGGCGTTGTGCACGTCCTCCTCGTCGAGGCCGATGCGCCACTCGCCGCGGGCGTGCGCATCGGCCAGCGCCTGCAGGCCCGCCTCGATCGCGGCCAGGTGGTCGGCCGGCAACAGGCCCCGATCATGCAGCATGCGCGCGTGGGCGATCGACGCGCGCACGTCGTAGGGCACGAGGCGATTGTCGAGCTGGTGATCCTCGCCGGCCGTGTAGGCCAGCACCTGGCCGTCGAGCGGATCGCCCTTGTCCCACATGCGGCTCATCAGTCTTCGTCCTCCGTCGCGGCCTGCTCCTCGGGCGTCAGGCTGCGGGTGTCCTCGACCACCAGCGTGCCCGTGCCCTCGTTGGTGAACACTTCGAGCAGCAGGCTGTCGGGCACCTGCCAGGAGATCACGTGCACCCGCGGCACGCCGCCGCGCACGGCGAACTTGATCGCATCGGCCTTCGGCTTCATGCCCGCGTCGAGGCGCCCCTCGGCGCGCATCCGCTCGAGGTCCGCCAGGTCGAGGTAGGAAACCAGCGAGCTCGGGTCGGCGGGGTCGTCGAGGATGCCCGGCGCGCCGGTCACGAGGATCAGCTTCTCGGCCTTCAGCGCGACGGCGATCGCCGCCGCGACGGTGTCGGCGTTGATGTTCAGCAGGATGCCGTCCTCGTCGGCCGACAGCGGGCTGATGACCGGCAGGAAACCGGCATCGAGCTGGCGCTGCAGCACGCCGGCATCGACGCTGTCGATGTCGCCGACGAAGCCGTAGTCGACCGTGCCGCCCGCGGCGCTGGCCAGCGCCACCGGCGGCCGGCGATGCGCGTGGATCAGGCCGGCATCCACGCCGCTCATGCCGATCCCCGGCAGGCCGATGTCGCGGCAGATCGCCAGCACGCGCGTGTTGATGATGCCGTTCAGCACCATCGTCGCAACCCGCAGCGAGCGCTCGTCGGTGACGCGCCGGCCCTCGACGAACTGCGAGGGCACATCGAGCGCCTCCGCAAGCTCGGTCGATTGCGGCCCGCCACCGTGCACCAGCACGACGTGGATGCCGACCTCGTGCAGGATGCCGAGCTGCTCGATCAGCTCGCGCGTGCTGTCCTCGTCGCCGAACACCGCCCCGCCGACCTTCACGACGAAGACCTTGCGCTTGAACATCCGGATGTACGGGACCGCGGCCTTCAGGGCCGTCACGGCGATGGCGCGTTCCCCGCGCGTGTGCAACATGGGCGTCACTCCTCAGCGTCCTGCCAGCAGGCGATGCAGGATCGCCATTTGTACCGTCATCCTGTTGCGCGCCTGCGGCAGCACCCGGCTGCGCGGCCCGTCCAGCACTTCGTCCGCGACCACGACATTGCGCCGGACCGGCAGGCAATGCATGAAAATCGCTTCCGCCGCGGCGTTCGCGAACCACGCTTCGCGCACCATCCAGTGCTCCAGGTTCTTGCGCAGGGCCCGGTCGTCGGCCGGCCTCCCATAATAGCGCGTCGAGGCCCAGCTCTTTGCGTAGATCACGTGCGCTCCCTGCATCGCCTCGTCGCGCTCCTCGCTTTCGCGCACCGAGCCGCCGGACGCGGCTGCCGCGGTGCGCGCCCGTTGCATGATCGGCTCCGGCAGCGCGTAACCGTCCGGCCGCAGCACCGTGACGTCCATGCCGCGCATTGCCGCCATGTGCAAGGCGGCCGCGGGCACGGCCAGCGGCAACGGCGAGGGGTGATTGGCCCACGACAGCACGAAGCGACCGCCGTTTGCGGGCACGCCGAGGTCGTCCATGGTCTTCCAGTCGGCCAGCGCCTGGCACGGGTGATTGACCTCCGACTCGAGGTTGATCAGCGGCACCGGGCAGATGTCGGTCATTTCCATGAACTTGCGCTCCTCGAGATCGGCCTCGAGGTCGATGCCGCCGGCGAAGGCGCGAATGCCCAGCACGTCGGCGTAGCTGGCGAGCACCGGCACGGCCTCGCGGATGTGCTCGGCCGCCTCGCCGTCCATGACGATGCCGTTACGGGACTCGAGCTTCCAGGTGCCGGTGCCGGGCGTGATGACGAATGACGAGCCGCCGAGCCGGCCCATCGCGGCCTGGAACGACGCGACCGTGCGCAGCGAGGGATTGAAGAACAGCATTCCCATGACCTTGCCGAGCAGCGCGCGGGGCTCGGGATGGCGGTCGAGGTGGCCGGCGAGCTCGAGCAGCGCCGCGACTTCCTCGGGCGTGTTTTCGGCGAGGTCGATAAAACGTTTCATGGCGCGATCTCCGCAAGGGCCGCCGCAAGCCGGGCGACATGGTTGGACTCAAGGATAAAGGGTGGCAGCAGGCGCAGCACGCGCGGGTCGGCGCTGGTGCCGGCGAGAATGTCGTGTTTCAGCAGCTCGGCCTGGATTTCCTTTGCCGGCCGGCTGCAGACCAGTCCGAGCAGGAAACCGGCGCCCTGGATTGCCGTCACGGGGCCGACCTGGCAGGTGGCGCGAATCTGCGCGGACAGCGAGCGCACCCGCTCGAGCAGGCCCTCGTCGCGGATCACCGCGATGACCGTCTCGATCGCCGCGCAGGCCATCGGCCCGCCGCCGAAGGTGGTGCCGAGCTCGCCGAGCTTCAGGGTGGCGGAGATTTCGCTGGTGGTGATCACGGCGCCCGCCGGGAAGCCGCCGGCCAGGCCCTTGGCGGTCGTGATGATGTCGGGCGTGACGCCGAAATAGTCGGCGCCGAACGGCCGGCCGGTGCGGCCCATGCCGCACTGGACCTCGTCGAAGATCAGCAACGCGCCGGCCTCGCGGGTCGCCTTGCGGGCCGCCGCCAGGAACGCCTGCGGCATGTCGACGGCGCCGGCCACGCCCTGCACCGGCTCGACGATCAGCGCCGCGGTGTCGGCGCCGACCTTGTGCGCCAGTGCGGCCGGGTCACGCGGCGACACGAAGCTGACCTCGAAGGGCTTGCGCGGGAAGCCGTACCACTTCTCGCTGCCCCAGGTCACCGCGGCAGCCGCCGCGGTGCGGCCGTGGAATGCGCCCTCGACGGCGACGATGCGGCTGCGCTGGTTGCCGCCGAAGGCGAGCTTCAGCGCGTTCTCGTTGGCCTCGGCGCCGCTGTTGACCAGGAACACGCGATCGAGGCCCGGCGGCGCGAAGCGCGCCAGCGCCTCGCAGGCGCGGGCGCGCAGCTCGAGCGGCAGCAGGTTGCTCTGGAACGTCAGCCGCTGGACCTGGTCCTGCAGCGCCGCCACGAGCCGCGGATGGCCATAGCCCAGCGCTGCGACCGCGTGGCCGCCGTACATGTCGAGGATGCGCCGGCCGTCGGCCATGATCAGCCACGGGCCTTCGCCGCCGACCGGCTTGAGGTCGAGCTGGGCGTACACGGGCAGGGTCCAGGCGAGCTCGTCTCGCGCGCCGGATGCGTTGTCGAGGACGGGATTCGTTTTCATGTCCATGCCGGCCCCGGCAGGCGGAGCCCGGCATCCTCCGGGAGTTCGAGCAGGCGATTCATCCATTGCAGCGCGCCGCCGGCCGCGCCCTTGACCAGGTTGTCGATGACCGACATCACGACGAAGCTCTCGCCGTCGGCCGCGACCGCGAGCCGGGCGCGGTTCGAGCCCGCAACGTCCTTGATGCGCGGCGGCGTGTCGATGACCTCGACGAAGGGCGAGCCGGCGTAGGCCCGCGCCAGCGTGGCGCGCAGCTCCGCGGCACCGGCCGGCGCGGCCAGCCGTCCGTGGATCGTCGCGTGGATGCCGCGCGCCCAGGGGCCGGAATGCGGCACGAAGTGCACCGTGCACGGCCCGGCGGCCTCGGCGGCCAGCTGCTCGATCTCGGGGCGGTGCCGGTGCACCAGCGGCTGGTAGGCGAACAGGTTGCCGTGTCGCTCGGGGTGATGCGTGGTCTCGCCGAGCTTGCGGCCGGCGCCGGTGCTGCCGGTCACGGCCGACACGAAGAATTCCGGCTCGGCCAGTCCGGCCGCGAGCAAGGGCACGATGCCGAGCAGCACTGAGGTCACGAAGCAGCCCGGGTGGCCGACATGCGGCGCGGGACGGCCGGCGAGATGCTCGGGCAGCGCGCAGGCGAACTCGGCGAGGCGCGCCGGGCAGGGATGCGGATGGCCGTAGACGGCCGCGTAGGCCGCCGGGTCGCGGAAGCGGAAGTCCGCCGACGCATCGACGACCGTCAGCGGCGCGCCGGCGATTGTCGCGGCCTGCAGCAGCGCATCGACGCGCGCGGCCGCGGCGCCGTGCGGGGCGGCACAGAACAGGGCGCGCACGCGCCCGTCGCGCACCGCCGCCTCGAGACCGGCCTCGTCGCAGAAGCGCGTCTCCGGCCAGGCCATGGCAAGGTTCGGGAACGCCGCGGCGAGCGGCTGGCCGGCGCGGCTGTCTGACGACACCGCCGCAAGCGCCAGCGACGGGTGGCCGGCGAGCAGGCGCAGGAACTCGCCGGCGACGTAGCCGGTGCCGCCGAGCACGGCGACCGCATGGCGCTTGCTCATGCGCCGGCCTCGGGGCCGAACAGCACGCCGCGCAGGTGCTCGCCGAGCTCGGCTTCCTGGGTCAGCGCGTTGAACGCCGGCACGCCCATCTGTTCGCGGATGATCCGCACGCCGACCTCGTTGTCGGTCGAGCGGCCCGTGACCAGCGCCGGCTCGATACCGAAGCGCTCCCTGAGCAGGTGCACGCCGCCGAAGGCGCCGACCGGGTCGTTGGCGCACAGGATGACGGCCGACAGCGCTTTCCTGACTTCGGTGTCGCGCAGGATCGCCTCGACGCCGTAGGCGCCCATGATGCCGTCGCCGAGCTCGAACACGATGACGTCCGGGCGCGTCTCGGCCATGCGCGTCAGCATCGTGCGGGCGAGGCGCGGTCCGTTCGCGGGCGCGGTCGTGACGATGCCGAAATCAGTGAAGATCGAGGTCGCGCGCGCGCCGGCATCCTCCATCGCGAGGATGTCCCGGCGCAGCGACACGCCCGTCGCCTTGAACGCGGCGACGCGATACCCGTAGTGCGAGAAGCGGCTGATGATCGCCGCCGCGGCCGCGGTCTTGCCGGCGTCCATGCAGGTGCCGGCCAGCGCGATCGTCGGGATGCCACGCGTGTCGACCGCCGGGTCGACCGGCAACGGCAGGCTGCCGACGCGCGCCGGCGTGCCGATGCGCTCGCCGAGATACGGGAAATGCAGCACGGTGCCCAGCACGCGGCACTCGAAGGGCTGGCCGCGATCGCGGTTCACCGAGTCGCAGATGCCCATGACGCCGCCGAGGTTCAGCAGGTTGATCTTGTCGCCCGGCGCGAGCGTTTTCGGGATGTGGCCGGAATAGCCGAACAGGGCGGCGCGGTGGCCGAGCGCGCCGACGACGATGTCGCCGCGCTTGACCTGCGCCATGCGGCCCGAGGTCAGCTCGAGCGTGTTGTAGGTGGACTTGTTGGACAGCACCTCGACGGCGATGACGACGCCTTCCTCGCAGGGAATCCCGGCGGCGATCTTGACCTCGCGGCCGAGCCGGCAGCTCTGCGCAACCGAAGCGATCTTGTCGACAATCAAGGGACGCATCGGTCAGCCCCCTGCCCGCGTGTGCAGCATGCCGGCCAGCGCCTTCATGCGCGCCAGCCCGAGCGCGTCGGCCGCGCTCCACTCGCCGGCCGATTCGCCGTACTTGCCCTTGGTCGCCGCGAGCAGCGAGTGCGGCGAGGTCACGCCCTCGACGAACAATACGCCCGGCCGGAACAGCAGGTGCACCTCGCCGGTGACGCGCGCCTGCGAGGACGCCAGCAGTGCCTCGATGTCACGCGCCGCGGGCTCGAGGTGCTGGCCCTCGTGGACCAGGTCGCCGTAGACCAGCGCCAGCGGCTCCTTGATCTTCTGCTGCGTGCCGGTCAGCGTCAGCTTCTCGAGCTCGCGGTGCGCCGACAGCAGCGTCTCGGCGGCCGGCGCCTCGAAAGCGACGCGGCCCTTGGAGCCGAGGATGGTTTCGCCGAGGTGGATGCCGCGGCCGATGCCGAAGCCGCCTGCGAGCGTCTCGAGGCGCTCGATCAACGCCACGGGATCGAGCGCTTCGCCGTCCAGCGACACGGGCACGCCGCGCGCGAAGCCGATGCGATGGCGCGCCGGCGCGCGCGGCTGGTCGAATGCGCCGGCGGTCACGACCCAGGCGCTTTCCGGGATCGACTCACGCGAGTCGAGCGTTTCCTTGCCGCCGATCGTCGTGCCCCACAGGCCGCGGTTGATCGAGTAGGCGCCGCCGCCGGCCGGCACCGGCAGGCCGCGTTTCTCCAGCCACGCCACCTGCGCGGCGCGCTGCCAGTCGTGGTCGCGCACCGGCGCCAGCACCTCGAGGCCGGGGCGTAGCGTGCGTAGCGCGACTTCGAAGCGCACCTGGTCGTTGCCGGCCGCGGTGCTGCCGTGCGCCACGGTGTCGCTGCCCAGCGCGGCGGCCTGCGCGGCCACGAGCTTCGCCTGCAGGCCGCGCTCCGCGCCGACGCACAAGGGATAGAGCTGGCCGCGGCGGACGTTGCCGAACACCAGGTATTTCAGCACCGAGTCGAAGAACTCGCGGCGCGCGTCCACGGTGATGTGGCGCTCGGCGCCGAGCGCGAGCGCGCGGGCCTCGAGCGCCGCGGTGTCGACGTCGCCGCCGGTGTCCACGGTCACGGTGATGACCGGGCGGCCGAGGGTCTCCTTGAGCCAGGCCACGCAAAACGACGTGTCCAGGCCGCCGGAGAAGGCGAGCAGAACGGGATTGCCGCCCGTCTGGGAGGAGGCGTTCATCGGCTGTGTTACCTCGGGAAGATCTTGTTGAGACGGGCCAGCAGGGTTTGCTGGCCACGGGCGGAGGCGGTCGCGACGAAGATCGTGTCGTCGCCGGAAATTGTACCCGCAACCTCGCTCCAGCCGGCGCGGTCGACGGCGACGGCGACGCTCTGCGCCGCGCCGACCGAGGTGCGGATGATGGTCAGGTTCGGGCCGGCCGTCGACCAGCCGCTGACGAAACCCGCCAGCGGGCCGAAGCCGGCGGCCGAACCGACCGGACGCTGCGGCGGCAGGTAGCGTTCGCCGACCTTGGCGACGCCCAGGTCACGCAGGTCGCGGCTGACGCTCGACTGGGTCGCGGCAAGCCCACGCGCCGACAGCAGCTCGACGAGCTCTGCCTGGCGCGCGACGCGATGTCGCTGCAGGAGGTCAAGGATGAGCTCCCGACGCTCGTGCTGTTGGGTGGTGACGGAAGGCATGGGGAAATGGCGGCCGGTGCGGGTGCGTAAAAATGCGCATGATATATACTTCATGCGCATGTAAAGTCAAGCCTCGTGATGTTCTCTTGGGCGCTGTACACTGCCCGCCACGATGGCCCGGAGTGCGATCTGGATGAGCCTGAAACTGGAAACGGTCGAGCGAGAGACGGCGCCGGAACCCGCCGCGAGCGTCGTCTGGCTGCACGGCCTGGGCGCCGACGGCTACGATTTCGACCCGATCGTGCCGCAGCTGCGCCTGCCGGGCGGGCCGGAAATCCGCTATGTGTTCCCGCATGCGCCGATCCGCCCGGTGACGATCAACGGCGGCGTCCAGATGCGCGCCTGGTACGACATCGTCGCGATCCAGCGCGGCGCACGCGAGGACGAGCCGGGCATCCGCGAAAGCGGCGAGGCGATTGCGGCGCTGATCCGGCGCGAGGCGGAGCGCGGTATCCCCGCGGACCGCGTCGTGCTCGCCGGTTTCTCGCAGGGCGGCGCGGTGGCGCTGCATGCCGGCTTGCGTTACCCGGAGAAGCTGGCCGGTATCATCGCGCTGTCGACCTACCTGCCGCTGCGCGCCGCCGCGGGCGAGTTCCACGAGGCAAATCGCGGCACCTCGATCTTCATGGCGCATGGCAGCCTCGACCCGGTCGTGCCCGCGGTGCTCGGCGAAGAGAGCGCGCGCTTTCTCACCGGGGCCGGCTACGACGTGCAGTACAAGAGCTACGTGATGCCCCACTCCGTCTGCCCGGAGGAGGTGGAGGACATCCGCCGCTGGATGGGGCGGACTTTGCGCGGGCCGCTGCCGCCGTTCTAGCCGATCAGTGCAAGGCTGAATCGTTGTCGAGCTCGAGCGACGGCACCTCGCCGGCCGGCGTGACGCCGAGCACGCGGCAGAAGAACGCCAGCTCGGCCTCGAGTGCGGCGCGAATGTTCTCGGCGCTGCGAAAGCCGTGGCGCTCGTCCGGGAATTCGAAATAGGCCGTCGGCACGCCGCGGGCGCACAGCGCCGCGTGCATGCTGCGGCTCTGCTCCGGCGGCACGACGCGATCCTGTCCGCCCTGGAAGAAGATCACCGGGCAGCGAATCCGGTCCGCGTGACGCAGCGGCGAGCGCTCGTCCATCAGGCGCCGCGTCGCCGGGTCCGTCAGCGAGCCGACCAGCCAGTGGTCGTAGCGCGCCTCGAACTTGTGCGTCGTGCCGAACATGCCCGCCAGGTCGCCGATGCCGTAATAGCTGGCGCCCGCGCGGAAGGCGTCCGTGAAGGCGAGCGCGCACAGCACCGTGTAGCCGCCCGCGCTGCCGCCGCTGATGAATGCGGCGTCGGCATCGGCCAGGCCCCGGGCCGCGAGGAAGCGGACTCCTGCGACACAGTCCTCGACATCGGCGACGCCCCAGCGGCCATAGAGGCTCTCGCGGTAGGCGCGGCCGAAGCCCGTGCTGCCGCGGTAATTGACGTCCAGCACCGCGAAGCCGCGACTGGTCCAGAACTGGGTTTTCGCGTCGAACGCGGTCGAGGCCGCCGCGGTCGGGCCGCCGTGGACTTTCACCAGCACGGGCGGCCGGGCCTGCGCCGGGCCCTCGAACATCGGGTTGGTCGGCGGGTAATAGAGTGCATGCGCCAGCTCGCCGTCGCCGCTCGGGAACGAGATCGGTTGCGGCCGCGAGATCCATTCCGGATCCAGCGGCAGCGGCGCGCACTCGACAACGGTCCGTGGGCGGTAGCCCGGCATGTCCAGCGCGTAGACGGCCGTCGGTCGATCCGGCGCGCCCGCCAGCGCGACCGCCTCCTTGCCGTCGGTGGCGAGGTGCTCGAGCGCGTCGGGATCCCAGCCGAGCCTTGCCGGCAGGCCGCGGCCGAACTGCCAGAGCTCCCAGCTGCCGTCGCGCGCCAGGCCGCCGAGCATGCCGCCCGCGACCTCGCCCCAGATCGACTGGCCGAACACCCACTGCGGCAGGCCGGCCTCCGAGTCCATCTCCGTCAGCCGTTCGAGCGGCTCGCCCGCGTGCCACGCATAGTGGTTCCACCAGCCGTCCGGGTCGGCCACGAAACCCAGCCGCCCGTCGCGCAGCCACTCCGGCTGGAATACCGCGATGCGCTCGCCGCCCGCGGCCCGCACCGGATCGGCCAGCCGGCCGTCCGCCGCGAGTGCCGCGACCCACAGCTCGTTGCCGTCCCACGGCAGCTTCGGGTGGTCCCAGCTCAGCCATGCGAGCCGGTGCCCGTCGCGGTCCAGCCGCAGCGATGCATAGAAGTCGCTGCCGGACAGCAGGGTCGTAATGCGCCCGTCGTCGTCGATCGCAACGACCGAGTTTTCCGGCTCGGCGCCGGCGGCGTGGTCTTCGCAGACCGCCAGCAGTCGCCGCCGCGCCGGGTCGCGCACCAGGTCTGCGTAGCGCCGCTCGTCGGCGGGCGTCAGTCGCCTGATGACACCGTCGGCATCACGGTGCCAGATGGCCTGGTCCTCGTCGTTGACGAACCAGGTGTCCCGCCCGGCGACGCAATAGCTGCCGCCGCCGTACTCGTGAACCCGGCTGCGCGCGCTGTACGGCGGCGGCGTCAGCTCGGTGCGGCGCCCGCGCAGCTCGTGCATCAGCACGGTGCGGCCGCCTTCGGCGGGCCGTACCTCGAGCCAGGTGATCACGTCGCCGTCCCGGCGGGGCTGGTAGATGCGGGTGCTGGTCACCGCGACCTCGGCCGCGGCCAGTGGCGAGTCCCAGCTGCCGAAGGCTGCGCGGCGCGGCTTCATCGCACCACCGCCATGATCGGAAAGCTGAAATTGCTCTGGCCGGAACAGGCTCCGGTCTGGTCGAAGCGGCGCTCGGTGAATTCCATTTCCTTGTCCTCCCTGATCTTCAGCACTGTCGAGCAGCGCGTGCCGTAATGCGGACTGACGATGAACGGCGACGACAGCAGCCGTTCCCACTCCGGACCGATGCCGGTGTCCGGCATCTCGTCATCGGCCGCGGGCGTCCGGTCGGCCAGCATCGCCACCAGCGCCTCGGTGTCCGCGCCAGCCGCGAGCAGCGCCTCGAAGCGCGCCCGCGTGCGCGCGAGTTTCGGCCATGGCGTGTCGAGCAGGTGGTTGGACAAGCCGTGGACACCGGGCTCGAGCGGCACCGGACCCAGCCCGCGGTTCGAAAGATATACCAGCGCCCCGGGATCGCCCAGCAGCAGGTTGAAGCCGGCGTAGTCGCGGCCGCGCGACACCACTTCGCGGGCGTAGGCCGCAGGCGGCGCGCCGCTGTCGAGAAAACCGGTCACGAGTTCGCCGCGCGAGCGCGGCCCGCGACCTTCCTCGAGCGGCTCGCGATAGTTGGTCACGACAGCGAAGCGACCCGTGCGGTGCGCGGCCAGCCAGCTGCCCCCGGCGCGCAGGTCCCGGCCGCCGACGGCGCCGTTGTCCCACCAGTCGGCCGGCGCCGCGGGCCGGTCGTGGAACTCGTCGCGATTGCCGGCGAGCACCAGCCGTGCAGTTTCATCCGGTCGCCAGGCGAATACGAGCAGGCACATGGTTTCGTTTCAGCTCCGCTCCGCGCTCAGGTTTCAGGCCGCGCGATCCATGGGCCCGGCTCGGCCTCGGCGGCGAGGCTGCGGCCGGGCGCCGCGTCGAACCAGTCCTGGACCAGCCGATAGGCAATCGAGACCTTCGGCGGCAGCAGCACGCGCCGCGCGACGATGTCGTCCCGGCCGACCCAGCGCGCATCCTCGAGCTCGCCGTCGCGCAGCGCGATCTCGCCGCCGGCGGGCCGGGCCCGGAATCCCAGCATCAGGGAGGACGGGAACGGCCACGGTTGGGAGCTGTGGTAATCCACCGCGCCGACCCGCACGCCGGTTTCTTCGTGGACCTCGCGCCGCACGGCGTCCTCGAGGCTCTCGCCAGGCTCGACGAACCCGGCGATCGTCGAATACCGATCGGCGGGCCACGACGCCTGGCGGCCCAGCAGGCAGCGCTCTTCGTCGGCGACCAGCACGATGATCGCCGGGTCGACGCGCGGGAAATGCTTTGCGCCGCAGCCGGGGCACTCGCGCGCATGACCGGCCTCGGCGCTGCTCGTCGCTGCGCCGCAGGCGCCGCAGTGCCGGTGCCGCTCGTGCCACACCACCATGGCGCGCGCATAGGCGAGCAATGCCGCGTCGCCCGGCTCGAGCCGGTCACCGATGCCGCGAATTTCTTCGAAAGTGCCGGGCAAGGCCGGCGGCGTGTCGCCGTCCAAGCCCGCCGCGAAACAGAGCCGCTCGTCGCGCCGGCCGAGCAGCACGCAGTTGTCCGCGGCACCGTGGGCCGCAATGTCTTGCTGGCCCAGGTATACCGGCACCGGCGACTCGCCGACGCTGACCAGGTTACGGCGCCGCCAGACCGCGAGATAGCAGCCCTGCGCGCGCGCCGACTCGAGCCAGCCCGGATCCTTGCGGAGGTGTCCGAGCCGGTCCAGCGGCATGTCGGCAAGGAAATTGCTCGGCGCGCGGCTCATTCCGCGGCGATGTCCAGCGGCCGCGCCGCGACGACGATGCCGTCGGCATCCGCGTACAGGTGCGCGCCCGGCCTGAAGGTCACGCCCGCGAAGCTGACCGAGACGTCACGCTGGCCGTCGCCGCGCTTGTGGGTCTTGAGCGGGATTGTGCCGAGCGCACGCACGCCGATGTCGAGCTGGTCGATCGCCGCCGAATCGCGGATGCAGCCGTTGATGACGATGCCCTTCCAGCCGTTCTTGACCGCCAGTTCCCCGAGCATGTCGCCCACCAGCGCGCGCCGCTGCGAACCGCCGCCGTCCACGACGAGAATCCTCCCCTCGCCGGGCTCCGCAAGCGCCTCGCGCACCTTCGAGTTGTCCTCGTAGCACTTGACCGTCGCGATCGGGCCGTCGAACGCGGCCAGGCGGCCGTAGCGATGGAACATCGACTCGACCACGTGCAGGTCCTGCTCATGGGCATCGCAAAGGTCGGCGGTGTTGAATGGCATCGTGGCTCCGGCATGCATTTCCAGCCCGATATTCTACGCTGCCGCATCGCTTCAGGGGCGCGCCGGCGTCGTCGCGCCAGTGCCAGTGCCAGCGCCGGCCCGCGTCGCGCGCCGGGCCGGCACGCGGCAGACCGGGCAGCGCCGGCTGTCGAGCGCCAGCGCGTCCTGCACATAGAAGGTGCTGCAATGGGCGCAGTCCAGCAGCAGCAACTCGTCTCGGCCGGTCAACGCGCCGAGCAGGTTCCAGGCGTGCTCGAAACTGATGGTGCTGTCGGCATGGGCAGCACGGAATTCCTCGTAGGCGTCGCAAAAGCGCTGGCCGAGGACGAGCGGGTCCGGGAGCGGCAACGGGGCAGTCGAAAGGTCCGGCAGGATCTGCAGCAGGCCGTGGGCGGCGAACACGTGGGTCAGCAGCGAGGCCTCGGCCTGGATCCACGGATTGCGCACGAAAAACTCGATGCTGGTCGGCGACTTGCCGCGATGACGCTTTACGCCCCGATCCTTGCGATGCTTGAAATAAGTGACGTAGAGCTTGCGAATACGGTCCTGGCTGAAGCCGGTGCAGCGCGTGATGATGTGCGTTCGCGCCTGGTGCCTGATCAGCCGGATGGCAAGTTCGAAGCGCGCCTGTTCGCCCGCATAGCGGTCGTCGGTGGTCCTCATGGTCGTTCCCTCCCTCCTCGGGTGAGCAGTGTCCCCCGATGACTCTCGGTAGAAATAATGCTATATGTGGGCAAAAAAGACCATATATGGCAGATTATCCGAATTTCGCGTCGGATGGGTCGATTATTCCCCGGCGCTTTCGGGCTCTGTCGCCAGCTAGGCTGAGCACGGCAGCGGGGGAGGCAGTCATGAACGGCGATGCTGTGGGCCGGGATCTGGCCGAATTGAACGAGGGATTCCTGCGGCTGGCGTCGCAGGACGTTGCGGTGGGCCTTGCCGATGCCGTGCGTGCGCGTTTGCGGACACTCGAGCCGGCGGCGCGGTCGCGACTCGCGGCGATGCCCTTTGCGCTGTTCGGTTTCGGCTTCGAGGACGAGGCCGGCTGGGCCCGGCTGCTGTCTCCCGGGGTGCGCGAACTCGAGCCGCGCGGCCACCTGCCGATGCCGCCTGCCGAGCGCTTCACCTTGCTTGCGCTGACTTCGATCCGCGGCCTGCTGCGCGAGGACCCGCGCAACGTGCTGAACTGGATCGGGCTCCCGCCCGACACGGGGCGCCGGCTGGCCGCGCTGGAGATCGGCAGCCTCGGCCTCGTCGCGACGCTGGCCGCCCGTCGCCTGCGCGGACGGCTCGCGCCAAGGGAGCCGCTGTGGCTGCGACTCATCGCCGCCGCCGAGGAGGGCGACGCCCGGCAGCTGGCCTTGCTGGCGGCGCTGGGCCGGCAGTGGACGATCCGGCGCTCGCTCGGCCTGGCCGGGCCGGCGAGAGTGGTGCGCGGGCACCGTCGCGCGGATTGACGTCAGCGCCGACTCGCCCTGGTGAAGGTTGCTAGAATGGCGGACTTCGCCGGGCCGCCGGCCGCGCCTTCCGCGCGGCAAGTCCTCCCGGCCCCCAGGCAGGCGCATGAAGGCCCTCGAACTCAAGCAGCTCAGCAAGACCTACCCCAACGGCGTGCCGGCCCTGAAGGGCATCGACCTCAGCGTCGAGGAGGGCGATTTTTTCGCGCTGCTCGGACCGAACGGCGCCGGCAAGAGCACGACGATCGGCATCGTGACCTCGCTGGTCACCAAGACCGGCGGCACGACCAGCGTGTTCGGCCACGACATCGATCGCGACTTTTCCGCGGCGAAAGCCTGCATCGGCCTGGTGCCGCAGGAACTCAACCTGAACCAGTTCGAGAAGGTCGAGAGCATCGTCGCGACCCAGGGCGGCTACTATGGGCTGCCGCGCAGGGTCGCGCTCGAGCGCGCCGAGAAATACCTGCGCGAACTGCAACTGTGGGACCGGCGTCATGACATCGCGCGCTCGCTGTCGGGCGGCATGAAGCGCCGCCTGATGATTGCGCGGGCGCTGGTGCACGAGCCCCGCCTGCTGATTCTCGACGAGCCGACGGCCGGTGTGGACATCGAGATCAGGCGCTCGATGTGGGAGTACCTGCGCAAGGTCAACGCCGAGGGCGTGACGATCATCCTGACGACGCACTACCTCGAGGAAGCAGAGAGCCTGTGCCGCAACGTCGCGATCATCGACAAGGGGCGTATCATCGAGAACGATCGCATGAGCCGCGTGCTGCGCAAGCTGCAGGTCGAGACCTTCGTGCTGACGCTGGAGCACGAGCTCGGCGCCGTGCCGGCACTCGAGGGTTACGCCGCGAGGCTCGTCGAGCCGGCCATGCTCGAGGTCGACGTGGCCAGCGGCCATTCGATCAACGAGCTGTTCGGCGCGCTCAGCGCGGCCGGCATCAGGGTGGCCTCGATGCGCAACAAGGCCAACCGGCTCGAGGAGCTGTTCATCCGGCTCGTCGATCAGAAAAACGACGGCCGGGCCGCCTGAGGAACGCCGGGATGGATCTCCGCGCCCAGTCTCACGCGCTGGCCACGCTGGTGGCCAAGGAATACAACCGCATCGTGCGCATCTGGATCCAGACGATCCTGCCGCCGGCGATCACGATGACCTTGTACTTCATCATCTTCGGCAGCCTGATCGGCCGGCGCATCGGCCAGATGGACGGTTTCGGCTACATGGAGTTCATTGCGCCGGGGCTGATCATGCTGGCGGTGATCACCAACTCCTACGGCAACGTGGTCAGCAGCTTCTTCGGCGCGAAGTTCGGCCGCCACATCGAGGAGATGCTCGTCTCGCCGATGCCGAATTACCTGATCCTGATCGGCCACATCGCCGGCGGCGTGATCCGCGGCCTGATGGTCGGCGGCGTGGTCACGGTCGTGGCGCTGTTCTTCACGCGCCTCGAGATGCAGCACCCGTGGATCGTGCTGTCCACCGTGATCCTGACGGCGGTCGTTTTCTCGCTCGGCGGCTTCATCAACGCGGTGTTTGCGCGCAAGTTCGACGACATCAGCATCGTGCCGACTTTCATCCTGACGCCGTTGACCTATCTCGGCGGCGTGTTCTACTCGATCTCGCTGCTGCCGGAGTTCTGGCAGGCGGTCTCGCGCGCCAACCCGATCCTGTACATGGTGAACGCGTTCCGCTACGGCGTGCTCGGCGTGTCGGACATTCCGATCGGCACGGCCTACGCGATCATCTTCGTCGCGATCGCGCTGCTGTACGGCGTGTCGCTGTGGCTGCTGAACAAGGGCACCGGGATCCGCGACTGATGTGCGGCCGCTACGCCTTTTTCACCCCGGTGGAGGCCATGACGCGGCTGTTCGGGGTCGACGAGGTGCACGCGCACGAGCTCGCGCCGCGTTACAACATCGCGCCCACGCAGGAAGTGCCGATTGTGCGCAGTTCGCCGTTCCTCGAGGCGGACGCGGCGCGCGCACCGCTGCGCGAGCTGGCGCTGGCCCGCTGGGGTCTGGTGCCGTTCTGGGCCAAGGACCCGTCCATCGGCAATCGCATGATCAACGCGCGGGGCGAGACGGTGGCGCAGAAGCCGGCGTTCCGCGCCGCGTTCCGCAAGCGGCGCTGTCTGCTGCCGGCCGACGGCTTCTACGAGTGGGTCAAGACCGACGCCGGCAAGCAGCCCTGGTACATCCACGCGGCTGGCGGCGAACCGCTGGCCTTCGCCGGGCTGTGGGAGCTGTGGGATCCGCCGGACGGCGGCGCGCCGCTGGCGAGCTGCACGATCATCACGACGGGCGCGAACGAGTTCATGCGCCCGTTGCATGAGCGCATGCCGGTGATGCTGGACGCGCGCGGGCGCGAGGCCTGGCTGGATGCGGCCGCGGCGCCGCCGGACCTGCAAGCGCTGCTCGCACCTGCGCCGGAGGCGTTGCTGGAGGCGTGGCCGGTGAGCCGCCGCGTCAACAGCCCGTTCAACGAAGATGCGTCGCTGGTCGAGCCCGTTTAAATCGGGGTCAGATACGCAACTCAGGCAATGTGTCTCTGACCCCGGTTACGCTGCGCCGGGAATCCGTGCCTGCAACTCCGCCAGCAGCTTTGCCGCGGCCTCGGGCGCGTTCGCGTGACCGACCGCGAGCCGCCAGCCCGGACCGCGTGGTCGAGGCTGCCGAGCAAGGCCCAGGTGCGGGTGGCGGCGATGACCGTGTCGAGCGCCAGCGTGATCTCGTCCACGCCGAGGCCGATGCTGCGGCCTGGCAGGTGCCGCTGCCCCAGGCGGTGATATGGATCGAGACCACGCCTGCATGGTGGCTGGCGAGGATCTGGTAGAGGCGGCGGAAGTCGCCTGGCGGCGGTTGGGAGGTCGTCGGATGGACCGGACCTGCGGCCATCATCCGGTAGAATTCCGCGCTGTCGAGGCTGACCTTGTCCAGGTAGCTGCGCTCGCCGAAATGGATGCGCGCCGGCACCATGTGGACGTCGAGCGAGCTCATCATTTCCTCGGGCAGGTCGGCAGCGCTGTCGGTGACGATCGCGACGCGCCGCGCGCCGAGGCGCGCGGCGGATTGTTCGCATGCATGTCATCTGCCTTCCGGGCCGTCACCGTGCCGAAGCCGGCCGCAATGCGGAACACCGCTGCCGGGTCGTCGGCGTGGACGTGGACCCGCGCGCGTGCCAGGCCGTGCTCGAGCAGCGTTGCGAGATCGTGGCAGCCGCGCTCGAGCTGTGCCGCGAGTTCCGCGCCGAAATCGCGCATCACGGTCAGCATCGTGCCTTCACGAGGATCCGACAGAGCTTCCTGCGCATAGGCCACGCCGCGCGTCACCGCGCCGACGAATTGTGCGGCCGTCAGCAGCGGGTGCTCGTGCGCCGCATCGCCGACGCCATGCAGTAACTGCGCGAGGATCGCGCCCGAGTTGCCGCGCGCCCCGTCGAGGTAGGCGATGCCGGTGGCCGGGTCAGCCAATCAGCTCAGTCCCGCGACAGGAAGAACCGCTGGCCCTGGTAATCCATGACGACGCCGTCGCGCGTGATGCGTTCGACGCGCGGACCCTCCTGGGTCGCCTGCCCTTCGGTGAGCTTTCGCATGTTGATGAATACGAAGCGCTCGGCCGGAATCTCGCTGAACACATGGATGTCGATGTGCATGTGCGGGACGTTCAGCTCACCGCGAATCACGAGATCGGCGAAGCGCGGCAGGCGCGCGTCCTCGTTGGCTTGCCGAACCGGCGGGCTGGGCGCCGCGCTCGCGGGCGCTGCGCCGGCAGGCGTTGCTGCGGCGCTGTCGGCGGGCGCGCGCGGCGCCGGGGCGGTGGCCGCAATCTCGGTCGTCAACGGCCGGACCTCGTTGCGCGGCGGCTTGGCGGGCAGCGTGACCGGGGAAGAGCGCGCTGTCTCGGGCCGTGCGCCGCCGGGCGCTGCAGTGAAGCTCGGCGCGGCGGGCGCGGTCGCGGGCCCGGTCGCGGCCGGGGGCGCCTGCGCCGCGCGCTCGACGCGACGATCCGTCAACAGCAGCGCGGCGAGCACCAGGATATTGAGCGTCAGCAGCCCGGCGAGGACCAGCACCCAGGTCGCCGGGCGGTGGCTGCTGCGGCCTTCCGGGACCGCCGCGAGGCCGGGGCCGACCTGCCGCTGGCGCTGGTGCTCGGACTTGCGCAACGCGTCGAGGATCAATGACATCTCAGTCATCCTCCCGCAGTCGCGGCCGACCGGGAAGGCGCAGCGCGTTGTTTACCGAGATCAGCGTCATTGCGCCGGCGATGCCGTCCACGGCGATGCGCGTCGAGCGCTGGAACTCCCTGACCGCCGACTCCAAGGCAGCGTCGTAGACCGGCGAGTCCGCGGGCAGCACCGGCGTGCCGCGCAGCTCGCCGAGCGCGCGGCGCAGCCACAGCACGTCCGAGCCCGTTGCGTTGCGCGACAACAGGCGGCCGTCGCCCGCTTCCGGGCGCCACAGCACCAGGAATTCGCCGTACCAGAGCGTCAGCAACTCCCCGAGCGGCACGGCGACGACAGTTTCGCCCGCGATCAGCTCGGCCGTGCCGTCGTAAAGCCGGTTCAGGACGACCTGGTGATCCCGGCCGTCCCGGTCCGTCAGCACGAGAATCGCGGGGCGGTCGAGCGCGGCCAACTCGACCCAGGTGCCGCGGTGAAGCAGGCACAACAGCCCGCGCGCCGCCGCCTGCTCGCAGGCCGTCCCCGCATCCGGCCGATAGGCCAGTTGCCAGCGGTCCAGCAGCGCCGCGAAGGCTGCATCGGTGCCGGTCGCGAGCGCGCCCTGCGCGAGGCGGTCGGCCAGCGGCGCCGGCGGCGCCGCGGGCGGCGGCTCGGCTGCCGGCACCGGTTCGGGCGCGGCGCTCGCTACGGGCGGCGTCTCGACGGGCTGCACAGGCAGCGCCTGCGGCGGCGGGCGCAGGACGGCGCCGGCCGGCGGCGCGTGCACCGCTGCCGCGGGCGGCTCGCTGATCCGCTCGCGCAGCAGCGTCGTGACCACCCCGGCAAGGATCGCGATGCCGACGCCGAGCATGCCGAGCGCGATGATCACGACCCCTGGCGCCCGGCGCACCTTGCGCCTGATGCGCTCGCCGAAGACTTCGCGCGCCGCCTTGCGCGTCATGCCTGCGGAGACGGCCTGTTCCTCGCGAGACCAGGCGCCGAGCAGCGCGCGATCGGCGATGACATTGACCAGGCGAGGGATGCCGTCGGAGCTGCGATGCAGCTCTTTCAGCGCGGCGGGCGTGAAGATCTCGGCGCGGCTGCCGGCGACCTCGAGCCGGTGGCGCACATAGGCGCGCAGCTCCTCCCGTTCCAGCGGCTCGAGGTGGTAACGGCCGGTGATGCGCTGGGCCAGTTGCCGCAGGTCGCTGCGCGCCAGCACCTCGCGCAACTCCGGCTGGCCGATCAGGATGATCTGCAGCAGTTTCTGCTTGGCGGTCTCGAGATTCGTCAGCAGGCGGATCTGCTCGAGCACCTCGGCGGACAGGTTCTGGGCCTCGTCGACGATCAGCACGACGCGCCGCCCGGCGGCATGCGCCTCGAGCAGGTGCCGGTTGAGCGCGTCGATGACGGATTTCTGGCTGGCGCGGTCGGGGATCTGGACATGCAGCTCGTCGCAGATCGTCAGCAGGAACTCCTCGGGCGAGAGGCGCGGGTTCAGCACCAGCGCGACATCCGCGTGCTCCGGCAGCTGCTCGAGCAGGCTGCGCACGACGGTGGTCTTGCCGGTGCCGACCTCGCCCGTCAGCTGGATGAAGCCGCCGCTCTCGGTGATGCCGTACAACAGGTGCGCAAGCGCCTCCGCATGACGCCGGCTCAGGTACAGGTACCGCGGGTCCGGCGTGATGGAGAACGGTTTCTCGTTGAGTCCGAAGAAGCTGGTGTACATAACCTTATTGTCCGGGCAGCGATTTCCGCTGCAGGGCCCCGGATGATGCACCGGGTAGCGCCGCCGGGGCAATCCGCTACAAGGTCAAGGCGGTGTACACCAGCAACCCGAGGAAGGTCGTCACCAGCGCCATGAAGTAGGCCGTGCCGAGCAGCGCGTACTTGAACCCCGTCGCGATGAAGCCTTGCCGGTAGACCACCTGCATCGCGCGGAACAGGTAGACGGGAATGTAGACGACCACGGCGACGGTGAGCAGATTGAGCGGCAGGCTGTCCGGCGCGAGGTGCTCCCCGCCCCAGCGGGCCGCGATCAGCAGGATGTTCAGGATGAAGAAGAAGGAGTGGAAGTGCACCAGGAACAGCAGGTGCTCGGCGTAGTAGCGACCCGACAGCGGGTAGGCCACTTTCATGACCAGCGCCATCAGCGGCAGGAACAGGAACATCATCGCCGGCACGTTGCTCAGCAAGGTGCGCGCGAAGGAGCGCCCGTGATCGGCCGTGATGCGCTGGCAGATCTGGACGGCGCGGCTGTGCGGGACGAGCTGCACCAGCCACGCCGGCGCGCCTGAGTAATCGACCTCGCAGTCCTCGCCGACCCGCGCGCTGCCGATCGTGGCGCTCGAGCTGCGTCGTGGCGGGGCCTCCGCATCGGCCTCCGGGGCGGGCTCCGCCCCGACCGCTGCTGCGGACTCCGGCTCAAGCTGCTCGACGGCGGTGACCGGCTCGCCGTCCGTCTCGAACACGACGCTGCCGTCCGGGCCGAACTCGAACTTCGTGTTCAAGGTCGCGATGAAGAAGAACACGATGCTCGAGGCGATGAACAAGCGCACCGGTGGCACGTAGCGGGCGCGCCTGCCTTGCAGGTAGTCGAGCGTCAGCCGGCCCGGTCGGAACAGCAGCAGGCCCAGGGTGCGCCAGATGCGCGAATCGAGCGAGGCGAGCAGGTCGCCGGCTTCTTTCAGCATCTCCCAGAAGGTGATCATGCGCACGCGCGCCCGCTGGCCGCAGCTGGCGCAATACTGGCCCCACAACAGCTCGCTGCAGTTCGGGCAGGGCCGCGCGTCGGTCAGCGCCGCATCGCGGCCCTCGAGGACTATGCGGCGGCTGGCCTGGAAGCGGTCGCCGAAGCGGGCAATCCCCTGCGCGCGCATTCGCGGGGCATATTCCTCGAGGTAGCGCGCCAGTGCCGCGCGGTCCTCGAGCTCGTAGCGCACGACCCGCAGCGCCTTGCCGCTGTCGGGGTCCTCGGCCTTGTGGATGCTGGCGCCGGTGAAGCCGGGCAGCGCCAGCATGTCGTCGACATGGTATTCGAGCCAGGCCTCGAACTCGGCGAGGATTTCAGGATCGGGCTCGAGCGCGACCTCGTAAGCGATGCCCTCGCCGCGCATGGCTTCGGCCCGGGCGGCCGGGCTTAAGCCTCGGCCGCCTCAGCCGATTTCACGTCGCCCGCATCCTGCGGGGCGCGCCGTCCCTTGCGCGCCGGTTTCGTCGCGCGCATCGGCTGCCGGAAGTCTTCCGGCGCGAAGTCGTCGACGTTGATCAGCGCCATGACCTTGGCGTCGGCGATGCGCAGCTTCTCCGCCTCCTCGGCCGTGATGATACCGGCCGCGACGCCCTCCTCGAGCTGCCCGGCGAAGTCCAGCGCGCGCACCTGTCCTTCCTTGGCGCCCTTGCGCAACTTCTTCTCCAGCGGCGACACCTCGATGGACAGCTCCATGGCCTCCTGCAGCAGCCCGAGGTGGCTGCCCGGCTCCACGGTGCGATACACGCCGTCACAGAGCCGGTCGCGCGTTTCGCCCGGGCTGATGACCAGTTCGACGATCCGCCGCGACTGGCCGTCGCGCGGGGCGCTGAAGCTGCGGCCGCGCGGGAACACGATGATGCGCAACAGCCAGGCGATCCAGCGCACCGGGAAGTTCCGCAGGAAACCGTGCAACTGCTCCTGCGCGCGGTACAGCAGGAAGCGGCAGCTCCACTCCACCAGCGGCAGGTCGGCCTCGCGCCGCCCCTGGTTCTCGAAATGCTTCAGCACCATCGACGCCAGGTAGAGGTTCGAGAGGATGTCGCCAAGCCGCGCGGACAGCATTTCCTTTTTCTTCAGCGCACCGCCGAGCGTCAGCATGGCCGTGTCGGAAGCCAGCGCGAAGGCCGCGCTGAAGCGGCCGATGTGCTGGTAGTAGCGCTGCGTCGGCCCGCGCGTCGGGCTGTCCGCCCAGCGCGCGGCGCTCAGGCCGAGCAGGAAGGCGCGCGCTGCGTTCGAGAACGCGTAGCCGAGATGGCCGAACAGCGCCCGGTCGAACGCCTCGAGGCCGGCCTCCTGGTCGGGGTTCTGCGCCGCATGCAGTTCCTTGAGCACGAACGGATGGCAGCGGATCGCGCCCTGGCCGAAGATCATCAGGCTGCGCGTCAGGATGTTCGCGCCCTCGACCGTGATCATGACCGGGATGGAGTTGTAGCCGGTGCCGAGATAGTTGCCCGGGCCCATGCAGATCGCCTTGCCGCCGTGGATGTCCATCGCATCGTTGGCGACCACGCGGGCCATCTCGGTGCAGTGATACTTCAGGATCGCGGAGGGCACGGCCGGCTTCTCGCCGGCGTCCACGGCGGCGATCGTGACGCTGCGCGCCGCGTCGATGATGTATGTGAAGCCCGCCATCCGCGCGAGCGCCTCCTGGACGCCTTCGAAACGGCCGATCGGCATGCCGAACTGCTTGCGGATGCGCGCGTAGGCGCCGGTGGCGAACACGCCGGCCTTGGCGCCGCCGTTGGCATTCGACGGCAGCGAGATGCAGCGCCCCACCGACAGGCATTCCATCAGCATCCGCCAGCCCTGGCCGGCCATCTTCGGCCCGCCGATGATCGCATCCAGCGGCAGGAACACGTCCCGGCCCTCGATCGGGCCGTTCATGAACGGCACCGACAAGGGAATGTGGCGACGGCCGATCTCGACCCCCGGGGTGTCCGCGGGCACCAGCACGACGGTGATGCCGAGGTCCTTGTCCTTGCCGAGCAGCCCGTCCGGGTCGAACAGCCGGAGCGCCAGCCCGACCACGGTCGCGACCGGCGCGAGCGTGATGTAGCGCTTGGAGAAATTCATTCGCAGGCCGAGCACTTCCTCGCCGTCAAGTACTTGCTTGCAGACCACGCCCTCGTCCGGGATCGATGCCGCATCCGAGCCGGCGCGCGGGCTGGTCAACCCGAAGCACGGGATTTCCTTGCCGGAAGCGAGGCCCGGCAGCCAGCGATTCTTCTGCTCCTCGGTGCCGTACTTGAGCAACAGTTCCGCCGGGCCGAGCGAGTTCGGCACTGCGGCCGTGGAGGCCAGCGTCGCGCTGCGGCTGGCGATCTTGGTCAGCACCTGGCTGTGCGCATAGGCGGAAAACTCGAGGCCGCCGTATTGCTTCGGAATGATCATCGCGAAGAAGCCGTCGCCGCGCAGGGACTGCCACGTTTCCGGCGACAGGTCCTGGAGGTCATGCGTGACCTGCCATTCGTCGATCTGCCGGCAGAGCGCCTCGCAGGGTCCGTCCAGGAAGGCCTGCTCCTCGTCGGACAGTTGCGGCGAGGGCGCGCCGAGCAGCTTGTGCCAGCGCGGCACGCCGGCAAACAGCTCGCCTTCCCACCACACCGTGCCGGCCTCGAGCGCCTCGCGCTCGGTGCGCGACATCGAGGGCAGCATCTTCCGGTAAATGCGCAGCAGCGGCCGCGTGACCCGCTCGCGCCGCACGTCCGTCAGGTTCAGCGCGACGAGGCCCGCGAACAGCACCCACAGCAGCAGTATCCAGAGCACGCTGCCGGCGCCGAAGATCGTGTAGCCGAGCAAGGCTACGCCCGTGGCGGCCGTGGCCGGGCCAAGACTCACGCGCCGATAGGCCAGCGCCAGCGCGCCACCAAAGAACAACAGGAACCAGAACAGAGTGGACACGTTGCTTTACCCCTCGAGCGAAACGGCGGCCCGGCGCGCGTCACGGCGCCATACAGTCGTTTGAATATACCCTCGAAGCGGGCTTGTGCCAAAGGCGGCGGCGACTAGATCAGGTCGCGGACGTCGTTGCGTTCCTCGAGCAGCTCCTTCTCGGTCGCCTGCATGCGCGCGCGGCTGAATTCACTGATCTCCAGCCCCTGGACGATCTCGTAGCGGCCATTGGCGCAGCGCACGGGGAACGAGTAGACGATTCCCTCGGCGACGCCGTAGCTGCCGTCGGACGGCACGGCCATGCTCACCCAGTCGCCCGGCGCGCTGCCGAGCGCCCAGTCGCGCACGTGGTCGATCGCGGCCGAAGCGGCCGAAGCGGCCGAGGACAGGCCGCGCGCCTTGATGATGGCCGCGCCGCGCTGCTGCACCGTCGGGATGAAATCATCGCGCACCCACCCCTGGTCGACGAGCGAGGGGGCCGGCTTGCCGCGCACCGTGCAATGGGCGATGTCGGGGTACTGGGTCGCCGAGTGATTGCCCCAGATCGTCATCTGGCGGATGTCGTTGACGCTCGCGCCGGTCTTCGCGGCGAGCTGGCTGATGGCGCGGTTGTGGTCCAGCCGGGTCATGGCCGTGAAGCGGGCATGGTCGAGGTCGGGCGCGTTCGACAGCGCGATCAGCGCATTGGTGTTCGCCGGGTTGCCGACGACCAGCACCTTGACCTTGCGGTGGGCGTTATCGTTCAGCGCCTTGCCCTGGGCGGAAAATATCTTGGCGTTCTCGAGCAGCAGGTCCTTGCGTTCCATGCCGGGCCCGCGCGGCCTTGCGCCGACCAGCAGCGCGTAGTTCGCATCGCCGAAAGCCACGTCCGGCTGGTCGGTAGCGACCACCCCGGCGAGCGTCGGGAACGCGCAATCCAGCAGTTCCATCTCGACGCCCTTCAGCGCGCCCAGCGCCGGCGGGATCTCGAGCAGCTGCAGGATCACGGGGGTGTCGGGACCGAGCAGCTGGCCGGAGGCGATGCGGAAGGCCAGCTGGTAGCCGATCTGGCCGGCGGCGCCGGTGATGGCGACTCTCGCGGGTTGGGTCATCTGTGACTCCCTGTTCTGGATTCTGGCGGTGGGGCGGGTTTGTGCGGCCCGGCGGTGGTGCGGCCCCGCAATCAACAGGGCGGCGCAACATTTTAGCAGCGCCGGGGGCCGCTCGCCGGACCGTTTTTATCGGGTGGGGCTTGCATTCTTCGAAACTGGTGTTATAGTTGACTACAACACCGGATCAGCCATCGGCGTGCAAGCGCCAACAGGACCCGCCATGAGCACCAGGAAGAAGCGCGAAGAAACCATGCGCCTGCTAACGATCCTCGCGATCGCCTGCCTGACGCTTGCCTCGATGATGGCCTGAGCGGCGGAGGACACCATGGAAGGCGAGTGGAACGACGCCCAGCCGATCTACCGGCAACTGCGCGACCGGGTCGTGACGATGATCCTCGAAGGCGTGCTGGCCGACGGCGACGCCCTGCCGTCGGTGCGGACCGTCGCGGCCGAATACCGGCTCAACCCGTTGACGGTGCTGAAAGCTTACCAGGAGCTCGTCGACGAGGGCCTGGTCGAAAAGCGCCGCGGTCGCGGCATGTACGTCCGCGACGGCGCCTGCAAGGCGCTGATGAAGGACGAGCGCCAGGCCTTCCTGAGCGAGCAGTGGCCGCAGGTCGTCGCCACGATTCGGCGCCTGGGCCTCGATCCCGATGAGTTGCTCGCGCGGGCCCGTGAGCAGCTCGACGACCAGGAGGACGGCAAGTGAACCCCGTGATCAGAGCCCAGGGACTCTCGCGCCGCTACGGCAGCACCGTCGCGCTCGACCATGTCGACTTCGAAATCCCGTCGGGGCGCATCGTCGGCCTGATCGGCCCGAACGGCGCCGGCAAGACGACCGCGTTGAAGGCGATTCTCGGCCTCGGGCGTTTCGAGGGGCAACTGGAAGTGCTGGGCCTCGACCCGCGCCGCAAGCGCGCCGAGCTGATGCAGCAGGTGGCGTTCATTGCCGACGTCGCCGTGTTGCCGCGCTGGTTGCGCGTGCGCCAGGCGCTCGACGTCACCGCGGGGCTGCACCCGCGCTTCAGTCGCGCGAAAGCCGAGGCCTTTCTCGCGCAGACCGAGATCAAGCCGGCCAGCAAGATCGGCGCGCTCTCCAAGGGCATGGTGACGCAGCTGCACCTGGCGCTGGTGATGGCGATCGACGCGCGGCTGCTGGTGCTCGACGAGCCGACGCTCGGGCTCGACATCATCTACCGGAAGGAATTCTACAGCGCGCTGCTGAACGATTATTTCGATGGCGAGCGCACCATCCTGCTGACGACGCACCAGGTCGAGGAAGTCGAGCACATCCTGACCGACCTGATGTTCATCAGCCATGGACGCATCGTGCTCGACGAGAGCATGGACGCGCTCGGTGAGAAGTTCCTGGAGCTCGCGACGCGGCCCGACATGGCGGCGCGCGCCCGCGAGCTCGGCCCGCTGTCGGAGCGCCAGGGCCTCGGCCGGCATTACTTTGTGTTCGAGAACCGGACGCGCGCCGAGCTCGCGCCGCTCGGCGAGATCAAGGTGCCGGGCGTCGCCGACCTGTTCGTCGCCAAGGTCAGGAGGGCCGCGTCGTGAAACAGATGATGACCCTGGTGCGGCGCGAACTGATCGAGAACCGCTCCAGCTGGGCCGTGAC
Source organism: uncultured Thioalkalivibrio sp. (assembly GCA_964462675.1). GTDB lineage: Bacteria > Pseudomonadota > Gammaproteobacteria > Steroidobacterales > XN24 > XN24. Next base: position 119,380 of record CAYWYS010000004.1, read on the forward strand.
CTCGGTATTCGGCGCGCTGTTCGTGCTCGCCGCGCTGCTGGCGGTGTTCGGCCTGGTGCGCATCGGCGTCATGGACGGCACCATGACGTTGGCCGAGATCGGCGACGAGCTGGATCCGACTTCGATCGCCGTCGGCCTGCAGATCATGCTGATGTCGATCGCGATGCTGCTGAACCTCGTCATGACCTTCGTCGTGTTCTTCTACTTCCTCGACGCGCTGTACAACGAGCGCAAGGATCGCAGCATCCTGTTCTGGAAGTCCTTGCCGGTTTCTGACCTGCAGGTGGTCGGCTCCAAGTACCTGACCGGCATTGCCGCGATTCCGCTGCTGACTGTCGGCGTGTTCGTCGTCACGGCGGTGCTGGTCTGGCTGATCGGCGGCCTGGCGCTGTACTGGGCCGGCTCGGGCGAGGCGCTGGCCAGCGGCCCGGCATCGATCGCCCGCGTCACGACGGCGCTGCTGTACGCGCTGCTCGTGCAAGCGCTGTGGTTTGCGCCGATCGACGGCTGGCTGCTGCTGGTGTCGGCCTTTGCGAAGCGCGCCGTGCTGGGCTGGGCGATCGCGCCGCCGGCGCTCTTGATGGTGGCCGAGCGGACGTTGCTCGGGACGTCGAACTTTGCGGCGCTGCTGCACCACCGGATGGTCGGCGGCTTCGAGCTGGCTTTCCGCGGCGATCGCGAGGTCGCGATGTTCGGATCCGAAGGCGGCACAATCATTTCGAACTTTCCTGCGCTGAGCGAGCTGTTTTCGCCGGGACGGCTGCTCGCCGCGCCCTCCCTGTGGCTCGGCATCGCCGTCGGCGTGCTGTTCCTCGCCGGCGCCGTCTGGCTGCGCCGCTGGCGCGACGATTCCTGAGCGGAGGCTTGCGCAGTCATTTACCTTGAGCTGGAGACGATACGCAATGATCTCGAGACGGAGTTCGCGGCGGGCCCGGATTGCCCTCGTGGCGGCCAGCGCCGCGCTGGCCAGCGGCTGCGTGGTCGTGGTCGGCGGCGAGGGCAACCATCGGCGCGCCGACGTCGAATGGTCGAGTGACCACGATCGCGCCGTAACTGCGGCGCCGCTTCGCGAGGACAGTGCCCTGGCGCGCGAGGTCGAGTCCCGCATCCGGGTCGACACGGCGCTGGCGCGCGAGGACATCAGCGTCTCGTCGAGCGGCGGGACCGTGACGCTGCACGGCCGTGTCGGAGGTCTGGCAGCGCTCGAGCACGTCGTGCGCGTCGCCGCCGATGTGCCCGGCGTGACGCGAGTCGTGTCGCGCCTGACCGTCGACGTCGAGGTGGGATCATGAGGCTGGCGCGCGCGATATGCATCGCCGCGCTGGGACTGGCGCTGGCGCTGCCGGCCGCCGCGGCCGAGCGTGAGCTCGAGTTGCGGCTGGACGGCACGCGCGCCGTCGAGCTTCACAACCTGGCCGGCACGGTGCGCCTCGTGCCGGGCGACGGCGAGTTCGTGATCCGCGCCAGGGTGACCGCGGAGAGCGACGCGCTGGCGGACGAGGTTAGCCTGCAGACGAGTCAGCGCGGCGCCGTCCGCGAGGTCGTCGTGGCGTACCCGGCGCGCCTGTCACGCCTGCGCTATGACGGCGAGGAGTTTCGCCGCATCAACACATCGATCACGTACCAGGGCCGCAAGGTGCAGCTCAGCAGTTCGCAGGGTGAACTGCTGCGCGTCGACCTCGAGATCCTCGTGCCGGCCGACGCGGCCCTGCGCGTTCGCAACGGCGTCGGCCCGGTCAGCGCCGAGCGCGTCCACGGCGAGCTGTCGCTCGGCGCCCGCGCGGGGGGCGTGCGCGTCCTCGACGGCCGCGGTAAGCTGCGCGCCGAGTCCGGCTCCGGCCGCATCACGATCGAGAGCTTTCGCGGCGACGTGGCCGCGGATGCCGGCAGCGGTCGGATCGAGATCGAGAACGTGCTCGGCCGGGTCGAGGCGGACACCGGTTCCGGCAACGTGTCGCTGCGCGGTATCGACGGCGACATCGAGGTCGACACCGGCTCCGGCAGCGTCAGCCTGACGGACGTCAGCGGCTCGCTCGACATCGACACCGGCTCGGGATCGGTGCGCGGCGAGGGCCTCGTCGCCGGTCCGGATGTCATCGTCGACACCGGCTCCGGCAGCGTTTCCCTGGCCGGCGATCTCGCCGCGATGCGCCACCTCGTCGTGGATACCGGATCGGGCAGCGTCGATATCCGCAGCGTCACCCCGCTGTCGCTGCGTCTGGACTTGCGCAACCGCAACGGCGAGTTCCGGATCGACATCCCGGCGCTCAGCCAGGTCGAATCGGGCCGTCGCAACTTCCGCGCGGTGGCCGGCGCCGGCGACGGCACGGCACGGGTCTCCACCGGCAGCGGCGGGATCCGGATCAGCGCGCCCTAGAGCTCGATGCGGACCGCAGCAGCGGCGCGGCGGGCCTTGGCGCGCGCCTCCTCGATGGTCGCGCCGCGCGCCAGCGCCACGCCGAGGCGGCGCTTGCCATGCACCTCGGGCTTGCCGAACAGCCTGATCTCGGTGTCGGGCTCGGCCAGCGCCGCATCCAGGCCGGCGTAGCTGATCCGGCGCGAGTCGCCCTCGCCGAGGATTGCGCAGGAGGCCGCCGGGCCCCACTGGCGGATATTCGGCACCGGCAGGCCGAGGATTGCACGCACGTGCAGCGCGAACTGCGACAGGCCCTGTGACGCGAGCGTCACCAGCCCGGTGTCGTGCGGCCGGGGCGAGACTTCGCTGAACAGCACCTCGTCACCGCGCACGAACAGCTCGACGCCGAAGATGCCGCTGCCGCCGAGCCGGCGGGTGACCGCGTCGGCGATGTGCCTGGCGCGCTCCAGCGCCAGCGCGCTCATCGGCTGCGGCTGCCAGGACTCGCGGTAGTCGCCGTCCACCTGCAAGTGCCCGATCGGCGCGCAGAAGCTCGTCGCGCCACCGTGGCGCACCGTCAACAGCGTGATCTCGTAGTCGAACTCGACGAAGCCCTCGACGATGACGCGACCCGCGCCGGTGCGTCCGCCCTGCTGCGAGTACTGCCACGCGCGCGCGACGTCCGCGGCCGTGCGTACGGTCGACTGGCCTTTGCCCGAGGAACTCATGACCGGCTTGACGACGCAGGGCATGCCGACCGCTGCAATTGCGGCGCGATACCCGGCTTCGTCGTCCGCGAAACGGAACGGCGAGGTCGCCAGGCCGAGTTCCTCGGCGGCCAGCCGCCGGATGCCCTCGCGGTCCATCGTCAGCCGCGCCGCGGCGGCGGTCGGGATCACGCGGACGCCCTCCGCCTCCAGCGCCAGCAGTTCCTGCGTGGCGATGGCCTCGATCTCCGGCACGACGAGGCTCGGCCGCTCCGCCTCGATCAGCGCGCGCAGTGCAGCGCGGTCGAGCATGTCGATGACGTGGCTGCGGTGCGCGACCTGCATCGCCGGGGCATTCGCATAGCGATCCACCGCGATGACTTCGACCCCGAGGCGCTGCGCCTCGATGGCCACTTCCTTGCCGAGCTCGCCCGCGCCAAGCAGCAGCAGGCGGGTGGCGTTGTCCGTCAGCGGGGTGCCGAGTGTGGTCATAGGTGCCTCGTGGAGTTCATGGTCAGCGGCTGGCAAACAGGAGCCTGAGGGCGAGCTCGAGGTCCTCGGGCCGGCCGAACAGGATCAGCACGTCCTGCTCGCGCAGCAGGGTATCCGGCAGCGGGTGGCGGCCAACGATACCGTCGCGCCGGATGGCTGTCACGACCACGCCGTGGGCCTCGAGGCCGAGCTCATTCAGTCTCCGCCCGACGGCGGCGGCCTCCGCGGGCAAGGTCACGGTCTGCAGCTCCGCGCGTTCCGACTGGCCGAGCTCGACGCCGCTCGGCGCGCCGCTGCGGAACACCGTCCTCAGGATCTCGTAGCGGTCCTCGCGCACGCGTTGCACCTTGCGCAGCACGCGCCCGATCGGCACCCGCAGCAAGGCCAGCATGTGCGAGGCCAGCATCAGGCTTGCCTCGAGCGTTTCCGGCACGACTTCGGTGGCCCCGCTCTGCTGCAGGGTGTCGAGGTGCATGTCATCCCGGGCCCGCACGAGGATCGGCACCGCCGGGAACTGCTCGCGGATCGCCGCGAGGATGCGCAAGGTCTCGCGCGTGCTCGGCACCGTCGTGACGACGAGGTTCGCCGCGTCGAGCCCCGCCTTTGCCAGGATCGCCGGGTCGCCGGAGTCGCCCCAGATCACCGGATCGCCGGCCTCGCGCGCGACCCGCACGCGATCGTGGTCGAGCTCGATCGCGATGTACTCGATGCCTTCCTCCTCGAGGATGCGGCCGAGGTTCTGGCCGACGCGGCCAAAGCCGCACAGCACCACATGGTCGCGCCCGGCCGTGGCCGCGACCGGATCCGGCCCGAGGATCGGCGCCGGCGGCGGCGCCGCCGCGCCGAGCGTCCGCGCGATCGGCCCCGAGTAGCGGATCAACAGCGGGTTCAAGGCCATGCTGAGCACGATGGCGATCAGCAGCGGCTGCACGACCTCGGGCTCCAGCAGCGCGCGCTGGCTCGCGACCGTCAGGATGGCGATGCCGAACTCGCCGCCCTGGCCGAGCGCGATCGCCGCCTTCACTGAGACCTCGCGGCTCTCGCGGCCCCACAGCAGCAGGGCCGCGACCAGTAAAGACTTGCCCAGGGTCAGCAGCAGCAGCGAGCCGATGACGAACGGCCACCAGCGCAGCAGCACGGCGAAATCCAGCGTCATGCCGACGGTGATGAAGAACAACCCGAGCAGCAGGTCGCGGAACGGGCGGATGTCGGTTTCGACCCGGTGCCGGAACTCGGTCTCGGCGAGCATCAGCCCGGCGAGGAATGCGCCGAGGGCCAGCGACAGGCCGACGGCCTCGGTGATCCACGCCGCCCCGAGCACGACCAGCAGGATGGTCAGCGTGAACAGCTCCGCGAGGCGGGCGCGCGCCATCTCCCGCATGAAGGGACGCAGCAACCAGTGGCCGACCGCCAGCACGATGACCACGGACACGAGCGCGAGCAGCACCGCGCGGATCGGTGCTGCCGGGCCGGCGCCACCGGCGAGCACCGGCACCAGCGCGAGGAAGGGCACGACCGCGATGTCCTGGAACACCGATATGCCGATCGCGAGGCTGCCATGTCGCTGCGTCAACTCGCCCTGCGCGGCGAGCTGCGGCGCCATGACCGCCGTCGAGGACATGGCCACCGCGCCGCCGAGCAGGACCGCGATCGCCGGGTCGGTGCCGAGCATCCAGGCGCCGCCCGTGACGGCCAGCGTCGTCAGGAGCACCTGCGCGCTGCCGAGCGTGACCAGGCTCCAGCCGAGGGAACGCAGCCGCGGGACGGAGAACTCCAGCCCGAGCGTGAACAGCAGGAAGGCCACGCCGAACTCGGCCAGCGGGCGCACTTGCGCCAGGTCCGGCACAACTGCCAGCGCGGCCGGGCCGAGGAACGCGCCGACCAGTACGTAGCCGAGCACGGGTGGAATCTGCAGCCGCCGGAACGTCGCCAGCGTGAACACCGTCGCGGCGATCAGGATCAGGACGGTCAGCAGCGACAGTTCGCTCATGCGTGTCTGCCTCGTCCGGGTACGGGACGGCCGGCGGTACCCGGCGATCTCCCGGGTATCGTACTCTATGGCCCCGCCAAAAAATTCCGGAAGGCTGCAGCATCAATGAAGGACTCGCTCCACCACGCCGGCGGCCCCGTCAGCGTGCTGCTCGGCGCCGCCGCGATCGTCGTCATCATCGGCGGCCTGAAGCTGGCGGCGCCGATCGTGGTGCCGTTCCTGCTGGCCGCCGTGCTGGCGACGATCCTGATTCCGCCGCTGCACTGGCTGACGGCGCACAACCTGCCGCTGCCGGTGGCGATGCTGGTGCTGTCGCTCGGCCTGGTGCTGATCTGGATCCCGCTGGCCGCCCTGGTCGGTGCTTCGTTCGACGCCTTCTACGTCGCGCTGCCCGGCTACCAGGAGAGAATCCAGGCGATGGTCAGCCGCGTCGCAACCTGGCTCGGCGAGCACGGCATCGAGGCCGGGCGCGCCGCGATCGAGGACCTGGTCAAGCCGGCCGCGGCGCTGTCCTTCGTGCGGCAGATCGGCGGCGGGCTCGGCGCGGTGCTGGCGAATATCTTCCTGATCCTGCTGACGATCATCTTCATCCTGTTCGAGGCATCCGAGTTTCCCGCGAAAGTGCGCGAGGCGCTCGGCGGCCGCAGCGAGGTCGTCGATTCCTTTCGCGAGTTCTCCGACCGGCTGCAGGAGTACCTGCGCATCAAGACCCTGGTCAGCATGATGACCGGCGGCACGATCGCGCTGTGGCTGTGGATCGTCGGGCTGGATTTCGCGCTGTTGTGGGGCGTGCTGGCGTTCCTGCTGAACTACGTGCCGAACATCGGCAGCATCATCGCGGCAGTGCCGGCGCTGCTGCTGGCGCTCGTGGCGCTCGACTGGGGTGGCGTGCTGCTGGTGCTCGCCGGGTTCCTCGTCGCCAACATCGTGTTCGGCAACATCGTAGAGCCGCGGATGATGGGCAAGGGCCTGGGGCTCTCGACGCTGGTCGTGTTCCTGTCGCTGCTGTTCTGGGGCTGGGTGCTGGGTCCGGTCGGCATGCTGTTGTCCGGGCCGCTGACGATGGCGGTGAAGATCGCGCTCGAGACGGATCCGCGCACCCGCTGGTTCGCCGTGCTGCTCGGCCCGGCCAGGCAGGCCGCCGAGGTGGCGCGACAAGCAGCTTCGTCCGGCGAACAACAAGGCGCAGGCAAGCACAACGCGGGTGCGGGATGACGGACGAGCGCAACCAGGACATCCGCGAGCTGTTCGCCAGCAACCGCGCCTGGGCCGCGCGCATCCGCGAGCAGGATCCGGAGTTTTTCCTGAAGCTGTCGCGCCAGCAGTCGCCGCGGTACTTGTGGATCGGCTGCGCCGACAGCCGGGTGCCGGCCAACGAGATCGTCGGCATGCTGCCGGGCGAGTTGTTCGTGCATCGCAACGTCGCCAACCTGGTGGTGCACACCGACCTGAACTGCCTGTCGGTGATCCAGTTTGCCGTCGATGCCCTCAAGGTGGGGCACATCATCGTCTGCGGGCATTTCGGTTGCAGCGGCGTGCGCGCGGCCTTGCAGGGCGACCGGCTCGGGCTGAGCGACAACTGGCTGCGGCATGTGCAGGACGTGCACGCGCGCCACCGCGATTGCGTGTCCGCCGGCGGCAGCGAGGACGCCGTAAACCGGTTGTGCGAGCTGAACGTCATCGAGCAGGTCGTCAACGTCTGCCGCACGACGATCGTGCAGGAGGCGTGGGAGCGCGGCCAGCCGCTGGCGGTGCACGGCTGGGTCTACGGGCTGCGGGACGGACTGCTCAAGGACCTGGCTGTCAGCGTCAACGGTGCGGGCGAACTCGAGCGCAGCTACAGCGAGGCCGTTGCGCGCCTGCGCGCCTTGCCCTGAGCGCTGCCGGCTGTGCCGGTACAATAGGCCCTCCTGTCGCGCTTCGCGAGGAGCCCGAAATCATCCGGCACGCGCGTTTTGACCTGCCGATCAAGGCGCCGGCCGGCCTGCTGGCCGGCCTGCTGCTGCTGGCTGCGGGCTGCGAGCGGCCGGCGGCGGAGTCCTCTACGACGGCAGCGGCGGAGTACCGCCTGCCGGTGCAGGCTGCCGAGGTCGCGCCGCGCGACCTGTCGCGCACCGTGCGCGTGTCCGCGCCAGTGGAGCCGTTGCGCACCATCCGGCTCGCGACCAGCGTCGAGGGCATCGTGCTGGAGATCCTGTTCGAGGAAGGTGACCGCGTGCGGGCCGGACAGGTCATCGCGCGTCTCGACGTCGCCGAGCAGCGCGCCGAACTGGCGCGGGCCCGGGCGCGGCTCGGGGAGCGGCGGGCGCATTTCGCCAGGCTCGAGGACCTGCGACAGCGCGACTACGTCGATGCCGGGACCTTCGACGCCGCGAAGGCGGAACTGGACATCGCCGCCAGCGACGTGGAGCTCTGGGAGACGCGGGTCGGCTTCGGCGTGGTCCGGGCGACTGCCGACGGCACCGTCGTGGCGCGGCACGTGGAGCCGGGTGAGGCCGTCGGCCGTCACGCCCCGGTGGCGGATATCGCCGACCTAGATGAGCTCGTGCTGCGGCTGGGCGTCTCCGAGCTGGATGTCGGCGCGCTGCAGCCGGACGCGGCCGTCGAGGTGCGCATCGACGCGCTCGATGCCGGGCAGGTCTTCGCTGCGCGGATCCGCCGGATCTTTCCGTCAGCCGAGGCCGTCAGCCGGCTGGTGGTCGTCGAGGTCATCATCCCCGGCGCGGCGGAGCTCGGCGTGCGCCCCGGCTTCCTTGCGCGGGCCGAGCTGCTCGTCGATCGGCGCGAGCGCGCACTCGCGGTGCCGGCCGGCGCGGTCGGCGAGCTCGACAACGGCCACTATGTCATGGTCATTGGCGCCGAGGACCGGCTCGAGCGCCGTGCCGTGACGCCGGGAATCACGCGCGGCGCGTGGCAGGAGATTCTCGACGGGCTCGCGCCCGGCGAGCGTGTCGTGGCCAGCAACCCGCTCGACCTGTCCGCGGGAACGCGCGTGCGCATCGTCGGGTGGGCCGGATGAGCGCCGTGCGGCCGGCTGACCCGGCGCGCGGCACACGCTATTACCGCGGCATTGCGCACGCCGCCATCAGGCGGCCGGTCGGCACCCTGGCGATCGCGTCGGTCGTGCTGGTGCTGGGCCTGTTTTTCATGCAGCGGCTCGCGGTCAACCTGCTGCCCGAGATCGTTTACCCGCTGATCCGCGTCACGGTGAACTACCCGGGCGTCGCGCCAGAGGTCATGGAGGAGCAGGTCACGCGGGTGCTGGAACGCGCCCTGGCCGGCACGGAGAACCTGAGCCGGATCCACAGCCGCGCTTCCGAGGGCCGCACCAACGTCAACCTCGAGTTCGACTACGGCGTGAACCTCGACTTCGCGCTGCAGGACGCCGCCCGGCTGCTCGAGCTGGCGCGCACCCAGCTGCCGCCCGACATCGATCCGCCGCGGCTCTACAAGTTTGACCCCTCGCGGGACGCCATCTACCAGGCCGGGTTCAGCTCGGCGGCGCGCAGCCCGCGCGAGGTGCGCGACTGGGTCGAGCACCGGCTCGTGCCGCAGCTGCTCTCGCTGCATGGCGTGGCGGGCGTCGAGGCCGCCGGCGGCCTGGTGCGGGAACTCGAGGTCGTGGTCGACCAGGAGCGGCTGCGCTCCTACGGGATCGCGCTGCAGGATGTCGCGGCGGCGCTCGCGCGCGAGAACATCAACATTGCTGCCGGCCAGGTGACGTCGGACACCTTCGACGTCATGGCACGTACCGACGGCCGCTTCCGCAATCCCGCCGACGTGGCAGCCGTGCTGATCGCCGTGCCGGGCAGTGAGCGCCGCATCCGGCTCGACGAGGTCGCCGAGGTGCGCGACGGCTACCGCGAGCAACGCATGTTCGTGCGCCTCAACGGCATCCCCGCGACACAGCTGTCGGTGTTCAAGTTGCCCGAGGCGAACACGGTCGGCGTCGTGGACAGCGTGCACGCGACGCTGGCGCGCCTCGAGACGAGCGGCTTCATCCCGCCCGACATCGAGTATCGCGCGACGACCGACGCCGCGTTCTTCATCCGCGGCTCGTTGCGCGCGGTCAGCACCGCAGCGCTGCTCGGCGGCGCGCTGGCGATGCTGGTCGTGCTCGGCTTTCTCGGCAGCCTGCGCAAAGGTTTCGTCATCGGCCTGTCGATTCCGCTCGCGGTGATGGCGACCTTCGCATTGATGGGCGCCAGCGGCCTGACGCTGAACGTCATGAGCCTCGGCGGGCTCGCGCTCGGCGTCGGCCTGCTGCTGGACAACGCCATCGTCATGCTCGAGAACATCTCGCGGCACCACGAGCAACTCGGCAAGGACGAGGACACGGCGGCACACGACGGCGCCGACGAGGTCAGCTCAGCGATCATCGCGGGCACGCTGACGAATCTCGCGGCGGTCGCGCCATTCCTGCTGATCACCGGGCTGGCCTCGCTGATCTTTCGCGAGCTGATCCTGACGATTTCCTTCGCGATCATCGCCTCGCTGGCCGCTGCGCTGACGCTCGTGCCGATGCTGGCCGCGCAGCTGGCCAAGGTGCGGTTCCGCTCGGGGCTCGGCGACACGGCGCCGTTTCGCCTGCTGCGTGCCGGCGTGACGCGTCTTGCGAGCGGCTATCGGGGCTTGCTGGCGCGGCTGTTGCCGCTGCGCTGGCTCGTCGTGGCGGTCGCGGCCGTACTGCTCGCGGGCGGCGCCTGGCTGTTCGGCGAGCTCGGCGACGAGTTCCTGCCGCAGGTCGACGACGGCCAGGTGAATGTCCGCATGGTGCTGCCGCCGGGCACGCCGCCGGGCCAGACGGACGCCGCGGCGCGCGCGATCGAGCGCGAGATCGCCGCGATGCCGCATGTCGAGACGGTGTTCGCGATGGTCGGCGGGCACCTTTCCGGCGGCGTCATCTCCGAGCGGCCGGGCACGGCCAACATCGGCGTCAAGCTTGAGGCGGCGGCGGGCCGCCCCGACTGGCCGGCCGGGCGCTGGGTCGCGGAGCTGCAGGGCCGGCTGAACCGGCTGGACATCGCGGGCGCGCGCCTGAACGTGCGGCCGCCGCGCATCCAGGGCCTGCAGTTCGGTGTCACGGGCAACGATCTTTCCATCGGCATCCTCGGCGAGGAATTGCCGGAGCTGCAGCGCATCGGCGGCGAGATCGTCGCGCGGCTGCAGGGCATCCGCGGGCTCGAGGGCGTCGAGATCGGCCGCGAGGAGCGCACGCCGCTGCTGCGGATCGATATCGATCGCGAGCGCGCCGCCGCGCTCGGGCTCGGCGTGGGAGACGTCGGACGGGCGGTGCGCGATGCGGTAACCGGCCATGTGCCGACCCGCTACACGACCGGCTGGGCCGAGTACGACGTACGCGTGCGCCTGCCACGTGCCGCCGCGACGGACCCGGACACGCTCGGCGGCATGCTGATCCACCAGGGTGCGCTCGGCCCGGTCATGCTGCGCGACGTCGCGCGCTTCCAGCTCGGCGACGGCCCGGCGCACATCGAGCGCGAGAACCAGGGCCGCATCCTGCGCGTCAACGGCGATCTCAACACGAGCCTCGCCGACGTCGGCACGGTCATGGCCGAGGTGCAGGCGCGGCTCGCGGGGCTCGAGCTGCCCGACCAGTACGCGCTGGTGTTCGGCGGACAGTGGGAAACCATCGAGGACACCAACCGCGAGCTGAGCACGGTGATCCTGCTGGCGATCTTCCTGGTGTCCGTCGTGCTGGCGGTGCAGTACGAACGGCTCAGCAACCCGCTGGTGATCATTGCGGCCGCGCCGCTGGCGCTGGTCGGCGTCACCGGCCTGCTGTGGCTCAGCTCGACGCCGGTGAGCGCCCCGGTCTACCTCGGTATGATCCTGCTGATCGGTATCGTCGTGAACAACGCGATCCTGCTGGTCGAGTACATCGAGCGCAGCCGGCGGCGGGGGATGGCGCTTGACGAGGCCGTGGTCGAGGCGGGCGGCGTCAGGCTGCGGCCGATCCTGATGACCACGCTGACCACGGTGGTCGGGATGGCGCCGCTGGCGGTCGGCATGGGCGCTGGCGCGGACATGATGCAGCCGTTGGCACTGGCCGTGGTCGGCGGCTTGCTGACCGCGATGCTGCTGACGCTGTTCCTCGTGCCCTGCCTGTACGTCATCGCCGAGGGCGTCGTGGCGCAGCTGCGGCGCTGGTTGCTCGGCGAGGAAGCGGCCGCGAGCACGCGGGCCGCGGCCTCACCAGGGCCCGGCTGAGCGCGCCCTCGCCGGCCTCAAGCGGCCGTGGGGCCCTGCGCCGGCGGTCGCCCCGGGCGGCCGGCGCCGCCGATGTCGTGCTTGCGCAGCAGCCCG